>NZ_JPGL01000046.1 GCF_000732615.1 Burkholderia paludis
CCCCACGCCCCGATGACCGCCTCCCCCGCTCCCGCAACCGTTCCGTTCCCGTGCGCCCGCTTCATCAAGGAAATCGGCCGCGGCCCGCACGGCGCGCGCGCGCTGTCCGCCGAGGATACCTACGCGCTCTATCGCGCGATGCTCGACGGACGCGTGTCGGATGTGGAACTCGGCGCGATCCTGATCGCCTATCGGTTGAAGGGCGAATCCGCCGACGAACTGGCAGCGATGCTGGCCGCCGCGCAAGCGTCGTTCGAGCCGGTGCACGTGCGGGACGCCGCGTTTCGTCCCGTGTCGATCCCGAGCTACAACGGCGCGCGCAAGCAACCCAACCTCGTGCCGCTGCTTGCGCTGCTGCTCGCGCGCGAAGGCGTGCCGGTGCTCGTGCACGGCGTCGAGCGCGATCCGGGCCGCGTGACCAGCGCCGAGATCTTCTCGGCGCTGTCGCTCGCGCCGTCGACGTCGCACGATGCGATCGAGGACACGCTCGCCGAGCGCCGCGTCGCCTTCGCACCGATCGAGGCGCTGGCGCCGCGCATCGCGCGCCTGCTGGCGATGCGCGGCGTGCTCGGCGTGCGCAACTCGACGCACACGCTCGTGAAGATCCTGCAGCCGTTCGCGCCGGCCGGCCTGCGGCTCGTCAACTACACGCATCCGCCGTACCGCGACAGCCTCGCGCAGCTGTTCCGCGATCATCCGGACGCCGCGCAGGGCGGCGCGTTGCTTGCGCGCGGCACCGAGGGCGAAGCCGTCGCCGACACGCGGCGCCAGGTGCAGGTCGACTGGCTGCACGACGGCGTGTGCGACACGCTGATCGAGGCCGAACGCTCGTCGGCCGATGCGCTGCCCGTCGCGCTGCCCGAATCGCGCGATGCGGCGACGACGGCGGCATGGACGGACGCCGTGCTGCGCGCAGAGGTGCCGGTGCCCGACACGGTTGCGCGACAGGTCGAGACGATCGTGCGGATCGCCCGCATCGCGCGTTGACGGCGCGCCGGGCTCGAGCGCCGGGCATTTGACAGGCGCCCGCATCCTGGCATAGAGTTGTCGCCATGCGTTCCTTTCCGAACACCCTCCGAATTACCTCCGGCCGCCTAGCGCGGCCGCTATCGCTACGACTAGCCTAAGGCTTTCGTAGCGCCGTGTGCTGTCCGCACGGTCCCTTCCAGCAGTTCCGCGGTTCCCCTCTCGCCGTTTTTACAACCCGAAGTCGTCAGCATTCGTCCGTCTATCCGTCGGTCGATTCGCGAAGATCATCCGTATCCGCAGCGCGATCGCGCGCCGCGGTGCGAGGCAGCGCCAACCGTCGCCCATGCCGCCCGTCTTCGCTCGCGACTTGAGACCCGAGGTCCAGAAGATGATGCGCAATCCGCAAGACAAGTACCGCCCGTTCGAGCCCGTCCGCCTCAATGGCCGCAAATGGCCGTCGCGCACCATCGAGCGCGCGCCCGTCTGGATGAGCACCGACCTGCGCGACGGCAACCAGTCGCTGATCGAGCCGATGAGCATCGAGCAGAAGCTCGCGTTCTTCGACATGCTGGTCGAGATCGGCTTCAAGGAGATCGAGGTCGGGTTTCCGTCGGCGTCGCAAACCGACTTCGATTTCGTCCGCAAGCTGATCGACGACAAGCGGATTCCCGACGACGTGACGATCGAGGTGCTCGTGCAATCGCGCGAGGACCTGATCGCCCGCACGTTCGACGCCCTCGAAGGCGTGCCGCGCGCGATCGTGCACCTGTACAACGCGGTCTGCCCGTCGTTCCGCCGCATCGTGTTCGGGATGTCGAAGGCCGACGTGAAGGCGCTCGCGGTCGACGGCACGCGCATCATCAAGGCGCACGCCGCCGCGCGCCCCGAGACGCACTGGACCTTCCAGTACTCGCCGGAAACCTTCAGCATGACCGAGCTGACGTTCGCGCGCGAGATCTGCGACGCGGTCGCGCAAACCTGGCGCCCGACCCGCGACCACAAGATGATCGTCAACCTGCCGGCCACCGTCGAAGCCGCCAGCCCGAACGTGTTCGCCGACCAGATCGAATGGATGGACCGCAACCTCGCGTACCGCGACAGCATCGTGCTGTCCGTCCATCCGCACAACGATCGCGGCACCGCGGTCGCCGCGGCCGAACTCGCGCTGCTCGCCGGCGCCGACCGTATCGAAGGCTGCCTGTTCGGCAACGGCGAGCGCACCGGCAACGTCGATCTCGTCACGCTCGCGCTGAATCTCTACACGCAGGGCATCGACCCGGGCCTCGATTTCTCCGACATCGACGCGGTGCGCCGCGTCGTCGAACGCTGCAACCAGATTCCCGTGCATCCGCGCCATCCGTACGCGGGCGACCTCGTCTTCACCGCGTTCTCGGGCTCGCACCAGGACGCGATCCGCAAGGGCTTCGCGCAGCAGCGCCCCGATGCCGCCTGGGAAGTGCCGTACCTGCCGATCGACCCGGCCGACGTCGGCCGCGGCTATGACGCGGTGATCCGCGTCAACAGCCAGTCCGGCAAGGGCGGCGCGACGTTCCTGCTCGAACGCGGGATGGGATTCACGCCGACGCGCCGGGTGCAGATCGAATTCAGCCACGCGGTACAGACGCTCGCCGACGCGTCCGGCGAGGAAGTGACGGGCGACGCGATCTGCGCGCTGTTCGCCCGGGAATTCTTCGAGACCGACGGGCCGGCCGCGCGTCACGGCGGCGGCGCGCGCTGGCGGAACCGCGAAATCGCGGCGGCGCCGGCGGCCGACGGGTCGCCCGAAGACGCCGTGCGACGTTTGGCCGCGGCATTCGCGGCGGCCGCCGGCGTCGCGATCGAGGTCGCCTCGTGCGAACACGCGCGCACGAAGGACGGGCGAAGCGCGGTATCGGTCGGGTGCCGGGTCGGCGATGCGCCGTCGCGGCACGGCGTCGGCCTGCACGCCGATGCATCGAGCGCGGCGCTCGACGCGGTCGTCAGCGCGATCAACCGCTCGGCCTGGCATTGCGCGGATCGCCGCGCGGCGGCCTGAGCGCCAGGCCCCGAATCAGGGTTCGAATATCAGCGAACGGAGCGCGACCGCCCGTGCGCCGCGCGATCCGCGCCGCACGAGGCAGCAAAAAGCGGCCCAGAAGGCCGCTTCGGTCGGGACATGAAAAGGGGCGCCATGCGCGCTCATGTCTCGGTCGCGCAGCGGGTCGCCTGCCAGGCGAGCAGGCACCAGCGGCCCTGCTCGTGAGTGTGGACGGACGTATAGGCAATCGGGAAGACCAGGCCGCCGTTGTTCGTTTCCATCTCGATCAGCGCGCGCCCGGTGACGACGCAGGTCTCGCCGCCGACGGGCAGCAGATCCTGCGACTGGACCTCGATCTGGCGATAGCGGCGGCGTCCGGCGACGATGGCATCGATGAACTGCTGCTTGGTTTCGCGTTTGCCGTTGGTGTGCACGAAGAACACCTTGTCCGACAACAGCGCGTCGAGCGCTTCGCCGTCCCCGTCCACCATCGCCCGGAACCGATCGCGCTCGAGCGCGCGGATCGCATCGACCAGCTTCGCCATCGCCTGACTCCTCGGCAACGCGCCCGCCTTGCGCGGGCGGGCCGATCAGAAGTTGTACTGCACGTAGAACTGGTGGAAATTTACCCCAGGATTCGGCTCTTTGATACCCGCGTTAGACACATGTTGAAAACGGTAACCGACCTGATACTGTTGCCGTTCTCCGAACTGTGCGCCGACGCCGGCGGTGGGCGCGAACTGGAACGCGGTCGACAGCGAGAAGTGGTCCGAGATCGTCGGGTGCGTCAGCAGCCGGACGCCGCCGCCGGCCTCGATGAACGGGCGGATCGGCCCGGCGCTCTTGATGAAGCGGAACAACGGCGTCACGCCGAATTCGCCGATGTTGCCGTGGACGTTGCCGCCCGTGTGCCAGTAGCCGGCGTGCCCTTCCACCACGAAGGCGAAGTGCCAGCCGCCGATTTCCCACCAGTTCCAGCCCGGATCCCACACGACGCCGAGATCGGCCTTGTCGATTCCGTGGCGATCCGAAAAGCCGCCGCCCGCCTGAATTCCCCACCGATCCGCGAATGCCGCACCCGATCCGCCCAGAAGGGACGCTGCCAGCATCGCATGCAGCGCAAGCCGGCTGCAGGGCCGGCGATTCTTCTTATTGTTCATCTGTCACTCCAACTTTGTGGGTTGAATGGAGCCTGCCGCTTCGGCCGGCTCGAGCGAACTGAATGGTATGGTAAAGGACTTTTCGGATCGGCATCACCAAGCGAAATGGCTTCCTTCCAAAACGACAAAAATCGAAATCGTCTACTGATTACCATCAGAAACAACGGCTTACGGAACTTCGGCTCACCCTCTCTGTCGCAAAGTAGACTATCGGCTCGACAATTCCAATAGAAAAACGGGAACTCCGATGTCCACGCCCGCTCTAAGGAATTAGCACTCGGATTGCGGGAGTGCTAAGATGGCCCACGGAATCTCATTCGAGACCGGGGGTTTGTCCCTGATTCCAAAGGAGTTTTTTAGTGAGCAACGCCCTGACCCTCCCGAACACCCTGAGCCCGACGCCGGCCAAGGCCGAATCGGCAGGCTCGCTGGCGCTCGCAGCACAATCGATGTTGCCCGGCCAGCTCGGCAACATCGACGCGTACATCCAGGCCGTCAATCGCATTCCGCTGCTGACGGCCGAAGAGGAACGCCAGTACGCGACCGAATTTCGCGAACACAACAACCTCGACTCGGCGCGCCGCCTCGTGCTGTCGCACCTGCGGCTCGTCGTGTCGATCGCGCGCAACTATCTCGGCTACGGGCTGCCGCACGGCGACCTGATCCAGGAAGGCAACATCGGCCTGATGAAGGCCGTGAAGCGTTTCGATCCGGCCCAGAACGTACGTCTCGTGTCGTACGCGATCCACTGGATCAAGGCCGAGATCCACGAGTACATCCTGCGCAACTGGCGCATGGTGAAGGTCGCGACGACGAAGGCGCAGCGCAAGCTGTTCTTCAACCTGCGCAGCCACAAGAAGGGCATGCAGGCGATGACGCCCGAGGAAATCGACGGCCTCGCGCAGGAGCTCAACGTCAAGCGCGAAGACGTGACCGAAATGGAAACGCGCCTGTCGGGCGGCGACATCGCGCTCGAAGGGCAGGTGGAAGATGGCGAGGAGTCGTACGCGCCGATCGCCTACCTGGCCGATTCGCACAACGAGCCGACTGCCGTGCTCGCCGCGCGTCAGCGCGACACGCTGCAGACCGACGGCATCGCGCAAGCGCTCGATGCGCTCGACGCACGCAGCCGCCGCATCATCGAGGCGCGCTGGCTGCATGTCGACGACGACGGCTCGGGCGGCTCGACGCTGCACGATCTCGCGGCCGAGTTCGGCGTGTCGGCGGAACGCATCCGCCAGATCGAAGCGAGCGCCATGAAGAAAATGCGCACCGCACTCGCCGAATACGCGTAAAGCCCGGCGATTTAGAGCAAATCATCGAAAACCGCTGCCCGACCGGCAGCGGTTTTTTTTCGGCCTTTTTTCGCGCTTTTCATTTCGCTCTCCGTTCATTGTCGGCCGATTAATTGACCTGATTCGTCAGGTAATACGCCATTTGCGGCCCCCTTCCGCATAACCTTGATCTGCCTCAAATCCGGGCCCGTGTTTCGCGACGGTCTGCCGCAGCGCAGCACTCGGCATCGGAAAGCACTCCTTTTAAAATTGGCATGTCAGGCGCAAAAGGATTAAAACAGCTTCACGGCCGTCATAAATCCAACGTAAAGTCGCCCCCCAAAACCGCCTTAAATCGATTCAGGATAATCGCCTTGATCTCGATCAATAAAGAGCCTGCGCCGCCTCCCGCGCGGCCGGCCGGCACGATCGGCTGGCGCGCGCGCATTGCCGCATGGGCACGCGGCCCGACCCTCGCCCGCGACATCACGCTGGTGCTGATCGTCAAGCTGATCCTCTTGATGTCGCTCAAATACGCATTCTTCAATCATCCGCAGGCTGAGCACATGTCGCTGCCGCCTGCCGCCGTCGCCGAGAAGCTGCTCTCGGTACCGGCGCCTGTATCTACCGAGGGAGACCACCATGATAAGTAGCGAAGTCGTCGATCTGTCGCGTCTGCAGTTCGGCATCACGGCGCTCTACCATTTCCTGTTCGTGCCGTTGACGCTCGGCCTGTCCTGGCTGCTCGTCATCATGGAAGCCGTCTACGTGATGACCGGCAAACAGGTGTACAAGGACATGACCCAGTTCTGGGGCAAGCTGTTCGGCATCAACTTTGCGATGGGCGTGACGACCGGCATCACGCTCGAATTCCAGTTCGGCACGAACTGGTCGTACTACTCGCACTATGTCGGCGACATCTTCGGCGTGCCGCTCGCGGTCGAAGGCCTGATGGCGTTCTTCCTCGAGTCGACGTTCGTCGGCCTGTTCTTCTTCGGCTGGAACCGGCTGTCGAAGGTCAAGCACCTGCTCGTCACGTTCCTCGTCGCGCTGGGCTCGAACCTGTCCGCGCTCTGGATCCTCGTCGCGAACGGCTGGATGAACAACCCGGTCGGCGCCGAGTTCAACTACCAGACGATGCGCATGGAGATGACGAGCCTGTTCGACGTGCTGTTCAACCCGGTCGCACAAGTGAAGTTCGTGCACACGGTGTCGGCCGGCTACGTGTCGGCGGCGATGTTCGTGCTCGGCGTGTCGTCGTGGTACCTGCTGAAGAAGCGCGACGTCGACTTCGCGCTGCGCTCGTTCGCGGTCGCGGCCGGCTTCGGCCTCGCGGCGACGCTCTGCGTGATCGTGCTCGGCGACGAGTCGGGCTATACGACCGGCGAAGTGCAGAAGATGAAGCTCGCCGCGATCGAATCCGAATGGGAAACGCAACCGGCGCCCGCCTCGTTCACGCTGATCGGCATTCCGAACCAGAAAGAACAGCGCACCGACTACGCGATCAAGATCCCGTATGCGCTCGGCCTGATCGCGACGCGCTCGATCGACGAACCGGTGATCGGCCTGCGCGATCTCGCGAAGCATAGCGAGGAGCACATCCAGAGCGGGATGATCGCGTACGGCGCGCTGCAGAAGATCAAGGAAGGCGATACCAGCGCGGCAACGCACGAACTGTTCGACCAGCACAAGCAGTATCTCGGCTACGGGCTGATGCTCAAGCAGTTCACGCCGAACGTGGTCGATGCGACGCCGGAGCAGATCAAGGCCGCCGCGAAGAAGACGATCCCGCCGGTCGCGCCCGTGTTCTTCTCGTTCCGGATCATGGTGGCCCTCGGCTTCCTGTTCGTCGCGACGTTCATTGCCGCGTTCTGGTTCTGCGCGCGCCGCGAACTGCTGCAGGACAACCGCCGCTGGTTCCTGCGCTACGCGGTGTGGGCGATCCCGCTGCCGTGGATCGCGATCGAATTCGGCTGGGTCGTCGCCGAGCTCGGCCGCCAGCCGTGGACGATCGCCGGCGTGCTGCCGACGCACCTGTCCGCGTCGAGCCTGACGCCGACCGACCTGTACCTGAGTCTTGCGGGCTTCATCCTGTTCTATACCGCACTGTTCGTCATCGAGATCAAGCTGATGTTCAAGTACGCGCGTCTCGGCCCGTCGTCGCTGCATACCGGCCGTTACCACCACGAACTCGCGGCCGCCAGCGAGCGCGCCCCGGCTTGAGCACGCAACCGAAACGGAACAAGGAATCGCTATGGACTATGCAACTCTCAAGCTGATCTGGTGGCTGCTCGTCGGCGTGCTGCTGATCGGCTTCGCCGTCACCGACGGCTTCGACATGGGGGCGACCGCGCTGCTGCCGTTCCTCGGCAAGACCGACGACGAGCGCCGCATCATCATCAACACCGTCGGCGCGACGTGGGAAGGCAACCAGGTGTGGCTGATCACGGCCGGCGGCGCGATGTTCGCCGCGTGGCCGCTCGTCTACGCCGCGTCGTTCTCCGGCTTCTACTTCGCGATGCTGCTCGTGCTGTTCGCGCTGTTCTTCCGGCCGGTGGGCTTCGACTACCGCAGCAAGCGGCCCGACCCGCGCTGGCGCGCGGGCTGGGACTGGGGCCTGTTCGTCGGCGGCTTCGTGCCGGCGCTCGTGTTCGGCGTCGCATTCGGCAACCTGCTGCAAGGCGTGCCGTTCCAGTACGACAGCGACCTGCGCGTCACCTACCACGGCAGCTTCTGGGCGCTCCTGAACCCGTTCGCGCTGCTGTGCGGGCTCGTCAGCCTGACGATGCTCGTCGCGCACGGCGCCGCGTTCATCCGGATGAAGACCGAAGGCGTGATCGCACGCCGCGCGTCGATCGCCCTGCGCGTGTCGTCGTTCCTCGCGGTCGTGCTGTTCGTGCTGGCAGGCGTGCTGGTCGCGTCGTATATCGGCGGCTTCCACATCACGCACGCCGCGCCGACCGACACCGTCGCGAATCCGCTGCTCAAGGACGTCGCCGCCGGCTCGGGCCTCTGGCTCGCGAACTACGGCGAGTTTCCGTGGATGATCGCGGCGCCCGTCGTCGCGATCGCGGGCGGCCTGCTCGCACTGCTGCTCGCCGGCTCGAAGCAGGAAAAGACGGCGTTCTTCTGCACGGGGCTGATGATCACCGGCGTGATCCTCACCGCGGGCTTCTCGATGTTCCCGTTCATCATGCCGTCGTCGCTCGACCCGCGCAGCAGCCTGACCGTGTGGGATTCGACGTCGAGCCACATGACGCTGCAGGTGATGCTGTTCGCGGTGATCGTGTTCCTGCCGCTCATCCTGCTCTATACGAGCTGGGTGTATCGCGTGATGCGCGGCAAGGTCACGCGCGAGGTGCTCGAAGAGAACAAGCATTCGATGTATTGAACCGGGCCGGGGCGCGCAGGCGCCCCCGTCCACCGTTTCGCAAGGAGTCGGATCATGTGGTATTTCAGCTGGATTCTCGGTATCGGCGTCGCGCTGTCGTTCGGCATCGTCAATGCGATGTGGCTCGAAGCGCGGCAGAAGACGCAGGAAGCACGCGCCGGCCGCGACTGACGCATGCGGCCGGTCACGCCGCGGCCGCCCGCAACGAACCTCGCCTCGCGCGAGGTTTTTTTTCGTCCCGGCCGGCCGGACAGGTCGCGCGAATCGATGCCAATTTAGCGCCAGATTGATACCACTTGAATACCAATAAAAGGTTTCATATGATCTTTTGACACGGCCGCAGACAGGCCGAATCCATCTGGGTGGGGGAGACATGCGCATCCCGTGTGAGGCGCGCGCCTGCGCGCCGTGTCGACGTCCGCGCGCGACGGCGCCCGCCGCCGCGATCGCGCGCGGCCGGCCGAATGCCGCCGCTTGCGACCGCCTCGCCGCCACGGCGCTTGCCGCGCGCAGCCGATGAGCACGCATCCGCCGCCCCGCCGATCCGATCGGCACGCCTGCCCGCCTCCCGTTCCGTAACGCACGCCCCCGCGTGCCGCCTGCGCGCGGTGCGGCCGCATCGCCCCGCACGCAGGCATCTCCCGCAGCTCCGTAGAAAGACCCGACCGCAGCGACGTCGTCCATCGACGCCGCCACGCCCCCTTTTTTTCAGGAGTTCGAATGAAACGTACCTTGCCATGCCTTCTTGCCGGCCTGCTGATCGCGGCGGCGCCGCCCGCCTCGATCGGCGCCCAGCCGGCGTCGGCCGCGCCCGGCGCGACCGCCCGTGCCGCGCTGCCCGCCACACCGCCCGCAGCAGCCGCGAGTCTCGCGGCGCTGCTGTCGAACGGCCTCGCGTTGCGCGTCGCCGTCGACAACAACCACGCGGCCGCGGCGGGCGTACCGTGCGCCGACCTCGGCGCCGACGGCGCGGCCTGCGCGACGGGCCGCCTGATCCTGCAGAACCGCGGCCACCAGGCGATCGCCGACGGCGGCTGGAAGCTCTATCTGCACAGCATCCGCCGCCTGCTGCGGATCGACCGTCCGGGCTTTGCACTACGGCGGCTCACCGGCGACCTGTACGAACTGACGCCGCAGCCGGGCTCGGTGCGGCTGGCGCCCGGCGAGCGCATCGAGCTGCCGTTCGTCGCCGAATACTGGCTGCTGCGCTACAGCGACGTGATTCCGCGCCCGTACGTGGTCGTCGACGGCGCGCCGCCCGCCGTGCTCCGCTACAACGACACCGACGACGAGCTGCGCTACGTCGAATCGCTGCCGGCCGACGCGCAGAACAACTCGACCGGCAATGCGCCGCCCGTGGCCGCGCGGCCCGATGCGAGCCGCACGCTGCCGAGCGCGAAGCGCCAGCAGGCGCTGCCCGGCACGCTCGACCTGCGCGGCGTCGAACTCGCGCTGCCGGACCTGCCCGACGCGCAGGTCGCGGCGCTGCGCGAACGCGCGGCGACACTCGGGCTCGACGGCGCGGGCATGCCGGTGCGGGGCGCCGTCGCGCCGCGCCGGCTGCCCGCCGACATCGCGATGCCCGGCGGCTACCGGCTCGCGATCGGGCCGCGCGGCGCATTCATCGAAGCATACGATCGCGCCGGCCTCTACTACGGCGTGCAGACGCTGTTCTCGCTCGCGCCCGCCGGCGGCGGCCCGATTCCGGCGATGCTGGTCGAGGACGCGCCGCGCTTCACGCATCGGGGAATGCACGTCGATCTCGCACGCAACTTCAAGCACCCGGCGACGTTGCGCCGCCTGATCGACCAGATGAGCGCGTACAAGCTCAACCGGCTGCACCTGCATCTGTCCGACGACGAAGGCTGGCGCATCGAGATTCCCGGCCTGCCCGAGCTGACCGAAATCGGCGGGCGCCGCTGCCACGACCCGGGCGAGACGCGCTGCCTGCTGCCGCAACTCGGCTCCGGCCCCGACAACCGTTCGGGCGGCGGCTACCTGACGCGCGACGATTACGTGGCGCTGGTGCGCTACGCGGCCGCGCGTTTCGTCGAGATCATCCCCGAGATCGACATGCCCGCGCACGCGCGTGCCGCCGTCGTGACGATGGAGGCGCGTTACCGGCGGCTCCATGCGGCCGGCCGCGAGCAGGAAGCGAATGCGTACCGGCTGCTCGATCCGCAGGACACGTCGAACCTGACGACAGTGCAGTTCTACGACCGGCGCAGCGACCTGAATCCGTGCGTGCCCGGTGCGCTCAATTTCGCGTCGAAGGTGATCCGCGAGATCGCGGCGATGCATGCGGACGCGCAGGCGCCGCTGCACGTCTGGCATTACGGCGGCGACGAGGCGAAGAACATCTTCCTCGGCGCGGGCTTCCAGCCGCTGAACGGCACCGACCCGGGCAAGGGGCGCATCGATCTCGCCGCGCAGGACAAGCCGTGGGCGCGTTCGCCCGCGTGCGCGGCGCTGCTCCGGCGCGGCGAGATCAAGTCGATCGACGAGTTGCCGACGCGCTTCGCGACACAGGTGAGCGCGGCGGTCAACGCGAACGGGATCGACACGATGGCCGCATGGCAGGACGGTATCAAGCACGCAAGCGGGCCGCAGGACTTCGGCACGCGCCACGTGATGGTGTCGTTGTGGGACACGATCTTCTGGGGCGCATCGGACAGTGCGCGCGACCTGAGCGGCAAGGGCTACCTGACGGTGCTCGCGCTGCCCGACTACCTGTACTTCGACTTTCCGTACACGCTCAACCCGCGCGAGCGCGGCTACTACTGGGGTTCGCATGCAACCGACGAGTACAAGGTGTTCTCGCTCGCGCCCGAGAACCTGCCGCAGAACGCCGAGGTGATGGGCGACCGCGACGGCAATGCGTTCGAGGTGACGGGCACGGGCCCCGCGCCGCGCATCGAAGGGATGCAGGGGCAGGCCTGGGGCGAGGTGATGCGCAACGGCACGTTCCTCGAATACATGGCCTATCCGCGGCTGCTCGCGCTCGCCGAGCGCGCGTGGCATCGCGCCGACTGGGAGCTGCCGTATGCGGCCGGCGTGCGCTACAAGCGCGGCGACACGCATCACGTCGACATGGCCGCATTGCAGCGCGACTGGGCCGGCTTCGCGACGCTGCTCACGCAACGCGAATTGCCGAAGCTCGACCGGGCCGGCGTCGGCTACCGGAAGCCGACCTTCACGCTGACGAACCCGTGAGCGGCTGAGCGGCCGGGCCGACGGGCAACGCGCGATGCGCACGCGTCGCGCCGTCGCCCGCCCCGAAACAAAAACGGCTTGCGACACATCGCAAGCCGTTTTTCGTGTTGCCGGCCGACCCGGATCCGCCGCGCGGATCGGGCCGGCTTCGCCGCATCAGGCCGGTTGTACGGCGGCCCCGCTGCCCGACGGCGGCAGGCGCGCGCCGAGCTGTTCGGCGTAACGCGCGGCCGCGTTGCCGCAGACGATGTGGAACGTGTCGAGCGACACCCACGCGACGTCGAGCGTGCCGAGACGATCGCGATCGACCGCCGACGGATCGCGGACGACGACGCGCAGGCGCGTGGTCGCGACCGCGTCGAGCGACGCGACGTTGGTCGCACCGCCGAACACCGCGAGCCAGCGGGCCGGTTCCGGATCGAGCGGGCCGGCGGACGCGCCCGTGACGGGCTGCGAGGCGGCGACCGTGCCCGTCGAGGCGGCGCCCGCTGCCGCGCCGATCGCGACACGCATCTCGTCGGCAATGATGTCTGCCTCGGGCCCGATGATCACCTGCACGCTGTTGCCGCCGCGCTTGAGCACGCCGCGCGCGCCGATCGATTTCAGTTCCGGCTCCGACACCTTGTCCGGATCGACGACGGTCAAACGCAGGCGTGTCGTGCAGGCGTCGACGACCGACAGGTTGCCCGCCCCGCCGAGCGCGGCGATGTAGCGTTGCGCGCGCGGCGCGGCAGCCGTCGCGGCCGGCGCGACGAAGCCGCCCGATGCGTCCGGTTCCGCGGCCGCATCGGCCGATGCCGGCTCACGGCCCGGCGTCGCCATGTTGAACTTGCGGATGAAGAAGCGGAACAGCCCGTAGTACGCGACGCCATATGCCACGCCGAGCGGAATCGCGATCCAGCCCTTCGTCGACAGCCCGTAGTTCAGCACGTAGTCGATCGCGCCGGCCGAGAACGTGAAGCCGAGCTTCACGCCGAGGATCTGGCAGATTGCGAGCGACAGCCCCGTCAGCACCGCGTGGATCACGTACAGCACCGGCGCGAGGAACATGAAACTGAATTCGATCGGCTCGGTCACGCCGGTCAGGAACGACGTGAGCGCCATCGAGAACAGCAGGCCGCCGACCATCGCGCGGCGCTCCTTCGGCGCCTCGTGCAGCATCGCCAGACACGCGGCCGGCAGGCCGAACATCATGATCGGGAAGAAACCGGCCATGAAGGTGCCCGCGGTCGGGTCGCCCGCGAAGAAGCGGTGCAGGTCGCCGTGCACGATGTCGCCGCCGGCGGGCGGCGTGAAGTTGCCGAACACGAACCACGCAAGCGAGTTGATGATGTGGTGCAGGCCCGTGACGAGCAGCAGGCGGTTCAGGAAGCCGAACACGAACGCACCGACCGCGCCCGCCGTCGTCAGCCACTGGCCGGCCGCGTCGATCGCATGCTGGACCGGCTGCCACACGTACCCGAACGCGATGCCGAGTATCACGCAGACCAGCCCTGTGATGATCGGCACGAAGCGTTTGCCGCCGAAGAACGCGAGGTAGTCCGGCAGCTTGATGTCCTTGTAGCGGTTGTACAGCAGGCCCGCGACCACACCCGCGATGATCCCGGACAGCACGCCCATGTTCAGCTTGGGATCGATGTCCTTCATGATCGCGGTTTCGATCAGGTAGCCGATCGCACCCGCGAGCGCCGCAACGCCGTTGTTGTCCTTCGCGAAGCCGACCGCCACGCCGATCGCAAACAGCAGCGGCAGGTTGTCGAAGATCGCGCCGCCCGCATCCGCGATCATCTTGATGTTGAACACGTCCGGCTGGCCGAGTCGCAGCAGGATGCCGGCGACCGGCAATACCGCGATCGGCAGCATCAGTGCCCGGCCCAGGCCCTGTATTTTCAGAAACGGATTCCCGTTCATTCAGTCCTCCAATCCTTGTCTCGTCATTAATCGTCGTTGAGCTGATTGCTTTCGTAGTGAAACGGGCCGCGAACCTGCCGTCGACGTTCAGTCGAGCGGCCAGACCTCGCGGCTTGCTGCCCTTACCGCCTGCGCCGAATCGAGCGCGAGCAGATCCTGCGCACGCTGACGGCACAGCTGGTAATCGAGGCGACGCACACGCGCCTTGATGCCCGGCACCGATACCGGGTCGACCGACAGCTCGGTCACGCCGAGGCCCACCAGGACCGGCACCGCGAGCGGATCGCCGCCGAGCGCGCCGCATACGCCGACCCACTTGCCGTGCTTCGCGGCGCCGCGCACCGCGATGTCGATCAGGCGCAGCACGGCCGGATGCAGGCCGTCGGACTGCGCCGCCAGGTCGGCCTGGCAGCGATCCATCGCGAGCGTGTACTGCGTCAGGTCGTTGGTGCCGATCGACAGGAAATCCGCGTGCTGCGCGAGCTGGTCGGCCAGCAGCGCGGCCGACGGCACCTCGATCATCACGCCGACCTCGATCGGCTCGGTACGGCCCTGCGCGCGCGCGAATTCGTCGATGCGCTTGCGCAACCGCACGAGTTCGCCCGCGTCGGTCACCATCGGCAGCAGGATGCGCACCGCGCCGTACGGCTTCACCGCGAGCAGGCCCTGCAACTGGTCGTCGAGCAGATCGGGGCGCACCTGCGCGAGGCGGATGCCGCGCAGGCCGAGCGCCGGATTCGGTTCGGGCGGCAGCGTCAGGTAGTCGACCTCCTTGTCGGCGCCGACGTCGAGCGTGCGGATGATCGCCGTGCGGCCTTGCAGCGCGTCGACGATCGACTGGTAGCTCTGCTGGTGCTCGACCACCGTCGGCGCGACCTGGCGATGAATGAACATCAGCTCGGTGCGCAGCAGGCCGATCGCATCCGCGCCGTTGTCGACCGCGGTGTGCGCGTCGTCGAGCGTCGCGATGTTCGCGGCCACCTCGATCGCGCGGCCGTCGACCGTCGCGGCCGCCGAACCGGCCTGTTGCCGGTTCGCCTCGCGCACCCCGTCCAGGCGCTGGCGCTCGTGCCGCGCGCGCTCGACGTCGAGCGCGGTCGGCGCATGTTCGAGCCGGCCCGCGCTCGCGTCGACGACCACCTGCGTGCCGTCCGGAATCGCGTACAGCGCGTCGCCGACCGCGACCAGCGCCGGGATGCCGAGCTGCCGCGCGATGATCGCCGCGTGCGACGTCGCGCCGCCGCGCGCCATCACGAGCGCGGTCACGCGCTGGCGATCGAGCGACGACAGATCCGACGGCGTGAATTCCTCGGCCGCGAGCACCGCCTCGTCGGGCAGCGCACGCGCCGCGCCGTTCGTATGGCCGAGCGCGCGCAGCACGCGCTTCTCGATGTCGCGCAGGTCGGCCGCGCGTTCGGCGAGCAGCGCGTCGTCGAGCTTCGACAGCGTGTCGATCTGCGTGCGGATCGTCGCGCGCCACGCGAACCCCGCGCTCTTGCCGAGGCTGATCAGGTCGCGCGCCGCGTCGATCAGCGTCGGGTCTTCCAGCAGCACGCGATGCACCGCGAAGATGCCCGCTTCGCCCACCGCGCCGCGCGCCGAAGCGTTGCGCACCGTTTCGTCGAGTTCGCCGTCGACGGCCTTCAGCGCCTGATCGAGGCGGCGGCTTTCCGCCGCCGGCGTGCCGGACGCCTGCTCGGGCGGCACGATTTCCGCATCGTCGAGACGCACCAGCGTGCCGACCGCGATGCCGGGCGCCGCGCACACGCCCGCAAGCGTGTGCGGATCGAGCGGCGCGCCGTCGCGCGGGAGCCCGGCGTTGCGCACAACCGCCTGCGGCGCGGGCGACTTCAGTCGCGCCGGCTGTTCGTCGACCTCGCCGTGCGCCGCGCGCAGCAGCTCGTGCTCGACCGCATCGACGGCCTGCTGCGCGTGCGCGCCGCGGCCGACGAGAACGACCGTCGCGCCTTCGCCGGCGCCGAGGCCGAGCAGGCCGACCACGCTCGCGATCGACGCCTGGCGGCCATCGAACAGCACGTCGACGGACGCGTCGAACCCGCGCACGGCTTCGCGTGCCCGCGCGGCCGGCCGCGCATGCAGGCCGCCCGGCTGCGCCAGCACGATTTCGCGGCGCACCTCGTTGATCGCCGCCGCGCCGGCTTGCGCCGCGTGCGCGGCCGCGTCGCCCCGGCCGCGCAGCACGAGCAGCGGCGTCTTGCCGGCGGTCGCGAAACCGTCGGCGCGGTCGACGACCTCGAACGCATCGGAGTTCGCGATCGCGATCACCGACACGAGCGAGTGCGCGCCGCGCGCGACCGCGTCCTGGTCGAATTCGATCAGCAGGTCGCCCGCCTCGACGTGCGCGCCGGCCTCGACGTGCGGGGCAAAGCCCTGCCCGTCCAGCTCGACGGTGTCGATGCCGATGTGCAGCAGCACTTCCGCGCCTTGCGGCGTCGTGATCGTCACCGCATGGCCCGTGCGCGCGAGATGCGACACGACGCCCGCGCACGGTGCGACGAGCTGGCCCGCGAGCGGGTCGATGCCGATGCCGTCGCCGAACATCCCGCCGGAGAACACCGGATCGGGCACGTCGGCCAGCGCGACGATCGGCCCCGTCAGCGGGGCAAGCAGGACGATCTGATCATGGGTGGGGCTCTTCAACTGGGATTCCTCGGCGCGTCTCATCGGCTGTCTCGGCTATCAGTGCGTTTCGGTAACTTTGTTCAGGTGGCGCGGCGTATCGGGATTGCGGCCGCGCGCGACGGCGAGATCCGCCGCCATCACGTAAAACGAAAGAATGGCGGCGATCGGGTCGAGCGCCGGATGGGCCGACTGGGCGAGCGGCAGCGTCGCGCCGGGCGTGCCGGCGGGCGCCGCGAGCAACACGGCCGCGCCGCGGGCGCGCATGTCGTCGGCCAACTGCAGCAGGCCGGCCTGCTCGGGCCCCGGCGGCGCGAACACGAGCAGCGGATAGTCGCGGTCGATCAGCTCCATCGGGCCGTGACGCACTTCGGCGCTCGAGAATGCCTCCGCCTGGATGCCGGAGGTTTCCTTCAGCTTCAGCGCGGCTTCCTGCGCGATCGCGAGGCCGAGACCGCGGCCGATCACGATCATCCGCTCGACGCCCGACAGCGCGGCGACCGCCGGAGACCAGTCGAGCCGGCCGGCCTGCGCGAGCACGTCGGGCAGGCCGCGCAGCGCGGTCATCAGCGCGGCGTCGCGCTGCCAGTAGGCGACGATCTGCGCGGACAGCGACAGCATCGCGATATAGCTCTTCGTCGCGGCGACCGACAGTTCGGGGCCGGCGAGCAGCGGCAGCTGGTGTTCGCACGCATCGGCGAGCGGCGACGGCAGCACGTTCACGGCGGCGACGGTGCGCGCGCCGGCTTCGCGCAGCGCGGCCATCGTATTGACGAGATCGGGGCTCTTGCCCGACTGGGAGAACGCGATCGCGAGCTGGTCCTGCACCTTCAGCGGCGCTTGCTGCAGCGTCGCGACCGACATCGGCAGCGATGCGACCGGCACGCCGAGGCGGCTCATCGTCAGGCTCGCGAAATAGCTCGCGGCGTGATCCGAGCTGCCGCGCGCGACCGTCAGCGCGACGGCCGGCGGGTGATCGAGCAGTTGGCCGGCGAGCGCTTCGACGCGCGTGGTGTCGGCGAGCTGCGCGGCGACGACCTGGGCGGACTCGCGCGCTTCCTTAAGCATATTCGACAATCGATTCTCCTTCGACGTAGGTCGCGGTGAGGTTCAGGTCGCGGTCGAACACCGCGAGGTCGGCCCATGCGCCGCGCTCGAGGCGGCCGCGATCGGTGACGCCGAGGTAGTCGGCCGCATAGCGCGACATCCGGTTCGACACGTCGGCGATCGGCAGGCCGAGCGATACGAGATTGCGCAGCGCCTGGTCCATCGTCAGGGTGCTGCCGGCGAGCGTGCCGTCGGCGAGCCGCACGCCGCCGAGGCACTTCGTCACGTGCTGGCTGCCGAGCCGGTATTCGCCGTCGGGCATGCCCGTTGCGGACGTGCTGTCGGTCACGACGTACAGGCGCGGGATCGCGCGCAGCGCGGCACGAATCGCGCCCGGGTGCACGTGCAGCAGATCCGGGATGATCTCCGCATATTCGGCATGCGCAAGCGCCGCGCCCACCAGGCCCGGGTTGCGGTGATGCAGCGGCGACATCGCGTTGAACAGGTGCGTGAAGCCGCACGCGCCGTGCTTGAGCGCGGCGACGGCGTCGTCGTAGGTCGCGAGCGAGTGGCCGAGCTGCACGCGCACGCCGCGCGCGGCCATCTCGCCGATGATCTCGATGTGGCCGGCGATTTCCGGCGCGAGCGTGACGACGCGGATCGGCGCGATCGACAGGTACTTCAGCACTTCGTCGAGCACGGCCGACACGGCCGCGTCGGGCTGCGCGCCGAGCTTGCCGGGGTTGATGTACGGGCCTTCGAGATGCACGCCGAGCACGCGCGCGCCGCCCGGCGTGCGGGTACGTGCGACCGTGCCGAGGTTCGCGACGACCTGCATCAGTTCGTCGCGCGGCGCGGTCATCGTCGTCGCGAGCAGGCTCGTCGTGCCGTATTGCGCGTGCGTGCGGGCGATCGTCTCGATCGCGTCGCCGCCTTCCATCACGTCGGCGCCGCCGCCGCCATGCACGTGCAGGTCGATGAAGCCGGGCAGGATGTACGGCGCGTCGTTCTTCGCGGGATCGACGGGCTTGCCGTCGAGCGTGGTGATGCGGCCGTTCTCGCTATCGATCGAGCCGTGAATCCAGCCGTCGGGGGTCAGGATGTTTCCAGTCAGCATGACGTTCTCTTGATGATCTGGTGACGCGTACATCCGCGTCGTGATTTGCAAATTCGTGTCGTTGCTTCGCGCGCGGGCAGTCTCGCGCGTCAGCGTTTCAGTTCGGCGACGAAGTCGTAGTAGTCGTCGCGGCAATACGTTTCGGAAAGTTCGATCGCGCGCTGGTCGGCGCCATAGCCGATCCGCGTGATCACGAGCAATGCCGAGCCCGGCTTCACCGCCATCCATTTCGCGATCGCGTGCGTCGCATTCGCCGCGCGAAAGTGCTGCAGCGCGCGCACGACGGTCATCCCGCGCGCCTCGAGGTATTCGTACAGCGACGCGCCGAGCACCTGCGGATCGGGCACCACCGCGGCCGGCAGCGTCGAATGCTCGACGGCCATCACGATGCCGTCCGCGCGACGCAGCCGTTCGAGCCGCGCCACCGTCGCGCCGGGCGCGAGGCCGAGATGCGTGATCTCGTCGCGGTTCGCGGCGCGCAGCGCGCGCGACAGCCACACCGAATCGGGCACGAAGCCGCGCTGCCGCATCTTCGCGGTGAAGCCGACGAGACGCGACAGCGGATCGGCGACGCGCGGCGTGATGAAGCTGCCCGCGCCGCGGGCCCGCTTGATCAGCCCCTGTTCGACCAGCAGCATCAGGGCGCGGCGGGCGGTGATCCGCGACACGCCGACCGACGCCGACAGCAGCCGCTCCGACGGCAACGCCTCGCCGGCCCGCCACGCGCCGGCGTGAATCGCGCTCGCCAGGTTGCGGGCAAGCTGCAGATAGAGCGGCGTGTCGCTGAGGGGATCGGGCGCCAGTTCGGGCCAGCCGGTTTCCATGTGCCTCCAGGTGTCGGACGACGACCTCGGGCCGTCGAAAGTGAACGCATTATATAACCACCATAATACCAGTCAACGAACTGGTATTAGCCGTGTGAAAATCGCCGAAAGCCTTGTCGGACAAGCGTTTTAGCTTCGACAAAGCCTTTGTTTACAAAGCAGTACAGGATAGGGATTTACCCGGAGTGGTATGCAAGGGGACAGTTCCGGGGCGTGTCCGTGCCGGGTTTCAATGGAAAATACGAGACCGGAATAGAACCAGTTGAGCCGACTGGTATGCACCAGCGGAAGGGGCGCCGGCACGCTGCGCTCGTCAGTGGAACTCGCGGCTCGACGTGCGCAGACCGCCGAGCAACGGCGTCAGATCCTCGAAATGCTGCGCGACGAGGTGCCTCACGTCGCTCGCGACCTGCCATACGCCCGACGCCGCGAGCAGCCGCGAATCGAGGGTTTCGCGGCGCTGCCGCGCGAGCAGTTCGGGCCGGACGATCACGTTCACGCAGCCGGTTTCGTCCTCGAGCGTCATGAACATCACGCCTTTCGCGGTGCCCGGCATCTGCCGCGCGGTCACGAGCCCGCACGCGCGTGCGAGCCGGCCGTCGGGGCGATCGTGCAGTTCCGCGGCGGACGACAGCCGCCGCGCGCGCAGCGCGGATCGCAGCAACGCGACCGGGTGGCGGTTCAGCGTGAGGCCGGTGGTGTGATAGTCGGCGAGGATGTCGTCGGCTTCCGACGGCGCGCCGAGCGTGGGCTTCTCCGCCTCGTCGATCGGCGCGGCGGCGAGCAGGTCGCGCTCCGGCGCCGCGGCGACGGCCTGCCACAGCGCGTCGCGGCGATGGCCCGCGAGCGTTGCCAGCGCGTTCGCGGCGGCCAGCGCTTCGAGGTCGCGGCGCTCGAGCCCTGCGCGGCGCGCGAGGGTGTCGACGTTGTCGAACGGGCCGGCCGCGCGCGCGGCTTCGATGCGGCGTGCGGCGGCTTCGCCGAGCCCGCGGACGAGCGACAGGCCGAGCCGCACGGCGGGTTGCCCGTGTGGCGGCGGCTGGCCGGGCAGTGCCTCGAGCGACGCTTCCCGGTTGCTTTGCGTCACGTCGATCGGCAGGACCTGCACGCCGTGACGCTTCGCGTCCTGCACGAGTTGCGACGGCGGGTAGAAGCCCATCGGCTGGCTGTTCAGCAGCGCGGCGAGGAAGATCGCCGGTTCGTGGCATTTGAGCCAGCTGCTCGCGTAGGCGAGTTTCGCGAAGCTTGCCGCATGGCTTTCGGGGAAACCGTAATCGCCGAAGCCCTTGATCTGCTCGAAGATCTGTTCGGCGAAGTCGGAGGGGTAGTCGCGCTCGCGCATCCCGTCGACGATCTTGCGGTGATATTTCTCGAGATTGCCCTTGCGCTTCCATGCGGCCATCGCGCGACGCAGTTCGTCCGCCTCGCCGGGCGTGAAACCTGCCGCGATCATCGCGATCTGCATGACCTGTTCCTGGAAAATCGGCACGCCGTACGTGCGAGCGAGCGCAGGCTTCAGATCCTCCTTCGGATAACTGACCTTCTCGATTCCCTGACGCCGCTTCAGGTACGGATGCACCGCCCCGCCCTGGATCGGCCCCGGCCGCACGATCGCGACCTCGATCACCAGATCGTAGTACGTGCGCGGCCGCAGGCGCGGCAGCATCGACATCTGCGCGCGCGATTCGATCTGGAATACGCCGACCGTGTCGGCGCGGCAAATCATGTCGTAGGTCGCGTCATCGTCCTGTGGAATGTGTTTCAGCGTGAACGGCTCGCCGCCCGGCTCCGGCGGCCCGCGCCACGCGGTGCGCATGTCGAATGCGCGATGCAGCGCGGACAGCATGCCGAGCGCCAGCACGTCGACCTTCATCAGTCCGAGCGCCTCGAGATCGTCCTTGTCCCACTGGATCACGCGCCGCCCGTCCATCGCGGCGTTTTCGACCGGGACGAGCCGCGTGAGCTTGCCGCGGCTGATCACGAAACCGCCCGAATGCTGCGACAGGTGGCGCGGGAAGTTGAGCAGCCGCGCGGCGAGCCGGGCCCACGCCTGGATCAGCGGTGTCTGGGGATCGAGCCCGATCGTCACGAATTGCTGAAGCAGGTCGCGACTGCCGTCGAACCAGCGATGCCCCTTCGCGACGCGATCGATCAGCATCGGATCGACGCCGAGCGCCTTGCCGGTTTCGCGCAGCACGCCGCGCGGGCGATAGGTCGACACGGCGGCCGCGAGTGCCGCGCGGTCGTGCCCGTATTTTTCGTAGATGTGCTGAATCACCTCTTCCCGGCGCTGATGTTCGAAGTCGACGTCGATGTCGGGCGGCTCGCCGCGCTCCGCGCTGATGAAGCGCTCGAACAGCATCGTGCTCTGCTCCGGATTCACCTCGGTGATGCCGAGGCAATAACAGACGACCGAGTTCGCGGCCGAGCCTCGGCCCTGGCACAGGATGTTCCGGCTGCGCGCGTACTTCACGATGTCGTAGACGGTCAGGAAGAACGGTTCGTAGCGCAGTCTTGCGATCAGGTCGAGCTCATACCGGATCTGCTTCGCCACTTTCTCCGGGATGCCGTTCGGATAGCGCCCGGCCGCCCCGGCCCGGGTTTCCTGTTCCAGATAGCTGGTTGGCGTGAGCCCCTTCGGCACGATTTCGTCGGGATACTCGTAACGCAGCGAATCGAGTTCGAAATGACACGCATCGAGAATCGCGCACGTCTGCGCGATCTCGTCCGGCGCAAACAGCTGCCCGATCCGCCCGCGCGAGCGCAGATGCTGCTCCGCGTTCGGCGCGAGCGCATAGCCGCATTCCGACACCGGCAGCCCGACCCGGATCGCCGTCATCACGTCCTGAAGTTCCTTGCACGAGCGCCGGTGCATCGTCACGTCGCCGAGCGCGACGACACCCACGCCGCGCCGCTCGCCCGCGGCACGAATCTCCTCGCGTTGCGCGCCGTCCAGCGCGCGCTGCAGTTGCACGAGCCCGAGCCGCGCACGCTCGCCGAACGTCGCGCGACACCACGCGACCTGCGCCTCGAGTACGTCGGCGCGCACCGGATACGCGGGCACGAGAATCGCGAAGCAGTCGGGCACGCCGCGCAAGTGCGCAAACTTCGCCGGCGGCGCGGACAGCATCCGCGGCGTCAGCGTGTAGGCGCCCTTCGGCGATTCCATCCGCCGCCACGAAATCAGCTCGGACAGGTTGCCGTAGCCCTCGCGGTTCTGCGCGAGCAACACGAGCCCGAGCGCGCCGGGCCCCGGATCGTGGCCCGGCGCGACCTCGTCGGGCGTGACGTCGAAATACGAACCGACGACGAGCGGCAGCCCTTTCGCCTTGGCCGCGACATGCATGCGCGCTGCGCCGGCGAGCGAGCATTCGTCGGTGATCGCGATCCCGCGATAGCCGAGTTCGGACGCGCGCTCGACCAGTTCCTCCGCATGCGATGCGCCATGCAGGAACGAGAAATTCGAGCGGCAGAACAACTCCGCGTAATCGGGCAACCAGCTGAATTCCGCCACCATCGCCGCTCACCCGAACAGGCCGTGCAGGAACCAGCGCGGTTCGGCGTCGCTCCCCGCCCGCTCCCGGAACACCCAGTAGCACACGCCGACCTCGTCCTGTGCGACCTGGTAATCGCGCGCGACGAGCCGGCCGTCGAACCACCCCGCCTCGATCCGCTCCGTCGACGACATCATCCTGAGCGGCGTATGAAAGACCGGCCGGTTCTCGCGCATCAACAGCGGCAGCGGTTCGGCCAGCAGCCATGCGGGCCTCGGCGGCACCGCCGGCGGCCCGCCGGCCGGCTTGCCGGCCTGCGCATCGAGCGGCAGCCAGCGGTTCCCGGCCTCGGGCCGGTGATCGGCGACGGGCGCCGCGCGCAGCACGTTCTCCGCGCCGAGCCGCGCGACCAGCAGCTCGAACAGCCGCGCCCGCGTCTCGCGCGTACCGCCCGGCTCGGGGAAAAGATCGTCGGCCGGCGGCGCGACCGATTCGACGCGCGTGGCCGTCAGACGCACCGCGATCACCGCGGCCGGCAACTCGACGCGCGCGAGCCGCTCGCCGAGCAGCCGCATGAAATGCGTTTCGTCGCGCACGGGAGCGGCGAACGCGAGCGCGAGCGGCGTCGGCGGCACGGCCTGGCGGCCGCGCTCGTGCTCGAGATCGAACGTCATCGCCGCCAGCGACAGCTGCCGCGCGGCCAGCCAGCCGCAGAGCTGCACGACGAGCCGGCGCGCGGCGAACAGCACGGCTTCCGCGTATTCGACGCGCTCCGGCAATTCGAGCCGCACGTCGAACACGGGCGGCACGGCCATCCACGCCAGCGGCTCGACCGCGTCGCCGTACGCGCGATCGAGCGCGGCCAGCAACGCGGGGCCGCAACGGCGCTGCAGCCCCGCGCGCGGCAGGCGGCGCAGATCGGCGAGCGTGCGGCAGCCGAGGCCGTCGAACCAGCCCGCATACGGACGCGCATCGGGCAGCAGCACGCAGGGCAGCCGGTCGAGCGAACGGGCGAGCGAGGTCCCGCTCGCGATGCGGCGCCGGATGCGCGCACGCGCCGACGTACGCGCGAGCAGCCACGCGCCGCGCCCGGTCGGCGCGGCGGACAGGCGCGCCGCATAGCCGAGCGCCGCGAGCGTCGCGCGCACCTGGCGGCACAACGACGGCAGGCCGCCGAACAGGCGCAGGCTCGGGCCGACGTCGACGATCAGCGTGGCTTCGTCGTCGAGCGCGACGCACGGCGAGAAGCGCAGCAACGCGAGCGCGACCGCGCGCAGCGCATCGGCCTCGCGCGCGGGATCGCGTTCGACGAGCCGGGTCGCGGGCGCGAGCGTCAGCACGCCGCCGCGCTTCATGCCCGCGCGCACGCCATGCCGGCGCGCGGCCGCGTCGGCGATCAGCACGGCGCCCTGTTCGAGCACCGCGCAGCCCGCGCCGCCGTCGTCCGCATCGTCCGCCGCGCCGTCAGACGGCGGCGGGGCGCACACGTCGAGCGGCAGGCGCGGCAGATGGATGCCGAGCAAGACGCGCATAGCGGCTCTCCACGATGGGCGACGGCAAATCGAGCACGAGCGGCTCGCCGCGCGCGGGCCCGCGGCGCTTGACGAGATCGAGCGACACGCCGCCCGGCACCGGATGCAGCGCGACGCGCAGCACGGCCGGCGACGGCTGCCGTGCGGCCGACAGCGGGCGCAGCATCACGAACAGCGTGTCGCCCGTGCGCGCGGCCGCGAGATGCAGGCGCCGCAGCGCATCGGGCCGCGGGTCCTGCCAGAGCAGGAGCGCGCCGCAACAGCCGGTCTTGAGCGCCTGCTCGGCGGCCCACAGCGCATCGGTGCGGCTGCCGGCGCGCAGCCACAGCAGCGCGTCGGCCGGCACGCCGAGACTGGCGAGCGCGGTCGCATGCGGCGCTTGCGGCGGCGCGACGAGCGCGAGCGGACGCCGCGCGCTGACGGTGCGCGCAAGCGCGGGTGCAAGCAGCCGCATCTCGCCGCAGCCCGGCTGCGCGGCCAGCAGTTCGACGAGCCCGCCGACCGGCCAGCCGCCGCCCGGCAACTCGGCCGACAGCGATGCGAAGCCGGTCTCGATCGTGCGCGGACCACCGCGCGCGAGCTGCGAGCCGCGCCAGAGCGACGGATGAAGGGATTCGGGAGAAATGGAGGATGCGAGCATGACGCCACCCACAACTGTATGGATATACAGTATATGGCAATGCGTCTGCGTCGCACAGCGCCGGTGCGAAACCGGTTTTCGTCAGAGGAAAATCTGCGGAGAACCCGGCGCGGCCGTCATGTTACCCCGCGCCGGGGCGGGCATGCCCGAGCGCATCCGGGCGCGACCCCGCCGGGCCCGTGCGGCCTGCCCGCGGGCGACCCGGCGCGACGCGGCATCGCGCGCCGCGCCGGCCCGCCCGCCGCCCGTCAGCCGAGCAGCAGCGCGTCGTCGTCGAGCTGCTCGTGACGCACCTTCTCGAACATCTGCAGCAGGTCAGGCACGTCGAGCCCCTTGCGCGCGTCGCCCGACACGTCGAGCACGACCTGCCCCTGGTGCAGCATCACCGTGCGGTCGCCATAGTCGAGCGCCTGCCGCATGCTGTGCGTGACCATCATCGTCGTCAGCCGGCTCTCGGCGACGATGCGCGCGGTCAGCTCCAGCACGAACGCGGCCGTCTTCGGGTCGAGCGCGGCCGTGTGTTCGTCGAGCAGCAGGATCCGCGACGGCCGCAGCGACGCCATCAGCAGGCTCACGGCCTGCCGCTGGCCGCCCGACAGCAGCCCGATCCGGTCGGTCAGCCGGTTCTCGAGACCGAGATTCAGGAGCCGCAGCTTGTCGCGGAACAGCTCGCGCGACGGGCGGTCGAGCGCGGCCCGGAAGCCGCGCCGCACGCCGCGCGCCATCGCGAGCGCCATGTTCTCCTCGATCGTCAGCGCCTCGCAGGTGCCGGCCATCGGATCCTGGAACACGCGCGCGACGAGGTGCGCGCGATCCCACGCGGCCTTGCGCGTCACGTCGGCACCGTCGATCGCGATGCGTCCCGCATCGACCGGCTGGTCGCCGCTGATCGCATTGAGGAAGGTCGACTTGCCGGCGCCGTTCGAGCCGATCACCGCGACGAACTGGCCATCGGGAATCTCGAGCGACAGTCCGCGCAGCGCGCGCGTCTCGATCGGCGTGCCGGGGTTGAAGGTCAGTGTCAGGTCTTGTGCGGACAG
Source organism: Burkholderia paludis (assembly GCF_000732615.1). Taxonomy (GTDB): domain Bacteria; phylum Pseudomonadota; class Gammaproteobacteria; order Burkholderiales; family Burkholderiaceae; genus Burkholderia; species Burkholderia paludis. The sequence continues at coordinate 26,270 of NZ_JPGL01000046.1, forward strand.
CATGTCAGGCTCCCCCGTTCTTGCGCGCGAACAGCTTCTTGCGCGTCGCCGGCAGCACCAGCGCGATCGTGACGAGCGCGGCCGTCACGAGGTTCAGATCCTGCGCCTTCAGCCCGATGAATTCGCTGTTCAGCGCGAGCGCGATGAAGAAGCGGTAGACGATCGCGCCGAGCACGACCGCGAGCGTGGTCAGCACCAGCCGGCGCGCGGGCAGCAGCGTCTCGCCGATGATCACCGCGGCCAGCCCGATCACGATCGTGCCGATCCCCATCGAGATGTCCGAGCCGCCCTGCGTCTGCGCGAACAGCGCGCCGGCAAGCGCGACGAGCGCGTTCGACAGCGCCATCCCGGCGAGCGTCGCGCGGCCCGTCGCGATGCCTTGCGCGCGCGCCATCCGCGGGTTCGCGCCGGTCGCGCGCATCGCGAGGCCGAGCTGCGACGAGAAGAACCAGTCGAGGCCGAGCTTCGCGACCACGACGACGATCGCGAGCAGCGCCGGACGCAGCACGTAGTCGGGCAGCCAGTCGGGCTGCAGCATGGTGAACAGCGTCGGCTCGGTGATGAGCGGCACGTTCGGCCGGCCCATGACCCGCAGGTTCACCGAATAGAGCGCGATCATCATCAGGATGCTGGCGAGCAGATCCATGATCTTCAGGCGCACGTTGAGCCAACCCGTGACGAAACCGGCCAGCGCGCCCGCGACGATCGCGAGCGCCGTCGCCGAGAACGGGTCGTAGCCGGCGGAGATCAGCGTCGCGGCGACGGCCCCGCCGAGCGGAAAGCTGCCGTCGACGGTGAGGTCGGGGAAGTTGAGGATGCGAAACGAGATCAGCACCCCGAGGGCGACGAGACTGAAGATCAGGCCGATCTCCAGCGCGCCCAGTAACGAGAACAGAGACATGATGGGGAAATCCTGTTGCTTCCCGGCCGGACGTGTACGGCCGGGCGAAGCGAACGGGCGGCCCCGGGTAGGCGCCGCCCGTCCGGCGGTGTCGTTCGGGCCCGGATCGGGCCGGCAAGGCGCGGCGCCCGGGCCGCGGCTTACTTGATGACCGTCCTGGCTTCCTTGACGAGATCCGACGACAGCGTCACGCCCTGCTTCGCGGCGGCGCCCGTATTGACGAACAATTCGAGGTTGCTGCTCGTCTCCGAGGCGATCGCGCCCGGCTTCTCGCCCTTCAGGATGCGCGCGACGACCTTGCCGGTCTGCCGGCCGAGGTCGCCGTAGTTGATGCCGAGCGCCGCGATGCCGCCGCGCTTCACGCTGTCGGTGTCGCCGGCGACGAGCGGGATCTTCGCTTCGTTCGCGACCTTCACGAGCGCTTCATACGCGGACACGACGTTGTTGTCGGTGTTCGTGTAGATCACGTCGACCTTGCCGATCAGGCTCTTCGCGGCCGGGCCGATGTCGACGGTACGCGGCGCGGCCGCCTCCTTCAGCGTCATGCCCTGCTTCGCGAGGATCTCCTGGAGCGCCTTCACGACGACGACCGAGTTCGCCTCGCCCGGGTTGTAGACCATGCCGACCGTCTTCGCATTCGGCACGACGCGCTTGATCAGCGCGACCTGGCGATCGAGCGGCAGCTTGTCGGACACGCCCGTCACGTTGGTGCCCGACGGGCCCCAGCCCTTCACGAGCTGCGCGGCGACCGGATCGGTGACGCCCGAATAGACGACCGGCACGCTCCTGGTCGACGCGACCACCGCCTGCGCAGCCGGCGTCGCAATCGCGACGATCACGTCGGGCTGGTCGCCGATGAACTTGCGCGCGATCTGCGCGGCCGTCCCGGTGTTGCCCTGCGCGCTCTGATATTCCCACTTGAGCTTGTCGTCGCCGTAGCCCTGTGCCTTCAGCTCGGCGCGCACGCCGTCGCGGATCGCGTCGAGCGCCGGATGGTCGACGATCGACAGCACCTTGACGGTCTGTGCGTGCGCGGCGCCCGCCAGCGCGAGTGCGGCCGCGCCGGCCGTGATCGAGCGGATCGCGAAAGTCTTGAATCGCTTCATGGATGAGTCTCCCCCGTATTGTGTCGGTTCTGGATGATGGATTCCCGCCGCCGTCATGCGGGCGCCGCCGCGCGTGCGACGCGCTGACGGCCGGCCCGTGCGCGCCCCGGGAAGGCGCGCAGCGGCGAACGCACGAGCATACCATTCCGCAGACCACCACCTGACTCCGTGCTTTCACGAAGGCGCCGGGGCGCGGCAGGCCCCGGCGCGCCTCCGGGCGCGTGCGAAGCCCGGCCCGCAACGGTTCCCGCCGGCGTCCGGGCAACGCGTCGGTCGCCCTCGCGGCTTTACGTTATGCTGTCTGCCGACCCAGTCCACTCCATCGGAGCGCCCATGAAACGGGGAGTCCGTACCATCGCATGCGTGGCCGCCATGCTGGCGCCGCCGGGCGCGGCCTACGCGCTGACCGACGGCAATGCGCAATACGACGAGTGCATGCTCGGCGCGCTGCGCGACAGCCGCAACGGCGCGGCAGCCCAGCTGATCCAGCGCTCGTGCGACGCGCTGTACCGCAACAACGCGATGCTGCTGCCGCGCGAGCAGCGCTATCACGCGTGTGTCGTCCAGTCGCTGCCGGGCGTGCGCGACAACTACGCGATCCAGCAGATCATGGCGATCTGCTCGCGCCGCGGCGAAATGTGAGCCGGCGCTGAACGTCACGCGCCGCGCGGACGCCGGACGGTCGCGCCAATGAAAAAGGGCCTGCGCGATGCAGGCCCTCTTCATTCAGCGGTCCGACCGGTGTGCGGCGTTCAGAACGACGCGACCATCGAGCCCTTGAACTGCTTCTTGATGAACTCCTTCACTTCCGGCGACTGGTACGCCTTGACCAGCTTCTTCACCCACGGCTGATCCTTGTCCTTCGCGCGCACGGCGATCAGGTTCGCATACGGGCTCGTCAGCGATTCGAGCGCGATCGCGTCCTTGGTCGGCTGCAGGTTCGCGGCGAGCGCGTAGTTCGTGTTGATCACGGCCGCGTCGACGTCCGACAGCACGCGCGGCAGTTGCGCGGCGTCGAGTTCGGAGATCTTCAGCTTCTTCGGGTTCTCGGCGATGTCGAGCACCGTCGCGTTGTTGCCGCCCGTGCCCGCGCCGGCCTTCAGCTTGATCACGCCTTGCGTCTGCAGCAGCAGCAGCGCACGGTTCTCGTTCGACGGATCGTTCGGCACCGCGAGCTTCGCGCCTTGCGGCAGGTCCTTCAGCGACTTGAACTTCTTCGAGTACACGCCGATCGGCGAGATGTAGGTCAGGCCCGCGCTGACGATCTTGTAGCCGCGCTGCTTCACCTGGCTGTCGAGGTAGGGCTGGTGCTGGAAGCTGTTCGCGTCGAGGTCGCCCGAATCGAGCGCCGCGTTCGGCTGCACGTAGTCGTTGAACTCGATGACCTTCACGTTCAGGCCTTCCTTCTCCTTCGCGACCTTCTGCACGACCTGCCACACTTCCGCATCCGGGCCGGCGACCGTACCGACCTTGATGACCTTGTCTTCTGCGTGTGCGCCTGCCGACAGCGTCAGCGTGGCACCGGCGGCCAGCACGGAAAATACCTTCAGGAGACTGCGACGCTTCATCTGTTTCTCGCTTTCTTGCTTACTGGAAATAGGGCGCGATACGGGTATGCCCCGACTCGCAGGAAGGGGCAAATGGTGTCACAGGATCGGCGGGAAGTGAAATACATCCCGCTCATATGGGTATGCGCCGCAGCCATGCTGGCGGCGGATGCGCGACTTGGCCGTTAGTTGCGTTTCCGGCTCGCGCATCCACGCGTCCGCGTCACGCCACCGTCGGCTGGCCAGCGCCCTTCGCATCGAATCCCGGTTCGCCGGCCTGTCGGCCAGCCTCGCGCGGCGACTGGCCGTCGGCGCCGCCGACCCGGAACGCGCCGACCGCATCGCGCAGCCGCGCCGCCTGTTCCTGAAGCGACGCGGCAGCCGCGGCGGCCTCCTCGACGAGCGCCGCGTTCTGCTGCGTCACCTGGTCCATCTGCGTGACCGCGCGCCCGACCTGCGTGATGCCGCTCGCCTGTTCCTCGGACGCGGCCGCGATCTCGCCCATGATGTCGGTCACGCGCGCGACGGCCTGCAGGATCTCGCCCATCGTCGTGCCGGCCTGGCCGACCAGCGTCGAGCCGTTGCGCACCCGCTCGACCGAGTCGACGATCAGCTCGCGGATCTCCTTCGAGGCCGTCGCGCTGCGCTGCGCGAGCGAACGCACTTCGCCCGCGACCACCGCGAAGCCGCGGCCCTGCTCGCCTGCCCGCGCGGCCTCGACCGCCGCGTTCAGCGCGAGGATGTTGGTCTGGAACGCGATGCCCTCGATCACGCCGATGATGTCGGCGATCTTGCGCGAGCTGTCGTCGATCTGGCCCATCGTGCCGATCACGCGGTTCACGACGTCGCTTCCCGTGCGCGCGATCTCCGATGCGTTGTTCGCGAGCCCGCTCGCCTGCCGCGCGTTGTCGGCGTTCTGCTTCACCGTCGCGGTGAGCTGCTCCATGCTCGCGGCCGTTTCTTCCAGCGAGGCGGCTTGCTCCTCGGTGCGCTGCGACAGGTCGTCGTTGCCGGCCGAGATCTGACGGCTCGCCGACGCGATCGATCCGGCCGACTGACGAATGCCGCCGATCGTCGCCTGCAACCGCGCCTGCATGTCGTGCATCGCGGCCATCATGCTCGTGCGGTCGCCCGCCCGCACGGGCACCCGCTGCGTCAGGTCGCCCTGTGCGATGCGCATCGCGAGCGCGGCCGCCTCGTCCGGCTCGCCGCCGAGGCTGTTGCGCACGTTGCGGATGATCACCAGCATCGCCGCGCTGATCACGAAGCCGATCACGAACACGACGGCCAGGTGGCCGAGCAGCGTCCGGTAGTAGATGGTGTCGATGTCCTTCAGGAACACGCCGCTCGAGATGTTCCAGTCCCACGGCGCGAAACGCGTGACGTAGCTGATCTTCGGCACGGCGGTCTCGCTGTGCGGCAGCCGCCCGCGATATTCGGCGAAACCGCTGCCGGTGGCCTTCGCCGCATTCAGGATCGTGACGAACAGCGGCTTGCCATCCGGATCGAGATAATCGCCGACCTGCGTACCGACCAGCTTCGGCAGCGTCGGATGCATCAGCACGACCGGCTTCGAATCCATCACGAACACGTAGCCCGAATCGCCGTAGCGCATCGCGGCCAGGCTCGCGAGCGCATCGCGCTGCGCGTCGGCCTCGGGCAGCGCGCCGCTCTGCGCGAGCGCGTGATACGCCTTCACGATGCCGGCCGCCGAATCGACGAGATTCGCGATGCCCGCCTTGCGTTCGTCCAGCATCGTCGCGCGCGTCTCGTACGCGCTCCATGCGCCGACGCCCAGGAGACCGATCCATACCAGCGCAAGCGCGAGCCACAGCTTGCGGTTCAAACTCATTCTGCTCATCTGCGTGCCTTTGTCGATGTCGATGCGCACGCTGCGCGCAAACGGCCTGCCGCGCGCACACGGTGCCCTTTTATTTACGGCACCGAGGCTTACAACTTGAATACGCGTCGATGCGGCGAACCGCCGAACGGCGGCCCGGCGTTCGACACGCCGCGCCGCCTCGTCGCGCTCCGCCAGGCAGCCTGCGACAGCCCGCGCCCGCTGTGCTAAAAAGACCGGCTGGCCGGCGCTCGAAGCGCCGGCCCCATTCCAGGGCCATCCATGTACGTCATCGACATCCACTACACCGCATCGCTCGAGCGCATCGACGATGCGCTCGAACGCCACCGCGCGTATCTGCAGCCGCTGTTCGACAAGGGCATCTTCATTGCGGCGGGGCCGAAGGTGCCGCGCGAAGGCGGCATGATCCTCGCGGCCCGCATCGATCGCGACGAGCTGGACGCGATCCTGAAGACCGATCCGTTCGTCACCGAGGGGCTCGCCACGTATCGCGTGACGGAATTCCGGATCACGCGCGCCGCCTCCGGTTTCAACGTACCCGCGCTGCCGTAACGCAACGCCCGCGCGGCGCGCGCGCAGGCCGACCCGCCGCCCGGCGGGCGGCGCATGCGAACGATGAACGGGGAGGAACGGCGTGACGAAGCGCAGCGGCCGTCACGCGATCGCCGGGCCGGGCGCCCGGCGGCAGGCGCTCAGCCGACCAGCAGCTTCAGGTCGTGGACCCACGGGGCGGGGCCCTGGCCGTCGCGCACGAACAGGCGCAGCTTGCCGTCGCGGTCGAACACGTAGCTCGCGGCGGTGTGATCCATCGTATAGCTGCCGGGGGTCTTGCCGGGCACCTTCGCGTAGTACACGCGAAAATCCTTCGTGATCTTCTTCAGCGCGGCTTCGTCGGCCGGCCGCAGCCCGACGAACGACGGATCGAATGCCGGCACGTACTGGCCGAGCAGCGCCGGCGTGTCGCGCTCCGGGTCGACGGTGACGAACAGCACCTGCACGCGCTTCGCCGCATCGGGCCCGAGCTGCTTCAGCGCCTCGGACAGCTCGGCCATCGTCGTCGGACACACGTCCGGGCAGTGCGTATAGCCGAAGAACATCACGACGGCCTTGCCCTTGAAGTCGGCGAGCGTGCGCACCTTGCCGGTCGTATCGGGCAGCGAGAAATCGTTGCCGAATTGCGTGTTGCCGGTGATGTCGAGATTCTGGAATTTCGGTGCGTTGTCGCATCCGGCGAGCAGCAGCGCTGCCGTGAATGCGCACGCGAGCATCCAGCCTTGGCGCGCGCGGCGCCCGAACCGTGAATGGAGCATTGCGTTCAAACCGTGCGGTTACACGCCGAGCAGCGGGCGTGCGTAGTGATCGACGAGCAGCGCGGCGAACAGCAGCGACAGGTAGACGATCGAGTAACGGAAGGCCTTGCGGGCGAGTTCGTCGGAATAGTCGCGATGGATCTTCCACGCATACGCGAGGAACACCGCGCCGAGCAGCACCGCGCTCGCCAGGTAGACGGCTCCGCTCATCCCGGAGATGAACGGCATCAGCGTGACCGCGAACAGGATCACCGTATACAGCAGGATGTGCAGCCGCGTGAATTTCTCGCCGTGCGTGACGGGCAGCATCGGCAGACCCGCGTTCTCGTAGTCCTTGCGGCGATACAGCGCGAGCACCCAGAAATGCGGCGGCGTCCAGACGAAGATGATCAGCACGAGGATCCACGCGTCGCCCGGCACCGCGCCCGTGACCGCGGCCCACCCGAGCGCCGGCGGCATCGCGCCCGACGCGCCGCCGATCACGATGTTCTGCGGGGTCATCGGCTTGAGCAGCAGCGTGTAGATCACGGCATAGCCGACGAACGTCGCGATCGTCAGCCACATCGTCAGCGGATTCGTGAACGTATAGAGCGTCCATGCGCCCAGGCTGCCGAGCACGGCCGAGAACAGCAGGATCTGCGGCGTCGTGATCTCGCCGCGCGCGGACGGGCGCCACGCGGTGCGGCGCATCATCGCGTCGATCTTCTGTTCGACGAGGCAGTTGATCGCGAACGCGGCGCCGGCCAGCAGCCAGATGCCGACCGTGCCGCCGATCAGCACACGCCACGGCACCATGCCCGGCGTCGCGAGGAACATGCCGATCACCGCGCAGAACACCGCGAGCTGCGTGACACGCGGCTTCGTCAGCGCCATGTACTGGGAAAAGCGGCTACCGGGCGATTGGGAGAGGGTGCTTTGCATGGGGACGGTCACGCCGGGGCGGCGTCGCGCGCGGGCTGCGCGACACGGCCGGGGCGGCTTGAAAGGATGCGAAAGTTTAACATGACGACGAGCAGCAGCAGGATCGCGGCGCCGCCGTTGTGCGCGACGGCGACCGGCAGCGGCCACTGCAGCACGATGTTGGTCAGGCCCGTGACGAACTGCAGCAGGACCACCAGCAGCACGCCGTTCGCGGGCCGCCGCAGCGATTCGAAGCGGCGCATCCGCAGCGCGAACGCCACCAGATACGCGACCACGACGAACGCGAAGGTACGGTGCGTCCAGTGGATCGCGACCAGCGCGTCCTGCGTGATCGCCTCGCCGTCCTTCGTCATCCCGAGCGCGCGCCACAGGTGGAAGCCGTGCTGGAAATCCATCGGCGGGATCCACTGGCCGTTGCAGGTCGGGAAATCGGTGCATGCGAGCACCGCGTAGTTGGTGCTCACCCAGCCGCCGAGCGCGATCTGCACGACCAGCAGCACGAGCGCCGCGAGCGCGGCCGCACGGTAGCGCCCGGCCTCCGGATCGTACGACGGCAGCGGCGTCTGCCGCGCCGCGAGCCAGCCGAGCGTGCCGAGCAGCGTGAGGCCGAGCAGCAGGTGGATCGTGACGATCACCGGCTGCAGCTTCATCGTGACCGTCCACGCGCCGAACGCGCCCTGCACGAGGATCAGCAGCAGCAGGCTCGTCGGCCACCACGGCGATACGCGCAGCGGGCGCCGGCGCAGCCGCGCGGACCACGCGATCACGACCTGCGCGATGATCAGCACGCCGATCGCCATCGCGAAATAGCGGTGGATCATCTCGATCCACGCCTTCGTCATGCTGACCGGGCCCGTCGGCATCGCCTGGTGGGCGGCCGTGATCGCGGCGTGCGCGATGAACGGCGACGACGTGCCGTAGCAGCCGGGCCAGTCGGGGCAGCCGAGCCCCGAATCGGTCAGCCGCGTGAAGCCGCCGAACATCACCAGGTCGAGCGTCAGGAAGGTGGTGATCCACACCAGCTTGCGGAACTTGTCGTCGTCGGCCTTCACCCACACGTACGACAACGGCAGCAGTGCGATGCAGAAGCCGATCAGGCCGAGTTGCAGTAGATACGACATCGGTTATTGCCTCTCGTCTTGCCTTAGCCGATGCTCGACCACTTCAGCAGCTTCGTCACGTCGGACTTGATCTTGCTGGGGTTCGGATCCTTCGGGAAGCGCATCATCAGGTTGCCGTTCGGATCGACCATGTAGATGTGGTCGGTGTCCTTCGTGCCGGCGTCGGCCGGCAGCCACGCGGCCACGGCGGCCGGATCGGCGACGAGCCGGCGCGTGTCGGGATAGGCGTCCAGCACCTTCTGCGGCATCGCGCCCGCATCGCTGCGCAGCCACACCATCGTGATCCGGTGCCGCTCGCCCGCCTGCGTGACGCGGATCTGGCGCATGAAATAGAGCTTCTGCGCGCACGCTTCGTCGCATGCGCTGCTGTCCGTCATCACGAACAGCCACACGCCGCGCAGCGACGCGAGCGGCACGGCCTTGCCGGTTTCGTCGGTCACCTGCAGATCCGCCGGGATCGGGCGCTGCGGCTCGATCAGCGTGCCGTAGTTGGTCGACCCGCCCTTCGGCTTGATCACGTAGTAGGTGAAGTACGACGCGATCATCGGCGCGGCGCACACGAGACCCAGCAGCACGAGCATCCAGCGGCCGCGCTTGCGGGCCGCCGGCGAGATCGGCGCTGCGGCCGGACCCTGACGGGAAGATTGCATGGACAAATCAGACCTCTCGAAACGAACCCGCGGCGCCTGCGCCGCGTCCTGGCATGGCGCTCACGCGCCGGCCGACTTCTTCGCCGCGCGCCGCGCGGCATACAGGCCGAAGCCGAGCGCGGCCGCCGCCATCGCCCACCACTGAAACATGTAACCGTAATTGCGCTCGACGCCGGTCGTCGCCGCCGGCCAGTCGCGCACGAGCTTGTCGCCGTCGTCGCTCGTCTGCTGGATCACGAACGGCTGCAGCGGCAGCCCCGTTTCCTGCGCATACGCGGCGACGTCCAGGTTCTGCCGGATCTTCTGGTGCGCCGCCGACCCGCCTTCGCCGAGCTCGAACGCACGCGACGCGTCGGCGCGCGCGATGCCCACGATCTCGACGTCGCCCGCGGGCGTCGCGAACGGCTCGATCGCCGTGCGATCGGAGATATTGCGCGGCAGCCAGCCGCGGTTCACGAGCACTACGCCGCCGCCCGTGAGTTTAAACGGCATCACGACGTAAAAACCCGGCTGGTCGTTATACGGCCGATTGTCGAGAAACACCGCCTGCCCGGGCATGAAACGGCCCGTCGCACGCACGCGATGAAATTCGATCGACGCGAGCGACACCGGCTGCGCGCCGATCTCGACGGGCGCCGCCTGCTCGTAGCGCGCGATGCTCGCCTGCAGCGCCTCCTTCTGGTGCGCGCGGTCGCGTTGCCAGAACCCGAGACGGATCGTGACCGCGACGACGACGAGAATCAGCAGCGCGGGCAGCCAGCGAATCTTCATCATGCGGCCCGCCCGGCACCTGCGCGAAAGCGAAATGCGATAATTATCCCCTTCCTTTCGAATTGCCGTCGTCCGGTTCGTGCCATGCACATACTCGTTCCCATCGCCTTCGTCCTCATCATCGCCAGCATGGGCTCGGCGCTCTACTTCATGATGCACGACCGCGGCCACACGAAACGCATGGTCTGGTCGCTCGCCACCCGCGTCGGGCTGTCGGTCTCGCTGTTCGTGCTCATCCTGCTCGCGAACCGGATGGGCTGGATCCATTCGACCGGCCTGCCGATCGGGCGTTGACGCATTCGACCCGGCAGCCGTTGATGCGGCAGCCGCTGTGACATTTCGCCGCACGATCGCGACGCCATGCAAAAGCGCCGCCTGACTGAGTCGCGGCGGCGCCCGGGGGTGTCGACGGCGGCCGGGCCGCCCGGTCGACACCAATGAAAACGGCCCGCGCATCGCTGCGCGGGCCGTTTTTCCATTTACAGCCAGTAGACGACGACGTACAGGCCGAGCCAGACGACGTCGACGAAGTGCCAGTACCAAGCGGCGCCTTCGAATGCGAAGTGGTGATCGGGCTTGAAGTGGCCGCGGATCATCCGCACCAGCACCACCGCGAGCATCGTGCCGCCGAGGAACACGTGGAAGCCGTGGAAGCCGGTCAGCAGGAAGAACGTCGAACCGTACACGCCCGAATTCAGCGTCAGGTTGAGTTCGTTGTACGCGTGGTAGTACTCGAAGCCCTGCAGGAACAGGAAGCAGATACCGAACGCGAGCGTCGCGGCCAGCCACGCGATCGCCTTCTTGCGATGGTCGTCACGCAGTGCGTGGTGCGAGATCGTCAGCGTCACGCCCGACGACAGCAGGAACGCCGTGTTCAGCGTCGGGATCGGCCACGGGCCCATCGTCTTGAAGTGACCGGCGAGCGCGGCGGGGCCTTCGTTCGGCCACACGGCCGAGAAATCCGGCCAGATCAGCTTGTAGTCGAGGCTGCCGAGCTGGTGCAGCGCGATCTCACGCGCGTAGAACAGCGCACCGAAGAATGCGCCGAAGAACATGACTTCCGAGAAGATGAACCAGCTCATGCTCCAGCGGTACGACTTGTCGACGTTCTTGCCGTAATGGCCGCCTTCCGATTCGGCGATCGCGTCGCCGAACCAGTGGTACAGCGTGAAGAGCAACCAGAGCAGGCCGAGCAGTGCCGTGAACGGCGCCCAGTCGTGACCGTTGATCCACAGCGCTGTCGATCCGAGCATGACCAGCAGGCCGGTGGCCGCGCTGATCGGATGCTGCGACGGATGCGGCACGAAATAGTACGGGGTCTGGTTTTGACCGCTCATGCTTGATTCTCCACTTCAGTCCAATTTGTGTACCGGAAACCGCTCCGGCTTTATTTCTTGCGCGGCGCGACCGCCACCGCTCATTCCCGCACGCGGCGCCTCGGCGCCGCGCCCTGCATTCCTTCCTCGCCGCGGGCCTCAGCCCACGACCGCACGCACGATCAGGATCAGCACGCCGATGAACACGCCGGCCGCGATCAGCGCGACGATCAGCACGTGCAGCGGATTGAGCTGCGTCGCGTCGGCCTCCAGGTCGCGCCGCTTGCGCACCCCGAAGAACGACCACAGCACCGCTCTCAGCGCCTGGCCGAACGACCCGCCCCGCTTGACCTCCGTCATCGCCACGCCTCCCTCGTCATGCGTCCGGCTTCGCCGCACCCTGCGCCGCGGTCTTGCTCGGCGCCGGTGCCGGCGTGGCCGGCGTATTCAGCTCGAAGAACGTGTACGACAGCGTGATCGTCTTCACGTCCTTCGGCAGTTTCGGATCGATCACGAACACCACCGGCATCTTGCGCGACTCGTTCGCGGCCAGCGTCTGCTGCGTAAAGCAAAAGCACTCGATCTTCTTGAAGAACTCCGTCGCCTGCTTCGGCGCGTAGCTCGGAATCGCCTGCGCCACGACCGGCCGGCCCTGCCCGTTCGTCACGTCGTACACGATCGTCGTCAGCTCGCCCGGATGCACGTCGAGGCTATTGTGCTCCGGCCTGAACCCGAGCGGCCCGCGCGCGTTCGCATCGAACTCCACCGACACCGTGCGGCTGTAGTCGACCTGCGAGTTCTTCACCTCGCGCTCGCTGACGTCGCGCTGCACCAGGTTGTTGATGCCGGTGATCTGGCAGATCGCCCGATACATCGGGATCAGCGCGAAGCCGAAACCGAACATCAGCCCGGCGACGACGAACAGCTTCACCAGCATCGAACGATTGAACGCGCGATCGACGGCGCCTTCTTCCGGCTTCGACATACGACGACTTCCTCGCTACTGCGTCTGTTGCTGCATCAGTGAGTGGACAGCCACCACTGCTTGATCACGACACCCACAAAAAAAACGGCGGCGATGACGAGCAGGATGAGGCCGAGCCGCTTGTTGCCCGCGCGGATCTGCTCGGGCGTTCGTCTTTGTTGTGGATTCCGGTTCATCTGGCGCTTCGGGGTTCGGCACCCGCCGCTGCCCGCCTGCGCGGCAGGCAGCGGTCGGGCGCACTGTGAAACTTACTCGACGTGCGGCGGTTGCTCGAACGTGTGGAAGGGAGCCGGGCTCGGCACCGTCCACTCGAGGCCCGTCGCGCCATCCCACGGCTTGTCCGACGCCTTTTCCAGCTCGCCGCCGCCACGGTAGGCCGGCAGCGCGACCGCGAACAGGAAGTACACCTGCGCGAGGCCGAAGCCGAATGCGCCGATCGTCGCCACCTGGTTGAAGTCCGTGAACTGCGCCGGGTAATCCGCATAGCGGCGCGGCATGCCCGCGAGACCGACGAAGTGCATCGGGAAGAACGTCAGGTTGAAGAAGATCATCGACGCCCAGAAGTGGATCTTGCCGCGCGTCTCGTTGTACATCCAGCCCGTCCACTTCGGCGCCCAGTAGTACCAGCCCGAGAACAGCGCGAACAGCGAGCCCGCCACCAGCACGTAGTGGAAGTGCGCCACCACGAAGTAGGTGCCGTGATACTGGATGTCGAGCGGCGCCATCGCGAGCATCAGGCCCGTCAGGCCGCCGAACGTGAACACGAACAGGAAGCCGATCGCGAACAGCATCGGGGTTTCGAACGTCATCGAGCCGCGCCACATCGTCGCGAGCCAGTTGAACACCTTCACGCCGGTCGGCACCGCGATCAGCATCGTCGCGTACATGAAGAACAGCTGGCCGGTGACCGGCATGCCCGTCGCGAACATGTGGTGCGCCCAGACCATGAACGACAGGATCGCGATCGACGCCGTCGCGTACACCATCGAGCTGTAGCCGAACAGCGTCTTGCGCGCGAACGCCGGGATCACCTGCGACACGATCCCGAACGCCGGCAGAATCATGATGTACACCTCGGGGTGGCCGAAGAACCAGAAGATGTGCTGGTACATCACCGGATCGCCGCCGCCCGCCGCGTTGAAGAACGACGTGCCGAAGTGGCGGTCGAACAGCACCATCGTGATCGCGCCTGCCAGGACCGGCATCACGGCGATCAGCAGGTAGGCGGTGATCAGCCACGTCCATGCGAACATCGGCATCTTCATCAGCGTCATGCCCGGCGCGCGCATGTTCAGGATCGTCACGACGATGTTGATCCCGCCCATGATCGACGACGCGCCCATGATGTGCACCGCGAAGATCGCGAAGTCCATGCCCGGGCCCATCTGCGTCGACAGCGGCGCATACAGCGTCCAGCCGGCGGCCGTCGCGCCGCCCGGCGCGAAGAACGAGCCGACCAGCAGCACGGCCGCGACCGGCAGCAGCCAGAAGCTGAAGTTGTTCATCCGCGCGAACGCCATGTCGGATGCGCCGATCTGCAGCGGGATCATCCAGTTCGCGAAGCCGACGAACGCCGGCATGATCGCGCCGAACACCATGATCAGGCCGTGCATCGTCGTGAGTTCGTTGAAGAACTCCGGACGCATGATCTGCAGGCCCGGTTCGAACAGCTCGGCCCGGATCGCGAGCGCCATCACGCCGCCCGACAGGAACATGATGAACGAGAACAACAGGTACAGCGTACCGATGTCCTTGTGGTTGGTGGCGAACAGCCAGCGCCGCCAGCCATGCGGCATTTCGTGCGCGTGGTCGTCGTGCGCGTGGTCCGCGGCTACGTCGTGCCCGATGCTAGACATGAGAATCTCCTAATGCGAATACGTCGACTAACTCAGCGACACGTCAAGCCGCCGGACCGATCTCGACACGCCGGGCTTCCTTCGCGTCAGCCCCGCCCGTGATCGTTTCCGGTTTTTTGAGAATAATGTGGTCTTCCGCCACGCCTGCTGCCTTCAGCGCATCGCGCACGGCTTGCGCGCGATGCTTGGCCAGTTCGGCATTCGCGCCGGACGAGCCCGTCTGGTCGGTAAAGCCCGACAGCGCGAGCTTCGCGTCCGGATGTGCCTTCGCATAGTCGGCCGCGGCGGCGATCGCCGCCTTCGCGTCGGCCGGCAGCACGCTCTTGCCGGTCTCGAAGTAGATCGTCGACAGCGCGGTCGAAGCCGCCGGCTGCTCGGCTGCGCCCGACGCGGCCTGCTCCGGCGCCGAAGCCGCCTCGGCCGGCGCTGCCGCGCCTGCCGTGTCTTCCGGCATCTTGCCGTTGCGCGCGTCAGCCACTTGCTTCGGCTGCAGCAGGTCGTTCTTGTGGTTGCCCCACGAATTGCGCTCGTACGTGATGACCGAGGCGATGTCGAGATCCGACAGCGACGCCCACGAGGGCATCGCGCCCTTGCCGTGCAGCACGCGCTCGACGTGGCCGGCGATCGGGCCGTTCACGATCGCGCTGCCGTCCATGGCCGGGAATGCGCCGAGGCCCTTGCCGTTCACCTGGTGGCAGGCCGCGCAGTTCGCCTTGTAGACGTCCTCGCCGTGCGCGACGAGTTCGGCCATCGTGTAGACCTTGTTCGGATCGACCGCCGCGCTGGCCAGCTTGGCCTTCTGCGCGGTCACCCACTTCGCGTAGTCGTCTTCCGACAGGACTTCGACGACGACCGGCATGTACGCGTGCTCCTTGCCGCACAGCTCGGTACAGAAACCGCGGAAGGTGCCGACCTTGTCGGCCTTGAACCACGTGTCGCGCACGAAGCCCGGGATCGCATCCTGCTTCACGCCGAACGCGGGCACGTACCACGAGTGGACGACGTCGTTCGCGGTCGTGATGATGCGGATCTTCTTGTTGACCGGCACGACGAGCGGGTTGTCGACTTCCTGCAGATAGGTGTCGGTGATCGGCGTCTTGCCCATCACTTCGTCGCGCGGGGTGCTGAGCGTCGACAGGAAGCCGATGCCCTCGCCCGGGCCCTTCACGTAGTCGTAGCCCCACTTCCACTGGTAGCCGGTGACCTTGATCGTGAGATCGGCGTTCGTCGTGTCCTTCATCGCGACGACGGCCTTCGTCGCCGGCAGCGCCATCAGCACGACGATGATGAACGGCACGATCGTCCAGATGATTTCGACGGTCGTGCTTTCATGGAAATTGGCGGCCTTGTGGCCTTTGGATTTGCGGTGCGCGAAGATCGAATAGAACATCACGCCGAACACGCCGACGAAGATCACCGTACACAGGATCAGCATCATCGTGTGGAGATCGTAGAGCTCCTCGGCGATCTTCGTGACAGGCGGCTGAAAGTTGATCTCGTTGACGCGGGGGCCGCCCGGGCTATCACCGACCGCCAGGGCGGCACCGGCAAAGAGCAGTCCGCTGCATGCCAGCACACCCGTGAGGGCTCGCTTGATTGTTTTCATAGCATCCTTACCCAAAATTTCCATTCAAACCCTCCCCCCCGTCGCAAGCCGCCGGCCAGTACCGGCCCGGCGCCCGCGCCTCGTCAGCCGCAGCGCCTGAGCGACACGCGCAGTTCGTCGGCGAACTGCGCGCGCTTGTACTGCGCGAGATGCTGCCCGATTACGACGGTCTGCCCGCGCGATACCAGCCGAATCGGATCGCGTGGCGTCGCGCCCGGCTCGACCCGCACCCAGCGCGGGTTGAATTCGATCTGCGTGAGCCGATCCGCATCCATCCGTTCGATCACGAGCCGGTGCGGAAACAGCCTGATGCGCTCGTAATCGACCGCATGGCGAGCATAGATCGCAAATGCGACACCCACCGCCAGCAACTCGATTCCGGTGAAGGGCATGACGAGCCAGGCTCCACGCCACGTCAGCAATGCCGCGATCACCAGCGAAAAGCCCGCGAGCGACGCGTAAAACAGCACGAACTGGCGCGGCGACACCGAACAGTTGCGTTTGATCAGCCAGTCTTCGAGGACCGGCTCGCCGTTCGTCGTCTCCGCCAAAACCGTCGCTGCTTCCATCGCCGCCTCACGCGAATGGCATGCGATGCATGCCTGCATCGGACTCGCCGTCCCGTATTGCGGGGACCCCGGGATGACAAGCTGACGCATTATAGGCGGGTTCAATGGCATCCACAAGCAAGCGCCTATCGCCCCGCAAGCCAAGCGCGACAAGCTTTCCGGCCGTTTTTGGCGCCTATTCGACCCCGCTTTGCGCTGCTAATTTCAGACATAACAAAACCCCTCTTTACCGCTTTACCGATTCTTCGGACGACCTTTTCCGATGTCCTCGATACGCACGATCCCGTGCCCTTCGGCGGTCGTGCGCGGCACGGCCTTCCACGCGTGGCCGTAGATCACTTCGAAGGTCAGGGCAATCGTGCCGTCCGCGCGCCGGCGCGCCTCCAGCGCGTCGCCGAGGGCCGCGCGAAAGCGCCGCGTCGCGCGCTGCGGCGCGGCCCGGTCGAACGGGTAGGCGCCCCAGCGGCGCACGTCGGCCAGCAGGGAGTCGGGGGATTTGTAGGTGACGGTCAGCACTTCCTGATCCATCACGGGAATCTCGAAGCCGCTCTCGACGAGCATGTCGCCGAGGTCGTGCATGTCGACGAAATCGATCACGCGCGCGCCGGGCGGCGCGATGCCGAGCGCCGCCTCGGCGTCCGCGCAGGCCGCGCGCAGTTCGCGCAGCGTGTCGGGGCCGAGCGTGCTGAACATCAGCAGCCCGTTCACGCGCAGCACGCGCTGCCACTCGGGCAGCACCGCATCGGGGCGCGAATGCCAGTGGAGCGCGAGATTCGACCAGATCAGGTCGAACGCGCCACCCGCGAACGGCAGCGCGGCGAAATCGGCCTGCGCGACGCGCGGGCCGCGCTGACCCAGCGCGCGGCCGAGCGAGGCCGGCAGCCAGCGGCGCCAGCTCGCCTGCTCGACCTCGCGCTGGCCGGCTCGCGCGAGCATCGCGCCGGACAGGTCGACGCCGAACACGGGCGCCTCCGGAAAGCGCGCGCGCAGCGCCGGCAGATCGTCGCCCGGGCCGCAGCCCGCGTCGAGCACCGCCGTGGGGCTCACCTTGATGTATTCGAGGCGCTCGTTCATCCGTTGCGCGATCTCGCGCGGCAGGAATGCGACCGCGTCGAAGGTGGCGGCGCGGCGATCGAAGATCCGCCGCAGGCGCCTTGCGTCATTGGCCGGACGGCCGGTTGAAGTCGAAGCTGGGGACATGTCGGGCACACTGGCGAAGAGCCCGAAGTATACTCGCTCGCCCCGCCTGCTTCATTGAAGCGGGGTGTCAGGAGTGTTGCGATGATCCGCCGTTCCGCTCCGCGCACGATGCGCGTCGTTTTGTCGCAGGTTCGCGTACTGGCCGTGCGCGTCGCCGCGGTCGCGCTGCCCAATCGCTGCGCACTGTGCGGCAATTTGTCACACACCTCGATTTGCGGTGCGTGCGACGCCGCGTACTGGAACGAGGCGCGGCTGCGCTGCGGCGTCTGCGCGTTGCCGCTGGGCGTCGGGCAGCCGCGTTCGCGCGCGCCCCGCGGCGCTCAGGCCGGCGCCGGCCGTGCGGCCGCGTACCGGTGCGACGCGTGCCGCACGGCGGCGCCGCCGTTCGACGCGACGCTCGCGCTGGCGGATTACCGCGCGCCGCTCGACGGGCTCGCGCGCGGCCTGAAGTTTCACGGCCGGCTCGCGCTCGGCGCCGAATTCGCGGCACGGCTCGCCCGGCTGATCGACGATACGCCCGGCGCCGGCGGCTTCGACCTGGTCGCGCCCGTGCCGCTGTCGCACCGGCGGCTGGTCGCGCGCGGCTACAACCAGGCGTGGGCGATCGCGCGTCCGCTCGCACGGCGACTCGGCGTGCGCGCGGACGCGGCGCTGCTCGCCCGCGTCGCCGACACCGCGCCGCAGTCGCGGCTCGACCGGCTCGCCCGGCGCGACAACGTGATGGCGGCATTCGCGGTGGCGGGCGGCGTCGCCGGCCGCCATGTCGCGCTCGTCGACGACGTGATGACGTCCGGCGCGACGCTCGCGGCCGCCGCGCAGGCGCTGAAGGCGGCAGGCGCCGCGCGCGTGACGAATCTGGTTGCGCTGCGCACCGCCAGGGATTAATTAGATAGGAGGCCGGCCGCCGGAACGCGGCGCCGGCCGTCACGAACCGGCCGGCCGGGAACGCGCGCGCAACGCGCCGCCCCGGCCGGCCCAGCCAAACCGAAACATGTTCAACGTCGTTCTCGTCGCGCCCGAAATTCCGCCGAACACCGGCAACGTGATCCGCCTGTGCGCCAACACGGGCGCGCGCCTGCACCTGATCGAGCCGCTCGGCTTCCCGCTCGACGACGCGCGGATGCGGCGCGCCGGCCTCGACTATCACGAGTATGCGCAGATGCGCGTGCATCGCGACTGGGACGCGTTCGTCACGGCGGAAACGCCCGATCCCGCGCGCATGTTCGCGTTCACGACCCGCGGCTCGGGCCGCTTCCACGATCATGCGTTCCTGCCCGGCGACTGGTTCGTGTTCGGCTCGGAAACGCGCGGCCTGCCCGCCGAGCTGCTCGAGCGCTTTCCGGGCGAACAACGCGTGCGGCTGCCGATGCGGCCGGACAACCGCAGCCTGAACCTGTCGAACACGGTCGCGGTGGTCGTGTTCGAAGCCTGGCGCCAGGCCGGCTTCGAAGGCGGCGCCTGACGCACGCGCCGCCCGCCGGCCGGCTCAGGCCCGCACGAGCCGCGCGCGATACAGGTCGTAAATGTCGGGGGAAAAGCACGCGAACAACACGCGTGCGAGGTTCGGCGCTTGCGGCAGCATGTCGGCGACGGTGCCGACCGCGATGCCGACGGCCTCTTCAGCCGGATAGCGGTAGATGCCGCAACTGATCGCCGGGAACGCGATCGACGTCGCCGCGACCTCCTCGGCCAGTTCGATCGCCCGCCGGTAGCACGACGCGAGCAGGTCGGCCTCGCCGCGCCCGCCGCCGTACCACACGGGCCCGACGGCATGGATCACGTAGCGCGCCGGCAGCCCGTGCCCGCGCGTGAGCTTCGCGTCGCCCGTCGCGCAGCCGCCGAGCATGCGGCATTCGGCGAGCAGGCCGGGGCCGGCCGCCCGGTGGATCGCGCCGTCGACGCCGCCGCCGCCCAGCAGCGAACCGTTCGCGGCGTTGACGATCGCGTCGACCTCGAGCGTGGTGATGTCGACGACCTGTGCGTCGAGCGTAGTGGAACCGATCTGCAGCATGACACCCTCCCGGAGCGCCGGAGACCGTTCAAGCGTAGCGCGCTTCGACGCCGCGCGCCCGATGCGCGCGCCGCGCCCGGCGGCGCTGCCCGGCGCTACTCGGCGCGCGCGTCGCGCCGCAGCAGGCCGCTGACGGCGTCGCGCGGCGCGATGCCGTCGAACAGCACGCCGCACACGGCTTCGGTGATCGGCATTTCGATCGACTGCGCGCGCGCGATCGCCAGCACGGCTTGCGCGCAGCGCACGCCTTCGGCCACGTGACCGAGGGCGGCGAGGATGTCGTCGAGCGTGCGGCCGGCCGCCAGTTGCAGGCCGACCGTGCGGTTGCGCGACAGGTCGCCCGTCGCGGTGAGGATCAGGTCGCCGAGGCCGGTGAGGCCCGTGAAGGTTTCCGCGCGGCCGCCAAGCGCGACGCCCAGCCGCGACATTTCGGCGAGCCCGCGCGTAATCAGCGCGGCCCGCGCGTTCAGCCCGAGGCCGAGGCCGTCGGCAATGCCGGTCGCGATCGCCAGCACGTTCTTCACCGCGCCGCCGACCTCGACGCCGACCACGTCGTCGCCCGTATAGATCCGCATCGCGCCGTGATGGAACGCGGCGAGCGTGCGCTCGCGGCAGGCGGCGGACGCGCTCGCCACCGTCAGCGCGACGGGCAGCGACAGCCCGACCTCCCGCGCGAAGCTTGGCCCCGACAGCACGCCGTTGCTGTGCTGTTCGGGCAACTCGGCCGCGATCACCTGATGCGGCAGCAGATGCGTGTCGGCCTCGAAGCCCTTGCAGACCCAGACGACGTGCGCGGGCACGCAGCCCGCGTCGCGCATCGCGCGACACAGCGTGCGCAGCCCGGCCACGGGCGCGGCGATCACGCACAGCGCATCGTCCGCGGCGCCATGCGCGAGCGCGGCGCCGAGATCGGCGTCGTAGCGCAGCGCGTCGGGCAGCGCGATGCCGTCCAGATAGCGGGAATTCTCGTGCCGGGCCTGCAGCCCGGCGATGAGCGCGGCGTCGCGCGCCCACAGAAGCGTATCGTGCCGCGCGGCCAGATGGCCCGCGAGCGCGGTGCCCCAGGCACCGGCGCCGAGAACGGCTACTTTCATACCCAGCACCGGTCCGCGTTCAACGTCAGTTCAGCGTCGTGCCGTTCGGCGCGCCGGCGGCGGCGCCAGCCTGCTGCTGAAGCTGCGCGAGACGCTGCTCGTAGAGCGCCTGGAAGTTGATTTCCGCCAGATGGATCGGCGGGAAGCCCGCGCGCGTGATCGCATCGGCGATGTTCGAACGCAGGTACGGGAACAGGATCGTCGGGCAGGCGATGCCGACCAGCGGGTCGAGCTGTTCGTCCGGAATGTTGCGGATGTCGAAAATGCCGGCCTGCTTCGCTTCGATCAGGAACGCGACCTTGTCCTTCACCTTCGCGGTGACGGTACCCGACACGACGACTTCGAACACGCTTTCCGCGAGGCGGTCGGCCTTGACGTCGACTTCGACTTCAACCGACGGCATGTCCTGCTCGAGGAAGATCGCCGGCGAATTCGGCTGCTCGAGCGACATATCCTTCAGGTAGACGCGCTGGATGTTGAAGAACGGTTGGTTTTCGACGTCGGACATGGTGTTTCCCTAAAAATGGTGACGGAGCGGCCCGGCTTCTCGCCGGCCGCCACGGATGAATCCTGCGCGCTCAAGCCGCGGCGCGGCCGGCGGCCATTCTGCCCTAATCAGGCCGCTTGCAGAAGCGGTACGAGGCCGCCTTCGCGGTCGAGCTTCGACAGATCGTCGTAACCGCCGACGTGCGTGTCGCCGATATAGATCTGCGGCACCGTGCGGCGCCCCGTGCGCGTCATCATTTCCTCGCGGCGGGTCGGATCGCGGTCGATCAGCACCTTTTCGATCTGCTCGACGCCGCGCAGCTTCAGCAGGCGCTCGGCCTGAATGCAATACGGGCACACCTGCGTGCTGTACATGACAACCTTGTTCACTTCGCCACTCCTTGTTTGACGACCGGCATCCCGGCCTGCTGCCATGCGGCCACGCCGCCCTCGAGCACGTGCACCTCGGCGTAGCCCGCCGCCTCGACCTCGCGCGCCGCCTTCTGCGACTGCTGGCCGTTCTGGCACACGAGCAGCACGGGCGTGCTCTTGTTCTTCGCGACCTGCGCGATCTTCGCGCCGATCTCGCCCGCCGCGACCTGACGCGCCGACGGCAGGTGGCCGGCGGCGAAATCGGACGCGGCGCGCACGTCGATCACGACCGCGTTGCGGCGGTTGATGAGTTGCGTGGCCTCCGCGGCCGACAGGCCACCACGGCCGCGGCGCAGCGCGGGCCAGGCTAGCAGGCCGCCGGATACCACCAGGATCGCGATGAGGGCCAGGTTCGTGTAATCGGTAAAGAACGTCACGGAATTCCGCCGGAAAAAGAGAAATCGGATAAGGACAATCCCGCCATTATAAAATAACCGTCTTGCGCGATGGCGGGCCCGGGTCGGGTCCCGCGCGACGCGCACCGCTTCCTTCACTACCGACCGCAAGATCCATGTACAAACTCGTTCTCATCCGCCACGGCGAATCGACGTGGAACAAGGAAAACCGCTTCACCGGCTGGGTCGACGTCGACCTGACCGAGCAGGGCCGCAACGAGGCCTACCAGGCCGGCGAATTGCTCAAGGAGGCCGGCTACACGTTCGACATCGCGTACACGTCGGTGCTCAAGCGCGCGATCCGCACGCTGTGGCACGTGCAGGACCGGATGGATCTCATGTACCTGCCGGTCGTCCACTCGTGGCGCCTGAACGAGCGTCACTACGGTGCGCTGTCGGGCCTGAACAAGGCGGAAACGGCCGCGAAGTTCGGCGACGACCAGGTGCTCGTCTGGCGCCGCAGCTACGACACGCCGCCGCCCGCGCTCGAGCCGACCGACGAGCGCGCGCCGTTCAACGACCCGCGCTACGCAAAGGTGCCGCGCGAGCAGCTGCCGCTCACCGAGTGCCTGAAGGACACCGTCGCGCGCGTGCTGCCGCTGTGGAACGAGTCGATCGCCCCGGCGGTCCGCGCCGGCAAGCAGGTGCTGATCGCCGCGCACGGCAACTCGCTGCGCGCGCTGATCAAGTACCTCGACGGCATCTCCGACGACGCTATCGTCGGGCTGAACATCCCGAACGGCGTGCCGCTCGTGTATGAGCTCGACGAGAACCTGAAGCCGATCAAGCACTATTACCTCGGCGACCAGGAAGCGATCGCGCAGGCGCAGGCCGCCGTCGCGAAACAGGGCAAGGCGGGCTGACGCCGCCAGGGCCGGGCGGGCCGCGCGAACCTTCGCGGCCCCGCCACTGTCGAATCCGCTTTCGAACCCGCTGCGTGTCCGGCGGTGCCCCGCCCCGCCGGCTCCGGGCCCCGTTCGACGCTTTTCGCGCCGTTCCACTGAGTCATCGGACGAACAGTTATACTTGTCCGCTACATCCCCGCTACCGCCACGCGCTTCCCGACCGCACCAGATCTCTATGCGAATGAAATTGAAGAACATCGGCCTGATTGCCGCGGGCCTCGCCACGGGCGTATTCGCCACGCTGCAGGTTTCCGCGTCGGCCGAGCAGACCGCCACCGCGCCGCTCCCCCTCGACCAGCTCCGCCTGTTCGCGGAAGTGTTCGGCCAGATCAAGCGCGAGTACGTCGAACCGGTCGACGACAAGAAGCTGCTGACGGCCGCGATCAAGGGCATGGTGTCGAGCCTCGACCCGCACTCGTCGTTCCTCGACAAGACCGACTATGACGAGCTGCAGGAACAGACGAAGGGCCGCTTCGCGGGTCTCGGCATCGAGATCTCGCAGGAAGACGGCCTCGTCAAGGTGATCTCGCCGATCGAAGATACCCCCGCGTTCCGCGCCGGCATCCGGCCGGGCGACCTGATCACGCGCATCAACGACAAGCCGGTGCGCGGCATGACGCTCGACAAGGCCGTGAAGCAGATGCGCGGCGAGCCGGGCACCAAGGTCACGCTGACGATCTTCCGCAAGAGCGACGACCGCACGTTCCCGGTCACCGTCACGCGCGCGATCATCAAGGTCCAGAGCGTGAAGATGAAGATCCTCGATCCGGGCTATGCGTACATCCGGATCACGAGCTTCCAGGAGCGCACGACGCCCGATCTCGCGCAGAAGCTGCAGGACATCGCGCGCCAGCAGCCGAACCTGAAGGGCCTGGTCCTCGACCTGCGCAACAACGGCGGCGGCCTGCTGCAGAGCGCAGTCGGCGTGGCCGGCGCGTTCCTGCCGCCCGACTCCGTCGTGGTGTCGACCAACGGCCAGATCGCCGATTCGAAGCAGGTCTACCGCGATACGTACGACAATTACCGCCTGCCGTCCTTCGACGGCGATCCGCTGAAGAACCTGCCGCCGGTCTTCAAGACGGTGCCGATGATCGTGCTGACGAACGCCTATTCGGCGTCCGCGTCGGAAATCGTCGCCGGCGCGCTGCAGGATTCGAAGCGCGCGCAGATCATGGGCAAGACGACGTTCGGCAAGGGTTCGGTGCAGACGGTCCGCCCGATGACGGCCGACACCGCGCTGCGCCTGACCACCGCGTACTACTACACGCCGAGCGGCCGTTCGATCCAGAACAAGGGCATCACGCCGGACGTGCCGGTCGATCAGTACGCGGACGGCGATCCGGACGACGTGCTCGTGACGCGCGAGGTCGACTACTCGAACCACCTCGCGAACACGCAGGATCCGAACGAGAAGAAGGAACAGGAAGATCGCGAGCAGCGCCGGATGGATCAGCTGCGCATTCTCGAAGAGCAGAACGACAAGAAGACGCCGGAGCAGCGCCAGAAGGATCGCGATCGCAAGCCGATCGAGTTCGGCAGCGCCGACGACTTCATGATGCAGCAGGCGCTCAACAAGCTCGAAGGCAAACCGGTGCAGGAATCGAAGTCGCTGCTCGCCGAGAGCGCGACGAAGAGCCCGGCCAAGGCTGCCGCGGTGCCGAAGGCGTCGGGCGCCGGCGCGAAGCCGGCGGCCGCACCGAAGCCCGCGTCGGCACCGCAGTAAGCGCCGGCCGGCATCCGACGGGCCATCGCGGGAAGACCGCGATGGCCCGTTTTTCATGCGCGCCTAAAATAACGACACGTCCGCCCGCCTCGCCCACGACTCCCCATGAACGACGATCAACTCCTTCGCTACTCCCGTCACATCCTCGTCGAGGAAATCGGCATCGAGGCGCAGCAACGCTTTCTCGACGCGAATGCGATCGTCGTCGGCGCGGGCGGCCTCGGCTCGCCCGCCGCGATGTACCTCGCGGCATCGGGCGTCGGCGCGATCACGCTCGTCGACGCCGATACGGTCGACCTCACGAACCTGCAGCGGCAGATCCTGCATGCGACCGCATCGGTCGGCCGCAGCAAGGTCGAATCGGGGCGCGACGCGCTCGCGCAGCTGAACCCGGAAGTGAAGGTGGACGCGGTCGCGCAACGCGTCGACGATGCATGGCTCGACGCGCACGTGCCGCGCGCAACCGTCGTGCTCGACTGCACCGACAACTTCGCGACGCGCCACGCGATCAACCGCGCATGCGTCGCGCACGGCGTGCCGCTCGTGTCGGGCGCCGCGCTGCGTTTCGACGGCCAGATCAGCACGTTCGATTTCCGCGATCCGGCCGCGCCCTGCTACGCCTGCGTATTCCCGGAGGACCAGCCGTTCGAGGAAGTCGCGTGCGCGACGATGGGCGTGTTCGCGCCGACGGTCGGGATCATCGGCACGATGCAGGCGGCCGAAGCGCTGCGCGTGATCGGCGGGATCGGCAAGACGCTCAGCGGGCGGCTGATGATGCTCGATTCGCTGCGGATGGAATGGACGACGATGAAGATCGCGCGCCAGGCCGACTGCCCCGTGTGCGGGGGCCGGCACTGACGCGCGGGCGGCGGCCCGCGCCGGACGGCGCAGGCGCGACGGGCCCCAGTGACGCCGCCTAGGCGGCGGCGTCCGCGCGCGGCTCGGCGACCGACAGGCGCTTCAGCGCCGCCTGCACTTCCTCCGGCTCGAACGCGGCCAGCACGTCGGCCGTCGGCTTCTCGAGCGCCTTCAGGTGTGCGCGCAGGATCTCCTGCTTCACGACGAGCAGCTGGCTCGGGTGCATCGAGAACTCGGTGAGCCCCATCCCGAGCAGCAGGCGCGTGAGCGCCGGATCGCCGGCCATCTCCCCGCACACCGACACGGATACGCCCGCGCGCTTCGCTTCGCGCAGCGTGTAGGCGATCAGGTGCAGCACGGCCGGATGCAGCGGGTCGTACAGGTGCGCGACCGCGTTGTCCGCGCGGTCGATCGCGAGCGTGTACTGGATCAGGTCGTTCGTGCCGATCGACAGGAAGTCGAAGCGCTTCAGGAACAGCGGCAGCGCGATCGCCGCGGCCGGAATCTCGATCATCGCGCCGATGCGCACGTTCGGGTCGTACGCGAGCCCCGCGTCGTCGAGCTGGCGCTTCGCCTCGCGGATCAGGTCGAGCGTCTGGTCGATCTCCTGCGCGTGCGCGAGCATCGGGATCAGGATCTTCACCTGGCCGAACGCGGACGCGCGCAGGATCGCGCGCAACTGCGTGAGGAACATCTGCGGCTCGGACAGGCTCCAGCGAATCGCGCGCAGGCCGAGCGCGGGATTCGGCGCCGTCTCGTAGCCCTCGTCGAGCGCTTCGAGCGGCTTGTCGGCGCCGACGTCGATCGTGCGGATCGTCACCGGCATGCCCTTCATCCACTCGACGGCGCGCTTGTACGCGGCGAACTGCTCCTCTTCCTCCGGCATCGCCTTCTGATGCATGAACAGGAACTCGGAACGGAACAGCCCGACGCCGACCGCGCCGGCCTCGACGGCCGCCTTCGCATCGTCGGGCAGCTCGATGTTCGCGTACAGCTCGATCTTGGTGCCGCACAACGTTTGCGTCGGCGAGAACTTCAAACGCTGCAGCTTGCGTTGCTCCAGCAGCTTCTCGGACTGCCGGTACGAATATTCCTCGAGAACGATCGGCGCCGGATCGACGATCACGATGCCCTGGTCGCCGTCGACGATGATCAGGTCGTCCTGGCGGATCAGCGCGCTTGCGTGCTGGACGCCGACCGCGGCCGGAATGCCGAGGCTGCGCGCGACGATCGCCGTGTGCGACGTGCGGCCGCCGAGATCGGTGACGAACGCCTGGAACGACTGGGTCTTGAACTGCATCATGTCGGCCGGCGCGATGTCGTGCGCGACGACGATCATTTCGTTCGTGCCGTTCGCGGCCGCGCGGTCGAGCGCCTGCGACGCCGACGGCGCGCCGGCGAGCGCCTTCAGCACGCGCTCGACCACCTGCTCGATGTCGGCCTTGCGCTCGCGCAGGTATTCGTCCTCGATGTCGTCGAAGTGACGCGTGAGCAGCTCGAGCTGCTCGGTGAGCGCCCACTCGACGTTGTAGCGGCGCGTACGGATCAGGTCGATGGTTTCCTGCACGAGCATCGCGTCGCTCAGGATCATCGCGTGCACGTCGATGAATGCGCCGACCTCGGTCGGGGTGTCGTCGGTCAGGTCGGCGCGCAGCGCCTCGAGTTCCCGATGCACGACGTCGAGCGCCGTGCGGAACCGCTCGACCTCGGCATCGATCTGGTTGGCCTCGACAAGGTAATGGGCGACGTCGAGCGCCGCCGGCGCGATCAGATACGCTCGACCGATCGCGATACCTCGTGAGACGGGAATGCCAAGCAGCGTGAAGGACACGCGCACCTCCTCTGTACAAGTAAAGCCGCGGCACACTGCTGCGATGCGCTTATGACCCCGGTTAGCGATTATAAATTCCGCGACTCCCTGCTGACTGCATGCACCGCAGCATTGCGCATTCCGCATCAATGCTGCCGGCGAAAAAAATGCCGCGAAATTCGCGGCATTCCGACTGGAATCGGCAACGATCCCACCCGGGGATCACTGGCCTTCGCCGAACTTGTCCGCGATCAGTTTCAGCAGCGCGTCCATCGCTTCCCGCTCGTCGGACCCTTCGGTCTCGATCGTCACGGTACTGCCGATGCCCGCCGCCAGCATCATGACCCCCATGATGCTCTTCGCATTGATCTTGCGCCCGTTGCGCGTCATCCAGACTTCCGACTGGAAGTTGCCGGCCAGTTGCGTAAGCTTGGCCGATGCGCGCGCATGGAGCCCCAGTTTATTGACGATGGTGGTTTCTTGTTGAAGCATGATTCTCGGTCGGGTCGGTCGGGACCGCCGGCGGCGCGCGTCGGCGGGTCGGTCTAAAACGAAATAACGGGTATCAGTGCGATTCGGTGCGCGCTTGCGGTTCGGGCGGAATCGGCGCGCACTGGCCGCAGCCGGTTTCGGTCGGTGGCGGCGGCGTGCCGGCCGCGACTTCGTGCACGCCCTTCGCCCCGCCGGACAGCGCCTTGTCGACCAGCTTGTCGAGCGGCACGGTGCGATAGCAGACGGCCCGCACGAGCATCGGCAGGTTGACGCCGGCCAGCACGCGCACGTTGTCGATCTTCGCCAGCTGGCCCGCGATGTTCGCGGGCGTCGCGCCGTACATGTCGGTCAGCACGACCACGCCGTTCTCTTCCTTGAGCCGCGCGAGTTCCGCGTGCGCGAACGCCATGACCTGGGTCGGGTCGCTGTCGGCCATTACGTCGATGCAGCCGATGCGGGCGGGCACGCCGCCATAGATGTGCGCGATGCAGTCCCGCAGCGCGGTGGCGAGCGGAGCGTGCGCGATGATCAGGATCCCGGCCATGTCAGATCGCTCCCGTCCGCCCCTGGCGGACCGACACCCCGCGGCGGGGCAACGAGCGTAGCGAGTGTGGGAGACGTTTCATGTTCAGCCTTGCGACAGTTTCGGGCCCGACCGCCGGGCCTTCGGTGCGCCGATCACGGCACCTGGCAGCGGGCATTGTAGCAGGCCGGTCGAGCTGCTCCGGCGACGGGGGACCTGCGCGGCCGCCGCCGGGGTTGCGCGGGAAACGGCCTAGGCGGCCGCACGCTCCAGCGCGTCGATGAACATCGCGGCGACGTCGAAGCCCGTCTGCTCCATGATCTCGCGGAAACACGTCGGGCTCGTCACGTTCACCTCGGTCAGCCAGTCGCCGATCGCATCGAGGCCGACCAGCAGCAGCCCGCGCGCCGCGAGCACGGGGCCGAGCGTCCGGGCGATCTCGCGATCGCGCTCGGTCAGCGGCTGCGCGACGCCGAGGCCGCCCGCCGCGAGATTGCCGCGCACCTCGCTGCCCTGCGGAATCCGCGCGAGCGAATACGGCACCGGCTCACCGGCAATCAACAGGATGCGCTTGTCGCCCGACTTGATCTCCGGAATGAACTTCTGGATCATCAGCGAACGCGTGCCGTCGTGGCCGAGCATCTCGATGATCGCGCCGAGGTTCATCCCGTCGGCCTTCACGCGGAACACGCCCATCCCGCCCATGCCGTCGAGCGGCTTCACGATCACGTCGCCGTGCTCGGCGTGGAACGCGCGCAGGCGCGTCGCATCGCGCGTGACGAGGGTCGGCGCGACGAATTGCGGGAATTCCCCGATCGCCAGCTTTTCCGAATGATCGCGGATCGACTGCGGCTTGTTGAACACGCGCGCGCCCGCACGCTCGGCCAGCTCGAGCATCCACGTGGCCGTCACGTATTCCATGTCGAACGGCGGATCCTTGCGCATCAGCACCGCGCCGAACGACGTCAGCGCACGGGATTCGTGCGCGGCCGCCTCGTACCACGGATGGCGGTGCAGGTCGGCCGTGTCGCCCACGATCGTCACGCGCTGCACGTCGGCCTCGACGCCCGAACCCGTCCACGCGAGCTGGTGCGGCTGGCACGCATAGACCGCGTGGCCGCGCCGCGCGGCCTCGGCCATCATCGCGTAGGTCGAATCCTTGTAGATCTTGAAGCGCTCGAGCGGGTCGGCGATAAAGAGAATGTCCATGAGGTCCTGTACGTAGCGAAGGTGCGTTACACCTGGATGGCTTCGGGATCGGTCTTTTCCAGTTCGATCGACGACGCGATCAGCGACAGCCGCGCGACGACACCGTACATGTAGAACCGGTTCGGCGGTGCGGCGCCCGGCTTCGCGCCGGCATCCGGCAGCGCGGTGTGCTCGAAGCCGAGCGGCACGTAGTGCATGCCGGGCGCGTTCAGGTTCTGGTCGCGCTCGCGGCCGCCGTGCGTGCGGTAGAAACCGCCGACCACGTAGCGGTCGATCATGTACACGACGGGCTCCGCGACCTCGTCGCCGACGCGCTCGAACGTGTACACGCCTTCCTGCACGATCACGTCGCGCACCGCGAGGCCGGCCTTCGACTCGGCCATCTGCGCGCGCTCGGCCTTCGACAGGCGGCCGATCTCGGCCGCATCGTGCACGGTCATCACGCCGCGCCCGGCCGTGCCCGCGTCGGCCTTCACGACGACGTACGGCTTCTCGCTGATCCCGTATTCGCGGTACTTGCGCGCGATTTTCTTCAGCACGCCGTCGATCGCGTCGGCGAGCGCCTGCTCGCCTTCATGCGCCTGCCAGTCGACGCCTTCCACGTGCGCGAAATACGGATTCACCATCCACGGATCGACGCCGACCATCTTCGCGAACTTCTTCGCGACGTCGTCGTAGCAGGAGAAGTGCGTCGACTTGCGGCGCACGGCCCACCCCGCATGCAGCGGCGGCAGCAGGTACTGCTCGTGCAGGTTTTCCAGCACGGCCGGAATGCCGGCCGACAGGTCGTTGTTCAGCAGGATCGAGCACGGATCGAAATTCTTCAGGCCGAGGCGGCGCTGCGAACGCTCGAGCGGCTCGAGCACGATCTTCTGGCCGTCGGCCAGCGTGATCGGCGTCATGTCGGTGATGCTCGGGTCGAGCGAGCCGAAGCGCACGTTCAGGCCGGCCTGGCGCATGATCGTCGCGAGCCGCGCGACGTTTTCGAGGTAGAACGCGTTGCGGGTCGGCAGCTCGGGAATCACGAGCAGGTTCTTCGCGTCCGGGCAGATCTTCTCGATCGCGGCCATCGCGGCCTGCACGGCCAGCGGCAGCACTTCGGACGGCAGATTGTTGAACGCGCCGGGAAACAGGTTCGCGTCGACGGGCGCCAGCTTGAAGCCGGCGTTGCGCAGGTCAACCGAACAATAGAACGGCGGCGTATGTTCCTGCCATTCGAGCCTGAACCAGCGTTCGATCGCAGGCGTCGCGTCGAGGATCTTCTGCTCGAGTTCGAGCAGCGGACCGTTCAACGCGGTAACGAGGTGGGGAACCATGAATCACTCGCGAGCGGGAGAATGAAGATTGTAGAGCAATTGCCCCGCCCATTTGGGGATTGTTCCCGGCTTCGCAAGGGTTTGCGGGAAGTTTTCGGCTATTGACCCGATAGCGCGAAGGGTCATGCGCCGCGCCGGCCGACGGCGGAAGAAAAAAAACCCGCCGGGTGGGCGGGCCGAAGTCGCTGCGCTCATTCGTCGCGGGCGCCGTCGTTGCGGCGGCCCGCCATGCATCCTCTTTATTCGACATGCTCGCCGTGCAGGATCACGTCGAGGCCTTCGCGCTCCTCCTCTTCCGACACGCGCAGGCCCATCGTCAGGTCGATCAGCTTCAGCAGCACGAAGCTCAGCACGCCGCTGTAGACCAGCGTGATCAGCACGCCCTTCGCCTGCAGCAGCAGGCTGCCGTCGGCGCCGCCGATGTCCTTGACCGCGAACACGCCCGTCAGCAGCGCGCCCAGGATCCCGCCCACGCCGTGCACGCCGAACGCGTCGAGCGAATCGTCGTAGCCGAGCTTCGACTTGAGCCACGTCGCCGACCAGAAGCACACCACGCCGGCCGCGATGCCGATCACGAGCGCCCCCGCCACGCCGACGAAACCGGCCGCCGGCGTGATCGCGACGAGACCCGCGACCGCCCCCGACACGATGCCGAGCACCGACGGCTTGCCCTTCGCGATCCATTCGGCAAACATCCAGCCGAGCGCCGCGCAGGCCGTCGCGACTTGCGTCGTCAGCATCGCGAAGCCGGCACGGCCGTCGGCGGCAACCGCCGAGCCCGCGTTGAAGCCGAACCAGCCGAACCACAGCATCGAACCGCCGATCATCGTCAGCACGAGGTTGTGCGGCGCCATCGATTCACGGCCGTAGCCGACGCGCTTGCCGAGCACCAGGCACGACATCAGGCCCGCGATACCGGCGTTGATGTGCACGACGGTGCCGCCCGCGAAGTCGAGCACGCCGTCCGACGACAGCCAGCCGGTCGGCTCCCACACCATGTGCGCGATCGGCACATAGACGATCAGCGACCAGAGCGTCATGAACACGAGCATCGCCGAGAACTTCATGCGGTCGGCGAACGCGCCGCAGATCAGCGCCGGCGTGATGATCGCGAACGTCATCTGGTAGACGAAGTAGACCGATTCCGGGATCGTCGGCGCGAGATGGCTGACGGTCAGCGTCGTGGCCTTGTCGCCGTGGATGTAGTTCATCCCGTGCAGGAACGCGCGCGACAGGCCGCCGATGAAGCCGTTGCCCGGCGTGAACGCGAGGCTGTAGCCGACCACCGTCCACAGCACCGTGATCAGCGCGGTGATCGCGAAGCTCTGCATCACGGTCGCGAGCACGTTCTTCTTGCGGACCATGCCGGCGTAGAACAGCGCGAGGCCGGGGATCGTCATGAACAGCACGAGCGCGGTGGAGGTCAGCATCCACGCGGTGTCGCCTGAGTTGATCTTCGACGAATCGACCGAGAACGGCGCGGTCGGCGCAGCGGGGGCGGCCGGCGCGGACGCGGCGGCGGCGGCCGAGGCGTCGGCGGCGCCCGAGGCCGGTGCGGCCGCGGCCGCGGCGGAGGCGTCCGTGGCAGCCGGGGCCGACGCGGCAGGCGCCGCGGCGGACGATGCATCGGAAGCCGTGGCGGCGGGTGCGGACGCAGCCGCGGCGGACGCCGCGTCGTCTGCAAGCGCGGGGCCGACGCCGGCCGCGATCAGCGAGCCGGCCATCAGCAGGGACATCAGAAGTTTGCGCATCTTGGGTTTCCTCTTGTCGCTTGTCTTGTCTGTTCTGTTACAGCGCGTCTGCGCCCGTCTCCCCGGTGCGAATCCGGATCACCTGCTCGATCGGCGTGACGAAAATCTTGCCGTCGCCGATCTTGCCGGTGCGCGCGGCCCGCTCGATCGCCTCGACCGCCTGGTCGACGAGATCGTCGGACACGGCCGCCTCGATCTTCATCTTCGGCAGGAAATCGACCACGTATTCGGCGCCGCGGTACAGTTCGGTATGCCCCTTCTGGCGCCCGAACCCTTTCACCTCCGTCACCGTGATACCCGAGACGCCAAGCGCCGACAGCGCCTCGCGCGTCTCATCGAGCTTGAACGGCTTGATGATTGCGGTAATCAGTTTCATGAAGTCCTCTCGCTGGGTTGTCCCGTCGAATTGGTTGGAATGATGTAACGGTCTCTTCTCAGCAACTCGCATGCCATGTTGGCCCGAGCACCGTTTCGAAAGGCTCCGGAACGGGGTCGCATCCCGTGATGTAAGGTGCGGAAGCCCGGCCGAATGGCCAACATGGCCCGGTTTGCTGGCGCGGCGAAAGGATCGTTGCTAGAGTGCACGCACGTCCCGGAATGCCGGGGCATTCACCCATGCGGGCGCCATGCCCGGAATTCGCGCTCCCGGCGCACCATTTCCGGTCATGCGTGCATCATGGGCACGTACGCAACTGAAGATGCACAGTTTTTGTGCAAGGAAGGGGAATCACATGAAGCAACCCAGCGACGTTTTCAACGACCTGCAGTCGCGCGTCAGCGATCTGCTGAAAAACTCGCCGGCCAGGGACGTCGAGCGCAACGTGAAGGCCATGCTGTCGCAAGGCTTCTCGAAACTCGATCTCGTCACCCGCGAGGAATTCGACACGCAGGCCCAGGTGCTCGCCCGCACCCGCGTGCGCCTCGAGGAACTCGAAAAGCGCGTCGCGGAACTCGAGCAGAAGCTCTCCGCGCCGCAGGCCTGACGCCCCACCCGGTCGCAAGGTCCGGGCGCGGGCCGCCTCGCGCGGCCCGCGCCCGCCGCCCCACCGTCGCCCGTCGTTCTTCGCGGCACCCTCGTTCTTCGCGGCACCCTCGTTCTTCGCAGCACCCTCGTTCTTCGCAGTCCGTCGTTCCGCAGTCTCTCGTTCTTTCCCCGCGCCACGCCGGCAAGCGCGCACCGATTCCTCCGATTCCCGCGGCACGCGGCCCGTACGGCCGTCGCCTGTCCGCCCTGTTTGCAGGAGCCTCGCCATGTCGCTCGCCGTGGTTCGCAGTCGCGCGCCCGCTTCCGGCCGCGCGCCGGACGTCACCGTCGAAGTCCATCTCGCCAACGGGTTGCCGTCGTTCTCGATCGTCGGCCTGCCCGATCTCGAAGTCCGCGAAAGCCGCGAGCGCGTGCGCGCCGCGCTGCAGAACTGCGGCTTCGAATTCCCGGTGCGCCGCATCACCGTCAACCTCGCGCCCGCCGACCTGCCGAAGGAATCGGGCCGGTTCGACCTGCCGATCGCGCTCGGCATCCTCGCCGCGAACGGCCAGATCCCGGCCGACGCGCTGGCCGGCCGCGAATTTGCCGGCGAACTGTCGCTGACCGGCGCGCTGCGGCCGATGCGCGGCGCGTTCGCGATGGCGTGCGGGGTCGCACGGGACGGGCAGGTCGCGGATAGCGGCGCGGCTTCCGGTTCGAACGCCGACGCCCTTTCCGGCTCAGGCGCCGGCGGCCTCGAGGCCGGCCCGCGCGCCGCCGCGTCGAACGCCCCCGAGCTGTACCTGCCGCTCGCCAGCGCCGCCGAGGCCGCGCTCGTGCCCGGCGTCACCGTGTTCGGCGCGCCCGACCTGCCCGCGCTGTGCGCGCACCTTGCCGGCGCACCGGACGCCCGGCTCGCGCCGGTCGCGGCGCCCTGCCTCGACGGGCTGCCCGCCCCGGCCGCCCCGGATCTCGCCGACGTGGTGGGCCAGCGCGGCGCGCGCCGCGCACTGGAAGTCGCGGCGGCGGGCGGCCACCACATGCTGATGGTCGGGCCGCCGGGCGCCGGGAAGTCGATGCTGGCCGCCCGGCTGCCGGGGCTGCTGCCGCCGCTGACCGACGACGAGGCGCTGACGTCGGCCGCGCTCCTGTCCGCGAGCCGGCTCGGCTTCTCGCCCGCGCAGTGGCGCCGCCGGCCGTTCCGCGCACCGCATCATTCGTCGAGCGCCGCCGCGCTGGTCGGCGGCCGCAACCCGCCGCAGCCGGGCGAAATCACGCTCGCGCACCTCGGCGTGCTGTTCCTCGACGAACTGCCCGAATTCGACCGGCACGTGCTGGAGATGCTGCGCGAGCCGCTGGAGGCCGGCCGCATCACGATCTCGCGCGCGGCCCAGCAGGCCGACTTTCCGGCCGCGTGCCAGCTGATCGCCGCGATGAACCCGTGCCCGTGCGGCTGGCACGGCGATCCGTCCGGGCGCTGCCGCTGCTCGCCGGACGTCGCCGCGCGCTACCTGCGCAAGCTGTCGGGGCCGCTCGTCGACCGCATCGACATCCAGATCGACCTGCCCGCGCTGTCGCCGGCCGAGCTGGCGACGCGCACGTCGGCACCCGGCGAACCGAGCGCCGCGGTGGCCGCGCGGGTCGCGCAGGCGCGCGCGCTGCAGCTCGGCCGGCAGGGCAAGACGAATCACATGCTGAGCGGCCGCGAGACCGACGACCTGTGTCGGCCGACCGACGAAGGCGAACGGCTGCTGCGCGAGGCCGGCGAGCGCTTCGGCTGGTCGGCGCGCGCGTATTACCGCGTGCTGAAGGTCGCGCGGACGATCGCCGACCTGGCCGGCGACCCGTGGCCGACGGCCGCGCAGATCGCCGAGGCAATCCGCTACCGGCGTGTGCTCACGGCGCTCTGAGCGCCTTCCGAGGACAAAATCCGCCTGTCAAGACTTGACTTATTCACAATTCCCCGAATCCGGCATCGGATCGCGGCACGCCGCGACCTTTGCGCCGGGGAATGCGTATCCCTCTGTTTTAATTGACTTTTCTCAACGCGCGCGCGGGCGGCCAAACACGCCGAACGGCCGTCCCGCGCGGCTCAGCGGGAAATTCCGGCCACTTTTCAACAAAGTTATCCACATGCGCTGTGGATAGCCGAAAAATCCCCGCAAAATCCGGCGATTAGCGCCGAAAGCTGCGAACGAACTTTCAGTTGTCACGGTGTGCGCAGGCGCCGTCAATCGAGCTTGAACGAGCCGAAAAACTGGTCGAGCTGCTCCTGGGCGAGCGGCCCGTCGGCGATCACGACCGCCTGGTACGCGTGCCGGCCGCGCGCGGCAAGCCGCGCGACGATCGTCTTGCGGGCGCGATCGCCGCCGGCAGCCGCGCCCGCGATGCGCAGCTCGAGCCCGCTCACCGCGCCGCCGGCCTTCAGCGGCACGGGCACCGACGCGATCTGCGGCGCGCCGTCCAGATTGCGGGACAACCCGGCGCGCAGGAACTCGAGCGCGGCGCGGCGTGTGTCGTCGCGGTCGTCGGGCAGCGTCAGCGTACCGACCGCGAACACCGCGCCGTCGACGTGCGCCGCCTGCATCCGCATCGGCAGCGACGCGCCGCCGAGCGCCACCGGCTGCTCCTCGACGGTCGGCTTCGCCGGCAGGTCGACGGTATAGCCGGCGTCGTTGTGCAGCGTGCGCCAGTCGTACGACGGCGAACACGCGGCCAGCGCGACGCTCGCGCACGCGAGCGCGGCGAAGTGTCGCAGTGGACGATAAAGGGGGCGCAACGAATCGATGACTTCCTTCGGCATGGCGTGGATCGGGCAGGCAAATCGGGCATTATCCGCCGAACGGGACGATCGGGAGGCGTGGCCGCCGCCGGTGCGCACGCCGCATTCGCGCTAAAATAACCGCCGAATTTCGACATCCTTTGCATCGACCCGCGTCATCGACCGACTCCGAGAGCACCAGATGAACACCACGCCTCCCGCCCGGCGCAGCGCCGGACCCGCCCGCTACATCGTCGCGGCCGCCATCGTCGCGGCTGTCGCTGTGGCCGGCTTCTTCGCGTTCAACGGCAAGTCCACCGTGCCGGATGCGACCTTCACGCTGCTGTCCGGCCAGAAGGTCTCGACCGCAGGCGACCTGAAAGGCAAGGTCTACCTCGTGAACTTCTGGGCGACGAGCTGCGCGACCTGCATGCAGGAGATGCCGCAGATGGTCGACACCTACAACCGCTTCAAGGGCCAGGGGCTGGAATTCGTCGCGGTCGCGATGAACTACGATCCGCCGATGTACGTCGCGAACTACGCGCAGACGCGCCAGTTGCCGTTCAAGGTCGCGCTCGACGACGGCAGCGTCGCGAAGCAGTTCGGCAACGTGCAGCTCACGCCGACGACCTTCGTCGTCGACAAGGACGGCAAGATCCTGAAGCGCTACGTCGGCGCCCCGCAGTTCGCGGAACTCGACGCGCTGCTCAAGAAGGCGCTCGACGGCAACGCGGCCTGAGCGCCGCACGAACCGCCTGCAAGGGCGCGCGCCGCGCCCTTCGCCGCACGACGGACCGCCCGGCCGGACACCCCGGCTTCGCGGTCCGTTTGCTTTTCAGCGCTCGGTATCGCCTTTGGCCGACAGCCCGTAGCGCTTCATCTTCTCGTACAGCGTCGCCTTGCCGACGTGCAGCCGGTCGGCCGTCGCGGCGACCGCGCCGCCCGTCTGGTTGAGCGCCTCGGCGATCACCGCGCGCTCGAACTGCTCGATGCGCTCCTTCAGCGTCTGCTCGTGGTCGGCCTCGTCGCCGCCCGCGTCCGTCTCCTGCGGCATGTCGGCCACGCCGAGCACGAAGCGGTCGGCCGCATTGCGCAGCTCGCGCACGTTGCCGGGCCAGTCGCGCTGCATCAGGCTCGCGCGCTGCCGGTCGGTCAGCACCGGCGCGGGCCGCGCGTAGCGCACCGCCGCATCCAGCATGAAGTGCTCGAACAGCGGCACGATGTCCTCGCGGCGCTCGGCGAGCGGCGGCAGCGCGATGGTCACGACGTTCAGCCGGTACAGCAGGTCGCGACGGAACGTGCCGGCCGCGACGAGCTCGCTCATGTCGCCCTTCGCGGCCGCGACGACGCGGCAGTTCACGCGGATCGGCTGGTTCGAGCCGAGCCGCTCCAGCACGCCGTCCTGCAGCACGCGCAGCAGCTTCACCTGCAGCGCGAGCGGCATGCTTTCGATTTCGTCGAGGAACAGCGTGCCGCCCGACGCGTATTCGAGCTTGCCGACGCGGCGCTTTGCGGCGCCGGTGAACGCGCCCGGCTCGTAGCCGAACATCTCCGACTCGAACATCGGCTCGGGCAGCGCGCCGCAATTGACCGCGATGAACGGCTTCTCGCGGCGCGGCGACAGTTCGTGCAGGCTGCGCGCGATCAGCTCCTTGCCGGCGCCCGTGTCGCCGTTGATCAGCACCGATGCGTCGGTGGGCGCGACGTTCGCGATCAGCTTGCGCACCTGTTCGATCGCGGGACTGCGGCCGATGATGCGCGGCGCGACGATGTTCTGCCCGGCCAGTTCGCGCCGCAGCGCGTGATTCTCGAGCACGAGCTCGCGACGCTCGAGCGCGCGGCGCACCGTCTCGATCAGGCGCTCGGCCGGGAACGGCTTCTCGATGAAGTCGTACGCGCCGTCGCGCATCGCCTGCACGGCCATCGAGATGTCGCCGTGCCCGGTGACGAGGATCACGGGCACGTCGGGCACGCGCTCGCGGCACTGCGCGAGCAGGTCGAGCCCGCTCGCGCCGGGCAGCCGGATGTCGCTGACGATCGCGCCGGCGGTATCGGCGACGATCGCCTTCTCGGCCGCTTCGGCCGACTCGAAGCCGGCCACGTCGAAGCCCGCCAGCTGGAGGCTCTGCACGCTGGCCCGGCGAACGAGCGCATCGTCTTCGATATAGATCACTTGCAGCCGGTTGGCCATCGTACTCACTTGCTCCTGACGGGCCGCGCGGCGCTGGCGCGCGCGGCTGCGTTGATGCCGGTCGGGCGCCGACCGGGCCTAGTGCGAGCCCGCCGGCTCGGACACGGAGTCCGGATGATGCGTGCGGGCGCGCCGCAGCGTCAAGACGAACAGCGCGCCGCCCGCGGGCGCGTTGCGCGCGGTCAGCGCCCCGCCCGCGTCGCTCGCGATCGACGACGAGATCGCGAGGCCGAGCCCGAGCCCGCGCCCCATTTCCTTGGTCGTGAAGAACGGCTCGAACAGGCGCGGCAGCAGGTCGGGCGCAATGCCGGGCCCGTTGTCGCGCACCTCGATCGCGAGCGTCGCCGCCGACACCGCGATCGTCACCTCGATGGCCGGCGACGCGACGCCCGCGACCGCGTCGAGCGCGTTGCCGAGCAGGTTGATCAGCACCTGTTCGAGGCGCAGATCCTCGCAGCGGGCGACGAGCGCCGGATAGTCGCGCGCCAGATCGAGCGGCGCGCTCCGTTGCCCGTCATGCGCGGCCGCATCCTGCAGCGTCAGCGTGAGCGCGACGCCGCGCAGGCGCTCGTCGAGCAGCGACAGCACGCTGCGCAGCGCGCGCACGACGAGCGCCTGCTCGTTGCGCGGCTTCGCACGGCCGACGAACAGCTTCAGCTGGTTCGTGATCTTGCCCATCCGCTCGGTGAGCGCGGCGATCGCCTCGAGGTTCTCGCGCGCGGCCGCCTGTTCGCCGCGATCGAGCAGCACGCGCGTGTTGTCCGAGAAGCTGCGCAGCGCCGCGAGCGGCTGGTTCAGTTCGTGCGTGATGCCGGCCGCCATCTGGCCGAGCGCGGCGAGCTTGCTCGCCTGGATCAGTTCGTCGTGCGCGGCGCGCAGCTCCTGCTCCGCGCGGATCCGGTCGCCGACTTCCTTCTGCAGCTGCTCGTTCGCTTCCGACAGATCGGCCGTGCGCTCCTCGACACGCCGGTTCAGCTCCGCATAGGCCTGCTGCAGCAGCGCGCGGCCGCGGATCATTTCGCGCACGCGCGCACGCCGCATCCGCCAGTAGAACGCGAGCAGCGCGGCCGACACGAAGCCGAACCCCGTGACGATCGTCGCATTGCGCGCATCGGCGTCGACCGGCGCGATCGGCGCGAGCGTGACGAGCAGCCAGTCGGGCTCGCCGATCCGGCGCTTGCTGGCCAGGAAGCGCGGCGCGCGCAGGCCGGGGCCCGCGCCTGCGCCGGCCGAGCCGAGGCGCACGATCTCCGCATCGGGGCCGAGCACCTGTTCGACCCGCAGCGGCAGCGGCGTGACGGGCTGCTGCGCGTACTGGCGCGTCTCGTAGATCGACGCGGCGACGGGCCCCGTCAACGGGCGCAGCGTGTGGTACTTCCACGCGGGCACCGACGACAGGAACACGACGCCGTGATCGTCCGCGACGACGAGCGGCTCCGACGCATCGGCGCCCTGGAACCATTCGAGGTTCAGCTTGACGACGACGACGCCCGCGATCCTGCCGTCTCGCCACACCGGTTGCGAGATGTAGTAGCCGGGATCGCGCGAGATCGTGCCGATTCCGAAGAAGCGGCCGACGTTGCCTTTCATCGCGTCGAGGAAATACGGGCGGAAGCGGTATTCGATCCCGACGAAGCTGTCGGGCGCGCGCCAGTTGCTGGCGGCGACGCACAGGCCGTCCGCGCCGATCACATAGGTGACGGTTGCGTGCGCGTGTTCGTTGAGGTCTTCGAGATAGCGGTTGACGCGCGCGGTGTAGTCGGCGCGCGTCGGCTCGGCGAGCAGGTCCTGCACGTACGGGTGGCTGCCGAGCAGATAGGGCAGCGATTCGTAGCGGTCGAGCGTGCTCTTGAGCGCGTTGGTGGTGCGGTCGACCCTCACCGCGGCGTTGCGCTGCAGCTCGGCGACGCCGCGCCGCCAGGTGATCGTCCACGTCAGCGTGCACGCCGCGGCGAGCGCGGCGGCAAGCACGACGAGAATGAGCAGGCGGCGCGTCACGGTCGAGGCTTCCTGACGATGCGGATCGCCTATTGTGTCATAGGCCCCCGCATCCACGCCCCGGCCGCCGCGGGCCGCGCCGCCGGCTGGCGGGGCCGCCGCCTGCTCCTTCATGATGTCAGACGCCGGCCGTCTCGGTCGTCGCGACCTCGCCGCCGCCCGTCAGCGCCTGGCGCAGCTTGTTGCGGTCGAGCTCCTTCTCCCAGGCCGACACGACGACCGTCGCGACGCCGTTGCCGACGATGTTGGTCAGCGCGCGGCATTCGCTCATGAAGCGGTCGATGCCGAGGATCAGCACCATGCCCGACAGCGGGATCGTCGGCACGACGGCCAGCGTCGCGGCGAGCGTGATGAAGCCCGCGCCCGTCACGCCGCTCGCGCCCTTCGACGTCAGCATCGCGACCGCCAGCAGCGTGAGCTGCTGCATCCACGTCAGTTCGATGTTGGTCGCCTGGGCGATGAACAGCACGGCCATCGTCATGTAGATGTTGGTGCCGTCCAGGTTGAACGAATAGCCGGTCGGCACGACGAGGCCGACGACCGAACGCGAGCAGCCGGCCTTCTCGAGCTTTTCCATCAGCTGCGGCAGCGCGGCTTCCGACGAGCTCGTGCCGAGCACGATCAGCAGCTCTTCCTTGATGTAGGAAACGAAGCGGATGATCGAGAAGCCCGTGAAGCGCGCGATCGTGCCGAGCACGACGAGCACGAACACGACCGACGTCAGGTAGAACGTGCCGATCAGCTTGAGCAGCGGCACCAGCGAGCCGACGCCGTACTTGCCGATCGTGAACGCCATCGCGCCGAACGCGCCGATCGGCGCCAGCTTCGTGACGATGTGCACGATGCCGAACAGCACGCGCGTGAGGCCGTCGATGAAATCGGTCACGACCTTGCCGCGCTCGCCGAGGTGCGCGAGCACGCTGCCGAACAGCAGCGCGATCAGCAGGATCTGCAGGATCTCGCCCTGCGCGAACGCATCGACCATCGTGTTCGGGATGATGTGCATCAGGAAGTCGACCGTCGACTGCCCGTGCGCCTTCGCCGCGTACGACGCGACGGCCTTGCCGTCGAGCGTCGCCGGATCGATGTTGAAGCCGACGCCCGGACGCAGGATGTGCGTGGCCGCGAGGCCGAGCACCAGCGCGAAGGTCGACACGATCTCGAAGTACAGCAGCGCCTTGCCGCCGACGCGGCCCACCTTCTTCATGTCCTCCATGCCGGCGATGCCCGTGACGACCGTACAGAAGATGATCGGGCCGATCACCATCTTGATCAGCTTGATGAACCCGTCGCCGAGCGGCTTCATGTCGGTGGCGAGCGCCGGATAGTAGTGGCCGAGGATCACGCCGACGATGATGGCGAAGATCACCTGCACATAGAGCACTTTGTAGAAGGGTTTCTTCTTCACGATGGTTCCTGCTGAAGGGTAGATGAGCCGATGGAAACGGCGTCACGCGCGCGGGCGAATGCCAGGGGAAGAATCACTCGCCCGCGCGGCTGCCGTGCCGCAACAAGCGATGCCTCAAGACATCCGACAGGGGAGGAAGGCAGTGGTCATCGATTGTCTCCTTGCTTGCTGTAGTTAGTCGGGCCGGGGGACGGCCGTGCGCTTTATATTGCAAGGTCGATGCCAGGTTCCCGAAACCCTTCAAACCATTGTTTTCATTGTATTTCCCATAATGCGGCAGGCAAGAAAATCCGGGATTCCGGATTTCCGGAAAAGATCCGTCCGGATCGCCGGACGGATCGGCGCGTTCGTCGGACGAATCAGTGCTGCACGGCGCGGCCGGCCAGCACGCCCGTCTGCGCGTAGAACTCCTGCTGCACGAACGCGTCGCGCTCGCGCCGCGCCCGCGCGCCGCGATCCGCGAGCGAGCCGACGACGATCCCGGCGAACGCGAGCGGCACCGACACGAGCGCCGGGTTGTCGAGGAACACCGGTGCGTGCGCGTGGTGCAACACGTCGACCCACACCGATTTCGACAGCACCGTGAGCACCACCGCGGACGCGAGGCCGAGACCGCCGCCGAGCACCGCGCCGCGCGTCGTCATCCCGCGCCAGAAGATCGACATCGCGAGCACCGGGAAATTGGCGCTCGCGGCCACCGCCGCGACGAGGCCGACCATGAACGCGACGTTTACGTGCTCGAACACGATCGACAGCCCGATCGCGACGGCCGACAGCGCGATCGTCGCCGCGCGCGAGATGCGCATCTCGAGGCGCTCGTCCGGCTTGCCGCGCGCCCACATCTGCGCATACAGGTCGTGCGAGATCGTCGTCGCGCCAGCGAGCGTCAGGCCCGCGACCACCGCGAGGATCGTCGCGAACGTGACGGCCGCGATGAAGCCGTAGAACGCATTCCCGCCGACCGCCTGCGCGAGCTTCACCGCCACCATGTTCGAGCCGCCGAGCAGGTCGCGCGTGAGGTTGAACGAGCCGTCGGCGCCGAGCCTGAAGAACTCGGGATGCTGCGCGAGCAGCACGATCGCCGAGAAGCCGATCACGAAGGTGAGCAGATAGAAATAGCCGATGAAGCCGGTCGCGTAGAGCACCGACTTGCGCGCCTCCTTCGCGTTCGGCACCGTGAAGAAGCGCATCAGGATGTGCGGGAAGCCGGCCGTGCCGAACATCAGCGCGATGCCGAGCGACAGCGCGTTGGCCGGATCGCGGATCAGCTTGCCGGGGCCCATGATCGACAGCGCGCCCGGATGCACGGCCACCGCCCGACGGAACATCTCGTCGACGCTGAAGCCGAATTCGCCGAGCGCGAGCCACGCGAGCAGCGTCGCGCCGCACAGCAGCAGCACGGCCTTGATCACCTGCACCCAGGTGGTCGCGGTCATC
The DNA here is from genome assembly GCF_000732615.1 of Burkholderia paludis. Classification (GTDB taxonomy): domain Bacteria; phylum Pseudomonadota; class Gammaproteobacteria; order Burkholderiales; family Burkholderiaceae; genus Burkholderia; species Burkholderia paludis. The sequence continues at coordinate 69,754 of NZ_JPGL01000046.1, forward strand.
CCGCCGAAGAACACGTAGACGACCATCAGCACGCCGACGATCAGCTCGGCCGTGCCGTACGACAACCCGAACAGCAACTGGATCAGCTTGCCCGCGCCGACCATCTGCACGACCAGGTACAGCACGACGATGGTCAGCGAGTTCGCCGACGTCAGCAGCCGGATCGGCCGCTGCGCGAAGCGGTACGCGACGACGTCGACGAACGTGAACTTGCCGAGGTTGCGCAGCGGCTCGGCGATCAGGAACATCACGAACGGCCAGCCGACGAGAAAGCCGATCGAGTAGATCAGCCCGTCGAAGCCGAACATGAACACCATGCCGGACAGCCCGAGGAACGACGCGGCCGACATGTAGTCGCCCGCGATCGCGAGGCCGTTCTGCAACCCGGTGATGCCGCCGCCGGCCGTGTAGAAGTCGCGCGTGGAGCGCGTGCGGCGCGCGGCCCAGCGCGTGAGCGCGAGCGTCGCCAGCACGAACGCGAAGAACATCCCGATCGCGACCGGGTTCAATTCGACCTTGTCGGGCATCGGGCCGGCGACCGATACCGCATGGGCGGCGGAGGAAACGAGAACGGCAGGCGCGCCGAGCGCGATCGAGGTGCGTCGCATGTCGGCCTCCGTCACGCGCGTTGCAGGATCGCGTCGACGCGGCGGTCGAACGCACGGTTCGCGCGCAGCACGTAGCACGCGGTCAGGCCGATCGCGACCAGGATGATCGCGACGCCCGCGGCGATCCCGACCGTGGTCGTCGCGCCGCGGTACAGCGGCGCCGCGAGCACGTGCGGCGCGAGCGCGACGAGCAGGATGAAGCCGTAGTACGTCGCGATCATCAGCGCCGTCAGCGTGAAGCTGAAACGGCGCCGTGCGCGCACGAGCTGCTGGTAGTCGCGGCGCGCCGTGACCGATTCGATGACGGAAAGCTCCATGGTGTCTCCAATGTCTCTTCGTCGATATGCGAAGAGTGTCTTGTGGATGGTCCGGCGCGCGATCCGCTCCGCCCGCGCCGCGGCGGCAAACCCGCGTACTACACGATGCGATCCGCCCGCAGCCGCGCAACGTCGTCGGCCGACAGCCCGAGCCAGCCGCCGAGCACCGCCGCCGTATCCGCGCCGAGTACCGGCGGCGCCCCGCGCACCGGCAACCGCGCGCCGTCGAAGCGATATGGCGGCGCGAGCACGTCGACGCCCCCCGCGACCGGATGCGGCTGCCGCGTCACGAGCCCCGCGCGCGTCGCGCGCTCCGACGTCAGCGCTTCATGCAGCCCGAGCACCTCGCCGCACGGAATGCCGGCGTCGGCCAGCGCGGCGAGCAGCGTCGCACGCGAACGGCGCGCGAGCTCGCGGCGAATCTCCGGCAACAGGTCGGCACGGTTCTCCGAGCGTCCGAGGTTGGTCTTGTAACGCGCGTCGGCCGCGAGATCCGGGCGCTCGATCGCGTCGCAGAAGCGCGCGAACTGCGTGTTGTTGCCGACCGTGATCACGAGCGGGCCGTCCGCCGCGTCGAACACGCCGTACGGCACGATCGACGGATGCGCGTTGCCGTAGCGCGGCGGATCCTCGCCGATCAGCAGCGCATCGAGCCCGTAGTACGCGGTGATCATCAGCCCGCAGTCGAACAGCGCCATCTCGATGCGTCGCCCGCGCCCGGTCGCATGACGCTCGTACAGCGCGGCGAGGATCGCCTGCGCCGAATACATGCCGGTGAACAGGTCGACCGCCGCGACGCCGAACTTCAGCGGCGGCTGGCCGGCTTCGCCGTTCAGCGCCATCAGCCCGGCCTCGCCCTGCACGACGAGGTCGTAGCCGGGCCGCGCGGCCTCGGGCCCCGACCGGTCGTAACCGGAAATCGCGCAATGCACGAGGCGCGGATTCAGTTCGGCCAGCGCGTCGTAGCCGAGGCCGAGCTTTTCCGCGCCGCCGCACTTGAAGTTGTGGATCAGCACGTCGGCCTGCGCGGCCAGTTCGCGCGCGAGACGCCGGCCGCCCTCGGTCTGCAGGTCCAGACAGATCGATCGCTTGCTGCGGTTCACGCTGTTGAAGTAGGTGGTTTCGGTGTCGCCGATCCGCAGCCCCCAGTCGCGCGTGTCGTCGCCGCGCGCCGGATGCTCGACCTTGATCACCTCCGCGCCGAAATCGGCGAGCACCATCGCGCTCCACGGGCCCGCGAGCACGCGCGAGAAATCGAGCACCTTCACGCCGGCGAGCGGCAGCGCGTGCGATTCGTTGGTCATTCCTGTCTCCTCCTTCGCGGTTTCCGCTTTTACTGTTTCGACAGCGCGATGTAGCGGGCGAGGTGGTGATCCTCGTCGCCGAGCTGGTGGTCGATCATCACCAGGCGCTTCGCGTAATGCGACAGCGGCAGCTCCCACGTCATCCCGATCCCGCCGTGCAGCTGGATGCTCTCCTCGGCGACGAGCGTGCCGATCCGGCCGATGCTGTACTTGGCCGCGGCGAGCGCGCGTTCGCGCACCGCGCGCGGCGCGTCGAGCTGCGCGGCCGCGTTGATCACGGCCGAGCGCGCCTGCTCGACCTCGAGCAGCAGGTCGGCCATGCGGTGCTGCAACGCCTGGAAGCTGCCGATCGGCATGCCGAACTGCTTGCGCGTGCGCAGGTAGTCGAGCGTGTGCGCCTTCGCGACGTCCATCGCGCCGAGCGCTTCCGCCGACAGCGCGAGCAGCCCGTAGCCGAGCACGCGCTCGAGCAGCGCCGCTCCCGCTTCGCCGTCGGGTTCGCCGAGCGCCGCATCGGCCGGCAGCGCGACGCCGTCGAAGCGCACCTCGGCCGCGCGTCCGCCGTCGATCTTCCGGTAGTCGCGCAGCGACACGCCCGGCGCATCGGCCGGCACGACGAACAGGCCGATGCCGGCGGCAGCGTCGTCGCGGCCCGACACGCGCGCGCTGACGACGAGGAACGCCGCCTGCGCGGCCTGGTCGACGACGCCCTTCGCGCCCGTCAGCACCCAGCCGCCGCCCGTGCGTTCGGCGCGCGTGCGCACGGTCGTCAGTTCGTAGTGCGAGCCCGGCTCGTCGTGCGCGAACGCGGCGCTCGCGCTGCCGTCGATCAGCGCGGCCAGCCTGTCGCGATGCGCGGCGCCGCCGCCGAGCGACAGCGCGCGGCCTGCCAGCAGCGCACCGAGGAACGGCTCGACGACGAGGCCGCGGCCGAGGCACTCGAACACCACGGCGATGTCGAAGCCCGCGCCGCCGAAGCCGCCGTCGGCCTCCTCGAACAGCGCGCCGACCGTGCCGAGCTCGGCAAAGCGCCGCCACATCGCGCGGTCGAAGCCTTCGGCCGACTGCGCGATGCGATCGCGCACCGGGAATGCGTACTGTTCGGCGATGAAGCGGTTCAACGTATCCGCCAGCATCCGGCGGTCTTCTGTGTGCTGGAAATCCATCGTCGCGTCCCTCGTTACAGCCCGAGCATCATCTTCGCGATGATGTTCTTCTGGATCTCGTTCGAGCCGCCGAAGATCGACAGCTTCCGGTTGTTGAAATACTGCTGCGCGGCGCTCGCGGCGTCGTCCGGACCGACCGGCTCGCCGTCGTGGCCCGCGTCGAGCGCGCCGTCGACGAACGGCTGCGCGTACGGCCCCATCGCGCGCCGCATCAGCGCCGTGATCTCCTGGCGGATCTGCGTGCCGCGAATCTTCAGCATCGAGCTTTCGGCGCCCGGCACGCCGCCGCCCGCGACCGCGGCGAGCACGCGCAGGTTGGTCGTGCGCATGTTCTCGAGCTCGATCTCGACCCGCGCGACGCGCGCCGCGAAGAACGGATCGTCCGCGAGCGGCCTGCCGTTCTTCGTGACCTTCGCGGCCACCGCGCGCAGCCGGTCGAGCGCCGCCGTCGAGAATCCGATCCCCGCGATGTTGGTGCGCTCGTACGTGAGCAGGTATTTTGCATAGGTCCAGCCGCGGTTCTCCTCGCCGACGAGGTTGGCCGCCGGCACGCGCACGTCGGTGAAGAACACCTCGTTCACCTCGTGCTCGCCGTCGAGCGTGACGATCGGGCGAACCTCGACGCCCGGCGTGTTCATGTCGACCAGCAGGAAGCTGATGCCTTCCTGCTTGCGCACGTCGGTCGCGGTACGCACGAGGCAGAAGATCATGTTCGCGTAGTGGCCGAGCGTGGTCCACGTCTTCTGGCCGTTCACGATGTAATGCTCGCCCTGCGCGTCGATGCCGCGCACCGCGCTCGTCTTCACCGACGCGAGGTCGGAACCGGCGCCCGGTTCGGAGTAGCCCTGGCACCACCAGTCGGTGCCGTCGAGGATGCGCGGCAGCCAGTGCCGCTTCTGCGCTTCGTTGCCGTACTTGATCAGCACGGGGCCGAGCATGTTCACGCCGAACGGCACGATGCGCGGCGCACCGGCCAGCGCGCATTCGTTGTCGAACAGGAACTTCTGCGCGACGCTCCAGCCGGGGCCGCCGTACTCGCGCGGCCAGTGGCTGGCGAGCCAGCCGCGCGCGTCGAGGATCGCGTGCCATTCGCGCATGTCGTCGCGCGTGAGGTGCAGGCCGCCCTTCACCTTGCGCGCGATGCGCGCGGGCAGCTCGGCTTGCAGGAAGCGCTGCACCTCGGTGCGAAACGCTTCCTCTTCGGGAGTGAAATTGAGGTCCATCTTCGATCCGTTGCGTAGGCGGTGGGTAGTCAGTCGGCGCGGTTCAGGCTCGCGAAATCCGCGCCGCGCGCGACGAGGTCGACGAGCAGCGGCGACGGCTTCCAGAACAGCGGGTCCTCCTTCGCGAACGCGCGGATATCGGCGAGCACGTTCGCGAGGCCGAGCGTGTCCGCGTAATGCATCGGGCCGCCGCGATGGCGCGGGAAGCCGTAGCCGTACAGGAACACCGCGTCGACGTCGAGCGGCCGCAGCGCGATCTGCTCGTGCACGACGTTCGCGCCTTCGTTGATCATCGCGGCCAGGTAGCGGCGCAGGATCTCGTCGTCGCTGAACGTGCGCGGCGTGACGCCCTTCTTCGCGCGTTCGTCGGCGACGATCGCCTCGACTTCCGGGTCCGGCGTGCCGACGCGCGCACCGTCCGGGTACAGGTAGTAGCCGCGCGCCGTCTTCTGGCCGAACCAGCCGCGCTCGCACAGCCGGTCGGAAATCCCGACGTAGCGCGCGCGCGGGTCGCGCGTCGCCGCGCGGCGCTTGCGGGTCGCCCAGCCGATGTCGCCGCCGGCCAGGTCGACGACCTGGAACGGCCCCATCGGGAAACCGAATTCGCGCACCGCGCGATCGATCTGATACGGCGACGCACCGTCTTCCATCAGGTAGTCGGCGGCCGTGCGGTAGACGGCGAGGATCCGGTTGCCGATGAAGCCGTCGCACACGCCCGCGCGCACCGGCGTCTTCTTCAGCTGTTTCGCGAGCGCGAACGCGGTCGCGACGACGTCCGCGCCGGCGCGCGCCGGCACGACGATCTCGAGCAGCTTCATCACGTTGGCCGGCGAGAAAAAGTGCAGGCCGATCACGTCGGCCGGCCGGTCGATGCTCGCGGCCAGCGCGTCGATGTCGAGATACGACGTGTTGGTCGCGAGCACCGCGCCCGGCTTGCACACGCGCGCGAGTTCGGCGAACACGGCCTGCTTCACGGCCATGTCCTCGAACACCGCCTCGATCACGACGTCGGCCTGCGCGAGCGCATCGTACGACGTGCTGCCCTTGAAGCGCGCGAGCCGCGCCGCGTGCGCGGCCGGCGTCATCCGCCCTTTCGCGACGAGGCCGTCGTACACCTTCTCGACGTGCGCGCGGCCGCGCGCGAGCGACGCCTCGTCGCGTTCGATCATCGTCACCGGCAGCCCCGCATCGAGCGCCGCGACCGCGATGCCCGCGCCCATCGTGCCGCCGCCGACCACGCCGATCCGCTCGACCGGCCGTGCGCTCGCGCGGCGCGCCTCGGGCGCCTTCGCCGCTTCGCGCTCCGCGAAGAACGCATGCACCAGGCCCGCGCGCTGCGGGCTGTCGATGCACTGCAGGAACAGGCTGCGCTCGAGCTTGATGCCCGCGTCGAACGACTGCGTGAGCGCGGCCTCGACCGCGTCGACGATCTTCGCGGGCGAGAAGAGGCCGCGCGACTTCTTCGACAGCTCGGCGCGCGCCGCATCGATCGCGGCCTGCGCGGCCGCGCGATCGGCGAGCCCTTGCGCATCGCGGGTGCGCCGGGGTGGCGCGCCGAGCGACACGAGTTCCTGCGTGTACGCGAGGCCTTCGGCGAGCGTGTCGTCGCTGTGCGCGACGCGGTCGACGAGACCGAGCGCGAGCGCCTCTTCCGCGCCCGCGTGACGGCCCGTCAGCATCAGGTCGAGCGCGGCCTTCGCGCCAATCAGGCGCGGCGTGCGCTGCGTGCCGCCCGCGCCGGGCAGCAGGCCGAGCGTGACTTCGGGCAGCCCGAGCTTCGCGCCGGGCACCGCGAGCCGGTAATGCGCGGCGAGCGCGACCTCGAGCCCGCCGCCGAGCGTCGCGCCATGCAGCGCGACCACCACCGGCTTCGCGCCCGATTCGATCCGCTCGCACACGTCGGGCAGCGACGGCGGCACGGGCGGCTTGCCGAATTCGCGGATATCGGCGCCCGCGATGAAATTGCGGCCGGCGCCGACGATCAGCACCGCGTGGATCGCGTCGTCGGCCTGCGCGGCGTCGAGCGCGTCGGCGAGGCCGCGCCGCACGTCGGCCGACAGCGCGTTGACCGGCGGGTGATCGATCGTGACGACCAGCACCTTGTCGCGCCGTTCGCGCGTGACCGTGCCGGCCGGGCTGGCGGGGAAAGCGGTTGAGTTCATCGTGTCTCCTTGATGCGGCGGCAGGTGCGCCGGCGCGCGGCAACGCGGGCGACGCCGGGCCCCTGCCCCGGTCCCGCACGAAGCGGGACAAGATCCGGCCGTACGCCGGGCATGACCCGATTCTCGATTGATCGAGATTCATTGACAATTCCCTGCCGCTTTTACAAGCTGTCAAATCCGACTTGACACTGAATGTTTCCGACCGTTAAACGGGACGGATCAGGAGACGCGACGCATGGACCTGAACGCGCTGACGCTGCTCGTCGAGATCCTCGACGCCGGCAATCTCAGCAAGGCCGCGCAGCGGCTCAAGATGAGCCGCGCGAACGTGAGCTACCGGCTCAACCAGCTCGAGCGCTCGATCGGCCAGCAGCTCGTGCGGCGCACCACGCGGCGCATCGAGCCGACCGAGATCGGGCTGAAGCTGTACGAGCACGGCCGGCGCATCCGCAACGAACTGCTCGCCGCGCAGGAATCGGTGACGACGCTCGGCCAGGATCTGCAGGGTCGCGTGCGGCTGTCGGTGCCGAGCGGCTACGGGCAGATGGTGATGTCCGAATGGCTGCTTGCGTTCAAGCGGCGGCATCCGGGCATCGTGCTCGACGTCGTGTTCGAGAACCGCGTCGAGGACCTGATGCGCGACGAGGTCGACATCGCGATCCGCGTGATGTCCGAGCCGCCGCAGAACCTCGTCGCCCGCGACATGGGCGCGGTGCGCTACGTCGCGTGCGCGTCGCCCGCGTTCGCCGCCGCGCACGGGATGCCCGCCAGCCTCGACGCGCTGGCGGCCGCGCCGGTCGTCACCGCGACGGTGCTGGGCCGGCAGTTGCGGATCGCCGCCTATCTCGGCGACGAGCGGCACGAGGTGCTGCTCGAACCGACCTTGATTTCGGAGAACTTCCTGTTCCTGCGCGAAGCGATCCTCGCGGGGATCGGCGTCGGCATCGTGCCCGACTACGTGATGCAGGACGACATGCGGCGCGGCGCCGTCGTCACGTCGCTCGACGCGTACCGGCTCAGCATCTTCGGCACGCACATGTACATGCTCTACATGCCGAACCGGCACCACACGCGCGCGACCTCGACATTCATAGAGTTCATCCTCGAACAGGCCGGGAAGACCGGCCGGGGCGGGCCCGGCGGGTTGCTTCAGGGTTTCCGGTCGGATGACAACCCGCCGGCCGCACGGCGACAATAGCGCCGCCGGGGCGGGCAGCCCCGTTGCGCCGGCACCGTCGCCGCCTTTGAATTCACTGCTGCCGAGGGTTCAATGTTCGACCGGATTCGTCCGCCTTCGCGTCCTTGGACGCTGATCGCCGCCACCGCGCTCGTCGCCTTCAATGCCGCCTGCACGTCCCCGTCCGCGCCGTCGGGCGCCGTGGTGCCGGTCGCCGCCGCATCGGGCGCCGCCGTGCCGCTGCCCGGCGCGCATGCGCCCGAGCAGTCGTCCGGCTGGACCGACAAGCCGGGCTGGACCTCGCAGCGCTTCATGATCGCGGCCGCGAACCCGCTCGCGACGCAGGCCGGCTACGAGATGCTGAAGGCCGGCGGCACCGCGATCGACGCCGCGATCGCGACGCAGATGGTGCTCGCGCTCGTCGAGCCGCAATCGTCGGGAATCGGCGGGGGCGCGTTCCTGCTGTACTTCGACGGCAAGGCCACGCAGGCGTACGACGGCCGCGAAACCGCGCCGGCCGCCGCGACCGACCGCCTGTTCTACGGCCCGACCGGCCAGCCGATGCGCTTCTACGAAGGCGTCGTCGGCGGGCGCTCGGTCGGCACGCCGGGCGTGCTGCGCATGCTCGACGCCGCGCACCGCGCGCACGGCAGGCTGCCGTGGGGCCGCCTGTTCCAGCCGGCGATCCGGCTCGCCGAGCACGGCTTCGCGATCAGCCCGCGGCTCGCGACGCTGATCGCGAACGACCGGTACCTGCGGAACGACCCGGCCGCGCGCGCGTACTTCTACAACCCGGACGGCTCGCCGAAGGCCGCCGGCACGGTGCTGAAGAACCCCGCGCTCGCGACCGTGCTGCGCCAGGTCGCCGAGCGCGGCGCGAACGCGTTCTACACCGGCGCGATCGCCCGCGACATCGTCGCGAAGGTGCGCCGCCACCCGACCAACCCGGGCCTGCTGTCGCTCCAGGATCTCGCGCGCTACAAGGCGAAGGTGCGCGCGCCGCTGTGCGCCGACTACCGGCGCTCGGTCGTCTGCGGGATGCCGCCGCCGTCGTCGGGCGGCCTCGCGATCGCGCAGATGCTCGGCATCCTCGCGGCGATGCCCGACTGGCAGCAGATCGGCGCGCAGAAGCCGGTGCGCAACGACGTCGGCTACGAGCCGACGCCGTTCGCCGCGCACCTGTTCAGCGAAGCCGGGCGCCTCGCGTATGCGGACCGCGCGCGCTATGTCGCCGATCCCGATTTCGTGCCGCTGCCGGGCGGCAACTGGGCCAGCCTCACCGACAGGACCTATCTCGCCCAGCGCGCACGCCTGATCGGCGACACCAGCATGGGCGTCGCGCAGGCCGGCACGCCGCAGGGCGCGACGCTCGCGCTGGCCGACGACCGCAGCCCCGAGCTGCCGTCGACGTCCGACATCGCGATCGTGGACCGCTACGGCCAGGCGCTGTCGATGACGACCAGCATCGAGGATGCGTTCGGCTCGCGGCTGATGGTGCGCGGCTTCATGCTGAACAACCAGCTCACCGACTTCTCGTTCGTGTCGAACGACAACGGCCGGCCGGTCGCCAACCGCGTGCAGCCCGGCAAGCGGCCGCGCTCGGCGATGGCGCCGGAGCTCGTGTTCGACAAGAAGACGAAGCAGGTGACGATGATCGTCGGCTCGGCCGGCGGCCCCGCGATCATCAATCACGTCGCGAAGACGCTGATCGGCGTGCTCGACTGGGGGATGACGATGCAGCAGGCGATCGCGCTGCCGAACTTCGGCTCGACGAACGGGCCGACGCAGCTCGAACGCGGCCGCGCGTCGGACGCGCTCGCCGACGGGCTGAAGGGCCGCGGGCACGACGTGCAGGTCGTCGAGATGAATTCGGGGCTGCAGGGGATCCAGCGGCTGAACGTGCAGGGCCAGACGGTGTGGTTCGGCGGGGCCGATCCGCGGCGGGAGGGGGTCGCGATGGGCGACTGAGTGCCGCGGCGCGAACCGGCGCGGCGCGCAAACGGGCGCCCGCCGAAGCAGGATTAAACTGGCCGCTTCCGCTACCCGCCCGGAAACCGCGACATGAACCCGACCACGCTCCTGTTGTACGCGATCACGGTATCCGCCGTGACGGTCACGCCCGGCCCCACGATGCTGCTGGCGCTAAACAACGGCGCCACACGCGGCATGCGCATCGCGGCTTACGGCATCGCCGGCGCAGCACTGTCGGATCTGGTCCTGATCGGGGCGGTCGGATGCGGCCTCGGCGCGATCATGCAGGCGTCGGAGCACCTGTTCGTCGCGCTGAAGTGGGCCGGCGCCGTGTACCTGCTCTACCTCGCCTGGGCGCTCTGGCACGCCCCCACGGCACTGCCGCCCGCGGGCGTCGCGCCAGCGGACGGCGCACGGAACGGCCGGGCCGCCTTCAAGCGCTCGCTGCTGGTCGCGTTGTCCAATCCGAAAGGGCTGCTGTTTTTCTCGGCCTTCCTGCCGCAGTTCATCCGGCCCGAAGCGAACGTCGCCGCCCAGTACGCGACGCTGGCCGTCCTCACCGCCGCGATCGACATCGTGTTGATGGCGCTCTACGCGGCGAGCGGCTACCACGTGATGAAGGCGCTGTCGGGACGCGCGCTGAGATGGCTCAATCGCGGCTGCGCCGGCATGCTGGCCGGGCTGGCAGTGGCGTTGAGCCTCTACCGTCGCGGCACCGCGACCTGATCCGGCGCCGCACCCGCGCACGTCGCATCGGGACGGCCGCGGCCGGCAGGTTGAACCGGATTCACGCCATCCGTTCCGTCGGCCGGCGCCCCCCCACCCCCCTCCCCCCCCCCTCCCCTCCCCTTTTCACATCCGACCCCCCCGCCCAATAGCACAGGGCGGCACATCAGGGGCGGCCGCGCCACCTACAAC
>NZ_JPGL01000047.1 GCF_000732615.1 Burkholderia paludis
ACGTCGTCCAGCGTCGCCTTCGGCACGGTGCCGACCAGCGTGCCGTCGTACGGGTTGCGCACGTCGATCACCGCGTCGCGCCACACGCGCTGCCCGTCGATGCGCAACGCTTCGTGCCGCACGCCGGATGCGGGAATCGGCTTCAGGACCGTGCTCATGTCGTCTCCCTCTTCGTGTTGCGTGATCGCGGCCGCGCCGTCGGCTCCCGCCGCTAGCGAACCACGACCAGCCCTTCGTATTCGAGGCAGCGGCACAGCGTCGCCCACGCCGGCGAGTCGGGCCATGCGCGCGCACCGGAATCGATGCGGATCGGCCGCCCGAATTCGCGCGATGCGCACGCGAGCAGCGTGTGTGCGATGCCGCTGCGCCGGTACGCGGGCTCAACGTACAGCCGCGCGAGCGACGGCGCCGGGCCCATGCCGTCGCCATCGTCGAGACCGAGTTCGCCGATCGCCACGTCGTCGCGATACGCGACAGCCGTCGCACGCGCGTCGTCGAACACGATGCGGATCACGCGCTCGCAGCGATCCCTGAACACGACGACGTGCATGACGTTCCCCTCCTCCGCATGACCCGCGCGGCGAACGCAACGGGCGCACGCCTCCCTGCGCCCGCGTACCGGGGAGTAATCCGGATCGTCCGGGGGCGACGAGTTGAGTATCGTCTTGCCACGTCGGCGCGCAGTAGTGCCAGACGACGCCTTTCATTGAGTCCACATCCGCGACGCGACGCGCGTATTCTCGCGACACCGCGCCCGTCGCCGGCCGCGCGCCACGCGCACCGCCTCGCGTTTCCCGTATCGATCACAGGAGGAAGCATGCCGAGTCGTACCCCGACCGCCCTATGGGCCCAGCAGTTCCGGCGGTCGTCGGCGTCGAGCCTGCAGGACCAGATCCGGCGCATGCTGGTGGCCGCGATCCTCGACGGCCAGCTCGCGCCCGATGCCGCGCTGCCGTCGAGCCGCGAGCTTGCCGACCAGCTCGGCGTCGCGCGCAACACCGTCGTGCTCGCGTACCAGATGCTCGTCGAAGAGGGCTACCTGCTCTCGCGCGAACGCAGCGGGCATTTCGTGAACCCGAAGATGCTCCAGGGCGTGCCGGGCTTCGCGGCGGCCACGCCGGGCGCGAAACCCGAAGACGGCGACGACGCGCCGGGCCGCCCCGCATGGGAGAAACGCATCGCGCATCCACCGTCGAGACAGCGCAACATCGTGAAGCCCGCGAACTGGCAGCACTACGAATTTCCGTTCATCTACGGGCAGTTCGACCAGTCGCTGTTTCCGACCAACGACTGGCGCGAGTGCTGCCTGAAAGCGCTGTCGGTGATGGAAATCCGCAACTGGGCGCCCGACCTGATCGAGCGCGACGACGAATCGCTGATCCAGCAGATCCGCACGCGCGTGCTGCCGCGCCGCGGCGTGTTCGCGATGCCCGACGAGATCGTCGTCACGAACGGCTGCCAGCAGGCGCTGTACCTGATCGCGGATCTCCTGTGCGGCAAGCACACGACGGTCGGCTTCGAGAATCCCGGGTATCCCGATGCGCGCAACATCTTCGAGAACCGCAACGCGCCATTGCTGCCGCTGCCCGTCGACGGCCACGGGATCGCGCCCGATGCGCTCGGCGGCACGCTGTCGCGCTGCGACTACGTGTACGTGACGCCGAGCCACCAGTGCCCGACCACCGCGACGATGCCGGTCGAGCGGCGCCGCGCGCTGCTCGAATGCGCGCGGCAGCACGACTTCGTGATCATCGAGGACGACTACGAGAGCGAGAACACGTTCTCCGGCACGCCGCATCCGGCGCTGAAAAGCCTCGACACGGCAGACCGCGTGATCTACGTCGGCAGCTTGTCGAAGACCTTCGCGCCCGGGCTGCGGCTCGGCTACGTGGTCGGGCCGCGCGCGCTGATTCGCGAATTGCGCGCGCTGCGGCGGCTGATGGTGCGCCATCCGGTCGCGTACATCCAGCGTGCATTCGCGACCTTTCTCGCGCTGGGCCATCACGACGCGCTGCTGCGCCGGCTCGCGCATGCGTACAGCGAGCGCTCGCAGGCGCTGATGGCCGCGCTCGATGCGCATCTGCCGGAGGCGCGATACGTGCCGGTGACGGGCGGCGCGTCGTGCTGGGTCGAGGGCCCGCCATGGCTCGACGCGGCGCGGCTCGCGGCGGATGCGCAGGCGGCCGGGATCCTGATCGAGCCCGGCGGCGTGTTCTTCATGCGCGACGACGGCAATGCGCGCCGCTGCTTCCGGATGGGGTTTTCCGCGCTGCCGCTGGAGCGGATCGAGCCGGGCGTACGGGCGCTGGCCGCGTGTATGCGGGCGCAGCGGCCCGATTGACGAACACGGCCCGCGCTCGTGCGGCCCGCGCCTCGGGCATCCGGCATCGGCGCGTGTCATGCGGGCGGCCCGGCGTCGGGCGACCGTGGCTCGGACATCGCGGCCGCGTCGATCGCCCTACGCTGTTCGCTCCATTCCGTCGCGGGCCCGGCTTGTCGATTCAACCGATAAAAGCCCGCCGCTTCCATCGAAGCGGCCCCTGATCGAACGCCTGCATGACGTTCCCCCGCGTCGGCACGCGGGCCGGCGTGTGCGCGTTTCGATCGACGCCGGCATCGCGACGAAATTCGTTTCGCCTCACCTGACCAGCCCGCGCTTCCGGCGAGAAGCGCCCCGAACCACGCCGCGCCCCTCGCAGATCATGCCCCCGGGCACGTATCACGCCGCCCCGCCCCCGCCCCGATACGGATCGACGTCACTGCTGGCCCAAGCGAAACCTCCCGACTGGCGCTACCGTCAAAAACGAGCGCTCACTAACGTGTCGATACCGCGAACCGCATGCGCGCCAGCGCCTTGCGGCACGCCCACCATTCGACAGGAGACACGTCATGTCCGACACGCTCACCGCCCCCGTCACGGCCGCCACGCTCGCGGCGTTTTCCGACGCCTTCAACCGGCACGACGCCCATGCATTGATGGGCTTCATGACCGAGGACTGCGTGTTCGACGCGGCCGGCGGCCCCGAGATCCACGGCACGCGCTTCGTCGGCCGCGACGCGGTGCGCGCCGCGTTCGAGGCGGTCTTCAAGACCTTTCCCGACGCGCACTGGGGGCACGGCCGCCACTACGTCGCCGGCGAGCGCGGCGTATCCGAGTGGGTGTTCACCGGCACGCACGCCGAAGGCTGGCGCATCGAGGCCGAAGGCTGCGACCTGTTCGAATTCCGTGACGGATTGATCGCCGTCAAGCGCGCGTTCCGCAAGGAACGGCCGAAACAGCCGGCCTGAGCGCGCACGCCTCGCGCATCGTCCGGGCACGCCGCCCGACGCGCATTTTGAAACGAATCATTCCATTTCATTCCACATTCCCCGCCAGCGGGCGGAATGACTTGACCGGCTTTTCGCCGCACATAGCATCTGGAACGAGATGTTCCATTCATTGAACGATCGGAGACAACCCATGAGCGACCAAACCACTTCCCCGCGCGTGACGGCCAGCGGCCCGCAGGACATGACGCCGTCCGAAGCCTTCGTCGAGACCCTCGCGGCCAACGGCGTGACCGACATGTTCGGCATCATGGGCTCCGCGTTCATGGACGCGATGGACATCTTCGCGCCGGCCGGCATCCGCCTGATCCCGGTCGTGCACGAACAGGGCGCGGGCCACATGGCCGACGGCTATGCCCGCGTGTCGGGCCGCCACGGCGTCGTGATCGGCCAGAACGGCCCCGGCATCAGCAACTGCGTGACGGCGATCGCGGCCGCGTACTGGGCGCACAGCCCGGTCGTGATCGTCACGCCGGAGGCCGGCACGATGGGCATCGGCCTCGGCGGCTTCCAGGAAGCGAACCAGTTGCCGATGTTCCAGGAGTTCACGAAGTACCAGGGCCACGTCACGCACCCGGCGCGGATGGCCGAGTTCACCGCGCGCTGCTTCGACCGCGCGCAGGCCGAGATGGGCCCGACGCAGCTGAACATCCCGCGCGACTACTTCTACGGCAAGGTCAAGGTCGAGATCCCGCAACCGCGCCGGCTCGATCGCGGCGCCGGCGGCGAACAAAGCCTGGACGACGCGGCCGAACTGATCGCGCAGGCGAAGTTCCCGGTGATCATCTCGGGCGGCGGGGTCGTGATGGCCGACGCGATCGAGGAATGCAAGGCGCTCGCCGAACGGCTCGGCGCGCCGGTCGTCAACAGCTACCTGCACAACGATTCGTTCCCGGCGAACCACCCGCTGTGGTGCGGCCCGCTCGGCTACCAGGGCTCGAAGGCGGCGATGAAGCTGCTGTCGCGCGCGGACGTCGTGATCGCGCTCGGCTCGCGTCTCGGGCCGTTCGGCACGCTGCCGCAGCACGGGATGGACTACTGGCCGAAGGACGCGAAGATCATCCAGATCGACGCCGACCACAAGATGCTCGGCCTCGTGAAGAAGATTTCGGTCGGCATCTGCGGCGATGCGAAGGCCGCGGCCGTCGCGCTCGTGCAGCGCCTCGCGGGCCGCACGCTCGCGAGCGACGCATCGCGCGGCGAACGCGCCGACCAGATCGCGACCGAAAAGGCCGCGTGGGAAAAGGAACTCGACGACTGGACGCACGAGCGCGACGCGTACAGCCTCGACATGATCGAGGAGCAGAAGCACGAGAAGCCGTTCAGCGGCGGCCAGTACCTGCACCCGCGCCAGGTGCTGCGCGAGCTCGAGAAGGCGATGCCCGAGGACGTGATGGTGTCGACCGACATCGGCAACATCAACTCGGTCGCGAACAGCTACCTGCGCTTCAACAAGCCGCGCAGCTTCTTCGCGGCGATGAGCTGGGGCAACTGCGGCTATGCGTTCCCGACGATCATCGGCGCGAAGGTCGCCGCGCCGCACCGCCCGGCCGTGTCGTATGCGGGCGACGGCGCATGGGGCATGAGCCTGATGGAAACGATGACCTGCGTGCGCCACCGCATTCCGGTGACGGCCGTGGTGTTCCACAACCGTCAGTGGGGCGCGGAGAAGAAGAACCAGGTCGACTTCTACGACCGCCGCTTCGTCGCGGGCGAACTCGACAACCAGAGCTTCGCGGCGATCGCGCGTGCGATGGGCGCCGAAGGCATCACGGTCGACCGTCTCGAGGACGTCGGCCCGGCGCTCAAGCGCGCGATCGACATGCAGATGAACGAAGGCAAGACGACGATCATCGAGATCATGTGCACGCGCGAGCTCGGCGATCCGTTCCGCCGCGACGCGCTGTCGAAGCCGGTGCGCATGCTCGACAAGTACAAGGACTACGTGTGACGCCGCGTCGCTGACGCGCCCCGCCGCCGGTCGTGCGCCCCTCTCGCGCGGCCGGCCTTCCGGCCGGACGCCGCGCCCCGTGCGGGCCGCCGCTTCCGGCCGTTTTCCTTTCCTTCCCGAGCGAACGATGAAAGCCCTCGACCGCATACTCGAATCCGCGCGCCGCCAGCCGATGCGCATCGCGCTGTGCGAAGCCGACGATCCGCGCGTGCTGCACGCCGCCGCGCGCGCGACGCGCGACGGCATCGCGCGGATCGTGCTCGTCGGCCGCCGCGCGGCGATCCACGCGGCGGCCGCGCGCGACGCGATCGATCTCGACGGCATGACGCTCGTCGATCCGGCCGTCGCGCCGCGCCGCGACGCATATGCCGACGCGCTGCACGCACTGCGCAAAGGCAAGGGCATGACGGCGGACGCCGCGCGCGACGCGGTGCTCGACCCGCTCTGCCACGCGAACCTGATGGTGCGGCTCGGCGACGCCGACGGTTCGGTCGCGGGCGCCGTGCACGCGACGGCCGACGTCGTGCGCGCGGCGATCCAGCTGATCGGCGTCGATCCGGCGTTCCGGATCGTGTCGAGCTTCTTCCTGATGATGCTGTGCGAGCCGTTCCACACGATCAAGGGCGGGCTGATCTTCTCCGACTGCGCGCTGGTCGTCGATCCGGACGCCGGCCAGCTCGCCGAGATCGCGATGGCCGCCGCCGACAGCACGCACGCGCTGCTCGGCGAGGCGCCGCGCGTCGCGATGCTGTCGTTCTCGACGAGCGGCAGCGCGCATCACGCGGCCGTCGACAAGGTGACCGAGGCGACCGCGCGCGTGCGCGAGCGGCGCCCCGCGCTCGCGATCGACGGCGACGTGCAGCTCGACGCGGCGATCGTCGCGGAGATCGCCGAGCGCAAGATCGTGCATTCGCAGGTGGGCGGCCATGCGAACGTGCTCGTGTTCCCGAGCCTCGAAGCCGGCAACATCGGCTACAAGCTCGCCGAGCGGATCGGCCGCGCGAAAGCCGTCGGCCCGCTGCTGCAGGGGCTGCGCCGGCCCGCGAACGACCTGTCGCGCGGTTGCAGCGCCGACGACGTGTACCACGTGATCGCGACGACCACCGTGCAGGCCCAGGCGGCCGCGCGGCGCGCCGCAGCCGGCGAGGCCGCGCCCGCATGACGGCCGACAAACTGGCGATCCTGATCGCGGTGATCGGCGCCGGCAGCTATTTCCAGACGGTGACGGGCTTCGGGCTCGGGATGATCGTGATGGGCGCGACGAGCGGGTTCGGGCTCGCGCCGCTCGCGACCGTCGCGACGCTGATGAGCATCGTGTCGCTCGCGAACGGCGCGACCGCGCTGCCGGGCCGGCTGCATCACATCGACTGGCGCGCGGTGAGCGCGGCCACCCTCGGCATTCTGCCGTCGGTCGTCGCCGGCGTGGTGCTGCTCGAATGCCTGAGCCGCTCCGCCGCCGATCTCCTGCAACTGATCCTCGGCGCGGTCGTGCTGTACGGCGGCCTGAGCGCGGCGCTGCGCCCCGCGCCGCTCACGGCGCGCTCGGACAACCGCAGCTTCTTCGTCAGCGGCCTGTTCGGCGGCTTGCTGAGCGGGATGTTCGGCGTGTCGGGCCCGCCGCTGATCTTCCAGTTCTACCGGCAGCCGCTGACGCTCGTGCAGATCCGCTGCGCGCTGATCGTGCTGTTCACGACGACCTCGGCCACCCGCGTGCTCACCAGCGCATGCGAAGGCCAGCTCGACCGCGACATCTGGCTGCTGGCCGCGCTCGCGACGCCGGTCGTGATGCTGACGACGGTCGCCGCGCGCCGCTACCCGCCGCCACTGTCGGCGGTTGCATTGCGCCGGCTCGCGTTCGGCGTGCTGACGGCGATCGGCGTCGGGCTGATCGCGACCGCATTGCCGCCGCTGCTGCACGGCGCGTGACGCCGCGCGGCACTCGCCGCGACGCGCCGCATCGCAGCGAACCGCGCCCGCGCATCGCCGCAACCGCAGCCGCATCCGCTGTCGTCCTCCGCGTCACCGCCGCGCGCCGATCCAGCCGGCGATTTCGACGAGCCGCTTCATGTCGGGCGCGGACGCGAGATCGATCGCGAGCCGGTGCCGGTAGTACGGGCCGAGATCGAGCCCGACGCCGAGCCCCAGCACCTCGACGCGGCCGGCCGCCGACTGGCGCGCGACCACCTGCTTCAGATGATTGTCGAGGTAGTACGGATCGTTCGCGAGCGCCGTCGCGCCATCCATCGGGCTGCCGTCCGAAATCACGACCAGGATCCTGCGCGCCTCCGGCCGCGCCGCGAGCCGCGCGCACGCCCACTCGACCGCCTCGCCGTCGACGCCTTCGCGAAACAGGTCGGACTTGAACAGCGCGGCAATGCCCGTGCGCGCATGCCGCCAGCGCGTGTCCGCATCCTTGAACACGAGATGGCCGGTTTCGTTGAGCCGCCCCGGGTGGCGCGGCTTGCCGCGCGCGAGCCAGTCCTGCCGCGCGCGACCGCCGTTCCACGCGAGCGTCGTGAAGCCGAGCACTTCGGTCGCGAGGCCCGCCGCGTCGCCCGCGCGCGCCAGCGTGTCGACCATCAGCGCGACGCCGTCGATCCACGCCTTCATCGACCCCGAGCAGTCGATCAGGAACGCGAGCACGCAGTCGGCGCGCGGCCGCACGCGTTCGAGCCGGAACAGCCGCCGCTCGGCCGGCGAACTGACGAGCTGCGCGAGCCGGCGGCCGTCGAGACGGCCATGCTCCTCGCCGAACGACCAGCCGTCGGCCTGCGGCACGACGAGCGCCGCGCGCAGCACGCGCGCGAGCCGCGTGACGTGAATCCGCTGCGCGGCCGCCTGCGCGTCGAGCCGCTCGCGATACGTGCGCAGCAGCGCCGCGCGGATCTGCGCGGCCGGCCGGAATTCGCGGTCGTAACGCGTCGTGTACGCGCGATAGACGGCATCGCCGCCGTGCAGCACGACGCTGTCGCCCGTCTCCACGAGCGCGGGCAGGTCGATGCCCGTCTCGTCGAAGTCGACCCACAGCGAGAATTGCGTCAGCGCGTCGTCCTGCCGGCGCGCGTCTTCCGCCTCCGTGTCGACGACGGCCGCGCGCGCGTCGCGGATCATCGCCGCAATGCGCCGCGCGAGCGCCCGCGCATGCTCCGCGAAGGCGCGCTGGTCGTGCCGGCAGCGCCGCAGCCCGGCGAGCGGCGTGCCGATCTCCGGCACGATCGCGGCGCGAGGCGCTTCGATCAGGTCTTCCGTTTCCGCGAGCACCGGCCAGCCCGTCAGCCGCGACCAGGCGATCTGCGCGACCGTGTACACGAGGATCCCGACATGCGTGTCGGCCTGCCCCGACCGATGGAACGCGCGCGACCAGGTTTCGAAGCGATGCCGCAGGTTCTGCACGACGCCGCGCAGCGCGGGCGGCGCCAGCGATTCGCAGCGCAGTTGCTCGAGCAGCTCGAACAGCACGCGTTCGACCGGATCGTCGCCGGAGAGCGTGCGATGCAGTTCCGCATCCGAGTGCAGGATGCGCAGCGCGGCGCCGTCGGCCGCGCCACGCCACGACGCGGGATCGTCGTCGGCCTGCGCGCGCAGGTGCGGCGCATGGATCGGCAGCGGCCGCAGGTCGCGGCACACGCGGCCCGCGCGGTAATGCAGCGTCGCGTCCCGCGTCAGCGCGCGCACGGTCGACGCGCCCAGCGCCTCGCGCGCCGAGGCGCGGCGCGCGGCGTCGCGATCGGCGCTCACCGTCCCGCTCCGGGCCCGTTGCCGCCGGCGCGCGACGCGACCGCCAGCTCCTCGCCGAAACAGCGCTGGTAATACTCGGCGACGACGGGCCGCTCCGCGTCGTCGCACTTGTTCAGGAACGTGAGCCGGAACGCGAGCGCCGGATCGCGAAAGATCCCGCAGTTCTCGGCCCAGTCGATCACCGTGCGCGGCGACATCAGCGTCGACAGGTCGCCGGTCGCGAAGCCGTTGCGCGTCAGCTCCGCGAGGCTCACCATCGATTCGATCAACGGGCGGCCGGCATCGTCCGCGAGCGCCGGCACGCGCGCGCGCACGATGCCGATCTCCTCGTCGCGCGGCAGATAGTCGAGCGTCGCGACCACGTTCCAGCGGTCCATCTGCGCGTGGTTGAGCATCTGCGTGCCGTGATAGAGCCCGTTCAGGTTGCCGAGCCCGACGGTGTTCGCGGTCGCGAACAGCCGGAACGACGGATGCGGATGGATCACGCGGTTCTGGTCGAGCAGCGTGAACTTGCCGTCGCGCTCCAGGATCCGCTGGATCACGAACATCACGTCGGGCCGCCCCGCGTCGTATTCGTCGAAGATCAGCGCGACGGGCCGCTGCAGCGCCCACGGCACGATCCCCTCCTGGAACTCGGTCACCTGCACGTCGTCGCGCACGACGATCGCGTCCTTGCCGACCAGGTCGAGCCGGCTGACGTGGCCGTCGAGGTTCACGCGCACGCACGGCCAGTTCAGCCGCGCCGCGACCTGCTCGATGTGCGTCGACTTGCCGGTGCCGTGCATCCCCTGCACGAGCACGCGGCGGTTGCGCGCGAAGCCCGCGAGGATCGCGAGCGTGACGTCCGGGTTGAAACGGTATGCGTCGTCGATGTCGGGCACGTGATCGTCGCGCGCGCTGAACGCGGGCACCGTCAGGTCCGAATCGAAACCGAACCGTTCGCGGACCGACACCATGCAGTCCGGCTTGTTCGTCACCCCATCCATTGCGTTGCGCTCCTGTCGTCGCGTGTTGCGCGGGCGTCGTTCGCGCCCGCGTCGATCCTGCCGGCGGAACGCACGGTTCCGCCGCCGAAAATGCATGCCGCGCGGCCGCCCGCGCGCGGTCGCCCCGCCGGGGCGTTCGGTACAATGGCCGCAGTCCAGTTTCCGGAACGCCCGCCATGCTGCCCGCGGATACGCCCACGCTGCGCGCCTTCGCGCTGCTCGAACATCTCGTCCAGGCCGGCGAAGCCGTGTCGCTCGCCGATCTCGCGCGCGACGTCGATATCCCGAAGGCGTCGCTGCACCGCATGCTCGCGTCGCTGGAAGCCGGCGGCCTCGTGATCCGCGAGCCGGGCCGCAGGAACGCCTACGCGGTCGGCCCGCGCCTCGCCCGGCTCGGCACCGGCGTGATGCTGCATGCGGGCGCGCGCCGGCTGCGCCACGCGATCCTCGAACGGCTCGTCGCCGATCTCGGCGAAACCTGCAACCTGACCGCGCTGCACGACACCGAAGTCGTCTATCTCGACCGCGTCGAGGCCGACTGGCCGCTGCGGCTCGACCTGAAGCCCGGCTCGCGCGTGCCCGCGCACTGCAGCGCCAGCGGCAAGCTCCTGCTCGCGCTGCTGCCGCGCGACGAACGCGCCGCGCTGGTGCGCGCGCTGGCGCTGCCGCGCTATACGCCGAACACGATCCCCGATCCCGAACTGCTCGAAGCCGAACTCGACCGCACCGCGCACACGCGCATCGCGATCGACAACGAGGAATTCGTCGCGGGCATCGTGTGCGTCGCCGCGCCGATCGTCGGCGACGACGGCGCCTGCGTCGCCGCGGTCGCCGTTCATGCGCCCGTGTCGCGCGCGCCGCTGTCGCGGCTGCTCGACCACGTGCCGCGCCTGCAGGAAGCGGCTCGCGCACTCGCGGCCACGTTCTAGCGCCTTCCCGGCGCGGCGGCGCACGCGCACGGTCATGACGCGCGCTGGTAGTACAGGTTCTGCGGATGGCGCGCATCCGCGAAGAAGAACCAGCGTTCCGCGACGAGGCCCGCATACTGGATCACGAACGCCGCGCCGAGCGCGACGGCCGCCGCGGCCGACGTCGGCGCGAGCGCGCCCGCACCGGTCAGCACGAACGGCACCGCGAACGCGCCGGTCAGGAAGCCGGCCTTCACCGCGCGCAGCGTGCCGCTCGCCTGCCCGTGAAAGAACTCCTTCGTGTTGAACGCGCTGGCCGTGAAGCCGCGCGACTTCTGCTCGACCTTCGCGTGGCGAATCCCGGTCGCGCTCTGCACGGTCGACTTCGGCCGCAGCCGTGCATTGCGTGCGAGCGACGCGAGCCGCGCGACGCCGCCGGCCAGCGTCAGCACGCAGGCGGCCGCCGCGAGCCGGCCGACCAGTGCCGGCGCGAGCCACGCCGCGCAGGCCGTCGCAAGCGTGCACCCCGACGCGCAGCCGAGCAGCACGAAGTTCACGAGCGTCAGCGGGCTCGCCCATTCCTGCAGGAAGCGCAGGCACGCATAGATCATCGCGGTGCAGACGAACAACGCAATGCTCGCCAGCGCGCCGGCCGCGCCGATCAGCAGCGTTCCGGGCCAGCCGAACAGGTGTGCCGCGCCGTACGCGAACGCACACGCGAGAAACACCGGCAGCGCGATGCACTCGCGCGACAGCCACGACGTGCGCCACATCGCGATCGCGCGCCATGCGCGTTCGGGATGGCCAAGATGGAAGAACGATGCGAGCAGGCCGAGCGCGCCGAGCCCGACCGACAGCGCGGCGCCGGTCACGTAGAACGCGGCGGCCACGTCGAGGCCGGCCGGCCGCGCGAGCGCCTCGACGAGCACGAGCGTCAGCAGCAGGCCCTGTGCGGCGCCGCACAGCGTGGTGAGGAAAACGACCGAAAAGGCGGGACGCATGGAAACTCCGTCTGGTTCTGATGGACAGGCGGCGCACTCAGCGCCGCGTCGCGAGCGACACGAGATCGAGATCGCCGCGCGCCGCGCGCGCCTCGAACGACGCGCCTTCGTCGCGGCCGTCCGGGGCGTCGCCGCATCCGCCGGCGCCGCCGCACGCACACGACGCTTCGGTCTTCACGCGCGGCAGGTAGTGGTTCGACGGCCGCGTGCCCCACTCGGGCATCAGCGCATAGCCGCCGCGCTCGCGGATCGCGCGCGACACGTCCGACTCGGGATCGTGCACGTCGCCGAACAGGCGCGCCGACGTCGGGCACGCGAGCACGCAGGCCGGCTTGCGGTCGCGTTCGGCGAGCGCCGGGTTGTCGATGCGATCCGCGCACAGCGTGCACTTCGTCATCTCCTTGCGCCCTTCGTCGAGCTCGCGCGCGCCGTACGGGCAGGCCCATGCGCAGTACTTGCAGCCGATGCACTTGTCGTAGTCGACCAGCACGATCCCGTCCGACTTGCGCTTGTAGCTCGCGCCGGTCGGACACACCGGCACGCACGGCGGATCCTCGCAGTGCAGGCACGACTTCGGGAAATGGATCGTGTCGGTCAGCGGGAACACGCCGGCCTCGTAGGTCTGCACGCGGTTGAAGAACGTGCCGGACGGATCGTCGTCGTACGGGCGCAGATCGGCGAGACTGCCGGCTTCGCCCGACGTGTTCCACTCCTTGCAGCTCGTCACGCAGGCATGGCAGCCGACGCACACGTTCAGGTCGATGACGAGGGCCATCTGGGTCATGGTTGCACTCCTTCGCTCAGCGTTCGTCGGGCTTCGGGCCGGCCGACGCGGCGCGCCGCAGCCGCGCGGCGAATGCGCCGGTTCCCGCGAAATACGCCTGCACGCGCTGCAGCACGCGCGGCGTGCCGGGCAGCGCGGGCATCGGCGCGAACTGCGGCAGCGTCGTCGCGGCGTCGGCCTCGGCCGGATAGATCCGCACCCGCACGTCGTACCAGCCGGCCTGCCCCGTCACCGGGTCCGAATTCGACACCCGCGCACCGGCGCGCGCCGCATCCGGCAGCTCGTCGGTGATCACGTGGTTGAGCAGGAAGCCGCGCTGCGATTCGCCCGCCTGCGGGCCGAGGTTCCATGCGCCGGCCGCCTTGCCGATCGCGTTCCACGTCCACACGGTGCCGGGCTCGACGGCCTCGCTGTAACGCGCGCGGCAACGCACCTTGCCCCACGGCGATTCGACGTAGATCCACGCGCCGTCGTCGATCCGTTGCGCGGCGGCCGTCACGGGGTTCACGAACAGGTGGTTCTCGCCGTGGATCTGCCGCAGCCACGCGTTCTGCGAATCCCACGAGTGATACATCGCCATCGGCCGCTGCGTGATCGCCGCGAGCGGATAGCGGCCCGCATCGGTCAGCCCGCTCTCGAGCGACGGATGCCAGAACGGCAGCGGATCGAAATGGCGCGCGATGCGCTCGCGCAGATGGTCGGGCGGCTGGCGGCCCGACGTGCGGCCCTGCGCGGCGAGCCGGAATTTCTGCATCACGTCCGAATAGAGCTGGATCACGATCGGCACGCCGAACTTGCGCATCCCGTTGTCGACCGCCCACTGCATGTACGGGCCATTGCAGTTGCGCATGTACTGCAGCGCCTCCGGCAGCCGGTGGTGGTACACGCAGTTGTTCTCCGCGTAGCGCTTCCACTGGTCGGGATTCGGCTCGCCGACGACGGCCCGGTCGCCGTCCTTGCCGCGCCAGCCGATCAGGAAGCCGGTGCCGGAGTCCGGCGCGGTCTGGAAATTGACGACGAAATCCGGATAGTCGCGGTACTTGCGCTGCCCGTCCGCCGTCGTGAAGGCCGGGAACTTCAGCCGGCTCGCGAGTTCGATCAGCACCTCCTGGAACGGCTTGCACTCGCCGGTCGGCGGCACCACCGGCACGCGCACCGAATCGACCGGCCCGTCGAACTCGGAGATCGGCCGGTCGAGCACCGACATCACGTCATGCCGTTCGAGATAGGTCGTGTCGGGCAGGATCAGGTCGGCGAACGCCGTCATCTCCGACGCGAACGCGTCGCACACGACGAGGAACGGGATCCGGTATTCGCCGTCGTCGCGCCTGTCGACCAGCATCTTGCGCACTTCCGTCGTGTTCATCGACGAATTCCACGCCATGTTGGCCATGAAGATCAGCAGCGTGTCGATCGGATAGGGATCGCCGCGCCACGCATTGGTGATCACCGAATGCATGAGCCCGTGCACCGCGAGCGGGTACTCCCACGAGAACGCCTTGTCGAGCCGCGCGGGCGTACCGTCCGGATGGACGAACAGGTCCTCGGGGCCCGCCGGCCAGCCGAGCGGGCCGGTGGCGAGCGGCGTGTTCGGCCGGATCTGGTCGGGATCGTTCGGCGGTTTCGCCGAGGGCGGCACCGCACGCGGATACGGCGTCTTGTGCCGGAACCCGCCCGGCCGGTCGATCGTGCCCAGCAGCGACATCAGCACCGCGAGCGCGCGGATCGTCTGGAAGCCGTTCGAATGCGCGGCGAGCCCGCGCATCGCATGAAACGCGATCGGCACGCCCTTCACCGTCGCATGGGTCTTGCCCCACGAATCGGTCCAGCGCACCGGCAGCTCGATCGCGTGCTCGCGCGCGACCGTCTCCATCTCGCGGGCCAGGCGGCGGATCGTGTCGGCCGCGATGCCGGTGATGTCGGCCGCCCATTCCGGCGTGCACGCGGCCACCTGTTCGCGCAGCAGCGTGAACGACGGCGCGACGGGCGTGCCGTCGTCGAGCGTGTAGCGGCCGTCGAGCGCCGGCTCGGCGCCCTCGGTGTGGTGCAGCACCGCGCGGTTCGTCCTGCGGTCCCACCACATCCGGTTCTGCGGATACAGCGGGTTGAGTTCCGGCGCGCCGGCGTCGCGCACGAACAGCCCGAACGTGTCGGCGCCGTCGCGCCGGTCGACCAGCTCGGCCGCGTTCGTGAAGCGCGACACGAATTCGACGTCGAATGCATCGCGCGCGATCAGCTCGTGCATCAGCGCCATGAACAGCGCGCCGTCGGTGCCGGGGCGGATCGGAATCCATTCGTCGGCGATCGCCGCGTAGCCGGTGCGCACCGGGTTGATCGCGATGAAGCGGCCGCCCGCGCGCTTGAACTTGCCGAGCGCGATCTTCAGCGGATTCGAATGATGATCCTCGGCGGTGCCGATCATGAAGAACAGCTTCGCGCGGTCGAGATCGGGACCGCCGAACTCCCAGAACGAGCCGCCGATCGTGTAGATCATCCCGGCCGCCATGTTCGCCGAGCAGAACCCGCCGTGCGCCGCATAGTTCGGTGTCCCGAACTGTTTCGCGAACAGGCCGGTCAGCGCCTGCATCTGGTCGCGGCCCGTAAACAACGCGAACCGCTTCGGGTCGGTCGCGCGCAGGTGCGCGAGGCGCTTTTCGAGCACGTCGAACGCGACCTCCCACGACACGGGCTCGAACTGCGCGTCGCCGCGCTCGGCGCCCGGCTTGCGCATCAGCGGCTGCGTGAGCCGCGCGGGCGAGTACTGCTTCATGATGCCCGACGAACCTTTCGCGCAGATGACGCCCTGGTTCAGCGGATGCTCCGGATTGCCGTCGATGTAGCGCACTTCGCCGTCGCGCAGGTGTACGCGGATGCCGCAGCGGCACGCGCACATGTAGCACGTCGTCGTCCTGACCTCGGCCTGCTCGTCGCGCTCGCGTGCCCGATGTTCCATCGTCTTCCTCGTTCGCGGGTGACGGCGCGCCCTGCCGGGGCGCGCCCGTGAATCGGTTCATCCATGCTATGCCGGCAGGCGGCCGATATAAAGTCGCATCCGCCGATCGGTCCTATCGGTCGGCCCGATAGTTGGCCGCCCCGCCATCGGCGCGCCGCCGCCCCCGCATGCGCGAAAGCCCGGCGCGCGCACCGGGCCTTCGGCGTCAGGCGCTGCCGCCCGTTACCGCGGCGGGTACGCCAGCAGTTCGCTGTCGTCCAGATGCTCGCGGCGGCCGCGGCGCGTCAGCCCGTATGCGACCACCAGCACGCCGAGGCTCGCGACGCCGAGCCACAGCGGCTTGCGCTGGTCCGGAATGAACGCCATGGCGACGAGGATGCCGATCATGCCGACGATCGCGACCCAGGTGAGGTACGGGTACGCCCACATCTTCACGCGCAGCTTGCCGGCGGCGACCGGGTCGAGGCGCTTGCGCAGGCGCAGTTGCGAGAACGCGATCAGCACGTACACGAACAGCGCGACGGTGCCGTACGAGTTGACGAGGAACGCGAAGACGGTGTCGGGCGACACGTACGACATCACGACCGACACGTAGCCGAACACCGTGCCGAGCAGGATCGCGCGCACCGGCACGCCGCGCTTGTTGACCTTCGCGAGCGCGGCCGGCGCGTCGCCGTGGCGGGTCAGCGCGAACAGCATCCGCGACGCCGCGTACAGCCCCGAGTTGAGCGCGGACAACACCGCCGTCAGCACGATCGCGTTCATCACGTTGGCGGCGGCGGGCAGGCCCATCGCTTCCAGCGCGCTGACGTACGGCGTGGCCATCTGGTGCGAATTCCACGGCACCAGCGCGACGACGAGCGCGACCGAGCCGACGTAGAACACCAGCACGCGCGTGATCACCGAGTTGGTGGCCTTCGCGACGGCCTTGGCCGGTTCCTTCGCCTCGGCCGCCGCGATCGTCACGATCTCGGCGCCGAAGTAGAACCCGGTGGCCGCGACCGCCCCGCTCATCACCGGCCCGATGCCGAGCGGCATGAAGCCGCCGTGGCCGAGCAGCGTGGGCAGCACCGCCGTGGTGTGCAGCGACGCGGGCCACAGGCCGAGCACGTAGAGGCCGCCGAGGAACAGGAACACGATGATCGCGCCGACCTTGATCGACGAGAACCAGAATTCGAACTCGCCGTAGCTGCCGACCGAAATCAGGTTCGTGAGCGTCAGCACGATCAGCAACGCGAGGCTGATGATCCAGGCCGGCGTATCGGGCAGCCAGAACTGGATCAGCTTGGCGCCCGCGACCGCCTCGAGCGCGACGACGATCACCCAGAAATACCAGTACATCCAGCCGGTCAGGAAGCCCGCCATCTTGCCGGGCCCGCGCCAGTTGCCGAACGCGAGCCGCGCGTATTCGTAGAACGAACCGACGGCCGGCATCGCGCACGCCATCTCGCCGAGCATCCGCATCACGAGCACGACCAGCCCGCCCGTGATCAGGAACGACAGGATCGCGGCCGGCCCGGTCTGCTGAATCACCACGCCGCTGCCGACGAACAGCCCGGCACCGATCACGCCGCCAAGCGCGATCATCGTCATGTGGCGCTGCTTGAGCCCACACTTGAGGTCACTCTGTTCCATCGAGGGTTGCATGTCTTCTCCATATCCAGTTGTCCGGCGCCGCCCGCGCGTCACCGTCGGGTGAACGCGAACGCAGCCGGCGACAGCGCGTGCAGGGCCGCAGCCCCGCCCGCACGGATTTGCGTTGCTGTTCTTGTATTGGGCGCCCCGGCGCGAGCGCGCCGCGCCGGGCGCCATGCACCGCGTTCAGGGTTTCTCGTCGTTCCTGAAATACGACAGGTAGAGCATCCGCTGCCCGAGCCGCCGGAACGGCGCGAACGGGTGGCCGGGCAACGGCGACGTGAAGATCGGCAGCGTCTGGCGTGCGCCCTTCCCCGCGATCCGTTCGGCCAGGCGGCGGCCGGCCTGCTGCGAGTACGACACGCCGTTGCCGCCGTAGCCGAGCGCGTAGTACACCGATTGCCGCGGATCGGGCTGGCACACGCGCGGCATCATGTCGTGGCTCACGTCGACCCAGCCCCACCATGAATAATCGATCTGCACGCCGCGCAGCGCGGGAAACTTGCGGGCCATCCCTTCCTTCAGCAATTCGAGGTGGCGCGGGTTCGGCGCGTCGTCGCCGGTGATCGCGCTGCGGCTGCCGATCTGCAGGCGGCGATCGGGCAGGAAGCGATAGTAGAAGCGCAGCGTGCGCGTATCGGTCAGCACCTGCGTGGTGCGCAGGTTGCACGCGTCGATCTCCGCGTCGGTGAGCGGGCGCGTGACCATCGAGTTCGACAGGATCGGCATCACCTTGCTGTGCAGCGACGGATGCAGCGTCTGCGCGGTATATGCGCCGGTCGCGATGCCGACCGCGCGGGCGCGCACCACGCCGCCGGGCGTGCGCAGGTGGTGCACGCCGTCGATCGTCTCGAAGCCGAGCACCGGGCTGCCCGTATGCACCTTCGCGCCCGCTTCGCGCGCGAGGCGCAGATAGCCGAACGCAAGCTTCAGCGCGTGGATGCCGATGCCTTCCGGCTCGTGCAGCGCGCCGGCCGCCTCGTGATCGTTGACGAATTCGCGCCGGAAGGTCTCCGCGCTCAGCAGTTCCGACGGATAGCCGAACACGTCCTTCCACACCTTCGCCTCGGCCGCGAGCTTCGCCATGATGCGCGGGCGATGCGCGATCAGGAAGTGGCCGCCCGGCTGCGGCTCGCAGTCGATTTCCGCCACGAGCGACTTGAAGTGCTCGAAGCCTTCGAGAATCTCGTCGTGCATCTTCAGCGCGACGTCCTTGCCCCAGCGCTCGATCCACTGCGAGCGCGACAGCCGTCCCGACGCGTTCTGCCCCTGCCCGCCATTGCGGCTGCTGCAGCCCCAGCTCGTGCGGTTGGCTTCGAGCACGACGGCCTTGATGCCGTGGTCGCGCGCCAGGCACAGCGCGGTCGCGAGGCCCGTGTAGCCGCCGCCGATGATCGCGACGTCCACGTCGAGATCGCGCGTGACGGGGCCGTCGTCCGGCGGCGGGCTGCCGGCCGTCGCGACCCAGTAGGTCGGCGCGTACTGCTTGCCGCACCCGGGGCCGGGCGACACCAGCGGGTCGTAGGTCGGGTCGTAACGCGTATCGCCCGGCCGGCCGCCGGCAAAGCCGCCCGCGGTGCGTTCGATGGAGGGGGTCGCCATGGTCAGCCCTCCGATACGGGCGTGCCTGCCGCGCCGCCGCGGGCGTGCGACGCGATTCGACCGGCTGATGCGGGGCGCGCGCTCGCCGCGCGCACGGATGCTGCCGACTGCCTGTTGGTCATGCCTGTCTCCTGATCGTTCTCTTCGGGTCGATCGTGTGCAGATGCTTCAATGCGGCGATCTGTCGAGGAAAGTGTAGGCAGGCCGTTTTTTGGCAGGTAGGGCCAGTGGGCCGGATTCGCTTGGACCAGCGCGCGACGCAAGCCGGCGGGCAGCGAAGGTCGCGCCGGGGCGCCGGCATCGCGAGGCGGCCGGGGCAGCCGGGGCAGCCGGGGACGGCCGATACCGTCCGACGCCGTGCCGCCCGTGCGGCGCATCACCACGCCAAGTCACATCGCGCGCACCGCCACGCCGGCCACGCTGCCGCGCTTCTCGATCGCCCGGACCGACACGATCGACAGGAGTGCAGACAACATCACGTAAACCCCGACGAGCCACGGCGCGCCGCCGTTCACGCGCAGCAGCGCGGTCGCGACGATCGGCGTGAGGCCGCTCGCGACGATGCCCGACACCTGGTAGACGAACGAGATGCCGGTGTAACGCACGTTCGCGTCGAACAGCTCCGCGAACAGCGCGGCCTCCGGCCCGTACGCCATCGCGTAGAAGATCCCGAACGGAATCACCAGCGCGAGCCACACGGCCGGCAGGTGCGTCGACTGCGTCTGCAACAGCCAGAACGCGGGCAGCACCGACAGCCCGCACAGCGTCGCGCCCCACCGGTACACGCGGGCGCGGCCGAGCCGGTCGGACAGGCCGCCGAACACCGGAATGAACACGCACATCACGACGGCCGCGCTCATCACGCCGAGCAGCGCGTCGCCGCGCGAGATCGCCAGGTTGCGCGTCATGTAGCCGATCGAGAACACCGCGAACACGTTGAAGAACACGCCGTCGATATAGCGCGCGCCCATCCCGAGCAGGATCGCCTGCCGGTAGTGGCCGAGCAGTTCGACGACCGGCAGCTTCGCGTCGCGCCGCTGGCGCTTGAGCGCGACGAACTCGGGCGTATCGGCCACGCGCGTGCGGATGTAGAAGCCCACCGCGACGAGCAGCAGCGACGCGGCGAACGCGACGCGCCAGCCCCATGCGAGGAACGCGGCGTCCGGCAACGCGCGCGACAGCGCCGCGACCACGCCGGCCGCGAGGCACAGCCCGATCGCGAGGCCGATCTGCGGCAGGCTCGCGTACAGCCCGCGCCGGTGCGGCGGCGCGTATTCGTAGGCCATCAGCACCGCGCCGCCCCATTCGCCGCCGAGGCCGATCCCCTGCAGCACGCGCAGCGTCAGCAGCAGCGCCGGCGCCCACATGCCGATCTGCGCATAGGTCGGCAGGAACGCGACGCCGGCCGTCGATACGCCCATGATCAGCATCGTCAGGATCAATGCGGACTTGCGCCCGACTCGGTCGCCGAGATGGCCGAACAGCAGGCCGCCGAGCGGCCGCGTGACGAAGCCGACCGCGAACGTCGCATACGCGAGCAGCGTCGACACGAACGCGTCGCCGACCGGGAAGTACTGCTTGTCGAACACGATGCCGGCGACCACGCCGTACAGGAAAAAGTCGTACCATTCGACGGTCGCGCCGATCACGCTGGCCGCGGCCACGCGTCGGACGACCCGGGAATCGATTGCCATGCGAGCTTCTCCAGGTAAGGATGCGCCGCAACCTGCCCCGGCGCCGTACCGGCGGGGGCGTCGAACAGCGCGCGGCGGCCGTCCGGGCGCAGGAGCACGGGCCGCGCGGGCGGATGCGGGGCCCGGCCCTACGCGACGGCCTCGACGGCCGGCGCGACGCCGCGGCCGCGATCGGCCTCGCGGGCGTCCTCGAGGATCATGTCGGACGCCTTCTCGGCGACCATCACGATCGGCACGTTGGTATTGCCCGACACGAGCGTCGGCATGATCGAGCCGTCGACCACGCGCAGCCCGCGCGTGCCGTACACGCGCAGCCGCGCGTCGACGACCGCGAGCGGATCGCTCGCGACGCCCATTTTCGCGGTGCCGGACGGATGGAAGATCGTCTGCCCGTATTCACGACAGAACTCGAGCAGCTCGTCATCCGTCTGCGCCGGCGCGCCGGGTCGCACCTCGCGCTTCATCAGCGGCGCCATCGGCTCGGCGGCCGCGACGCGCCGCGCGAAGCGCACGCCGGCCACGGTCGTGCGGCGGTCGCGCTCGGTGTCGAGATAATTCGGCCGGATCGACGGCGCGTCGCGCGCATCGCCGGAGCGAATCCGCACTGTGCCGCGCGATTCCGGCCGCAACTGGCAGATCGAGTACGTGCAGCCCGGAAACGGATGCACGCTGCCGCCCGCCGAATCGGCCGACAGCGTCGAGAAATGGAACTGGATGTCGGGCGTCGCCGATTCGTCCGGCAACGCGCGGCAGAACATCCCGCCCTGGTTGATGCCGATCGCGAGCGGGCCGCCGCGGAACAGCGCCCATTGCAGCCCCATCTTCGCGCGGCCGACCCACGAATGCAGCGCGTCGTTGGTCGTGATCGGCTTCGTCACTTCGTAGATCAGACGAATCTGCAGATGGTCCTGCAGGTTCTCGCCGACGCCCGCCCGATCGGCAACGACCGGAACCCCGTGGCGGTTCAGCCACGCGGCCGGCCCGACGCCCGACACCTGCAGCAGTTGCGGCGACTGCAGCGCGCCGGCCGCGAGGATCACCTCGCGCAGCGCGCGCACCTCCTGCACCTGGCCGTGCCGCACGTAGCGCACGCCGCACGCCTGCGCGCCGTCGTCGAACAGCACCTTCAGCGCCTGCGCGTCGGTTTCGACGTGCAGGTTCGGCCGCCCGCGCGCCGGCTTCAGGTACGCGACCGCCGTCGAGCAGCGCAGCCCGTTGCGCGTCGTGAGCTGGTAGTAACCCACGCCCTCCTGGTCGCCCGTGTTGAAATCGTCGACGGTGCGCACGCCGAGCCGGTTCGACGCGGCGACGAACGCATCGACCAGCTCGTGCCGCTGCCGGATCGCCGACGCCCACAGCGGGCCGCCGGTGCCGCGCGTCGGCCCGTCTCCGAGCGTGTTGTGTTCGAGCCTGCGGAAATACGGCAGGCACTCGCGCCAGCTCCAGCCGCGATTGCCGAGCACGGCCCAGTGGTCGTAATCCTGCTGCTGCCCGCGCACGTAAATCAGCCCGTTGATGGAACTGCAGCCGCCGAGCGTGCGGCCGCGCGGCCAGTACAGGCGGCGGTCGTGCATGTTCGGATCGGGATCGGTATGGAAGCCCCAGTTGTACACCGGGTCGAACATCGTCTTGCCATAACCGATCGGCACGTGGATCCACATGGAGCGATCGGCGGGGCCCGCCTCCAGCAGGCACACCGTGTGGCGGCCGCCGTCGGACAGCCGGTTGGCGAGGACGCAACCGGCCGATCCCGCGCCGACCACGACATAGTCGAAGCTGCGTGTCATTCGTGTCTCCGTTCCGGTGATGAAAAATCCGGTATGTTTCGTCCAAATTTATTGAGCACACGGAACGCGTACAAGCCGATTTATTGTCCACGCCGCGAATGTGGTACAAAAACCGTTCGATTCGTTTCATTTTCATCGCACACACCATCCCGGGACGCATCGCGATCCCCATGGAGGAGACCCATGCGCGAACCCGCCTCCGCGCCGTCCGATGGCGCGCCCGCCGACGACGCGCGCGTACTGCGCGCCCTCGCCGTGCTCGAAGCGCTCGCATCGGCCGGGCAGCCGTACACGCTGTCGCAGCTCGCCGCGCGGCTGCACATCCCGAAGGCGACGCTGCTGCGGCTGATCGAATCGCTCGAGGCGCGCGGCTACGTGATCCACATGCCCGACTCGCGCGGCCACGACCGCGCGATCGCGCTCGGGCCGCGCGCCGCGCAGTTCGCGCTCGCGGCGCTGTCGAACAACGCCTTCACGCGCGGCTGCCGCTCGGTGCTGCGCGCGCTCGTCGACGTGCTCGGCGAGACCTGCAACCTCACGGCACTCGACGGCGACACGGTGCTGTACGTCGAACGCGTGGAAACGGCCGAGCCGCTGCGGCTCGAAATGCGGCCCGGCATGCGCGTGCCGCTGCACTGCACGGCGAGCGGCAAGCTGTTCCTCGCGCAGTTGAATGCGCTCGAGCGCCACGCGATGCTCGCGCGGCTGACGCTGAAGAAGATGACCTACCGGACGCTGACCGACGCGCAATTGCTCGCGGCCGAACTCGACCGCCTCGCCGCGCGCGGCGTCGGGATCGACAACGAGGAGTTCGTGCGCGGGATGGTGGCCGTCGCGGTGCCGGTGAAGGATGCCGCGAGCGGCCGCCTGCTCGCGGCGCTCGCCGTGCATGCGCCGACCGCACGCGCGACGCTCAACGACCTGCTGGAGAACGTGCCGAAGATGCGCGACGCGGCCGCGCGGCTCGCGCCGCTGCTGCACGCGGGCGACGGCGCGCCGCCGGGCTGACGCGGACGAACGCGTTCAGGCGCTCAGGCGCTCATCCGTTCATGGGTTTCAGGCGTTCAGGCGCTCACGCCAGGTGGTAACGCAGCCAGAAAGTCTCGCGGCAGGCGTTGTCGAACGTGATCCGCGTCGGGCCGATCGGCTGCCCGTCGGGTTGACGGAGCACGTCATAGTCGATCCAGCATTCGGCGCACAGCAGATCGGACGGCGCGTGGTCCTGCTCGACCGAGCGACGCACGATCGCGCCGTTGTCGAAACGGTATTCGGTTTCGTCGCGCGTGACCTCGACGTCGTCGTCGGTCCAGCGGTCGTGCGAGGTGGCGTGCGACACGATCGACACGGGGCCCGCGAGCCCGTGGATCGCGGCGACGTAGGAGATGAGCTTGTCCATGGAGCGGCGGCGAACGGTTGGATGGCGCGCATCGCGCAACGCATGCTGCGCGATGCGGCCCGAGCGGCGAGTATAGCCGCGCGTCGAAGACCTTGCCGCCGGCGGGGTTTCGCGACGACCGGCGCTACGCCTCCAGCGCGAGCAGCGCGAAGGTCGCGAGCCAGTGCTCGCCCATGTAGTCGCCCGCCACGTGCGCGAGCGCGCCCGCGAGATGGCGGCCGGCCGCGTCGAGCAGCCTGGCGCGGCGGGCGTCGCCTTCCGGCAGCGCGCCGGCCAGCGCGCGCTGGCACCATGCGCGGCTCAGGTTCAGCCCGTCGAGGTGGGCGATCTTGCCGTCGCTGCGATCGCTGACCGTCGCCGGCTCGAACAGCGTCGCCGGCTCGCCGCGCGCGAGGTCGGGCAGGAAGCGCGCGAACCAGCCGTCGAATTCGGCGGACGGCAGCACGCGCCGCATCAGCTCGGCCTCCATCAGCGCGGGCGACAGGAATTCGTCGCCCGACGGCTCCCACGCCTGGCACGCGACATCGTTCAGGTGCCAGCGCTTCGCGGTATCGACGATCAGCGCCGCGAGCCCGTCGCGCTGCGTGTCGCGCGCGAAGTCGAGCGTGAGCGCCAGCGCGAACGCGGTGTTGAAGTGGGTGCCGACGCGCAGCGGATACGTCGCCTTCGGCAGGAAGGTCTCGAAGCGCGCCACGAACAGGTCGGTGAGCGGCGCCATCGTCTTCGCCCAGCGCGCCGCCTGCGGTCGCGTGCCCTTCAGCGCGAGCCGCTCGAGCTGCGCCGCGAGCGCGAGGAACCACGCCCAGCCGTACGGGCGCTCGAAGCCGCCGTTGTGCGGCAGCGCGAGATAGGCGCGCTCGCCGGCGACGTTCGCGTCGGTGAAGTGCGCATCGACGACGGCGACGATGCGCTCGGCTTCCGGCAAGGACGGGTAGCGTTCGAGCACGCGCAGCACGAGCCAGTAGCCGTGCACGCACGAGTGCCAGTCGTAGCTGCCGTAGAAGATCGGGTGCAGCGCGCGCGGCCCCTGCACGTCGTGCGGGCCGGCGAGCGAATGCGTGAGCTTGTTCGGATACTCGCGGGTCAGGTGTGCCAGCGCGAGCGACGCGAAGGTCGAGGCGAGTTCGGGCGTGAGTCGGTCGGTCATGGGCATCTCGTCAGAAGCGGAATACGAACGCGTACATCAGGAGCGTGTTCACGGCCAGCAGCAGCACGGCCGTCGGCCACTGCGCCTTGATCACGCCGTTCTTGTCCTTCAGCTCGAGCAGCGCCGCCGGCACGATGTTGAAGTTCGCGGCCATCGGCGTCATCAGCGTACCGCAGAAACCGCTCAGCATCCCGATCGCGCCGACGATCGCCGGGTTGCCGTGAAACTGGTGGACGATCAGCGGCAGGCCGATGCCGGCCGTCATCACCGGGAACGCGGCGAAGCCGTTGCCCATGATCATCGTGAACAGCGCCATGCCGACCGTGTAGGCGGCGACCACCGCGAACGGCGAATCGATCGGCACCCACGCCTTCACGAGCCCCGACACCACGCCGCCGACGCCCGCGACCGCGAACAGCGCGCCGAGCGCCGCGAGCATCTGCGGCAGGATCGCGGCCCAGCCGACCGCGTCCATCGTGTGGCGCGCGTCCTTCAGCGCATGCACGGGCGAATCGCGCAGCATCGCGAGCGCGACGGCGAACGCGACGAGCGTGCCGAGCACGAGCGAGATCAGCGTCACGCTCTTCGGGTCGACGAACGGCACCTGCTTCAGCGCGAACGTGCCGATCAGCGTGACGACCGGAATCAGCAGCGCGGGCAGGAACAGACGGTTGCCGAAGCGCTGCGCGAGCGTCTCGCGCCGCCCGGCCGCCGCCTCGCCGGCCTCCTCCGACCGGCCGCGCCCGAGCTTGCCGGTGCCGGCGATCACCGCGAGCGCGATCGCGAGGCAACCCGTCACGAAATGCGGCAGCCGCGCGCCGAACAGGAACGTCGCCGCGTAGATCGCCCAGAACGCGAAATTCACCACGCGGCGCGGGTTCGTGCGGTCCGTCAGGTTGAAGTACGCGAACGCCGCGAACATCAGCCCCGCGAGCGTGTACAGGGATTCGAGGCCGATCATCGCGCTCCCTCCTGCTTCCGCAGGCCGAAGCCGCGGGCCAGCCGGCGGTCGAGCAGCGCCAGCCGCGCGCAGTGGATCAGCAGCGCGGCGATCGCGGTCGGGATCGCCCACACCGACAGGTGCAGCGGCTCGATGGAAATTCCGTTCTGTTCGAGGAAGCCCTTGATCAGCAGGATCGACTGGATCGCGATGAAGATGTCCTCGCCGAAGAACACGGCGATGTTGTCGACGCCCGACGCATGCGCGCGGATCTGCTGGCGCACCGACTCGGGCAACTCGCCGTGCCGGTTGACGGCGGCGGCCTCGGCCATCGGCGCGATCAGCGGCCGCACCATCTGCGCGTGGCCGCCGAGCGACGTGAGGCCCAGCGCGGCCGTCACCTGGCGCAGCACGAAGTACAGCATCAGCACGCGGCCCGTGGTCGCCGCCTGCACGCGCGAGATCATCCGCTTCGCCTGCTCCTTGAGGCCGTTGCGCTCGAGCAGCGCGATCACCGGCAGCGTCAGCCAGATGAGCCCCATGTAGCGGTTCTCGGTGAACGCCTTGCCGAACGCGCTGACGATGTCGACGAGATTCAGCCCGCCCGCCAGCCCCGTCGCGAGCCCCGCGACCGTGACCACCAGCAGCGCATTGAAGCGCAGCGCAAAACCGATCACGACGATCGGCACCCCAATCAGCACCAGCATTGCTCCTCCTTGTGTCGAACCCGCGGCGCCCGGACACCGCGCCGCCGGCCCGGTATCGACCGGGCTCGGACGGCAAAATCTAACACGAGACTTTATCGATAAAAAGTCGACAAATTACCGACTCGGGTAAACGTTGAAACGCGCGCATGCTGCGTCGGGCCGCGAGCTGCCCGCGTTTCGTCGGAGGAATCGGCGGCCGGCAGGCCGCAGTGGGTGCGTTGGGTGCGTTGGGCGCGGCAGGCGATGTCCCGCGACAGCGCCATGCTCGCGCGGGGCCCGCGCGCGTGGCGCGGCCCCGGAGCGCCGACTAAACTGGAAAGCATCGGCAACGTACGGGAGAGCCGCCATGATTGACGTATTCCAGACCATCGGCAGCCGCGCGTTCTCCGCTCATCTGGCGAAGGACGGGATGGTGACGCTGATGGAGCAACGCCACGAGGTCGACCGCGTGACGCTGGCGACCGCCTATGCCGCGCTCGTCGAGGAAGCCGAGGCGGAAGCCGACCTGCTCGACGCGACGGTCGAAGGGATGATGCGCGCGCTGATCCAGGGGTACGCGCGCAGCCATTGACGGCGCGGCCGCGCCCGCGAAGCGCGGCCGGTTTCCGCCGGGGACTGCCGAAGTCGGCGCCGGCGCCGGGCCGACACGGCGGATCAGCCGTACCTCCCCCGTCCCGCCGGCATCGATCCCGCCCGGCCGTGGCCGCTCGCTATTGCACCGTCAAACGCGCGCGCATCGTGTCGAATGCGGGCCGGTACGCGTCGAAGCGGTCGACGGGCGCCGTGAAGGACAGTTCGTACACGGTCGTCTCCGTCATCGTCGCGACGATCGCCTGCCGGATCGCCGTCGCGCCCTCGCGGCGCATGTCGCAGGTCGTCGCGAGCCCCGGCCGGCCGCCCAGCGGCGCCTGCACGGCTGCCGCGCATTGCGCGGTCCAGCCGCGCTGCCGGTAGCCGTCGACGATCACGTGCAGCATCGTCCCGAATTCGTCGTCGAGACGCGCGGCGCCGTGGTCGATCCGGACCAGCCGCATCAACGCCAGCGCGGCCTCGGGCGCACCCGATGCGCCGCGTTTCATCGCGACCTCGTTCGAACCGGGCAGCGTCCTGCCGGCGCGGGTCGTCGGCGCGGGGCCGGCCTGGACGTCCCAGCCCGGCGGCCAGGGCACCGCCGCGGGCGCGTCCGCGAACGCCGCCGCGGATACGACGCACAGCCATGCGGCAATGGCGCGCACGATCAGGCGAAAACGGTTTTTTTCGCTCATGTTGCTCGACGGATCGGGTTCGGTGGACGGGGCTGGACAGCGCTGGACCGGGCCGGTGGGCGCGTCATGATCGCACGGCGTACCGTCCGCCGGCCCGCGGCGACCGGCTGGCGCGGGCCGCGCGCCCCCCGCTCGGCGCCGGGCGAATCCCCCCGTCACGCCTTTTACCATAGAGGAAACGCACTGAAACGACGTACCGTGCGAATTTTTCGATTGCCGACGCCCGCGTCGCATGACAGCATGCGGGCGTCGCCAACCGAAACGAATGCCGTGCCGGCCGGCCGCCGATGCCGATCGGCGGCGCCGAGCCGGCCGCCCCTTCCATGAACCCGGCCCACCTCCAGCATTACGAACCGACCGGAGAATTCCGCTTGTGAACATCGGCATCGTCAACGACCTCCCGCTAGCCGTCGAGGCGATGCGCCGCGCGATCGCGCGACGGCCCGAGCACCGCGTGCTGTGGGTCGCGACCGACGGCCCGCAGGCCGTCGAACTGTGCGCCGCGCAGCCGCCCGACGTCGTGCTGATGGACCTGGTCATGCCGAAATTCGACGGCATCGAAGCCACGCGGCGGATCATGCGATCCGAACGACCGTGCGCGATCCTGATCGTGACGAGCTGCATCGGCGCGAACGCGTGGCGCGTGTTCGAGGCGATGGGCGCCGGCGCGCTCGACGCGGTCGACACGCCGCGGCTCGGCGAAGGCGCGGCCGGCGACACGACCAAACTGCTGCTCGCGAAAATCGACCAGATCGGCCGCCTGCTCGACGCGCCCGGCGGCCCGCGCCTCGCCGGCATGCCGCTGCCCGCCGGCGGCGGCCCGCTGATCGCGATCGGCGCGTCGGCCGGCGGCCCCGGCGCGCTCGCGTCGATCCTCGGCGGCCTGCCGGCCGATTTCAACGCGCCGATCGTGATCGTGCAGCATGTCGACCGCGCCTTCGCCGAGGGCATGGCGCAATGGCTCGACGGCCAGACGCCGCTCGCCGTGCGCGTCGCGCACGAAGGCGACCGCCCGCAGCCGGGCGTCGCGCTGCTCGCCGCGACCGACGATCACCTGCGCATCACCCGCGCCGGCACGCTCGAATACACGCGCGAGCCGGCCGCCACGCCGTATCGCCCGTCGGTCGACGTGTTCTTCAACAGCCTGACCGAGCACTGGCCCGGCCGCGCGATCGGCGTGCTGCTCACCGGCATGGGGCGCGACGGCGCGATCGGCCTGAAGGCGCTGCGGATGAAGGGCTACCATACGATCGCGCAGGACGAGGCGACGAGCGCCGTGTACGGCATGCCGAAGGCGGCCGCGACACTCGGCGCGGCGCGCGCGATCCTGCCGCTCGGACGCATCGCGGGCGAACTGGCGGCGCTCGCACGGATTTGAGCCCGATAAACATGTGCAACACCCATGCCCGTCCCCATCCGCATCGATCATGAGCATTGACCTGACTCGCCCGCCAGGCGGCCCCTACACGCCGCGCATCGACGTGCCGGCGATGGTACTGCTGGTCGACGACCAGACGATCGTCGCGGAAGCCGTACGGCGCGCGCTCGTCGACGAGGAAGGCATCGACTTCCATTACTGCCCGCGTTCGGACGACGCGATGGCCACCGCGATCGAGACGCGCCCCACCGTGATCCTGCAGGACCTGGTGATGCCCGGCATCGACGGGCTGAGCCTCGTGAAGGCGTACCGCGAGAATCCGGCGACGCGCGACGTGCCGATCATCGTGCTGTCGACGCAGGAAGAACCGGCGATCAAGAGCACCGCGTTCGCGGTCGGCGCGAACGACTACCTCGTCAAGCTGCCCGATCGCATCGAGCTGGTCGCGCGCGTGCGCTACCACTCGCGCTCGTACATGAACCTGCTGCAGCGCGACGAGGCCTATCGCGCGCTGCGGCAGTCGCAGCAGCAACTGCTCGAGGCCAACCTCGAGCTGCGACGCCTCACGCATTCGGACGGCCTGACCGGGCTGTCGAACCGGCGCTATCTCGACGAATACCTGTCCGCCGAATGGCGGCGCGGCACGCGCGAGCGCAGCGAGCTGTCGCTGCTGATGATCGACGTCGACAACTTCAAGCTGTACAACGACACGTACGGCCACGTGTCGGGCGACAGCGTGCTCAAGCAGATCGCGTCGACCATCGAGCGCTGCCTCGGCCAGTCGGGCGATCTCGCCGCGCGCTTCGGCGGCGAGGAGTTCGCGGTGGTGATGCCGGCCACGTCGCCGGGCGCCGCGCGGCTGCTGGGCGAGAAGATCCGTCTCGCGGTCGAGGCGCTGCGGCTGCGGCACGCGCATTCGTCGACGGGCGACACCGTGACGATCAGCATCGGCGGCGCGACCATCGTGCCGATGTCCGGCCTGCCGACGACCGTGCTGATCGAGGCGGCCGACCGTGCGCTCTATCGCGCCAAGCACGAGGGCAAGAACCGCGTCGAGATCGACGCCACGCCGACGCAGACGCCCACGGGCGCCGGCGACTTCAGCACGCCGCGCATCGACTGAGCGCGCGCGCCGCTCACGCGCGGCGCAGCCGGCGCGCGTAGTCGTTCGCGTCGAGCGGATGGCTGAACAGGTAGCCCTGCTGCATGTCGCAGCCGATCTGCTGCAGGAAACGCGACTGCGCCTGCGTTTCGACGCCTTCGGCCGTCACCTTCATCCCGAGCGAATGCGCCATCGCGACGACGGCCTGCGTGATCGCGACCGCGTCGTGATGATCGGGCACGCCCGACACGAACGAGCGATCGACCTTCAGGTTGTGCAGCGGAAAACGCTTCAGGTAGGCGAGCGACGAATAGCCGGTGCCGAAATCGTCGACCGAGATCCGCACGTTCATGTCCGTGAGCGCCTCGAGCATCGGCAGCACGGTGTCCGTGTCGTTCATCAGCAGTCCTTCCGTGATCTCGAGTTCGAGCGCGGACGGATCGAGCCGCGTCTGCGCGAGACAGCGATCGACCGATTCGACCAGCCCTTCGTGGAACTGCCGAGGCGACAGGTTGACGGCCAGCATCAGGTCGGGCGCGATCGTGCGGCGCCATTCCGCCGCCTGCCGGCACGCGGTTTCGAGCACCCACTGGCCGATCGCGACGATCTGCCCCGTATCTTCCGCGACCGGGATGAACTCCGTCGGCGACATCGGCCCGAGCTCGGGGCTGGTCCAGCGCAGCAGCGCTTCGGCGCCGACCGTGCGGCCGCTGCGCGCATCGACGACGGGCTGATACGCGAGCCGCAGCATGTCCGACGAAAGCGCGCGCCGCAGCGACTGCTCGATCGCGAAACGGCGCTGCAGCCGCTGGTTCAGCTGCGCCGTGAAGAACGTGAAGTGGTTGCGGCCGCGCTGCTTCGCCTCGTACATCGCCGAATCCGCGTTGCGCATCAGCGTGACCGCATCGTCCCCGTCGCGCGGCGCGACGCTGATCCCGATCGACACGCCCAGCCAGTATTCGTTGTTCGCGATCGCGAACGGCTTCGCGATCGTGTCGATCACCTCGCGTGCGAGCGCCGCGAGCCGGTCGGGATCGTCGCAGTCGTCGACGAGCATCACGAACTCGTCGCCGCCGACGCGCGTCAGCGCGTACCGGCCGCCGCCGCAGGCCGCGAGCCGCGCCGCGACGCTGCGCAGCAGCGCGTCGCCCGCGTCGTGGCCGGCCGTGTCGTTGACCTTCTTGAAGCCGACGAGGTCGATGAACAGGATCGCGACGCGCGCATGCCCGCAGAACAGCTCGCGCATGCGGTCGGCAAGCCAGCGGCGGTTGTAGAGGCCCGTCAGCGCATCGCGCGTCGCCAGGTAGCGCAGTTGCTCCTGCGCCTCGCGCACGGGGCCGATGTCGTTGAACGACACGAGGACCGAGTCGGCCTGCCGCTCGCCCGGCTTCACGATCGGCACCGCGTTGCCGCGCACCCAGATGATGTCGCCGTCCGCCAGGCCGAAGCCGACCGTGTAGTCGAGCATCGGCGTGGCCGTCTCGAGCGCGACCCGGCTCGGCCAGTCGTCGGGCGCGATCGGCGTGCCGTCCTCGTTCAGCTTGCGCAGGATCACCGTCGACAGCCGCCGGCCGACGAGGTCGCCCTGCACCCGCATCATCCGGTTCGCGCTCGGGTTGCTCGCGACCACGACGTCGTCGCGCGACACGACGAGGATGCCCTCGTTCAGGCTGTTGACCACGAGCCGGTGATGCTCCTCGCTGCGCGCGAGCTGCCGCGCGATCCGGTCCTGGTGCACCGCGAGGCCGACGCTGTTGCCGATGTCGCGCAACAGCTCGGTTTCCTCGTCGCCCGGCCGGCGCGGCCGGCGGTGATAGACGGCGAACGCGCCGAGCACGGCGCCCGCATCGTCGAGGAACGGCACCGACCAGCACGCGCGCAAGCCCAGCGGCAACGCGACGGCCCGGTAGTCGGCCCATAGCGGATCGGTTTCGATGTCCTCGACGGCGACCATCCGGCGCAGGTA
The DNA here is from genome assembly GCF_000732615.1 of Burkholderia paludis. GTDB lineage: Bacteria > Pseudomonadota > Gammaproteobacteria > Burkholderiales > Burkholderiaceae > Burkholderia > Burkholderia paludis. Next base: position 32,268 of record NZ_JPGL01000047.1, read on the forward strand.
CATCGCGGTGCCGCACGAGCCCGCCGCGGGCCCGATCGGCGCGCCCTCGATCGCCGCGCTGTACTGCGCGGGCAGCGACGGCGCGGCGCCGACATGCACGTGCACACCGTCCGGATCGAGCAGCAGGATCGTGCACGAGGCGCCGTCGCCGAGCAAAGCCTCGGCGCGCCGGCAGACCTCGATCAACAGGTCCGGCAACGGTGTATTGCGCGTGATCAGCCTCAGCACGCTCTGCTCGGACGCGAGCACTTCCGCTGCGAGCCCGAGGCTGTAACGAGAACTATGCGGTTCGGTATTCAAGATGAATCCTGCCGTCTGTCCGATCGGGTCTGATACGCCCGATTCGTTTTCGATCTTTCGTGCCCTTGCCGCCCCGGATTCATGCCGACGCCCGGTGCGCCCCGTATCGCGCGCTGTGCCAAGGCGCGCCGAAAATACATTTAACACCAATCCGTGACACCCGGCTCATCCGCGCGCATCAGGGCTTACGCGCGGTCGACGCGGCGCCTGCGGCCTGCTGTCAGCCCGCCGAAAGACTTGCGCGCGGCGCGACGGCCTCGGGCGCATTCGCACCCGGCCCGCGCCTTCACTGCAACCGATTCGTCAGCTATCTGACGAAACCCGTTTCGTTCGCGTTCATTCGTCCGCGCCGGGATGCGCGCGCGTCACGGCCTTCAGCGCGTCGATCGCGGCAGCGATCGACGCGCTCGCGGGCGCCGCATGCAGCGCGCCCACGCGGTCGGGCATCGTCGACAGCTTCAACGGCAACCGGCCGACGCGCTCGCCCGCGCGCATGGCCAGCCCGAATGCCCGGGACGACTGCACGAACAGGCACGGCGACTGCTCGGCGACCGTGCGGTTGGTCTGCCATGACACCGATTCCATCTGCACGTGCGGCGGCGGCAGGCCGGCCTTCGCGAACTCGGCGTCCAGCGCCGTGCGCGCCGGCGACCCGAGCGGCGGCGCGATCCACGGAAACGCGGCGGCGTCGCGCCACCCGATCCGCGCGCGCCCGAGCAGCGGATGGCGCGGCCCGCACACGACGATCATGTCGTCGCGATACAGCGGCGCGACGTCCAGCCCCGCGCCCAGCGCGGATGCATCGAGCCGGCACACGAGCAGGTCCAGCTCGCGACGCTGCGCCTGCGCGAGCATCCGGTCGAGCGTGTCCTCGCGCACGTTGAGCTGCACGGGACGCCCGGCCTCCCGCAGCCACGCCAGCGCGCCCGGAATCAGCAGCGGCGCCATGTTCGGCAGCAGCCCGATCGACACCGGGCGGCCGGCGCCGGTGCGCAACGCGTCGAACGCGGGCGCGACGCCGCGCAGGTCGGTCAGCACGCGGCCGAGCCGTTCGAGCAGCGCATCGCCGTACAGCGTCGGCGCGACGCGCCGCGACGTGCGCTCGAACAGCGGCAGGCCGAGCGATTCCTCGAGCTCGCGCAGCCATTTCGACAGCGCGGGCTGCGTGATCGACGCGGCCTCGGCCGTGCGGGCGAAACTGCGCGTACGCGCGAGCGTGTCGAGCGTTTCCATGTCGCGCACGCGCAACCGCCGCAGCGCCTGCGCGATGCGCTGCTCGTGGGCCGGCGCGCCGGGCGGCGCAAGCGGTTCGGGCCGGGTGCGGCCGGCCGGGCTGCGGGGGGCTGGGGTCACGGGCGTCTCCGTCATTCATGTCGCTCAGGTTATCGATCGACCCGGATCTTTCATCGATCGATACGCGATCCTGCCGCATAGTCGTCGCCATGAACACCCCCGGCACGATCAGGAGACGCCCCACATGAAAGACGATCAGGACACCCCCGCCGCCGGCCCCACCGCGCGCCGCCAGTTCCTCAAGCTGGCCGGCGCGGCGGTCGCGGCGGCCGGCTTCGGCGCCGACGCGGCGGCCGCGCCCACGCCGCCGGCCGAACCCGCCGCAGGCGCGGGCCCGGGCGTCGATCCCGCCCCCGCGTTCCACGGCGCGGCGCACGCGCCCGCCGCGCCGCCCGCCGGTTACAACATCCTGTTCATCCTGACCGACCAGGAGCGCCACTTCGACCGCTGGCCGTTTCCGGTGCCGGGCCGCGAAGCGCTGCGCCGCGACGGCATCACGTTCATGCATCACCAGATCGCCGCGTGCGTGTGCTCGCCGTCGCGCTCGACGGTCTACACGGGGCAGCACATCCAGCACACGGGCGTGCTCGACAACGCGGGCCTGCCCTGGCAGAAGGACATGTCGCCGGACGTGCGCACCGTCGGCCACATGCTGCGCGACGCCGGCTACTACGCCGCGTATCTCGGCAAGTGGCACCTGAGCGGGTCGCTGCACGAGACCGCCAGCCCCTATACCGCGCCCGTGGCCGACTACAACCGCACGATCCGCTCGTACGGCTTCGACGACTATTTCGGCGTGGGCGACCTGATCGGCATGGTGCGCGGCGGCTACCAGTACGACGGCATCACGACCGAGGCCGCGGTGAGCTGGATGCGCAACCACGCGCCGCGTCTCGCGAAGGAAGGCAAGCCGTGGTTCCTCGCGGTGAACCTCGTGAACCCGCACGATGCGATGTTCGTGAATACCGACACGGCCGGCTCGACGGTGCAGGACGCGAACCACCCGCTGCTCGGCAACGCGCCGCCGCCCGACGACGCGCTGTATCGCACGTCGTGGCGCGACGTACCGCTCGCGGCATCGCGGCGGCAGCCGTACGACGAACCGGGGCGGCCGCCCGCGCACGGCATGTTCGACGCCGCGCATGCAAACCTCGTCGGGCGCTATCCGTTTAGCGACGAACGCCTGCGCATCTACCAGGACAACTACTTCAACTGCGTGCGCGACTGCGACACGCACGTCGTGCGCCTGCTGCAGTCGCTGCAGTCGCTCGGTCTCGACGAGCGCACGATCGTCGTGATGACCGCCGACCACGGCGACCACGTCGGCGCGCACCAGCTCGTCGGCAAGGGCGCGACCGCGTACCAGCCGCAGAACCACGTGCCGCTCGTGATCCGCCATCCCGCCTATCCGGGCGGCGCGCAGTGCGATGCGCTGACGTCGCACATCGACATCGCGCCGACGCTGCTCGGGCTGACCGGCCTCGACGACGCGCGCCTCGCGCCGATCCGCGGCGGCGCGCTGAAGGGGCGCGACCTGACGCACTGGCTCGCGCGGCCGGCCGATGCGAAGCGGCACGCGGTGCGCGATGCCACGCTGTTCAACTACGCGATGCTGCTGTACTACGACAGCGAATGGATGCTGAAGGAGCTGGGCACGCTGCGGCAGCAAGGCGTGCCCGAGGACGAGCTGCTGCGCCGCGCGCTGGCGCAGCAGCCGGATTTCCGGTTGCGCGGCACGATTCGCAGCGTGTTCGACGGCCGCTACCGGTTCGCGCGCTACTTCTCCCCGCTCGAATTCAACCGGCCGACGACGCTGGAGGACCTGTTCGCGCGCAACGACGTCGAACTGTTCGACGTGGCGAGCGATCCGGGCGAGATGCGCAATCTCGCGACGGACCGCAAGAAGAACGGCGAGTTGCTGCTCGCGATGAACGACCGCCTGAACGACCTGATCGCGAGCGAAGTCGGCGACGATCGCCCCGACGTCATGCCGATCCGGGACGGCAAGGTACAGGTGCAGGTCCGGAAGCGGCACTGACGGACCGGAAATCGGCTTGACGCAGGTCGCGCGCAGGCCACTGCGTCAATCGAAAATCACGATGTACGGGTATCCGCATCGCACGCTTTCCTGGAAGAGTGTCGCGCGCTTGTCGTCGACGATATGCGCGAATCCGGATGTGCGACACTGCGTCATCACCGAATCGTCCGGATGCTTGTATCGACCGGTTGGCAGCGCCGGTGCAAGAAACAGGGGCCGGTCGTCAAGCGTCCTGGCCAACGCGTCCAGTCTCCGCAGATCTCGACCGTAGCTGCGTACCGACCCGTGATGCGGCAACACCAGTACCGAAACCGTTCGCAACTCGGCCTCGTAGTGCCCCAGGAATTTCTCCAGTTTCGTATCGTCGTCCAGATTCAGGTCCCCGGTATGAATCCAGCCCACACTTCGAGTGCTTCGAATGCCTTTTTCCCTGGCCCACGCCGCGCCGTCGGCGGTCGTCTGAACGTGTCGGCTGAACCATTTCACGGGACGGTTCGTGCCACTCTGCACCGGGCCGGAGTACACGCACATCGACGCATCGTTATAGTCCGTCAGTCCGGGCAGGCGTCGGTACACTTGGCCGAGCAGGCGCTTGACACTGATTGCGCTCTCGACGACGGTCTCTTTTCCAGTCAGCGTGAAAATTGCGCCACTCGCCTGCTCCGCGGGGATCTTGTCCTCGAGCCTGTCTTTCATGGCTTGCGCCACGCCGGAACGCCCCGGGTCGTCCACCAGCGCGGCGATGGCATCCTTCAGGTCGTCGAAGAACGGATGCATCCAGATTTTCTCGAGCTGGGCCGGGCAGGTCCACTCGTACGAATAGAAACGGAATGCCCAGTCGATATCCACGAGGCCGATCGAGGTGGTCGACGGCAAAACCGCTGCGGCGCCATCCAGCAATTTGCGAAGCGCGTCCGGCATCAGCGGATTGGCGGCGTCGCGGTCGTCTCTCGCTCCTCCGGGCTCGACCGGTCCGGCGTCGCGCACGATGACCGGGTGGCCATATCGCCCGTCATACAAGCCGGTGACGATATCGATCGACCGGACGATCGAGCCGGCTTCCGCGTCCTCCTCCACCTCGAACGCGAGCCGGGTCGTCATCCAGCGTGCGTACGCGTGCTCGTCGACGTGAGGAAGAAACACGTATCGGAATTGTGCCGTTTGCGTGAGTTCCGGCACGCCGTCGATATGGTCCAGGTCCAGGTGACTGATGGCCAGGATGTCATGTTGCGTGGGAACGCCGCCGGTGAATGTCTCGATCAGCGGCTTCCTGGTTTTCATGCTTCCGCCGCCACAGTCGACGACAACGCTGAATCGCGCGCTGCCGGCATGAACGACAGTCGAGTGGAAACCACCCTGACCGATGGAGAATTGATTGCGGTCGACCGAGTAGAACAAGATGTGCCCCCGTAGTGCGTCGTGGCGCAGGCGCTCATCCATCACCGCTTCCCGGCTGTCGCGGCCCGCTCGATTTTGGCTGCAATTTATACACGATGACGGACATCCTGTCGTCGACGCAGTCAATACGGCCGCGCGAATCGCGCACAATCCATATACATGCTCTAATGCGGACGGCAGGCCCTGCCCGTTGCCGCCGTCGGCCATCGCCGCCGCAGCCTGTTCCGATCCCCCGCCCACGCAAAGGACCGCATGACGAACCCCACTGAAATCAAGGCGCTCGTTTTCGATGTCTTCGGAACGATCGTCGACTGGAGAAGCGGCGTCGCACACGGCGCCGCCGCGTTCCTCGATCGCTACGCGCCCGCGCTCGACCCGTTCGAATTCGCCGATGCCTGGCGCGCCGAATATTCGCCGTCGATGGAAGAAATCCGCAGCGGGCGCCGCCGCTACGTGCGGCTCGACGTCCTGCACCGCGAGAACCTCGTGCGCACGCTCGACCGCTACGGAATCGCCGACGTGCCCGACGCCGACCTCGACGCGCTCAACCTCGCTTGGCACCGCCTCGATCCGTGGCCCGACGCGGTCGCGGCGCTGCACCGGCTGAAGCGGCGCTTCATCATCGCGCCGCTGTCGAACGGCAACATCCGGCTGATGGTCGACGTCGCGAAACGCGCGGGGCTGCCGTGGGATGCGATTCTCGGCGCCGAGGTCGTGCGCGCATACAAGCCGTCGCCGCAGGTATACAGCGACACGGTCGAGATTCTCGGCATCGCGCCGGCCGAACTGTGCCTGGTCGCCGCGCACAACGGCGATCTCGCGGCCGCGCGCCGGCAGGGGCTGTCCACCGCGTTCGTGCTGCGCCCGACCGAGCACGGGCCCGGCCAGACGACCGACCTGCAGGCCGCCGACACATGGGATTTCGACGTCAGGAACCTGAACGAACTCGCGGATCGGCTCGGCTGCCCGGATTGAGCGGCACGCCGACCGGCGTTCGGGCGGGCCGCGCGATCGGCCCGTCGCGAACCGGTTGCGCCGCGACCGGAGCCCGCGACACGTTTCCCGGTCGAACCCGTTACGCATGCCGCACGGTCGCCACGTGCGCCGGCTTGTCCGGCGCGGCGACATGATCGAGAATGCAGCGACGCCGATCGCGTTCCGGCGCCCGGCAGCACTCACAGGAGAACCGAGATGGACGATCACCCGAACGGCCTGGACGCTGCATTCATCGCCAGGCAGCGCCAGCGGCTCGAAGCCTTGCAGCAGCAGGTGCTCGGCGGCGAGGAAAACACCATCGCACAGGGCCGGCAACAGCAGGAAACGAGCGGCGCGGAGGCCGGTGAACGCGAGGACGACGCGCAGACGCTCGAACAGGACGTCGCAAACCAGGCGCTGCGCAACGTCAATGTCCGCCGGATCGCCGATATCCAGCGCGCGCTGGAAAAGATCGCGGACGGCACCTACGGCTACTCGGACGAAAGCGGCGATCCGATCCCGATCGAGCGGCTCGAAGCCTTGCCGGAAGCGATATATACCGTCGCCGAAGAAAGCCGGCGCGAATCGGGCCAGTAACCCGCGGCGCGACCATCGCGACGGCGGCGTCGCACGGGCCGTCGCGGCCCGCACCCGGCAGGATTGCCCGGCGTTGCCGCCCGCACCCCGAACCCGGCGGACGTCATCGTGACGTCCGCGCCCTTCCCCACCCGGGAGAACGCCATCCGTCGGCGTGAGCAGCTCGCTCGCGTTGGCGTCATGCCGCTGACACATCCTTTGCGCGTCGTCATACGGATGCAAAGGATTCCAGAATACAGTGCACCGCTCGCTTGCCTTTTTGCCGGCGCCAACGCACAGAATGCCGCGTGCCGCCGAAGCACAGCGCGCACTGTGCGCCGCAACGCAAACATCATGCGGGATACTGCGCGGTCTCGCGCGGCGCGGCCGAGCGTCGACGCGCCGCGTGCGGCGGCATCGACGGATTGTCCGGCGGTCCCCTATCGAAGCCGAGGAACAGCATGCCGAATCAAAGCAAATCGCCGTTGCTGCTCACCAGTGGAATCGGTGCGCTGGGTGTCGTGTTCGGCGACATCGGCACGAGCCCGCTCTACACCTTCAAGACGGTGCTCGACCTGACGGGCGGCACGAATCCGCAAACCATCCTCGGTGTCGTGTCGCTGCTGGTCTGGACCCTGATCGTCGTCACGACCGTCAAGTACGCCGGATTCGCGATGCGTATCGACAACGACGGCGAAGGCGGCATCCTCGCGCTGATGGCGCTGCTCGGGGTGAAGCGGCATCGGCGTCCGCTGATCGTCGCGGCCGGCCTGTTCGGCGCGGCGCTGATTTACGGCGACGGCGCGATCACGCCGGCGATTTCCGTGCTGTCCGCCCTCGAAGGGCTGACGCTCGTCGAACCGACGCTGGAGCCGTACGTGCTGCCGCTGGCCATCCTGATCCTGTTTGCGCTGTTCGCGCTGCAGTCGCTCGGAACCGCGAAGATCGGCCGTGCGTTCGGGCCGATCATGGCCCTGTGGTTCGTCGTGATGGCCGTGCTGGGCATTTCCGGCATCGTGCGCCATCCGGCGATCCTGTGGGCGCTCAATCCGGTGCATGGCGTCACCTACCTGATTCATAGCGGCGGCACCGGTTTTCTCGTGCTCGGCGGCGTGTTCCTGTGCGTGACGGGCGCCGAGGCGCTGTACGCGGACATGGGGCATTTCGGCGCGAAGCCCATCAAGTTCGCCTGGAGCATGCTCGTGTTTCCGAGCCTGGTGCTCAACTACGCGGGCCAGGGGGCGCTCGTCCTGGCCGGCGCCCCCACCAGCGGCAACATCTTCTACCGCCTGTGCCCCGGGTCGCTCACGCTGGCGCTCGTGATCCTGTCCACGGTCGCGACCGTGATCGCCAGCCAGTCGATCATCGCCGGCGCGTTCTCGATGACGCGCCAGGCCATCCAGCTCGAATGGATGCCGCGCATGAAGATCGTGCAGACGTCGCAGGCCGGGTACGGGCAGATCTACATCGGCGCGGTCAACTGGACGCTGATGATCGTCACGATCGGCCTCGCGCTGCTGTTCCGCAAGTCGGACAACCTGGCCGGCGCCTACGGGATCGCGGTCTCCGCAACGATGCTGATGACCACGGTGCTGCTGTTCATCGCCATGCGCGAGATCTGGGGCTGGAACCTGGCCGCCAGCGGCACGGTGGCGGCGCTGTTCTTCACGTTCGACACCGCGTTCTTCACGTCGAACGTGCTGAAGCTGTTCGACGGCGGCTACGTGCCGCTGCTGCTCGCCGCGCTCGTGTATCTCGTGATGTATGTCTGGCATCGCGGCGTGACGGCGGTCGCCGCCCGGCTTGCCGAGCACCCGGTTTCCGTCGACACGTTCATGCATGCGACCGGCGACACGCTCGCCCGCGTGCCGGGCACCGCGGCATTCCTGACCCGCACGAAGGACGGCGTGCCGCCGGTGCTGCTCTGGTACGTCCGGCACAGCCAGGCGCTGCAACGCAACGTGCTCGCCGTGACGCTCGACATCGCGTCGAAACCCTGGGTCGACCCCGACAACCGGATCGCGATCGCGGAGCCGTTGCCCGGCTACTGGACGGTGACCGCGACCTACGGGTTCATGGAACGCGCCGACCTGCCGGCGCTGATGACGCAGATCGCTACCCGGCACGGCTGCCCGGTCGATCCGGCCGCGCTGACGTATTTCATCGGGCGGGAGCGCGTGACGAGCCGGGACGACGGGACAGGCTTGCCGCGCTGGATGGCGTCGGCGTTCGGGCTGATGCTGCGCAACTGCACGCGGGTCACGGATTATCTGCGCGTGCCGGCCGACCAGGTGGTCGATCTGGGCCGGCAGGTCTCGATCTAGCGCACGGCCGCGGTCGCGCCGCCGCCCGGTTCCCGGGCGCACGCGCGGCGGCGCGACTTTTGCGGCGCGCGACCGCCCGTGCGCCGCGGCCATGCTCGCGGGGCGGCGCGCCGCCGTCTGCGCCCGCCGCTATGCCGGCTCGCCGACGAACCGCAGCGTCCCCGACTCCCCCATCAGCAATTCCCGATTCGCGTCCGCCGCCGCGCGCAGGTAATCCCACAGCGCGGTCACGCGCCGCAGCTTGCGCAGATCCTCGCGGCACGTCAGCCAGAAACAGCGCGTGACGACCACGTCGCGCGGCAGCACCGGCACCAGCGCCGGCTGCGTGGCCGCCATGAAGCACGGCAGGATCGCGAGGCCGCCGCCCTGCAGCGCCGCGAAATACTGCGCGATCACGCTGGTCGTGCGCAGCCCGGCCGTCGCGCCCGGCACCGCGCGATCCAGGTACAGCAGTTCGTTGCTGAACGCGAGATCGTCGACGTAGCTGATGAACGCGTGCCGCGCGAGATCGTCCGTGCAGGCGATCGGCGCGTGGTTCGCGAGATAGTCGCGCGTCGCATAGAGCCGCAACTGGTAGTCGCACAGCCTGGTGACCACGTAGGGCCCGCGCTCGGGCCGCTCGAGCGTGATCGCCAGGTCGGCCTCGCGCTTCGGCAGGTTGACGAAATGCGGGACCGGCAGCAGGTCGACCGTCACGTGCGGATGGTCGGCGCGGAACCGCGCGAGCTGCGGCGCGAGGAAAAAGCAGCCGAACCCTTCGGTCGACCCGATCCGCACGTGGCCCGACAGCGCCTCGCCGGTGTTCGCGACCTGGTCGCACGCGGACTGCACGGTCGTCTCCATCGCGTCCGCATACGCGACGAGCCGCTGGCCTTCGGCGGTCAGCGTGAAGCCGCCGGAGCGCGACTTGTCGAACAGCAGCGTGCCCAACGACGCCTCGAGCGCGCGGATGCGCCGCGCGACGGTCGTGTAGTCGACGCCCAGCCGCTTCGCGGCGCCGCTCGCGCGCTGCGTGCGGGCGACTTCGAGGAAAAAACGCAGGTCGTCCCAGTTCAGGTTGCCGGAAACCGGCTCGGTGACGTGTCGCATCGGCAAGGAAAAAAGGCTGGAGTCTCCGGACCGGCCGTCGATATGCATAAATGCACATCGAACCGGTTTCTTTATCGGTACATGATGAATCTGCGCATAACTATACTCGACCGTGACCTGCGGACCACGAGCCGCGGCAACCCAAACGGAGACACCATGCAGACGCGATCCACCCTCGATGAGCATGCGACAGTCGCGGCGCCGGCGCCCGCGCGCACCGCGAAGCACTACCTGCTGGCCGGCTGGGCCAGCATGGCCGGCACCACGATCGAGTGGTACGACTTCTTCCTCTACGGCACGGCCGCCGCCCTCGTGTTCAACCGCATCTTCTTCCCGTCGCTGGACCCCGTCGTCGGCACGCTCGCCGCGTTCGGCACGTTCGCGGTCGGCTTCATCGGGCGGCCGATGGGCGGCATCGTGTTCGGCCACTTCGGCGACCGGATCGGCCGCAAGTCGATGCTGATGATCACGCTGCTGCTGATGGGCGTGCCGAGCATGATCATCGGGCTGATCCCGTCGTACGACCGCATCGGCTACTGGGCCGCCGCGCTGCTGATCGCGATGCGCTTCCTGCAGGGCATGGCCGTCGGCGGCGAATGGGGCGGCGCGGTGCTGATGGCGGTCGAGCACGCGCCGAAGGGCCGCAAGGGGCTGTTCGGCAGCCTGCCGCAAACGGGCGTCGGGCTCGGCCTGATCCTGTCATCGCTCGCGATGGCCGCGGTCGCCGCGCTGCCGGAAGCCGACATGCTGTCGTGGGGCTGGCGCGTGCCGTTCCTCGCGAGCATCGCGCTCGTCGGCCTCGGCTGGTTCATCCGCGCGCGAGTGCCGGAATCGCCCGACTTCGAGAAGGTGCAGCGCCAGGGCAAGGCCGAGAAGTCGCCGGTCATGGCCGCGCTGCGCCGCCATCCGCGCGAGGTGCTGACGATCGTCGGCGCACGCGCCGCCGAGAACACGTGGTTCTACATGGTCGTCACGTTCGCGCTCGCTTACGCGACGCAGCAGCTGCATCTGCCGAAGGCCGACATGCTGCACGCGATCACGGCGGGCGCCGCGCTGTCGCTCGTCACGATGCCGCTGTGCGGCCACCTGAGCGACCGCATCGGCCAGCGCCGGATGTTCGCGATCGGCCTCGTGCTGATGTGCGCGTTCGCCGCGCCGTTCTTCATGATGCTCGGCACGCAGCACACGTCGACCGCCTGGTGGGCGATCGTGCTCGGCCTCGGCGTCGTGTTCCCGATCCTCTATGCGCCGGAAGCGCTGCTGTTCGCGCAGCAGTTCCCGGCGGAAATCCGCTACAGCGGCATCTCGCTGTCGGTGCAGCTCGCCGGCGTGATCGGCGGCGGCTTCGCGCCGATGATCGCGACGTCGCTGCTCAAGACCGGCGGCGGCCAGCCGCATTACGTGATCGCGTACCTCGTCGGCTTCGGCGTGTTCGCGCTCGCCTGTACCGCGCTGATGCGTCCGGCGCGCGCCTGATCGCGCCTGCGCCGGATCGATTTCGGTTCGTCCCGCCTCCACCGTGCACGCACGCGCGGTGGATGCCGGAGCCCCTTTTTTTATCGCCACACCGTTTCCCGGAGACTCCATGAACGCCGCAGTTCCCCAGACCACCCTCGCCCTGCCCACCGCCAAGCTGCTGATCGACGGCGCGTTTGTCGAATCGCAAAGCGCCGAATGGGGCGACATCGTCAACCCCGCGACGCAGGAAGTCATCGGCCGCGTGCCGTATGCGACGCTCGACGAGGTCGACGCCGCGATCGCGTCCGCGCAGCGCGCATTCCAGACCTGGAAGACGACGCCGATCGGCGCGCGGCTGCGCATCATGCTGAAATTCCAGGATCTCGTGCGCCGCAATCTCGAACGGATCGCGCACACGCTGACGGCCGAGCAAGGCAAGACGCTGCCCGACGCGCAAGGCGACATCTTCCGCGGCCTGGAAGTCGTCGAGCACGCATGCTCGATCGGCACGCTGCAGCAGGGCGAATTCGCGGAGAACGTCGCGGGCGGCGTCGATACCTACACGCTGCGCCAGCCGATCGGCGTGTGTGCGGGCATCACGCCGTTCAACTTCCCCGGGATGATCCCGCTGTGGATGTTCCCGATGGCGATCGTCTGCGGCAACACCTTCGTGCTGAAGCCGTCGGAGCAGGACCCGCTGTCGACGATGCAGCTCGTCGAACTCGCGATCGAGGCCGGCGTGCCGCAAGGCGTGCTGAACGTCGTGCACGGCGGCAAGACGGTGGTCGACCGCCTCTGCACGCATCCGGACATCAAGGCGATCTCGTTCGTCGGCTCGACGCGCGTCGGCACCCACGTGTACAACCTCGGCAGCCAGCACGGCAAGCGCGTGCAGTCGATGATGGGCGCGAAGAATCACGCGGTCGTGCTGCCCGACGCACACCGCGAGCAGTCGATCAACGCGCTCGTCGGCGCGGGCTTCGGCGCGGCCGGCCAGCGCTGCATGGCGACCTCGGTGGTCGTGCTGGTCGGCCGCGCGCGCGACTGGCTGCCCGAGCTCGTCGAGAAGGCGAAGGCGTTGAAGGTCAATGCGGGCGCGGAAGCCGGCACGGACGTCGGGCCGGTCGTGTCGAAGGCGGCGAAGGAACGCATCCTGTCGCTGATCGACGCGGGCGTGAAGGCCGGCGCGAAGCTCGAACTCGACGGCCGCGACGTGAAGGTGCCGGGCTACGAGCAGGGCAACTTCGTCGGCCCGACGATCTTCTCGGGCGTGACGACCGACATGCCGATCTACACGGAAGAAATCTTCGGGCCGGTGGTGGTCGTGATGGAAGCCGACACGCTCGACGAAGCCATCGCGCTCGTCAACCGCAACCCGATGGGCAACGGCGTGGGCCTGTTCACGCAGAGCGGCGCGGCCGCGCGCAAGTTCCAGAGCGAGATCGACATCGGCCAGGTCGGCATCAACATCCCGATCCCGGTGCCGGTGCCCTACTTCAGCTTCACCGGCTCGCGCGGCTCGAAGCTCGGCGATCTGGGCCCGTACGGCAAGCAGGTCGTGCAGTTCTACACGCAGACCAAGACCGTGACCGCACGCTGGTTCGACGACGACGCGACGGTCGGCGGCGTGAACACGACGATCGCGCTGCGCTGATGCCCGGGAGCCAGCACATGGAAATCGCATTCATCGGGCTCGGCAACATGGGCGGCCCCATGGCCGCCAACCTGCTCAAGGCCGGCCACGCGCTGACGGTGTTCGACCTCGACGCGCACGCGGTCGACGCCGCGGTGCGCGCGGGCGCGACCGCCGCCGGCTCGCCGCGCGACGCGGCCGCGCGCGGCGCGGTCGTGATCACGATGCTGCCGGCCGCCCAGCACGTGCGCGCGGTCTATCTCGGCGACGACGGCGTGCTGGCCGGCGCGCGCGCCGGCGCGACGCTGATCGACTGCAGCACGATCGATCCCGGCACCGTGCGCGCGGTGGCCGACGCGGCCGCGCAGCGCGGCTTCCCGCTCGCCGACGCGCCCGTGTCGGGCGGCACCGGCGGCGCGCAGGCCGGCACGCTGACCTTCATGGTCGGCGCGGAAGGCGCGCTGTTCGAGCGCATCCGCCCCGTGCTGCTCGACATGGGCCGGAACGTCGTGCATTGCGGCGGAACGGGCACCGGGCAGATCGCGAAGATCTGCAACAACCTGCTGCTCGGGATCTCGATGATGGGCGTGTCGGAGGCGATGGCGCTCGGCGCCGCGCTCGGCATCGACCCGGCGGTGCTGGCCGGCATCATCAACACCTCGACCGGGCGTTGCTGGAGTTCGGACACGTACAACCCGTATCCGGGCGTCAGCGACACCGCGCCGGCCGCACGCGGTTACGCGGGCGGCTTCGCGGCGAACCTGATGCTGAAGGATCTCGGGCTCGCGACCGAAGCGGCGCGGCATGCGCATCAACCGGTGTGGATGGGCGCGCTCGCGCAGCAGCTTTATCAGTCGATGAACCAGCAGGGGCTCGGCACGCTCGACTTCTCCGCGTGCGTGAAGCTGTACGAGGCGCAGCCGGCGTAAGCGCCGCGGCCCGCGCCGGACGTACGCCGGCCCGCGATGCACCTGCGTGCATCGCGGGCCGGTCTGCATGCGGGGGAGGAAAACCGCCGCGCCGCTTCGGCGGGCCGGGCGGCGCAACCGCGCCGCCGGCCGGTCAGCTGCGCGGGTTCGACGCCGTCTCGAAGGTCGGATGGCACTCGAACGCGAGTTCGGAACGCGCGCCGACGCGGCTGCCGCCGGTCAGCGCCTCCTGCTTCAGGCTCGCGCGCATGCCGCGCTGCGTGCAATAGCTGGTGGCTTCGTTGACCGCCCGCTCATGGGCGTCGGCCCATGTCGTCGACACGCCGACCGTGCGCGTCGTCACGGTGAACACGTTCGGATTCGACGTCGCGGTCACGTCGGAAGCGGTCGAACACGCGGCGAGCAAGCATGCGGCAGCCGCAACGGTCAACCATCGCAGGGTTCGGGAAGAAACGGAAGTGGACATGGGGGGCAGGCACGCGCCTTTTGGCGCGCATTGAGCAACATAGGCCACAGTATGCCTGCCCGATCACCGGAGATCATGCCCCTTTCGGTGAACACATTGTTTCGAAAGGTTAAACGATACCGGTATCGCTCTGGTCGGTCGGGAATTTTGGGGCCATATTCGGTCCGCTCACGGGCCTTCCGGCATTTTTGACACCCGCGACGCCGGGGCCAGCCGCACGGCCCGAACCGCCCCAAACAGAGAACCGCGACCGGGAGGCCCGCAAGGCCGGAAAACCGCCTCGCCGCTCCACCGCCTTCGCCACGGATCGCGCCCTCAAACCCACCATCCGCCTGCCTCACCCGGCCGCCACGGCCCGTCGCATTCCATTCATTTTCCGAATGCCACCCAGCCGAATATTTAATTTCCCATCGCCGGACGGCCCGCCCATACTCGCCAGCAAATCCGAGACATAACGTCCACGCCGGCCGGGCCAGCGCAATGCGCCCCCGCAGCCGGTTCGCGCCCCTGCACATGGAAGGAGACACCTGCGTGCAACTGGAAGCCACTCACCGCCCGGGCCTCATGCCCGGCGCGCACGACGCATCGCATCGAACCGACACGGCCGCGCACGATCCCGCGCTGAGCCCCCGGCTGCACAATTCCGACCTCGCGCCGACCCGGGCCGAGGGCCGCACATGGGGCCGCTACAGCATCTTCGCGCTGTGGACCAACGACGTGCACAACATCGCCAACTACTCGTTCGCGATCGGGCTGTTCGCGCTCGGCCTGTCGGGCTGGCAGATGCTCGCGTCGCTCGCGATCGGCGCGGTGCTCGTGTACGGCTTCATGAACCTCACCGGCTACATGGGCCAGAAGACCGGCGTGCCGTTCCCGGTGATCAGCCGGATGAGCTTCGGCATCTACGGCGCACTGCTGCCGGCGATGATCCGCGCGGTGATCGCGATCGCGTGGTTCGGCATCCAGACCTATCTCGCGTCCGTCGTGCTGCGCGTGCTGCTCACCGCGATCTGGCCGGGCCTCGCCGCGTTCGACCGGGACGCGATCCTCGGGCTGTCGACGCTCGGCTGGATCACGTTCGTCGCGATCTGGCTCGTGCAGATCGGCATCCTCACGTACGGGATGGAAATGGTCCGCAAGTACGAAGGGCTCGCCGGCCCGGTGATCCTGGTCACGACGCTGTCGCTCGCCGCATGGATGTTCAGCCGCACGGGCGGCCATCCCGCGATGTCGATCGGCAAGCCGCTGACCGGCCTGAAGATGTGGACGGAGGTGTTCGCGGGCGGCGCGCTGTGGCTCGCGATCTACGGCACGCTGGTGCTCAACTTCTGCGATTTCGCGCGCTCGTCGCCGAGCGCGAAGACGGTGCGCGTGGGCAACTTCTGGGGGCTGCCGGTCAACATCCTCGTGTTCGCGACGATCAGCTTCGTGCTCGCCGGCGCGCAGTTCAAGCTGAACGGCCACATCATCCACAGCCCGACGGAAATCATCGCGACGGTGCCGAACAGGCTGTTCCTCGTGCTCGGCTGCCTCGCGTTCCTGATCGTGACGGTCGCCGTCAACATCATGGCGAACTTCGTCGCGCCGGCCTTCGTGCTGACGAGCCTCGCGCCGCACCGCCTGTCGTTCCGCCGCGCCGGGCTGATCAGCGCGACGGTCGCCGTGCTGATCCTGCCGTGGAACCTGTACAACAGCCCGATCGTGATCGTCTACTTCCTGTCCGGGCTCGGCGCGCTGCTCGGCCCGCTGTACGGGATCATCACGGTCGACTACTGGCTCGTGCGCAAGCAGCGCGTGAATGTGCCCGATCTCTACACCGAAGCGCCGACCGGCGCCTATTTCTACACGCGCGGCGTGAACCGCAAGGCGCTCGCGGCACTCGTGCCGTCCGCGCTGATCTCGATCGCGCTCGCCGTCGTGCCGGCCTTCGGCGCGATGACGCCGTTCTCGTGGCTGCTCGGCGCGGCCATCGCGGGCGGCGTGTACTGGCTGCTGGCCGATCGCACGCGGCACTACGACGAGCGCTCGGGCGAGCACATCGCGGTCGCCTGCGCCCGACACTGAACCCACGCTTACGGAGTCACGATGAGGATCCTGGTAGTCAACGTCAACACGACCGCGTCGATCACCGACGCGATCGCCGCGCAGGCGCAGGCCGCCGCGTCGCCGGGCACGGAGATCGTCGGGCTGACGCCGCGCTTCGGCGCGGAATCGGTCGAAGGCAACTTCGAGAGCTACCTCGCGGCGATCGCGGTGATGGATCGCGTGCTGAGCTACGACGAACCGTACGACGCGGTGATCCAGGCCGGCTACGGCGAGCACGGCCGCGAAGGCCTGCAGGAACTGCTGACGGTGCCCGTCGTCGACATCACCGAAGCGGCCGCGAGCGTCGCGATGCTGCTCGGCCACCGCTACTCGGTGGTCACGACGCTCGACCGCACGGTGCCGCTGATCGAGGATCGCCTGAAGCTCGCCGGGCTCGATGCGCGCTGCGCGTCGGTCCGCGCGAGCGGCCTCGCGGTGCTCGAACTCGAAGAGAATCCGGCCCGCGCGATCGAGGCGATCGTCGGCCAGGCGCAGCGCGCGGTGAAGGACGATCGCGCGGAAGTGATCTGTCTCGGCTGCGGCGGGATGGCCGGCCTCGACCGGCAGATCGGGGAATGCACGGGCGTGCCGGTCGTGGACGGCGTCGCGGCCGCCGTCGCGCTCGCCGAGTCGCTGGTCCGGCTGAAGCTGACGACGTCGAAGGTGCGCACGTACGCGCCGCCGCGCCCGAAGCGGATCGTCGGCTGGCCGGGCACGTTCGTCAAATGAACGGCCGCCGGCCCGCGGCGACGCCGCGCGCGGACCTCGCCGTGCCGGACGCCCCGTCGACATGCGGGACGCGGTAGGCCCGTCGTCGCCGCCGCGCGACGCGTCCGACGCCGCGCACGCGCTCGACCTCCTCGATGCGCGGCTGATGCGCATCCTGCTGGTGCTGCTGACCGAGCGCACCGTGTCGCGCGCGGCCGTGCGCCTGAACATGTCGCAGCCGGCGACGAGCGCCGCGCTCAAGCGCCTGCGCACGCTGCTCGGCGATCCGCTGCTGGTGCGCGGCCGCTACGGGATGGTGCCGACCGAGTTCGGCGCGCGGCTGATCGACCCGCTGCGCAACGCGCTGCGCGTGATCGACTTCATCCGCATCCAGCAGCCGACGTTCGACGCCCGCTCGTCGGTGCGCACCTATCGGATCGGCTGCCCCGATTACCTGAACGTGCTGTTCGTGCCGAAGCTCGTCGCGCTGTTCCGCGAGCGCGCGCCGAACGCGCAGCTCGTGTTCCATCCGCTCGGCGACGGCTTCGACGACGAGCGCGCGCTGGCCGACGGCGAGCTCGACGTCGTGATCGACAATCGCCCGGCCCGCTCGTCGCGCTTCCGGCAGGACGACCTGTTCGACGATCGCATCGTGTGCCTGATGCGCGCGACGCATCCGCTCGCGCGGCGCGGCGCGATGACGGCCGCCGAGTATGCCGACGCGCCCCAGCTGTGCCCGACGCCGTCGCGGCTCGAAGCGTCCGGCGCGATCGACCGGCAGCTCGAACGCGTGGGCCTGCAGCGGCGGATCGTCGTCACGCTGCCGCATTTCGAACTCGCCGCGCACGCGCTCGTGCGCACCGACATGCTCCTGACCACCACGTACCGGCTCGCGCGACACTATGCGAAGCTGCTGCCGCTCGCCGCCGTGGCGCTGCCGGCCGAGCCGCCGGAGATCGTGTACCGGATGACGTGGAACGAAGCGGGCGCGGGCGTCGACGGCGTGCGCTGGCTGCGCGGGCTGATCGCGGAAGCGACGCGCGCGTGGCTCGACGCCGAGGCCGGGCGGCCGGCGGTGGCTGCGGTGGCCGCCGGCGCGGCCGACGACGCGCGCGACGGCACGCCTGCCGTCACGGCCACGCCCGAACCGCCGCGACGCACGCGCCGCGGCCGGCCGACGCATTGCCGCGCCTCGCACCCGCCGAGGGCGGCGCGCGTCCATCGCGTCGCGACCAAGCCGCACTGAACGGCGCGACGCGATGCGACGGGCGCACGATGTCAGGTATGCCGCGCAAGCGTGAGCAAGATCGACAGCGACACGATCGATCCGAGCGTCGACAGCAGGATCGTGCGCGACGTCACGTGCGCTTCGCGCCCGTAGAACTCGGCCAGCATGTAAGGCCCCGTGCCGGTCGGCAGCGCGGCGAGCACGACGGCGATCTGCACGAGCACGGGCGGCATCGCGAACACGCGCACGCCGAGCCACCACGCGAGGGCCGGCTGCACGAACAGCTTCACCGCCGTCAGCGCGACGCTGCCGCGCGGCGCCGGACCGCCCGCCTCCCGCTTCTCCGCGAGAAACAACCCGAGACTGACGAGCGCACACGGGCTGGCGGCCGCGCCGAGCAACTTCAGGAACGTGTCGACGGGCGCGCCGAGCGGCACCCGGGCGGCCGATACGCAAACGCCCGCGAGCGGCGCGACGATCAGCGGATTGCGCAGCAGCGCGCCGATCACCTTCCACATCAGTTTCAGCGGCGCGCGGTCCCGCTGCAGCCCGATCTCGATCAGCACGATCGCACCGGCGAACAGCACGCACGCGACGAGGATGGTGGCGATCGTGGTCGGCGTGAGGCTGTCGGGGCCGAACGCGAGCAGGCACAGCGGAAAGCCGAGATAGCCGACGTTCGGATACGACGCGGCGATCGCGTCGACGCTCGCATCCGCGAGCCCGCGCCCGCTGCACAGGCGCCACGCGAGCACGCCGACGAACACGAGCGCGCACGTCGATGCGAAGGTGGCCACGAAGGCCGGCTGGTCGAGCTCGCGCCACGACGCATGCGCCATGATCTGGAACAGCAGCGCGGGCAGCGCGAGCCACACGACGAACCGGTTCAGCTCCGGGGCCGCGGCCGGCCCGAGTACCCCGCGCCGGCGGCACAGGAACCCTGCCGCGATCAGCCCGAATACGGGCAACAGAATCTCGATCGTCGATGACATCTTGAATGCGCTGCGTGAAACCGGAACGCGCCAGCATAATGGTTCGGCCGGAGCGCGTCCAATCGCGCGGCCCGCCGACGCCCCGCGTCACGCGTCGCGCAGCGGTTGCGCAAGCAACCTGTATGCGACGGCGGCCGTGACGAGCGCGAGCGCGCCGCTCGCCGTCAGCGCATCGGCGAACCCGCTCGCGAACGCGACCGGCGCCGCCCGGGCGAGCACGCCGGCGGCCGACGGCGGCACGCGCTCCAGCGCGCGCGCCAGGTCGCCGGCCAGCAGGCTCGACATGAACGGCGCGTCGGCAAACGCGCGCAGGCCGGGCGCGTCGGACAGCAGGCGGTCGAGCCGCGCCTGCGTGCTCGCCGCCAGCACCGCGCCGAGCACGCCGACGGCCGTCACGATCGCCGAGAAGCGCGTCGTCGTGCTGATGCCCGACGCCATGCCCGTGCGGTGCGGCGGCACGCACGCCATGATCGCCTTCTGCGTGTCGCCGTTCATCACGCCGGCGCCGCAGCCCGTCACGAACATGCCGATCGCGACGAGCCGGTAGTCGCCGCCGGCGGTCAGCGCCGCGGTCGCGAGGTTGCCCGCGCCGATCAGCGCGAGCCCGCCCGCCAGCACGCCGCCCGGCGACGCGCGCGCGGCGAGCGCCGCGCCCAGCGACGGCCCGGCGATCATCGCGACCGCGAACGGCAGCATCCCGAGCCCCGCATCGATCGCCGACATCCCGAACGCGTTCTGCAGGTACAACGGCAGGAACGTCATCATCACCTGCGCGCACGCGGCATAGCCGAACATCGCGAGCACGGCGCCGACGAAGCGCGGCTGGCGAAACAGCGCGAGATCGATCATCGGCCGCGCCTGCCAGCGCTCCGCGCCGACGAACGCCGCCAGCAGCGCGGCGGCGAGCGCGAGCCGGCCGAGCGTCGCGGCCGACAGCCAGCCGTGCGACGGCGCACCGATCAGCGCGGCGATCGCGCATGCGAGCGCCGCGCCGAACAGCAGGCTGCCGGCCGCATCCACGCGTTTCGCGTGCGGATCGCGCGATTCGTCGATCGCGACGCGCGCGCCGGCCGCGAGCAGCAGGCAGACGGGCAGGTTGAGCAGGAACACCCAGCGCCATCCGATCCATTGCGTGATCGCGCCGCCGACGAGCGGCGCGACGGCCGTCGCGATCCCCATGCACATGCCCCAGACCGCCCATGCGCGCGCCCGTTCGCGCCCTTCCGGAAACCGGTTGGCGATCACGGCGAGCGCCGCCGTCAGCAGCAGCGCGGCGCCGCCGCCCTTCACCGCCCGCGCGGCGATCAGCCAGCCGGCCGACGGCGCGACGCCGCAGCCGAGCGACGCGCAGAAAAAGACCGCGAGCCCCGCGCCCAGCATCCGCTTGCGCCCGAAGCGGTCGGCCAGCCCGCCGGCCGGCAGCAGGCACGCGGCGAACGCGGTCATGTAGGCGCTCACGACCCACTCGATCGCGGCAAAGCTCGCGTGAAAGCTGCGCGCGATGCTCGGCAGCGACACGGCGACGACGTTCGTATCGAGCACGATCAGCGCGCAGGTCGCGGACGCGACGGCGAGCGTCGCGGCGGCGGGCGCCCGGGCGGCCATGTGCGGGGCGTCGGCCGCGCCTGCGCGCGACACCGGTGAGGATCGGGACATCGGCAACTCCGGAACAGGATGAACGAGCCGTATGCTAGGCTTGCCCGGTATTGCCTGTCATTGATACTCAGGCGCTGTTTTATTGACGAAAAATGCAATCATGGACCGGCTCGAATTCCGTCACGTGCGCGCCTTCCTGAGCGTCGCGGAGCACCTGCACTTCGCCCGCGCGGCCGACGCGCTCGACATGGCCCCGCCCGCGCTCACGCGCCAGATCCAGGAAGCCGAACGCGCGCTCGGCGTGCGGCTGTTTCACCGGTCGCGTCGCGCGGTCACGCTGAGCGCGGCCGGCGAGGCCTATCTCGCCGAAGCCCGCGCCGCATTCGAGCACCTGCAGCGCGGCCGCGAACTCGCCGCGCTGGCCGAGCGCGGCGAGCTCGGCCGGATCGAGATCGGCTACGTATCGTCGGCCGTCTACTCGGGCACGCTGCAGCGCACGGTCGGCGCATTTCGCGCCGCGCACCCGCGCATCGAGCTGAACCTGCGCGAAGTGCCGATGGACGACGTCGCGAACCAGCTCGACGCGGGCCGGCTCGACCTCGCGTACGTGCGCCCGCCGCTGCCCTTGCCCGGCGGCCTGCGGATCGTCACGCTGCAGCGCGACGTGTTCGTCGCGGCGGTGCCGGCCGGGTCGCGCCATGCGTCGATGGCGGCCGTGCGCGCCGCCGATCTCGCGGACGCGCGCTTCGCGGTGCCCGAACAGGAACTCGGCACGCTGGAGGTGGCGCGCCGCGGCCGCTTCGCGCCGGTCGTCGCCGCGCGGCCGGGCGGCCTGCTCGCGGTGCTCGCGTGCGTGTCCGTGAACGGCTGGGTCGCCGTGATTCCCGATGCGCTCGCCGGCTGCGTGTCGCTGCCGGGGGTCGTGTACCGGCCGATCGCCGGCAAGCCGATCACGTCGGAGCTCGCGCTCGCGCACCGGCGGTTCGACAAGGCGCCGGCGGTACGCGCGTTCCTGCGCACGGTCGCGCCAGCCGCGTAAGGCGCCCGGTCCGCGCGCCCCGGCGCGGCCGCCGGCGTCGTGGCCGGCCGGCGGAGCGGCCGCCGCCTACGCGTCCGACGTCCGCCCCGCCGCACACGCGCTCCCCCCCGAGCAAACCCGCGCATGCTGTCACCACCGTGCCATTCATGCGTACAATCATCTGACAGCTTGCCGCCGCGGCACGCGGCAAACGAACCAGGCCAATACAAGCACAAGACTTGAGCCGATCCGGACCCGTTTCCGCGAGTCCGGCGGCAACAGGACCCAATAATGCGGCGCAGACCGGATCTCACGGGGGGACATATGTCCAGGCACACCCGAAAGCCGTTGGTATCGCTCGTCGTGCCGTTTCACGACGAGGCGGAAGCGATCGAGGCATTTTTCGCGACCACCGTTCCCATCCTCGAATCGGTCGACGCCACGCGCTTCGAAATCGTTTGCGTGAACGACGGCAGCCGCGACGACACGCTGGAGCGGCTGATCGACTTCGCGGCGGGCGATCCGCGCGTGCGCATCGTCGATCTCACGCGGCGCTTCGGCAAGGAGGCCGCGCTCACGGCCGGCATCGACGAAGCGGCCGGCTCGGCCGTGATCCTGATCGACGCCGACCTGCAGGATCCGCCCGCGCTGATTCCCGAGATGATCGAGCGCTGGCGGGCCGGCGCGGAAGTCGTCGCCGCGAAGCGCACCGACCGCATGTGCGACCCGCTGATGCAGCGCGTGGCCGCCGCGCTCTACTACCGCGTGCACAACCAGCTCTCCGAAGTCGAAATGCCGGAGAACGTCGGCGATTTCCGGCTGATGGACCGCCAGGTCGTCGACGCGCTGCGCGCGCTGCCCGAGCGGCGGCGCTTCATGAAAGGGCTGTTCGCGTGGGTCGGCTACCGCATCGAGATCATCGAATACACGCGCGCCCCGCGCAGCGGCGGCCGCTCGAAATTCTCCGGGTGGCGCCGCTGGAACTTCGCGCTCGAAGGCATCACGAGCTTCAGCACCGTGCCGCTGCGCGTGTGGACCTACATCGGCCTCGCGTTCGCCGCGCTGTCGTTCGCCTACGGCGCGTACATCGTCATGCGCACGCTGCTGTTCGGCAACCCCGTGCACGGCTACGCGTCGCTGATCTCCGTGATGCTGTTCGTCGGCGGCATCCAGCTGATCGGCATCGGCGTGATCGGCGAATACCTCGGCCGCATCTATCACGAATCGAAGCAGCGCCCGGTCTACCTCGTGCGGCGCCGTTACCGCACGCAGGTCCACCTGGGCCAGCAACCCGCGCGGCACGCGGCGCAGCCCGACGGCTCGAAGCTGCTGCCGTTCCCGGTCCGGCGCATCGCCGCGGCCCGGCGCCGGCAGACGGCCGCCATGGGCGCGCCGGCCGCGCGCAACCTGTCGGTCAAGTAACGCCGCATGGATATTTCCGGCTTGTCGATCCGGACCGACGACCGCCCCGTCCGCGCCTGGCTGACACCGGGACGCATCGCGTTCTACAGCGTCGTCATGCTGACGGCCACAGTGCTGCTCGGGTCGATCCTGGCCTGGGTCGGCTTCCGCTCGAACGACCCGCAGATGTTCCGCGCCGGCTCGGGCTACGCGGTGTTCTGGTCCGCGTCGCATCTGATGCTGCGCGGCACGCCGTGGCACGCCTACGACGTCCCCACGTTCTCGCGGGTGTTTGCCGAACTGTTCCCGTCGGCCGGCCGCTACGCGTTCCTGCCGTGGCTGTACCCGCCGTCGTACCTGCTGGCGGTGGCGCCGTTCGCGCTGCTGCCCTATGCGATCGGCTATCCGTTGTTCGTCGCGCTCGGTATCGGCGTGCTCGGCCTGGCGGTCTGGCACGTGTCCGGGCTCGCCGCGACGCCCGGCGCGAAACGCGTCGGCTGGCTTGCGCTGGTCGCGTGCCCGGGCGTGTTCGTCACCGCGATGTACGGGCAGAATGCGATGCTGACGGCGGCATGCGCGGCGCTGGCCGTGCATTTCGCCGACCGCCGGCCGATGCTGGCCGGCTTCCTGATCGGACTCCTGTCGGTCAAGCCGCAACTGGCGCTGCTGTTCCCGTTCGTGCTGATTGCCGCGCGCGCGTGGCGCACGTTCGCGTGGGCCGCCGCATTCGCGGCCGCTTTCACGATGCTCGGGGTCGCGGCGGGCGGCATCGAATCGGTCCGGCTTTTCCTGCAGAACGCCAGCGCGCTGCGCGCGCTGATCATCGAGCACGGCGTGGCGTTCTGGTTCGCGTCGCCGACGCCGTTCGCCGCGCTGCGCCTCGCCGGGCTCTCGCCGGCGCTCGCCTACGCCGGACAGGCCGCCATCGCCGCGATCGCGATCGCGGCCGCATGCGCGATCTGGCACCGCAGCCGCGACACGCGGTTGCGCGCCGCGGTGCTGATCGTCGCGACGCTGGTCGCGAATCCCTATGTCTGGCACTACGAACTGTCGTGGTTGTGCATTCCAATCGCGTGCATGGTCGCCATCGGCTCGCAAGGCGGCTGGCTGCGCGGCGAGCAAGCCATCGTGGCCGTCATGTGGGCGCTGCCGCTGTACGAATTCCTGAACCCGCCGATGCACCTGCCGCAGATCGGGCCCGCCGTGACCTTGTTCGCACTGCTCGCGTTGCTGCGGCGCGCACGGCTCGCCGGCAGCGTCGGCGCGAGGCGCTAGCCGCGCGCCGCCCGTCCGGGCGGCCCGCCATCCGACCCCGCCCGCCGGGGGCCCGCCCGGGCTTCCGCGCTCCCCCGATGCGGCGATAAGCATAGTTCAAATCGTTGCTTGTCCGGCCCCGGCACGTCATCGAGAATGACCCGACGGGCTGCGGCCCCGCCTCGTTCCCCAACGTTCCGGATCCATCGATTCATGCTTCCACTGCGCCTGTTGCGATCGCTGCTGATCGCGTCCCTCATTGCGTTGCCGGCCGCCGCCGCGCACGCCGACAAACCCGCCACGATCCGCATCGGCGTCGCCCAGCAAGGCGCCGGCGATCCGCCGACGTTCGGCGGATCGAGCACCGCCACCGCGCAATTGCAGCAACTGGTCGAAAAGGAATTCGCGGCCGACGGCATCCAGGTGCAGTGGCTGTTCTTCAAGGGCGCGGGGCCGGCCGTCAACGAGGCGATCGCCAACAAGGCGATCGACTTCGCGTACCAGGGCGACCTGCCCGCCGTGCTCGCACGCGCGAACGGGATCAAGACGCACCTGCTGCTCGCCGCGAGCGTGCGCTCGGGCGTCAAGATCGCGGTACCGCCCGACTCGCCGATCCGCTCGATCAAGGACCTGAAGGACCGCCGCGTGTCGATCTTCCGCGGCACGAACCTGCAGCTCGTCGCCGACAACGCGCTCGCGAAGAACGGCCTCGGCGAACGCGACCTGCGCGTGATCAACCTCGACGCGGCAAGCTCGCTGGCCGCGCTCGCGTCGAAGGGCATCGACGCGTCGGTGGGCGATTACCAGCTGTACAAGCTGCGCGACGCCGGGCTCGCGAAGATCATCTACGAATCGCAGAACGACGGCCCGCAATTGACGCGCCAGACCCACCTGCTCGTGCTCGACGATTTCGAGCGTGCGCATCCGGACGTCGTGCAGCGCGTCGTCAACGCGATCGTGAAGGGCGCGCAATGGTCGTCCGACGAGGCGAACCGCGACGCGCTGTTCAAGCTGTGGGCGAAAAGCGGCGTGCCGGTTTCGTCATGGCAGGCCGACTATGCGAACCAGCGCCTGAAGGACCGCCTGTCGCCGCTGATCGATCCGTTTCTCGTCGCCCGCTACAAGGCCGTAGCACAGGACGCGCTGGCGTTGAAACTGATCCGCCAGCCGGTCGACATCGACGGCTGGTTCGAGCCGAAATACCTCGACAACGCGCTGCGCACGCTGAAGCTCGAACACTACTGGCAGCGTTACGACGCGGCCGGCAAGCCCCTCTCCTGACCCGGACCCGCCCCGATGAGCGACACCGCGTTTCCCGTCCCGACATCCGGGCCGCATGCGCCCGCCGCGCAGCCGCACGGCGCGGCGGCCCTGAAACGGCTGTCGTGGCGGCTCGCGCCGTGGCTGCTGCCCGCGCTGCTGTTCGCGCTGTGGACCGTCGGCAGCGCGCGCGGCTGGATCGCGCAGCAGATCCTGCCGCCGCCCGAGCGCGTATTCGATGCGCTCGCCGATCTCGCGACGAGCGGCGATCTCGCGCGCCACACGCTGATCAGCCTGCAGCGCGTGCTGGTCGGCTTCGCGGCCGGCACGCTGCTCGGGTTCGCGACCGGCGTCGCGCTCGGCCTGTCGCGCACGCTCGAAGCCTACGTACTGCCGAGCTTCAACGCGCTCGTGCAGATCCCGGTGCTCGGCTGGCTGCCGTTCCTGCTGCTGCTCGTCGGCGTCGGCGAACCGCTGAAATACCTGCTGATCGCACACGCGGCGCTCGTCCCCGTCACGCTGAGCACGCTGCAAGGGTTCCGCCAGACGCCGCCGGCGCTCGACGAGGTCGCGCGCGTGTTCGGCTACACGCGTCGGCAACGCATCGTCCACGTCGTGCTGCCCGCCGCGATCCCGACCCTCGCGACCGGCGTGCGGCTCGCGTTCACGAAATCCTGGCTCGCGCTCGTGGTCGTCGAACTCGTCGCGTCGTCCGAAGGGCTCGGCTACCTGATCGTGTACGGGCGGCAACTGTTCCAGCTCGATCTCGTGATGGCGGCCGTGATCGTCGTCGGCGCGGTCGGGCTGCTGATCAACCGGCTGCTCGACGCGCTCGAAGCGCGCCTGCGCCGCGGCGTGCCGTCCGCGTTCCGCGGCTGAACCAGCCCTGCCCGCCCGCACAACCGAAGGAAACCACCCGTGACGCATTCCACCGTGCCCGACGCCGCTCCGCCGGCCGCCAAGGCCGCCCGCCGCCTGCACGCGCCCGACTGGCGCGGCTTCGTGCTGCCGCTCGTCGCGTTCGCGCTGTGGTGGGCGGTCGCGTCCGCGCATCTCGTGAACAGCGGGCTGCTCGTCGGCCCGGCCGACGTGCTGCGCACCGCGTGGGCCCAGGCCGCGAGCGGCGCGCTGGGCCGCGCGCTGTCCGCATCGCTCGCGCGTGAAGCGTGCGGGTTCGCGCTCGGCGCGACGGGCGGGCTGCTGCTCGGCGCCGCGCTCGGGCTGTCGCGCACCGTCGCGCGGACAATCGGCCCGAGCTTCGACACGTTCAAGCAGATCTCGCTGTTCGCGTGGATTCCGCTGATTTCCGTATGGTTCGGCCTCGGCGACGTCGCCAAGGTCGTGTTCCTGTCGCTCGCCGCGCTGCTGCCCGTGGCCGCGCACACCTGCGACGGCATTCACGCGGTGCCGCGCGCCTATGTCGACGTCGCCCGCGCGCTGCGCTACTCGCGGCTCCAGCTCGTGCGCCACGTGATCCTGCCGGCCGCGCTGCCGTCGATCTTCACCGGGCTGTATCTCGGCCTGATCTATTCGTGGCTCGCGACGCTCGGCGCCGAATACCTGCTGGTCGCCGGCAGCGGCATCGGCAACACGCTGATCGACGGCAGCGAGCAGTTCCGGATGGATCTCGTGCTGTTCGGCATCATCGTCGTCGGCGTGACCGGCTGGGCACTGAACGCGATCGCGCGCGCGATCGAGCGCAAGGTGCTCGCGCGGCGCGGCGACCTGCCGCGCTGACCGCCCTTCCGACCTTCCCCGCCGCTACTTCTTCCTCGCACCGCCATGACCACTCTCGCCTCCGATTCGCTCGACATCCTTCACGTGAGCAAGCGCTATGCGCAACGCGGCGCGACGCTCGCCGTGCTCGACGACGTGTCGCTGCACGTGCGCGCCGGCGAATTCATCACGATCGTCGGCGCGAGCGGTTGCGGCAAGTCCACGCTGCTGCGGCTGATCGCCGGGCTCGACACCGACTACGAGGGCGAGATCCGCGCGGGCGACGAACGCGTGCGCGACACGTCGCTGCAGCGCGGGATCGTGTTCCAGGATCACCGGCTGTTCCCGTGGCTGACCGTCGCGCAGAACATCGAGGCCGCGCTGCGCAACGCGCCGCTCGACCCGGCCGCGAAGCGGCGCGCGGTCGCGGATCACGTCGCGCTCGTCGGGCTGAACGGCTTCGAGCACGCGTATCCGAACCAGTTGTCGGGCGGGATGGCGCAGCGCGTCGCGATCGCGCGCGGCCTCGTGAATCGCCCGCGCGTGCTGCTGCTCGACGAGCCGTTCGGCGCGCTCGACGCGCAGACACGCGCGCGCATGCAGAACGAGCTGCTGCGCATCTGGGAGCGGGAGCGCATCACGATGATCCTGGTCACGCACGACGTCGACGAAGCCGTGTATCTCGGCGATCGCGTCGTGACGATGGCGCCGCGGCCGGGCCGCATCGAACGCATCGTCGACGTCACGCTGCCGCGGCCGCGCCGGCGGGATTCGGCCGCGTTCGCGCGCTTGCGCGACACGGTGCTCGCCGACTTCGACGACAGCGAACCGCCGGGCCCCGGCGGCCCCGGCGGCAGGCGCGACGACGCGCCGCCCGCGCACCGGATCGGCGAGTGGCGGCTGGCGTGGTAGCGGCACGCCCCACGCCGCCTCGCTCAGC
Organism: Burkholderia paludis; assembly: GCF_000732615.1. Taxonomy (GTDB): domain Bacteria; phylum Pseudomonadota; class Gammaproteobacteria; order Burkholderiales; family Burkholderiaceae; genus Burkholderia; species Burkholderia paludis. Next base: position 60,945 of record NZ_JPGL01000047.1, read on the forward strand.
ACGCCGGCGCATATCGATCGTCGCCGCGCGCGCTAAGGTTGTGACGATTCATCGGTTCCGGTTCCGCGCGGTCCCTGCTTGAATGGAGACTCGATCGACCCGCCCCCAGGAGACTCCCGATGTCCGAAGTCCAGCACGCCGCTCACCCGTCTTCGCATGCCTCGCACGCCGCGCCGCGCACGGCCGAGGTACCGCTCCAGCTTCGCCAGGTCGCCGGCCGGATCGGCGCCGAGATCGCCGGCGTCCGGCTGTCGGCCGCGCTCGACGACGCGACGTTCGACGCGGTCCAGGCCGCGCTGCTGCGCCACAAGGTGCTGTTCTTCCGCGGCCAGCAGCATCTCGACGACACCGCGCAGGAAGCGTTCGCGCGCCGCTTCGGCGACACCGTCGCCCATCCGACCGTGCCGTCCGTGGACGGCAGCGCGCACCTGCTCGAACTCGATTCCGCACACGGCGCCCGCGCGAATTCGTGGCACACCGACGTCACGTTCGTCGACGCGTACCCGAAGATCTCGATCCTGCGCGCGGTCGTGATTCCGCCGTTCGGCGGCGACACCGTGTGGGCCAATACGGCCGCCGCCTACGCGCACCTTCCCGACCCGCTGCGCGCGCTCGCCGATACGCTGTGGGCGCTGCATACGAACGCATACGACTACGCGTCGACGCATGCGCACGCCGACGATACGCAACTGAAGCGCTACCGCGAGGTGTTCACGTCGACCGTCTACGAAACCGAGCATCCGGTCGTGCGCGTCCACCCGGAAACCGGCGAACGCACGCTCGTGCTCGGCCATTTCGTGCAGCGGCTCAAGGGGCTGTCCGCGCAGGATTCCGCGCACCTGCTGCAGGTGTTCCATGAACACGTGACGCGCCTCGAGAACACCGTGCGCTGGAATTGGCAGGAGGGCGACGTCGCGATCTGGGACAACCGCGCGACGCAGCACTACGCGATCAACGACTACGGCGATGCGCGCCGCGTCGTGCGCCGTGCGACCGTGCACGGCGACGTACCGGTCGGCATCGACGGCCGCCAGAGCGTCGTGCTGAAGGGGCCGGGCGCGACGCTGCAGTAACGCACGCCTTGCCGCGGCGACGCCGTTTCACGCGCGCCGCCGCGCCTGCCCCGCGCTCTACCGCCGGCGCTTCGACCATGCACTTCCCGCCACCGGGCCGCCCCCTGCACGCGCAGCGATGTCGGCCGTCCTTCCCGTTCACTTCCGCCAGGAGCGTCGCATGAGCGCCCTACCCGAACCCGCCGCCCAGCCGGTCGACGTGATTCCGCTGTCCGCCCATATCGGCGCGGAAATACGCGGCGTCGACCTCACGCAACCGTTGACCACGCCGCAGATCTCGGCCATTCGCGCCGCGCTGCTGAAATGGCGCGTCATCTTCTTCCGCGAGCAATTCCTCACGCACGAGCAGCACGTCGCGTTCTCCGCGCAATTCGGCGAGCCGACCGTCGGCCATCCGGTGTTCGGGCACGTCGACGGGCATCCGGCCGTCTATTCGGTCGCGAAGCACCGCAAGGCGACACGCTTCGACGGCGAGCCGGTACGCCGCCCGTGGACCGGCTGGCACACCGACGTGACGGCCGCCGTGAACCCGCCGTGGGCGTCGATCCTGCGCGGCGTGACGATCCCGCCGTACGGCGGCGACACTCACTGGACCAACCTCGTGCGCGCCTACGAAACGCTGTCCGCGCCGCTGCGCGGCTTCGTCGACGGCCTGCGCGGCATCCACCGCTTCACGCCGCCCGCCGGCGCGCGCGCCACCGGTGCGTTCGACGAGGCGGTCGGCCGCCGGCCGCTCGTGACCGAGCATCCGCTCGTGCGCGTCCACCCGGAGACCGGCGAGCGCGCGTTGTACGTGAGCCCGAGCTTCCTGAAGTCGATCGTCGGGCTGACGCCGCGCGAAAGCCAGGCGCTGCTCGAACTGCTGTGGGAGCACGTGACGCGGCCGGAATTCACGATCCGCTTCAAGTGGGAGCCGCGCAGCATCGCGTTCTGGGACAACCGCGCGACCGCGCATCTCGCGCCCGTCGACATCTTCGATCTCGACTTCGACCGCCAGCTCTACCGCACCACGCTCGCCGGCGATGTGCCGGTCGGCCCCGACGGACGGCCGTCGGTCGCGCTCGAAGGCTCGCCGGTCGAGGCGGCGGCGGCCATCGCGCTGAACTGATACGCGGCCGGCCGTCCGGACCGGCCGTCGAACCGGCCCTCCCGACCTGCGCCGGCGCGCCCACGCGCCGGCGCCGCCTCCGTCAATCCAGCCACACGCCGTCGAAGCGGTGCCCGCCGAGCGGCGAGAACGTCAGGCCGTGGACGCGTTTGGACACCGGCAGCGACACGATCGACGTCGCGATCGGCGTGAACGGCACCTGATCCTTGAACACGACCTGCGCCTGTTCGTACAGCGCCGTGCGCTTCGCGACGTCCGGGTTCGAGCGCGCCGCGTCCACCAGCCGTTCGAAGTCCTGATTGCACCACTTCGCGAGATTGCTGCCGTGCACCGCGTCGCAGCCGAGCAGCGTACCGAGCCAGTTGTCGGGATCGCCGTTGTCGCCCGACCAGCCGTACAGGATCGCGTCGTGCTGGCCGTCGTGCTTCGCGCGGCGGTTGTATTCGCCCCATTCGTAGCTGACGATCTTCGCGCGTACGCCGATCTTCGCCCAGTCCTGCTGGATCAGCTGCGCCATCAGCTGCGCATTCGGGTTGTACGGGCGCTGCACGGGCATCGCCCACAGCGTCAGGTCGAAGCCGTTCGGGAAGCCGGCCTGCGCGAGCAGCGCCTTCGCGGCGGCCGGATCGCGCGGCGCATCCTTCAGGCGCGGGTTGTACGACCATTGCGACGGCGGCATCGGGTTCGTCGCGATCTTCGCGTCGCCGTTGAACACCGTCTTCACGATCGCCGACTTGTCGATCGCGATGTCGAGCGCGCGCCGCACGTCGACGCGATCGAGCGGCGCATGCTGCGTGTTGTACGCGACGAAACCGACGTTGAAGCCCATCCCCGAGAACAGCGTCAGCTTCGGGTCGCGCCGCACCGTGTCGAGATCGGCCGGCCGCGGGAACAACGAGATCTGGCATTCGCCGGCCACGAGCTTCTGCAGCCGCGCGCCCGGATCGGGCGTGATCGCGAACACGAGGTGCGCGAGCTTCACGTCGTCCGGCTTCCAGTAATCCGGGTTCGCGTCATAGCGGATCAGCGCGTCCTTCTGGTACGTGCGCAGCAGGAACGGCCCCGTGCCGACCGGGAGCTGGCTGATGTCGGCTTCGCGATGACGCGCCGCGAGCTGCGATGCATATTCCGCCGACAGGATCGACGCGAACGCCATCGCGAGATTGCGCACGAAGATGACGTCGGGCGCCTTCAGCACGAAGCGCACCGTGTAATCGTCGACCTTGTCGATCCGCGCGACGTTGCGGTCGAAGCCGAGATCGCTGAAATACGGGAAGCTGGCCGGGTAGGCCTTGCGAAACGGATCGTCCGGGTCGAGCATCCGGCGGAACGTGAACACGACGTCGTCGGCCTGGAACGGCCGCGTCGGCGTGAACCACGCGGTCGTCTGGAATTTCACGCCGCGCCGCAGGTGAAACGTGATCGTGCGCTGGTCGGGCGACACGTCCCAGCTCGTCGCGAGCGCCGGTTCGAGATCGAGCGTGCCGCGCTTGAACTGCACGAGCCCGTTGTAGATCGTGTACGTGCTCGCGTCGAAATCGGTGCTCGTCGTGAGCTGGCCCGGATCGAAGCCGGCCGGGCTGCCTTCGGTGCAGTACACGAGGGTCTTGCCGGGCGGCGCGGCGAGCGCCGGCGTGGCCGCGCCGGCAAGCAGCAGCGACGCGGCGATGCAGCGCAGCGCGGCGGTCGCACGGGTTGCGCCGCGCGCACCGCGCGCGGCTGACGAAACGAAAGGGTTCTTCATGGTGGCGGAGGACAGGGAGGGTTGTCATGCGAATGACGACGGCCGATCTTCGCGCGCATCCTGCCGATCGCTTACCAATTAATTTCGCGTTGCTTATCGCCGCCAGTGCATCCCGCTGCCCGTGCGCGGGAACGTCCACGCGAGCGGCGGGCAGCCGTCGCGCGCATCCGTCTTCGGGCCCCGTGCAGACTCCGCCGAAATGGCGCATCGTATCGGCTGGCTCACGCCGGCCCCGGCGCGCCGGGATTCGCCCGGCGCCGTCGCCGGGCCGATCCCTGGAGGACACACGATGTCGACCCGCCCCGATACGCCCTCTCGTCCCGTGAAATCGCCGGGCCCCGATCATCCGATCACGGTCGAACCGCATCCGCGGCGCGTGGTGGTCACCGTGGCCGGCAAGGTCGTCGCCGATACGCGCCGCGCGCTGGCGCTGCGCGAGGCCAGCTATCCGGCCGTGCTCTACGTCCCGCGCGAGGACGCCGACCTGTCGCTCCTGCAGCGCACCGATCATTCGACCTACTGCCCGTACAAGGGCGACTGCGCGTACTACTCGATCCCGGCGGGCGGCGCACGCACCGTGAACGCGGTGTGGACGTACGAGGATCCGTATCCGGCCGTCGCTGCGATCCGCGGGCACCTCGCGTTCTATCCGGATCGCGTCGACTCGATCGAGGACCGCGCGGCCGGCACCGACTGAACGCCGCTGATATGCATATGCGCATTCATTGGTTGGCCGCCGGCCGGCCCGGCCGTATCGTCCTGAATCCGGCGCGGGCCGGCCCGTTGCGCGCGTCGCCCGCATCCGGCCCGGTCCTGCGCCGGCCGCGCCGCTTCCGCGCGCGGCCCGCGAACCCGCACGCAGGACGCCCCGATGAACGACACACCCTACGCAGACGTTGAAACGATCCCGGCGAATCCACGCCGCCGCCAGTGGCTGCACGGCGCGGCCGCCGGGCTGGCCGGGCTCGCGCTCGGGCCGCTCGCGGGCCAGCCCGCACACGCGCAGGACAACGGCGCGCGGCTGCGCATCGGCTTTCAGAAATACGGCAATTTCATCCTGCTCAAGGCGCGCGGCACGCTCGAAAAGCGTCTTGCGAGCCAGGGCGTCGCGGTGCAATGGCTCGAATTCCCGGGCGGCCCGCAACTGCTCGAGGGCCTGAACGCCGGCGCGATCGACGTCGGCACCGTCGGCGAGACGCCGCCGATCTTCGCGCAGGCCGGCGGCGTCGATTTCGTCTACATCGGCAACGAGCCGCCCTCTCCGCAAGGCGAGGCGATCGTCGTCCTGCCCGATTCGCCGATCCGCGCCGTCGCGCAACTGCGCGGCAAGAAGGTCGCGTTCAACAAGGGCTCGAACGTCCACTACCTGCTCGTGAAGGCGCTCGAACGCGCGGGCCTGACCTATGCCGACATCCAGCCGATCTACCTGACGCCCGCCGACGCGCGCGCGGCGTTCGTGCAGCGCAACGTCGACGCGTGGGTGATCTGGGATCCGTACCTGGCGGCCGCCGAACGGCAGATCGGCGCGCGCGTGGTCGCGAACGGCGAAGGGCTCGTGCGCAACACGCAGTACTACCTCGCCGCGCGCAAATACGCGGCCGCTCACCCGCAGGTGCTGCGCACGCTGCTCGACGAGGTCGACGCGGTGGACCGCTGGGCGCGCGATCACGGCCCGGACGTCGCCGCGCAACTGTCGCCGCTCGTCGGCCTCGACGCACCGACGCTCGAAGTCGCGCTCAAGCGCGCCGGCTACGGCGTGCAGCCGATCACCGACGCGACGCTCGCCTATCAGCAGAACATCGCCGATGCGTTCACCGCGCTGAAGCTGATTCCGGGCAAGCTGGCGGTCGCGAGCGCGCGCTGACGCGCGGCCGGCCGCGCGATCAGAGACGCGTGCGTCGGCGCACGGGCGGCGCATCGATGCACCGCCCGCCGTTGTCATTCACCGCAGGCGGTGACGAGGCCCGCATCGACGATACCCGAATCCGCCGCCTCTGCCCCGCCGCTCTCGCGACGGGACACCCGCGCCGCGCCGCCCGCTTGCGCCGTGCCGCCTCCGGCGATCGCACGAAGGCCGCCTTTCGCCGTTCGCACCGGCGCGCACCCGCGCATGCCGCCACCGATGGTCAGTATCGGATCGCCGCCCACCTCCGGGCAGCGCTGCTTTGGTACCATCCGTCGACCGGAATCGACCGGAACCGGACAAGGGGCGCAATGACATGGATTGGCTGGCGACGATGCGCATCTACGTCAGGGTTGTCGAGCGCGGCACGATGTCCGGCGCGGCGCGCGATCTCGACATGGGCCAGCCGGCCGTCAGCGAGCGCATCGAACGGCTCGAAAGGCAGCTCGGCACCCGGCTCCTGATGCGCAGCGCACGCACCCTCGCGTGCACGGAAGAAGGCCGGATCTTCTACGAACGCAGCAAAGAGCTGCTCGAAGCGGCGGACGACGCGATCGCGTCGGTCGCGAAGACGGAAAACGCGCTCGACGGCACGATCCGGATCGCGGCGCCGCAATGCTTCGGCGAGGTCGTGCTGCCGGCCGTGCTGATGCAGGTTCGCACGACGTATCCGGGCTTGCGCATCGACCTGGTGCTGAACGACGACATCGTCGATCCGGTCACGGAAGGCGTCGACCTCTCGATCCGCGTCGGCCAGCTCGGCGACGGCGGGTACGTCGCGCATCCGGTCGGCACGGTCGGCCGCCTGCTCGTCGCCGCGCCGTCCTACCTCGAACGGCACGGCCCGATCGCCACGAAGGACGATCTCGCGAGCCATCCGTTCATCCGCGTGAAAGGGATCTTCGCCAGCGAACGGCTGCCGCTGCAGCGCGACGGCGACACGCTCGAATACGCGCGCATCCGCACCGTCATGACGACGAGCCACTGGCGCCCGATGTTCGACACGATCGCGGCCGGCGGCGGCATCGGCGTGGTCCAGCACCCCGCCTGCGCCGCCGCGCTCGCGGCCGGCACGCTCGTCGCGCTTCTGCCGCGATACGCGGTACCCGATTTCGCGCTCAACGTGCTCGTGCATGCGCAGCGGCCGCTGCCGCCGCGCGTGCGCGCCGTCGTCGACCTGCTGAAGCAGGCGATCCCGCCGCTGCTGGCGCGTCCCGCCCGATAACGGCGGCCGTCGCGGCCGGCGTCACGCCTGCAGCGACTTCCCCGGCTCCTTCACGTGCGCGTCGACTTCCATCTGGTAGAAGCGCGCGCTGACGAAGCCGAACAGCGTCCAGCCCGCGAACACGCACAGGCCGCCGAGCATCAGCGCCTGCTCGCCCGAGCTGAACAGCGCGTAGAAGCTGTACGCGGTGGCGGCCATCGCGATCGCGTTCGTCAATAGCGCCTTCGCCGGCGGCACCTTCGCGACCTTCTGGATCGTGATCAGCGCCGCCATCGACATCACGTAAGGCACCAGGTTCGTGACGACCGCGAGATCGACGATCTTCTGGAACTGGCTGCTCAGTTCCGGGCTGATCGTCATCAGCGCCAGCGCGACCTGCGCGACGAGCAGGATCAGCATCCCGACGATCGGCGTACCCGTGCGCGTCGCCCGCGCGAATACCGGCAGGAAATAGCCGACGTCCGCCGAGCTCTTGAACACCTGCGCGACCGTGAACTGCCAGCCGAGCAGCGAGCCGATGCACGCGATCACCATCAGCGCGGTGACGATCGTGCCGACCGTCGGCGTGAACATCGTCGCGAACGCGATGCCGAACGGCGCGTTCGACTTCGCCAGGATCGCGTTGGGCACGATCCCCGCGATCACGTTGGTCGACACGATGTAGAAGATCGCCGACGCGATCGTGCCGCCGAGCACGGCGATCGGCACGTTGCGCTCCGGATTCTCGACCGCGTCCGAGTTCGCGCACGCCGATTCGAGCCCGAGGAACGCCCACAGCGTCACCGCGATCGAGCTGCCGACAGCCGGCCCGAACGCCATGTCGTGCGGATTCCACGCGGCGCCCCAGGTCGCGCCGCTGAACCAGAACCAGCCGACCAGCGACACGACGACGACCGGGATGATCACGCCCCACACCGTCACCGCGCCGATCCGGCCGGTGATGCGCGAACCGCCGAAGTTCGCGACCGTCGTGAGCACCAGCAGGAAGATGGTCCACAGGCCCGTCTGCAGCGGCGACAGCGTCGCGTCGAACAGCACGGTGCCGTAGCCGACGGCCGTGACGCCGATCGCGACGTTGGCGATCACGAGCGACAGCCCGTACGTGTAGTTCGCCATGTAGTTGCCGGCCTTGCCGAACGCGTATTCCGCATAGCCGCCCATGCCGCCCGGCTTGCGGCTCAGCATCCCGCAGCGCGCGAACGCGTAGGCCAGCGCGAGCGAGCCGCCGGCCGTGACGATCCACGACAGCAGCGAGATCGTGCCGACCTGCGCGAGCTTCGACGGCAGCAGGATGATGCCGGAGCCCATCATGTTGACCGCCGTGAGGATGGTCAGTTGCCAGACGTTCATCCGGTTCTTCGGCGCGGCCGCCGTGGCCCCGCCGGACATGCGCGCTGCGTTTTCCATGATGTCGATTCCTCGAGGTAGGGCCGCCGCGCGGCCGGTCGCAGGTACGCCGGTATGCCCGCCCGGATGCTCAGGCCGTCAGGCAGTACACGCGGTACGTGCCGTCTTCCACTTCCACGCCGTGCGTGTCGTGCGCGAAGCCCGGGAAACGCCGGTCGTACGCTTCGAGCGCCTTCAGGTAGCCGAGCACCGCGCCGTCGGCCGGCCCTGCGTTCTCGCCCGGCATCAGCAGCGGAATGCCCGGCGGATACGGCACGACGCCGGTGGCGACCGTGCGTCCGGCCAGCGCCTCGAGCGTGACCTGCTCGACGCGGCCCTGCACCAGATGCTCGTAGGCGCGCACCGGGCTCATCTCCGGCTTCGGCAGGATCGAGAACGCCTCCGACATCAGCCGCGTCGTGCCGAGCTGCTCCATCGCCGCGAACATCGTGTCGGCGAGATCCTTCAGCCCCATGCCCGCGTAGCGCGAACCATGCGCCTTCGCGAGCGACGGAATCGCCAGGTCGAGCGGCAGGTTCGCGTCGTAGTCGCGCTTGAAGTCGCACAGCGCGCTGACGAGCGAGCCCCACTTGCCTTTCGTGATGCCGATCGAGAACAGGAACAGGATCGTGAAATCGGTGGTCTTCTCGACGACGATCCCGCGCGCATCGAGATACGCGGTCACGACGCTCGCCGGAATGCCGACCGGCATCAGCCCGCCGGCGGGCGCGACGCCCGGCGTGACGATCGACACCTTGATCGGATCGAGCATGCAGTAGCCGTCCTCGATATTGCCGAAGCCGTGCCATTGCGCGCCGGGGCGCAGCACCCAGCACGCCGGGTCGCTCGCGAGCAGCTCGGGCGGCGCGTCGTGGAACGGCAGCGTGCGGCCCGTGCGCGCCTCGAGCACGGTGTCGGGCTGCCAGCATTCGAAGAACCAGTCGCCCTTCGCGGCGAACTCGCCGTTCATCCGCGCGATCATCTGCCGGAACGCGACGGCCTCCTCGATCGACTCGTGCGTGAGCGCCGCGCCGCCGGGGCCGTCCATCATCGCGGCCGCGACGTCGTTCGACGCGATGATCGCGTAGTTCGGCGACGTCGACGCGTGCATCATGAACGTTTCGTTAAACTGACCATGCGGAATCGGGTTGCGGCCGTCGCGCACGTGGATGTACGAGGCCTGCGACAACGCCGTCAGCAGCTTGTGCGTCGACTGCGTCGCGAACACCGTCGGGCGGTCGGCATGATGGTCGCGCGGGTCGCCGTGCATCGCATGGCGGTCGCGGTAGAGCGGATTGAAGCGGGCGTAGCCGTACCACGCTTCGTCGAAATGCAGCCGGTCGACGCTCGCGCCGAGCAGCGCCTCGACCCGCGCGACGTTGTAGCACAGGCCGTCGTAGGTCGAGTTGGTGACGATCGCGTGCTTCGGCTGCCGATCGGCGAGCCCGGCCGCGAGCGGGTTCGAGGCGATCGCCTCGCGGATCGCCGTCTGCGTGAGGCGCTCGGACGCGATCGGCCCGATGATCCCGTAGCGGTTGCGCGTCGGCACGAGATAGGTCGGAATCGCGCCCGACATCGTCATCGCATGCTCGGCCGACTTGTGGCAGTTGCGGTCGCACAGTGCGATCTGGTCGCGGCTCACGCTCGCCATCAGGATGATGCGGTTCGACGTCGACGAGCCGTTCGTCACGTGATACGTGCGGTGCGCGCCGAACACGCGCGCCGCGTAGCGCTCGCTTTCGCCGATCGGGCCCGAGTGGTCGAGCAGCGAGCCGAGTTCGCCGACCGAGATCGACAGGTCGGAGCGGAACAGCGATTCGCCGAAATACTCGAAGAACGCGCGGCCGACCGGCGATTTCAGGAAGCCCGTGCCGCCCGTATGGCCGGGCGTATGCCACGAGTATTCGTACACGCGCGAGAATTTCGCGAGCGCGCCGAACATCGGCGGCAGCACGGTCGCGCGATAGCGTTCGATCGCCGCATGAATGCGCCCGCCGATGAAGTCGGCCGTATCCTCGAGCAGCCACACGAAATCGTCGACCTGGCCCATCACCGCGGACGGCACCGACGACGCGACGCTGCGGTCGGCCAGCAGGAAGATCGGCACGTTGGCGTTGCGATGCCGGATCGCATCCACCACGGATTCGGACGGCCCATGGCCGTCCACGCCGAGATCCCAGTCGAGCAGCACGCACTGGATCGACGGATCGGAGCGGACCAGCATGATCGCATCGTCGGCCGTCGTCGCGGTGACGACATCGATGTCGCGCTGCACGAGCTCCGCGCTCAGCGTGCGGACCGCGCGCCCGGTCGCCGTTTCCTGCGCGATCTCGTCGTCGACCAGCAGCGCGCGCATGCCGAGACGACGAATGCCACCGACGGACGTATTCATGTGTTGCCCTCGCTGTTCCGATGCTGCGTTGGGGTGGGCGTCTCGCGAGCGCGCGGACAGCAGGCCACGGGCGGCGTGAAACGCTCGACAATCCGGTTTGATTAGCCATCCGATTCGGAGCCGACTATGCCATAGTTGCCTTTATATGAAAAGCAGACGATTCGGCTAAAGCATCGGCCGATTTCAAATCGGCTTTCACGCGCGGTTCATTTTCATGTGCATTGCAACACGTGAATTCTTAATCGGCCGATCACGCGCATTCCGCCATCGCACACGCCGTTTCCGGTCGATTGAATTCAGCGGATTTTGTTGCTACGATCGGCTGCGCCGCGTGCCGGCCGGCGGCCTGCACCACGCCGCACCAGGGTGTGTCGTGCGGTGCGCGATCCGGCATTCCGCATTCGCGGGAGCATTTCAATCGGTTGCGGTGCGCATCGGATGCGCGCCGCCGCGAATGCGGCTCCCGTTTCCGCACATTTACCGGAGAATTCGCGTGAGCCTGTTGAAAATCGCAGTCGAGCCGGCGCTGAATGGCGCCTTCCTCACCACGCACGAACAGGTCGACGTATTCCAGACCGATTTCACGAATATCGCGGCCGTCGTCGTCGGAATCGAATCGGCGCAACAGGTGCTGAAAACCGTCGAGCGGACCGGGTTCGCGATTCCGTTCTTCGTCGCGGTCGAGCCCGACCAGGAAGTGCCGCCGTCGGTGCTGCCGCGCGCGAGCGGCGTGATCCAGCTGCGGCACGGCGGCCGCCATTACCACGGCCGGCAGATTTCCGCCGCCGCCGACATCTACAGCGAGAACCTGCTGCCGCCGTTCTTCAAGGTCATGCGCGAATACGTGCAGCGCGGCTACGTCGAATTCGACTGCCCCGGCCACCAGGGCGGCCAGTTCTTCTCGAATCATCCGCTCGGCCGGATGTTCTTCGACTTCTTCGGCGAGACGATCTTTCGCGCCGACCTCTGCAACGCCGACGTCCGCCTCGGCGACCTGCTGATCCACGAAGGCCCCGCGCTGGAAGCGCAGCGCAATGCCGCGCGGATCTACAACGCGGACAAGACCTACTTCGTGCTGAACGGCACGTCCACGTCGAACAAGGTCGTCACGAGCGCGCTGCTCGCGCCCGACGATCTCGTGCTGTTCGACCGCAACAACCACAAGTCGGTGCACCTCGGTGCGCTGGTGCTGTCCGGCGCGCGGCCGGTGTACCTCGAAACCGCGCGCAACGCGTGGGGCCTCATCGGCGGCGTCGACGACGCGGCGCTCGGCGAAGCGCGCATTCGCGACGCGATCCGCGACGTCGCGCCCGAGCGCGCCGGCCTGCCGCGCCCGTTCCGGCTCGCGGTGATCCAGCTCGGCACCTACGACGGCACGATCTACAACGCGCGCGAGATCGTCGACCGGATCGGGCACCTGTGCGACTACATCCTGTTCGATTCGGCGTGGGTCGGCTACGAGCAGTTCATCCCGATGATGCAGGATTGCTCGCCGCTGATGCTGACGCTCGGCCCCGACGATCCCGGCATCATCGTCACGCAGTCGGTGCACAAGCAGCAGGCGGGCTTCTCGCAGACCTCGCAGATCCACAAGAAGGACGGCCACCTCGAAGGCCAGAAGCGCTTCTGCGATCACCGCCGCTTCAACAACGCGTACATGATCCACGCGTCGACGAGCCCGTTCTACCCGATGTTCGCGGCGCTCGACGTCAACGCGCAGATGCACGCCGGCCCGGCCGGCAAGCGCCTGTGGCGCGACTGCGTCGCGCACGGCGTCGAGGCGCGCAAGCTGCTGCTGAAGACCTGCCGCCAGATCCGCCCGTTCGTTCCGCAACACGTCGACGGCCGCCCGTGGGCCGACTACCCGACCGAGCAGATCGTCGACGACCTGCGCTTCTTCCGCTTCCATCCGGCCGATAGCTGGCACGGCTTCGAGGGCTATGCGGACGACCAGTACTTCGTCGATCCGTGCAAGCTGCTGCTGACGACGCCCGGCATCGATCGCGACACGCACGAATACGCGCCGTTCGGCGCCCCCGCGCCGATCCTCGCGCGCTACCTGCGCGAGCACGGCGTCGTGCCCGAGAAGGCCGACCTGTACACGATCCTGTTCCTGCTCACGCCGTCGGAAAGCTTCGGCAAGCTGCAGCACCTGGTCGCGCACCTCGCGCAGTTCGAACGCCATCTCGACCAGGACACGCCGCTGCGCGACGCGATTCCGTCGCTGTGCGAAGCGTATCCGGAGCTGTACGGCGCCATGCGCCTGCGGCAGCTGTGCCAGCGGATGCACGATTTCTACCGCAGCCACGACATGAAGCACCTGCAGAAGCAGATGTTCCGGCGGGCGCAGTTCCCGAAGCAGGCGATGCTGCCGCAGGCCGCGAACGCGGAGCTGATCCGCAACAACGTCGAGCTGGTTGCGCTCGATCGCATCGAAGGCCGGATCGCCACCGAGGGCGCGCTGCCCTATCCGCCCGGCATCTTCTGCGTGGTGCCCGGCGAAGTATGGGGCGGCCCCGCGCTCGACTACTTCCGCGCCCTCGAGGCCGGCATCAACGCGCTGCCGGGCTTCGAGCCGGAAATCCAGGGCGTCTACCTGCAGACGCGGCCGGACGGCACCAGGCAGGCTTCGGCCTACGTGGTGGCCGCCGGCGCCGACGCATCGCGCGCGTAGCCCGGACGGGCGGCCGGCGCGGCATGAATCGCGGCAGGCGTGGCGCTCGCCCGCCGCATCACCACGCCTGCCGGTAGATCGCCAGCGCGTCCGCTTCCGTCACCTCGCGCGGATTGTTGACGAGCAGGCGCGTCTGCAGCATTGCATCCGATGCCATCCGGGGCAGGTCGCCTGCGCCGATGCCGACCTCGCGCAGCGTGCGCGGGATGCCCGTCGCGACAATCAGCCGGTCGATCTCGGCGATCAGCGCATCCGTGCGCGCCGCGTCGCTGCCCGACGCCGCGGGCGCGACGATCGCCGCGAGTTCCGCGTAGCGCGGCGCGGCCGCCGGCGCGTTGAAGCGCAGCACGTGCGGCAGCACGAGCGCATTCGACAGCCCGTGCGGCACGTGGAAGATCCCGCCGACCGGATAGGCCAGCGCATGCACGGCCGCGACCGGCGCATTCGCGAAGGCCTGCCCCGCGAACATCGCGCCGACCAGCATCGCCTCGCGCGCCTGCCGGTTGCCACCGTCGTCGCACGCGGCGAGCAGGTTGCGCGACAGCAACGTCAGCGCCTGCACGGCCAGCATGTCGGACACCGGATTCTTCAGCCGCGCGGACGTATAGGCCTCGATCGCGTGCACCATCGCGTCGATGCCCGTGGCGGCCGTCGCCGCGCGCGGCAGGCCGAGCGTGAGTTCGGCGTCGAGGATCGCGACATCCGCGAACAGGTGCGGCGACACGACGCCCATCTTGCGCGCCTCGCCGACCGTGACGATCGACACGGCCGTGACCTCGGAACCCGTGCCGGCCGTCGTCGGCATCTGCACGAGCGGCAGCCGCGCGACCGCGACCTTGTCGACGCCGTACATGTCGGCCAGCGCCTGCCGCCCCGGCGCGAGCACCGCGATCAACTTCGCGACGTCCATCGACGAACCGCCGCCCAGGCCGAGCACGAGCTCGGCATCGGCCGCGACGGCGCGTCCGGTCGCCTCGAGCACCACGTGCTCGGGCGGATCGGCGATCACGTCGTCGAGCACCGTGACCTGCCAGCCGTGCGCGGCGAGGCTCTCCAGCGCCGGCGCGAGCACGCCGCTGCGATGCAGGAACGCGTCGGTGACAACGCACAGCCGCACGAGCGCCGGAAAGCGTTCGCGCAGCAATGCGCCGAGCCGCCGCGCGGCGCCGAATTCGACGATCTGGGTCGGAACGGTACGGAATTGAAACGGGTTCATCGGGTGCCTCCCGGTAGCGTCGCCGTGCCGGTGTCCCGCTGCACCATGTAGCGAGACACGTCGCGGCGATTTAGCAGCGGAATGATCGCCCCGATCGCGCCCCGCTGGAAATGCGGCGTTTCCCGATGCGCGCCGCCGGCTACCAGGGCACCGTCCTGCCCAGATAGTCGAGATAGTCGAGCCCGGGACGCCCGCGCTTCGCGATCAGCACGTTCACGAGGCTCGGCACGCTTTCCGCGATCGTCAGGCGCGCGTCCGGCCCGCCCAGTTCCGTGCGGACCCAGCCGGGCGCCATCAGCGCCATCGCGCGCGGCGTACCCGCGTGGCGCGCCGCGAAGCTGCGCATGAACTGGTTCAGCGCGGCCTTGCTGCCGCGATAGACCTCGCGCATCCCGTTCACGTTGTTCGACACGCTGCCCTGCCCCGACGACATCGCGCCGATCAACCCGTCCGGCGCGACCAGATCCTGCAGCGTCTCGATCGCGCGCATCGGCGCGAGCGCGTTCGTGATCATCACGCGCACGAACTCGTCGGTCGTCACTTCGCCGATCGTTTCGCCCGGGTCGTTGGTCGTCCCCGCATTCACGAACAGCATGTCGAAGCGCCGGCCCGACAGACGCGCTCGCAACGCGGCCAGCTGCACCGGCTCGCAGATGTCGAGCGTCTCGATCCCGAGCCGGCCGTCGTACCGGTCCGCCAGGTCGTGCAGCTGCGTGCGCCCCGCGCCTTCGCGCACGGTGCCCGTGACGTTCCAGCCGTGACCCAGGAACGCCTCCGCCATCGCCAGCCCGAGGCCGCGCGACGCCGCGACGAGCAGGATCGAGGGGGCTGGATGGTTCGATTCGGTCGATTGCATGGTTCGCACCTCTGCGGAAATTCATCGTGCGGCCACTATAGGGCCGCACGACAGCAGGCGCCAGACGCACCGGATTCAAGTCATCGTTGCACCGAACGCCATGCCATACGATGCGATGGCGTATCCTGTCCGCATGGAAGACATCGACCTGAACCTCGTCACCGCGCTCGACGCGCTGCTGTCGGAAAGCAGCGTGACCGGTGCCGCGCGCCGGCTCGGCCTGAGCACCTCCGCGATGAGCCGCACGCTCACGCGGCTGCGGCTCGCCACCGGCGACGCATTGCTCGTGCGGGCCGGCCGCAGGCTCGTGCCGACGCCGCATGCGGCCGCGCTGCGCGACCGCGTGCATGCGGTCGCGAGCGACGCGCGCGCCGTGCTCCGGCCGGCAACGGCCGACGTGGACATGGCGACGCTCGCGTCCACGTTCACCATTCGCGCGGCGCCGTCGTTCATGGAAATGCTGTCCGGCCCGGTGGTCGCCGCGGTCGGAGAAGTCGCGCCGCTCGTGCGCCTCCGCTTCGTACCGAAGCTCGGCCGCGATCCGCAGGCGCTGCGCGACGGCACGGTCGACCTGGAAATCGGCAAGCGCGGCGACGACGCGCCCGAGCTGCACACGCGCATGCTCTTTCACGACTGGCACGTCGCGGTCGCGCGCGCCGGGCATCCGCTGTTCGCCGCAGCCAGGATCACGCCCGCCCGCTATGCGGCCTGCCGTCACGTCATCGCGTCGCAGCTCGGCGATTTCGGCGGCCCGGCCGACGCGCCGGCCGACCGCCCCGGCCCGGGCCTGGCCGTCCGCGTCGTCGTGCCCGGCTACCCCGATGCGATGCGCGTCGCGGCCAGCACCGACCTGATCGCGCTCGTGCCGCGCTCGAGCCTCGGCAACGCGTGCTCGCCGGGGCTCGTCGCCGCGCTCGGGCTGCGCAGCTTCGAGATCCCGGAGCGCCTGCCCGCGATCCTGGTCTCCGCGCTCTGGCATCCCCGCATGCACGGCGACCCCGTGCACCGCCGGCTGCGCGACGCGGTCATTGCCGTCTGCCAGCGCGCCTATCCGGATTCCCGCGCACCGACGCGGCGCGGCGGCGCGCGCTCGCCCGACTGACGCCGCCCGGTTCAGGCCAGGCGGCCGCCGCCGTCGATGTGCAGGATCTCGGCGTTCATGAAGCCGTTGCCGAGCAGGAACGCGATCGCCTCCCCCACTTCGGCGGCACGCCCGACACGGCCGCCGGGCAGTGCCGCCGCCGCGCCCGCGAGAATCGAGTCGCGCGCTTCGCGGCCGAACGCGTCGTACAGCGGCGTCTCGACGAAGCCGGGCGCGACGACGTTGACGCGAATCGGCTTCAGTTCGAGCGCGAGCGACTGCGCCAGCGCCTCGACGCCGCGCACGGCGGCGGCCAGGACGGACGTGCCGTGCGCGGCCGGACGATCCGACAATTGCCCGCCGGTCAGCACGATCGAACCGCTCGCCGGCATCAGCGGCAACGCGGCACGGATCGCGTAGACCGGCCCGGCGATGCGCTCCTGCAGCGCGGCGAGCAGGTGATCGGGATCGGTCTCGGCCAGCTTGCCGGCGATGAAGCGGCCGGCCGTGACGACCAGGTGATCGACGCGCGTCATCGCGTCGAACACGGCCTGCACCGCGTGCCGGTCCGCGATGTCGGCCACCGCGATGCTTGCGCCGCCGATCGCTTGCGCGGCGGATTCGAGCTTCTCGCGGGTCCGGCCGACCAGCGTGACGCCGGCGCCTTTCGCCTTCGCGGCGGCCGCGGCCGCGAGACCGATGCCGGAACTCCCGCCCACCACCACCACGTGTGCGCCGTCCAGCGCCGAAGATTGCGTTGCCTCGTTCATGTCGACTCCTCAGGGTTGAAGGTTCGCGAACGTTAGGTCATTCTCCTTTGCGCCGGAACGTGGGAGACTTGCATAGGGTTCATGCCACCAAGGAATAAGATGGATTCGCTGCGCTCCATGCGCGTGTTCGTCCGCGCCATCGAGCTGGGCAATTTCTCGGCGGTCGCGCGCGAGGAAGGCACCGGGCAGCCGACGATCAGCAAGATCGTCGCCGCATTCGAACGGCAACTCGGCGTTCGCCTGCTCGAGCGCTCGACCACGAGCCTCGCGCCCACCGACGAAGGCCGCCGGTTCTACGATCGCTGCAAGCGCGTGCTCGACGAATATGCGAGCGCGGTGGCCGAGGTGCGCGGGCAAACGGTGCGGCCGGTCGGCAAGCTGGTCGTCAATGCGCCGCTGGGGCTCGGCGAGTTGCGGCTGAACGCGCTCGTGCTCGAATTTCTCGCCGCGTGGCCGGAGATCGAAGTCGAGCTTCAGTTGACCGACCGCGTGATCGACCTGGTCGAGGAAGGCGTCGACGTCGCCATCCGCCTCGGCCACCAGTTGCCGCCGGACGTCGTGGCGCGCCAGGTCGCCTCGTCGCCGCGCCTGCTGGTCGCCACGCCGGGATACGTGTCGCAGGCGCCGAAGCTGCGCCGGCCCGAAGATCTGGCGCGGCACCCGTATGTCGGCTATGCGCGCGCCGACATCGCCAGCGAGCTGACCTTCGCGCGGCGCGACGAACAGGTCGCCGTGCCGGTCCACGGCCGGTACCGCGTGAACAGCTCGATGGCGCTGCGGGAATGCTTCCTGGCCGGGAACGCGGTGGGCAGCGCGCCGGCGTGGCTCGTCCAGGACCTGATCGACGGCGGGCAACTCGTCCGGTTGCTGCCGGCGTGGGACATGGTGCCGCCGCATGTGCTGCACCTCGTCTATGCATCGCGCCGGTACCTGCCGCTCAGGACCCGCACGTTCCTGCAGTTCATGGAGCGGCGGATTCCCGGTTTGCCCGGGTTCGACGCCACTCCCGGCCCGGCCGCGCCCGTATCGCGGCAGGCCCGCTGAGCGGCGGCCGCGGCGGTCGCGGCCCGCCCGGGAGAGCCATCGAAACCGGGCCGACCGGGAGCCCGCCGCGCCACGACCTG
>NZ_JPGL01000048.1 GCF_000732615.1 Burkholderia paludis
CCTCCCGCCCCATCCCGGACCGCCCCCCCCGGCGCCCCCCCCCCGGAGCCCCCCCCTTGACCCCCCCCCCCGCCCCCGACCCCCCCGCCTCGCCCGCCCTGAACCGGCCGATGCTGACCCTGTCGATCATGCTCGCCACGCTGATCCAGACCCTCGACAGCACGATCGCGAACGTCGCGCTGCCGCACATGCAGGGCACGCTGTCCGCGTCGCAGGACGAGATCACCTGGGTGCTGACCTCCTATATCGTCGCCGCGGCGATCGCGACGCCGCTCACCGGCTGGCTGTCGGACCGGCTCAGCGTCAAGCGGCTGCTGATCGCGTCGATCGCCGGCTTCACCGTCGCATCGGCGCTATGCGGGCTGTCCGAGACACTCGTGCAGATCGTCGGCGCGCGTCTGCTGCAGGGCATATTCGGCGCGGCGCTGGTGCCGCTGTCGCAGTCGATCCTGCTCGACATCAACCCGCGCGAAAAGCAAGGCCAGGCGATGGCGATCTGGGGGATGGGCGTGATGGTCGGCCCGATCCTCGGCCCGACGCTCGGCGGCTGGCTCACCGACAGCTACAACTGGCGCTGGGTGTTCTTCATCAACGTGCCGATCGGCGCGTTCGCGCTCGCCGGGGTGATGACTTTCCTGCCGGCACGCGCGCCGCGCCCGCACGTGAAGTTCGACGCGTTCGGCTTCGCGACGCTCGCGCTCGCGATCGGCGCCTTCCAGGCGATGCTCGACCGCGGCGAACAGCTCGACTGGTTCGGCTCGTACGAGATCCGCATCGAGGCGCTCCTCGCGGCGCTCGGCTTCGCGTTTTTCCTCGCGCATACGGCGACCGCCGGCAAGGCGTCGTTCTTCAAGTCGGAACTGCTGCGCGATCCGAACTTCGCGACGGGCACGCTGTTCATCTTCGTGGTCGGCGCGGTGCTGTACGCGACGCGCGCGCTGCTGCCGCCGATGCTGCAGAACCTGATGGGCTACCCGGTCGCGACGACGGGCCTCGTCACCGCGCCGAGCGGCGCCGGCACGATGATCGCGATGCTGTTCGTCGGCAGGCTGCTGAAATACGTGGATGCGCGGATGCTGCTGCTCGCGGGGCTGTCGATTTCCGCGCTCGCGCTCTGGCAGATGATGCAGTACACGGTCGTGCTGTCCGAAGCGGACATCGTGTGGCCCGGCGTGGTGCAGGGTTTCGGGCTGGGGCTCGTGTTCGTGCCGCTGAGCGCGCTGTCGTTCTCGACGCTGCCGCCCGAGCTGCGCGCGGACGGCACGGCCACCTACAGCCTGATGCGCAACATCGGCAGCAGCATCGGCATCTCGATCGTGCAGACGCTGATGACGCGCAACACGCAGGTCGCGCACGCCGATCTCGCGGCCCACGTCACGCCGTTCGATCCGGCCGTGCAGGCCATGGCCGGCAGCCGCCTCGACATCGCGCTGCTCGACCGCACGATCAACCAGCAGGCGTCGATGATCGCGTACCTGAACGACTTCAAGCTGATGTTCGTCGCGACGCTGCTGATGATCCCGCTGTTGCTGCTGATCCGCCCGCCGCGACAGGCGGCGAGCGTCGAGGTCGCGCACGCGGCGATGGACTGACGCCCGCCCCCGCCGCGCGCGCTGCGCCTCGTCAGGCCTTCATCGTCCCGGTGCGCACGTAGCGCTCGTGCCACGACAGCGCCTCGGCGAGCAGGTGCGGCGTGTGCTTGCCGAAGCTCTCGTGCGACGCGCGCTCGAAGTAGTCCTCGAGCATCGGCCGGTAGTCGGGATGCGCGCAGGTCGCGATGACCTTGCGCGCGCGCTGCTTCGGCGACAGGCCGCGCAGGTCCGCGAGGCCCTGCTCGGTCACGATCACCCCGACGTCGTGCTCGGTATGGTCGACGTGGCTCGCCATCGGCACGATGCGCGAGATCGCCCCGCCCTTCGCGGTGCTGGCCGACATGAAGCACGACAGATAGCCGTTGCGCGCGAAGTCGCCCGAGCCGCCGATGCCGTTCTGGATTTTCGTGCCCATCACGTGGGTCGAGTTCACGTTGCCGTAGATGTCGGCCTCGATCATCCCGTTCATCGCGATGCAGCCGAGGCGGCGCACGAGTTCGGGATGGTTGCTGATCTCCTGCGGGCGCAGCACGATCTTCTCGCGGAACGTCGCGATCTCGTCGGCGAAGCGCTGCACGGCGGTCGGGCTCAGCGACAGCGCGGTGGCCGACGCGAAGCTCAGCGTGCCGTCCTGGAGCAGGTCGAGCATGCCGTCCTGGATCACCTCGGTGTACGCGGTCAGGTTCGCGAAGCCGGCCGAGCTCAGTTCCGCGAGCACCGCGTTCGTGATGTTGCCGACGCCCGACTGCAGCGGCAAGAGGTTTTCGGGCAGGCGGCCGCGCTTCACTTCGTGGCGCAGGAAATCGATCAGTTGATGCGCGATCTGCTTGGACGTCGCATCCGGCGCGGAGAACGCATTGCTGCGATCCGGCGCATCGGTCTCGACGATCGCGACGATCTTGTCGGCCGGGCAGCGCAGGTAAGGCTCGCCGATGCGGTCGTCGCTCTTCGTCAGCGGGATCGGCTTGCGGTGCGGCGGCAGCGCGGTGCCGTAGTAGACGTCGTGCATCCCGTCGAGGCCGATCGGCTGGCGCGAGTTGACCTCGAGGATCACGTGCTTCGCGCGTTCGAGCCAGGTCTTGTTGTTGCCGATCGATGCCGACGGAATCAGCAATCCGTCCTCGCGGATGCCCGCGACTTCGACGATCGCGACGTCGAGGTCGCCGTACAGCCCGAACCACGCATATTGCGCGACGTGGCTCAGGTGGACGTCCTGGTAATCGACTTCGCCGTTGTTGATCTTGTCGCGCAGCGTCGGGTCGGACTGGTACGGCAGCCGCATCGAGATGCCGTTGGTGCGGGCAAGCGCGCCGTCGAGTTCAGGCGCGGTCGAGGCGCCGGTCAGCACGTTGATGCGGAAGTCCTCGCCGCGCGCATGCGCCGCGTCGATATGGGCGGCCAGCGCGGCCGGCACGGCCTTCGGATAGCCGGACCCGGTAAAGCCGCTCATGGCGACGGTCATGCCGGGACGGATCAGCGCGGCGGCTTCGTCGGCGGTGCGGACGAGCGAACGCAGGGCGGGAGCGAGGATGCGTGATGAAGACATGGCTGGTTTCTGACGCTTTGGTCTGTCGTTAACGTCGCGGGGGGTGTCTCCTGAGCGACATGAAGCCCTTGGGGCCGCGAGAGGCGGCCGGCACCACAGGCACGGTCGGAGTATCGCAGAGGCAATCGCCGCGAAATGTCCGCTGTATGAAAAAGATCCTTGCCGAATTTGCCGCGTATCGAACGGTCGTTCTGTGAGAAGCGCGCCACACTCGCCGGATGCACCGGTAAAGTGCACGACGGCGCATGCATCGGATGACCGGTCGGCTATTGACAACCCAGTAGCATCAATCGAAGAATTCCAAACCGGATTTCACGACGAAATACCGGCAATGGCCGATACCCGTCCGGCGCGGCCAATTGTCGCCCGATGCGCTTTTCCCGGACCTGACGCGCATCAAGGTCGCATGCGCCGCGCGCCGCCGGCCGGCCGCCCCGGAAAGCCCCGCCGCACCGGCCCTCGCGGCCCGTCCGCCCTTGACGGACGCGCGCCCCGAACCACACTGGAATGAGGGGCCGGCCGCCCCGCCCGCGTGCCCTTTCCGTGTGCACGCCCGTCGACCGGCCAGCCACCGCAAGACGCGGTAACACTCCCGCATGTCAGGACATTGATCGAATAAAAAGCAACAAATTACAATTCCGTATATATTTCGCCGATGGACCAAAGAAAAACCGCCGCACGCTCCGAGCCGCCCCTGCCACGCACCTGGGATGCGCGGCTCGCGCGCTCGCTTGTCCGACCGCTCGTCGATACGCCGGTCACCCCGAATCACCTCACCACCCTCCGTCTGCTGATCGGCCTCGCCGGCGCCTGGTGCCTCGCGCACGGCGGCTTCGGCTGGAGCAACGCGGGCGCATTCCTGATCGTCCTGTCGAACTTCGTCGACCACACCGACGGCGAGCTTGCGCGCATCAGCGGCAAATCGAGCAAGATCGGTCATTTTTACGACCTCGCGGCCGATGCGCTCGTGACGATCGCGCTGTTCGTCAGCATGGGCGTCGGCATCGTCGCCCAGGGCGGCCAGATGGCCGCCTCGCCGGTGCTGCTCGGCGCGGTGGCCGGCGCGGCCGTCGCGCTGATCTTCTTCCTGCGCATGCGGATCGAATCGGTCGCCGGCAAGGCCGGCACCAAGCAGGCGTTCGCCGGCGGCTTCGAGACCGAAGACGTGCTGTACCTGCTGCCGCTCGTCACGCTGTTCGACGGCGTCGAGCCGTTCCTGCTCGCGGCGTCGATCGGCGCCCCGCTGTTCGCCGCCTGGGTCGTGATCGACTGGTGGCGCGTCGTCCGACGCGGCAACGTGACGCAAAATCCAACCGAAATCCAGGCTTCCAAATGACTCCTAGCACGCGCGACGACTCCGTGCTGAGCCCGGCACGCCCCGCGCCTGCGCGCGCGGCCGTGGCCGATCCCGATCGCACGGTGGCCGACTGCGTCGGCCCGCTCGACCTCGACAGCCTGCGCGGCGACTACACGCGCCAGGGATCGTTCCTGTACCTCGACGCGTTCCTGCCGGCCGACGCCCACGCGAAGCTCGCGCAGGCCGCCCGCGCGATGCAGGCCGGCCTGAACCGCAATTACCTGCCCGGCCACAAGCAGGGCGGCAGCGTGAGCCGCCATACGATCGACGAGCAGGCGCCCTATATCGCCGAGCTGTACCGGTCGAAGGCGCTGATCGCGTTCCTCGAGAAAATCACGGGCGACAAGCTGATGCTGTCGCCGGACGACGATCCGCACGCGTACGCGCTGTATTACTACACGAAACCCGGCGACCACATCGGCTGGCACTACGACACGTCGTACTACGACGGCCGCCGCTACACGCTGCTGATCGGCGTGATCGACGAATCGTCGTGCCGGCTCGACTACGAGCTGCACACGCGCAATCCGGACGTGGCCGACGAACCCGGCTCCGTGCAGATCGCCGACGGCGGCATCGTGCTGTTCGACGGCGACAAGCTGCGCCACCGCATCACGCCGCTCGGCCAGAACGAGATGCGCGTGTCGCTGACGTTCGAATACGTGACGAACCCCGGCATGCGGCCGTGGAAGCGCTTCATCTCGAACATGAAGGACGCGATCGCGTATTTCGGTTTCCGCCAGGTGTTCAAGCAACTGGCCACACGACGCACGACAGGGTCATGACACGCGCCGGGCTGATCCTGCTGTCCCTCGGAACAGCACTCTTCGTCGCGCTCCTCGCCTGGCAGGGCGTCGGCGCGGTCGCGTCCACGTTCCTCGCGGCCGGCTGGGGGCTCGCGCTCGTCGCGGCGTTCCACGTCGTGCCGCTCGTGATCGACGCCACCGCACTCTCCGTGATGTTCCGCCGCGGCCAGCCGGGCGCCGAGCTCGGCAACGCGCTGCGCGCGCGCTGGGTCGGCGAATCGGTGAACAGCCTGCTGCCCGCCGGGCAGATCGGCGGCCCGGTGCTGATGGTGCGCCACCTCGCGCAGCGCGGCACGCGGATGGCCGACGCGGCGGCGGTCGTCACGGTCAGCACGACGATGCAGGCGCTCGCGCAGATGGCGTTCGCGCTGATCGGCATCGCCGCGTTCAGCCTGTACGCCACGCACGAGTCCGTCGCGCACCTGCGCACGCCCGCGCTGATCGCCACCGGCGTGCTGGGCGCCCTCGCCGCGCTGTTCTACGCGGCGCAGCGGCGCGGGCTGTTCGGCCGCGGCATGCGCCTCGCGTCGAAGTTCCTCGGCCCGCGCGACTGGTCGTCGCTGGCCACCCGCGCCGACGCGATCGACGACGCGGTGGGCATGCTGTACCGCGACCGCGCGAAAGTCGCGAAGACGTTCGCGCTGAGCCTCGTCGGCTGGATCGTCGGCACCGCGGAAGTGTGGCTCGCGCTGCACTTCCTCGGCCACCCGGTGAGCTGGCTCGACGCGCTGCTGCTGGAAAGCGTCGGCCAGGCCATTCGCGGCGCGGCCTTCGCGATTCCGGGCTCGCTCGGCGCGCAGGAAGGCGGCTATCTGCTGCTCGCCCCGCTGGTCGGCCTGCCGCCCGAGGCGGCGCTCGCGCTGTCGCTCGCGAAGCGCGCGCGCGAACTCGCGCTCGGCCTGCCCGGCCTGCTCTATCTGCATTTCAGTGAAAGAAACTGGCAGCGGCGCCGTGCGCCGCAGCCGCTCGCCGACTGATCGTTCAGATCGCCGGCTTTTTGGTTGGAGAACCCATGCGAGCCATCATTCTTGCGGCAGGCCTCGGCTTGCGCCTGCAACAACCGCCCGAGGCGCAATTCCCGAAGTGCCTGCTGCGCTTCGACGACCTGTCGCTGCTCGAGCGCCATCTGCGCGTACTCGACGCCGCGGGCGTCGACGAGATCGTGCTCGGGCTCGGCTTCCAGTCCGAGAAGGTCGAGCAGGAACTGAAGCGCCTCGGCCGCCAGGCCGAGATCGTGATCAACGAACGCTACGACCTCGGCAGCGTGCTGACCGTGCACACCGTCGCCGACGCGATGACGCGCGGCGGCGACGTGCTGCTGATGGACGCGGACGTGCTGTACGACGAGAACATCCTGCACGCGCTGGTGGCCGATTCCGACCGGGCGGTCGACCGCCTGCTGATCGACCGCGACTTCGAGGCCGGCGACGAACCCGTGAAGCTGTGCCTGAAGAACGGCGTGCCGGTCGAGCTGCGCAAGCAGCTCGCGGTCGACCTCGAGTACGACACGATCGGCGAATCGGTCGGCTTCTTCCGCTTCACCGAGCACACCGCGCGCCGCCTCGCGACGATCGTCGCGGGCTACGTCGACAGCGGCCGCGCGAACATGCCGCACGAGGAAGCCGTGCGCGACCTGCTGCTCGAAGGCGGCCATTCGTTCGACGTCGCCGACGTCACCGGCTCGCCGTGGATCGAGATCGACTTCCCGAACGACGTCGCACGCGCCACACAAGACATCCTTCCCCTGATTCAACGCACTACCGCAGGAGCCGCACGATGAACGCCCGCGAACCCAACTTCACCGAATCGCGCAGCGCACGCCTGCGCCGCATGCTCGTCAGCAGCGACCTCGAATTCCTGATGGAAGCGCACAACGGCCTGTCCGCGCGCATCGTCCGCGAAGCCGGCTTCAAGGGGATCTGGGCGTCGGGCCTCGCGATCTCCGCGCAGTTCGGCGTGCGCGACAACAACGAAGCGAGCTGGACCCAGGTCGTCGACGTGCTCGAATTCATGGCGGACGCGAGCGACCTGCCGATCCTGCTCGACGGCGACACCGGCTACGGCAACTTCAACAACGTGCGCCGCCTCGTGAAGAAGCTCGAGCAGCGCGGCATCGCCGGCGTCTGCATCGAAGACAAGCAGTTCCCGAAGACCAACAGCTTCATCGGCGGCGAGCGCCAGCCGCTCGCGGAAATCGACGAGTTCTGCGGCAAGATCAAGGCCGGCAAGGATTCGCAGACCGATCCCGACTTCTCGATCGTCGCGCGTGTCGAAGCGCTGATCGCAGGCTGGGGGATGGACGAGGCACTGCGCCGCGCGAACGCGTATGCGGAAGCCGGCGCCGACGCGATCCTGATCCACAGCAAGCTGTCGCGCCCCGACGAGATCCTGCAGTTCGCGCGCGAATGGAGCGGCAAGGCGCCGCTCGTGATCGTGCCGACCAAGTACTACAGCACGCCGACCGACGTGTTCCGCCAGGCCGGCATCAGCACCGTGATCTGGGCGAACCACCTGATCCGCGCGTCGGCATCCGCGATGCAGGCGACCGCACGCGAGATCCACGAAAGCGAAACGCTGATCAACGTCGAGGACCGCGTGGCATCGGTCAACGAGATCTTCCGCCTGCAGGACGCCGACGAGTACTCGGCGGCCGAGCGCATCTACCTGTCGTCGTCGTCGCGCGCGTCGAACGCCGCGATCGTGCTCGCAGCGAGCCGCGGCAAGGGCCTCGAAGCCGTAACCGAGGATAAACCCAAGGTCATGCTGCCGGTCGCCGGCAAGCCGCTGCTGCGCTGGCTCGTCGACGGCTTCAAGACGCACGGCGTGAACGACATCACCGTGGTCGGCGGCTATCGCGCCGACGCGATCGACACGTCGGGCATCAAGCTCGTGGTCAACGAACGCCATGCGCAGACGGGCGAACTCGCGTCGCTCGCATGTGCGGCCGAACGCCTGACCGGCGACACCGTGATCTCGTACGGCGACCTGCTGTTCCGCAGCTACATCGTGCGCGACCTCGCGGAGAGCGAGGCCGAGTTCAGCGTGGTGGTCGATTCGTCGCTGACCGAGCCGACCAACCAGAGCGTGCGCGATTTCGCGCTGTGCTCGGCGGCGGACGATCGTGGCCTGTTCGGCCAGAAGACCTATCTGCAACGCGTATCGAGCGACGTCGCCGCAGGCACGCCGCACGGCCGCTGGATCGGCCTCCTGAACGTGCGCGGCGCGGGCGTCGACCGCCTGAAGGCGATGCTCGCGACGCTGCAGGCGCGCGACGATTTCGACTCGCTCGACATCCCCGCGCTCCTCAACGAACTGATCGCCGCCGGCGAGAAGATCGAGGTGCAGTACGTGCACGGCCACTGGCGCGGTGTGAACGATCTCGATGACTTCCGCCGCGCGGGCGACTTCGCGCACGGCCAGACGCCGCTGTCCGAACCGGGCACCGGCAACGGGGGCGCGCAATGATCGAAGCGGCCCAGTTCGTCGAGGCCGCGCGCGAGCGCGGTTTCGACTGGTACGCGGGCGTGCCCTGCTCGTACCTGACGCCGTTCATCAATTACGTGCTGCAGGACCCGACGCTGAACTACGTGTCGGCCGCGAACGAAGGCGACGCGGTCGCGCTGATCGCGGGCGCGACGCTCGGCGGCAAACGCGGCATCGCGATGATGCAGAACTCGGGGCTCGGCAACGCGGTGAGCCCGCTCACGTCGCTGACCTGGACGTTCCGCCTGCCGCAACTGCTGATCGTCACGTGGCGCGGCCAGCCCGGTGTCGCCGACGAGCCGCAGCACGCGCTGATGGGCCCGATCACGCCCGCGATGCTCGACACGATGGAGATCCCGTGGGAGACGTTCCCGACCGACCCCGAACAGGTCGGCCCGGCACTCGACCGCGCGATCGCGCACATGGACGCGACCGGCCGCCCGTACGCGCTCGTGATGCAGAAAGGCAGCGTCGCACCGTATGAACTGAAGGCCAACCCGGCCGCGACGCCGCGCGCGCACCTCGCCGCGCACACGTCGTCGCGCGCCGCATCGGCCGATGCATGGCCGACCCGCCACGATGCGCTGCAGCGCGTGATCGCGCACACGCCGGTCGATTCGACCGTGGTGCTCGCGTCGACCGGCTTCTGCGGCCGCGAACTCTACGCGCTCGACGACCGCCCGAACCAGCTGTACATGGTCGGCTCGATGGGCTGCGTGACGCCGTTCGCGCTCGGCCTCGCGCTCGCGCGCCCCGACCTGCGCGTGGTGGCCGTCGATGGCGACGGCGCCGCGCTGATGCGCATGGGCGCATTCGCGACGCTCGGCGCCTACGGGCCGGCCAACCTCACGCACGTGCTGCTCGACAACGGCGCGCACGAATCGACGGGCGGCCAGGCAACGGTGTCGCAGCACGTATCGTTCGCGGGCGTCGCGGCCGCGTGCGGCT
The DNA here is from genome assembly GCF_000732615.1 of Burkholderia paludis. Taxonomy (GTDB): domain Bacteria; phylum Pseudomonadota; class Gammaproteobacteria; order Burkholderiales; family Burkholderiaceae; genus Burkholderia; species Burkholderia paludis. Next base: position 9,733 of record NZ_JPGL01000048.1, read on the forward strand.
ACGCGTCGGCGGTCGAAGGCGACACGCTCGACGTGCTCGATGCCGCGCTGGCCGGGCCGAACGACGGCGTACGGTTCGTGCGCCTCGCGATCCGCACCGGCGTACCCGACGGCCTGCCCCGCCCGACCGTCACGCCGGTCGAGGTCAAGACCCGTCTGATGCGGCACATCGGCGCCGCGCAGACCGAAGCCCACGTTGAAGGAGCTCATTGATGCTGCTGCTGAACCCCGGCCCGGTAACGCTGACCGAACGCGTGCGCCGCAGCCTGCTGCAACCCGACCTGTGCCATCGCGAAGGCGAATTCTTCGACCTGCAGGACGAAGCGCGCGCGCGCCTCGTCGCCGCATACGAACTCGATCCGGCCGAATGGACAGCCGTGCTGATGACGGGTTCGGGCACGGCCGCCGTCGAAAGCATGGTCGCGGCGCTGGTGCCGCAGGACGGCAAGCTGCTGGTGATCGAGAACGGCGTGTACGGCGAGCGGATCACGCAGATCGCGACGCAGTACGGCATCGCGCACGACGTGCTGAAGCATGAATGGATGCAGGCGCCCGATCTCGCACAGATCGCCGCGCGGCTCGACGCGGGCGGCTATTCGCACGTCGCCGTGATTCATCACGAAACGACCACCGGCCGCCTGAACGATCTCGGCGCGATCGCCGACGTGTGCCGCTCGCGCGGCGTGAAAATGCTCGTCGACGGCGTCAGCAGCTTCGGCGCGGAAGCGATCGACTTCGCCGGCGGCGACATCGACGCGGTGGCCGCAACCGCGAACAAGTGCCTGCACGGCGTGCCGGGCGCGGCGTTCGTGATCGTGCGCCGCAGCGCGCTCGCGAAAGCGGCAAGCCGCACGTACTACCTCGACCTCGGCCGCCTCGCGAAGCTGCAGGACCAGCGCAATACGCCGTTCACGCCTTCCGTGCACGCGTACTATGCGCTCGTCGAGGCGCTGCGCGAATTCGACGAGGCCGGCGGCTGGCGTGCGCGCCATGCGCATTACAAGGCGCTCGCCGATCAGGCGCAGGCCGGCCTCGCCGCGCGCGGCATGCCGCTCGTGCTGCCGGAAGGCGCATCGTCGGTCGTGCTGCGCGCGTACCGGCTGCCGCAGGGCGTGACGTACGAAGCCCTGCACGACGGGTTGAAGGCGCGCGGCTTCGTGATCTACGCGGGGCAAGGCGGGCTGTCGAAGGAGCTGTTCCGGATCTCGACGATGGGCGCGATCCAGGCGGCCGACGTCGACCGTTTGCTGGAAGGCTTTACGGCGCTGACGCGGTAAGCCGCACGCGCCGCTTCGGCGACGCAAGGGCCGCGACGCATGAACCCCAAGGGCCGGACATCGTTCCGGCCCTTGGGGTTTTTTCATGTTCGGGCGCGACGCTTTCGCGTCACTCGTCCCGGCGCATGTCCTTGCGATAATCCGTAGGACTGCTGCCGGTCCAGTGCTTGAAGGCGCGACAGAAACCGGTTGCGTCGGAAAACCCGAGGTCGAACGCCAGCACCGCGACGCTGGTGTTCGAGTTCGTCAGCCGATCGACGGCGATATCCCTTCGCAATCCGTCCTTCACCTGCTGGAAATGCGTGCCCTCTTCCGCGAACCGGCGGTTGAGCGTGCGCACCGACGTATGCAATGCCTGCGCGAGCGCCTGTATCGTCGGCGGCTGCGCAATATTGCGTTCGAGATGCTCGCGCGTGCGCGCCACGATCGAACCGTGATGAAACACGCTGAAAGTCCAGGCGCCGGGCGCCGCTTTCAGGAATGCCCATAGTTCGTGCTTTTCGCGCTTGAACGCCTCGGCGCAATCCTGGTACGCGAACTGGATGCTCGTGGCCGCCGCATCGAAGTGCACGGTGCCGGGGAACAGGAAGGCATAGTCCTCCACGTGCCTCGGCCTGGCGAAACCGAACTCGACCCGCTGCACGGCGAGTTCCCGGCCCAGCAGCCAGGATGCCATCCCGTGCGCGAGCTTCATCATCAACTCGTGCCCGAGCGGCACGACCTGCGTGCCGGGCTGGCGCTCCGCCAGCATCAGCCGCACCTGGTCGTTCTTCGTCGAAATCTGCAGCCGGTAGTCGTCCAGCAGCAAATTCCAGAACCGGACGAAACGATTGAACGCGACCAGTACCGTCGGCGCGTCGAGCAGGCTGAGCATCAGGTATTTCAACGTGCCGCCCCGGATCGGCCGGGACCAGAGTCCCAGCATCTCGTCATCGAGCGTCGCGGCGACGGTCCTGTACAGCGCGACGTATTGCTGGCGCGTGATCCGCGCATCGGGCTGATCGAGCAGGGATTGCGGGATGGCCGCGCCGGTGAGGACGTGCGCCGCCGCGTCTTCCCCGTGACGGGTGCGAACGGCGCGCAGCATCCCGTGCAGGAAGTGCGACGACACCGTGAGAGGACGTTGCCGGGATGCATTCATGGTCCAATCATTATGGCGCATTTTGCATATTGATTGGCGCGATGTGCGAATTCCTGGCCGGCAACATCCCTATACTGGCTCGACTATTCCGCGATTCATGAACTTTCCGACAGTTGCCGGATGGCGCATTGTGCCAATCTCCGGCGGCCTGTCTTCGTCCATCAAAAGAGGAGCACGGTTTGAACACGAGACGCATCGTCGTGACAGGCATGGGTATGGTTTCGCCGTTGGGATGCGGCGTCGAGTCCGCATGGAGCCGCCTGCTGAGCGGCCATTCGGGCCTGATCGGCCTGCCCGACGACATCACCGAAGGGATTGCCGCGAAGGTCGGCGGCGCCGTGCCCGTGCTGACGCCGGACAGCCCGTGGGGATTCGATCCTGCCGTCGCGGTGGAACCGAAGGACCAGAAAAAGATGGACCGGTTCAGCCTGTTCGCGCTGGCCGCCGCGCAGGAGGCGCTGAATCAGGCCGGGTGGCAACCCGGAACCGAAAGCGCGCGCGAGAGGACGGCCACCGTCGTGGCGTCCGGCGTCGGCGGGTTCGGTGCGATCGCGGAAGCGGTCAGGGTGACCGACAACCGCGGGCCAAGGCGGCTTTCTCCGTTTACCGTTCCCAGCTTCCTGGCCAACATGGCGGCCGGCCACATCTCCATCCGCCACGGCTTTCGCGGCCCGCTGGGCGCGCCCGTGACCGCCTGCGCCGCCAGCGCGCAGGCCATTGGCGACGCGGCGCGCCTGATCCGGTCGGGCGAGGCCGACATTGCCGTGTGCGGCGGCGCCGAAGCCTGCATCGACCGGGTCAGCCTCGGGTCGTTCGCCGCGGCAAGAACCATGTCGACGGGATTCAACGAGCACCCCGTGCAGGCATCGCGCCCCTTCGACGCCGCGCGCGACGGCTTCGTCATGGGAGAAGGCGCCGGCATGCTCGTCATCGAAACACTGGAGCACGCGCTGCAGCGCGGCGCCGCGCCGATTGCGGAAGTGCTCGGCTATGGCACGAGCGCCGACGCGTACCACATGACGTCTCCGCCCGACGATGGAAGCGGCGGACGACGCGCGATGGAACTGGCGATCCGGCAGGCAAATCTCGACCCCGCGCTGATCGGGCACCTGAACGCTCATGCGACCTCCACGCCCGTCGGCGACATCAGCGAGCTGGCGGCCATCAAGGCGGTTTTCGGCACGGACCGCGGCCCCGCCGTATCGGCCACCAAGGGGTCGACCGGGCACTTGCTCGGCGCGGCCGGCGGCGTGGAAGCGATCTTCACCGTCCTGGCGCTGCGCGATCAGCTCGCGCCCCCGACGCTCAACCTGACGCAGCCCGATCCCGCGGCGGCAGGCATCGACATCGTCGGCGGATCGGCCCGCCGCATCTCGACGGAATACGCGATCTCCAACGGCTTCGGTTTCGGGGGCGTCAATGCCAGCCTGGTGTTCGGTCGGCTATGATCCGGCTGCGGGCACGAACGTAAGGCCCGGTGTGCGCAGCCGCGACTGCACTTGGCCTGCGGGTGTCGCGCGCGTCCGTCCACGGTTGCCCGGCGAAACGGGAGCCGCGCGAGCCTCGTGAAGCGGGCCCGAAACCGGTCGCGGCGCGTACGACGTCGATCGCGGCAACGGTCGCTGTACGCCGTTGTCCGCGCGTGTTCGCAAGCCCCTTCCACGACAATCCGAGAAAAAACCAGCCATCGTCACCATGAACGTCCTTCGTTTTGCCCCGCTGCTGGCACTCGCCGCCGCCCCTGTGGTTCATGCCGCCGACAGCCAGCCTTGCCCCGACGATACCGTCACGGCCATCGCCCGCTGGGCCGGCATCGCGAGCGCACGCATTGCGACACGCGATGCGGACCGGCTCGTCGTTGCGTCGGCATGCAAGGTCATGCCGAACGCGCCTGAAACGACGATCGCGGCCGTCGCGTTCGATTCGCTGCCGAAAGGCAGGAACCCGGACGAAAGCGACAAGCTGCAGGTGGTCGCACTGATCGAGGGCGGCAAGGTCGTGGCGGCCGAGCGGAAGGTGATCGAAGAAGATGCGACGACGGAAATCGGCGAGCACAGTTATCGCATCGATACCGCGCCGTACCGGCTGTCGCCCGACGTGCGCGCGTTCGGCGTGGTGTTCATGAGCAGCGCGCGCGGCGCGAGCTGCCCCGATGCGGACGCCAGTGACGAACTGACACTGTGGGTGCGCGACGGCGCCCGCATCCGTCCGGTGTTCGGCACCAACCTGTCCGGGTGGGTCAGCGTGGAAGGCGAAGCCTGCGGCCCGGGCGTCGGCGACGCGAGCAGCGAAGCGGCCCGCATGACGATCGCCGTCGAGAAAACCTCGACCCGCGGCTTCGCCGACCTGTCGATCACGGCGCATGTCACGAAGACGCAGCGCAAGGACGGCGACTACTCGGATACGGGCACGCGCACCGCCCGCACGATCGTCCGCTACGACGGCAAGTCATACGGGATCGATATGTTCCGGAACTTCTGGTATTCGCCCGCCGCGTTGAAGCGCTTCAAGTAAGGCCGCGCCGCCCGCCTGCTCCACCTGCTCCGACACCTTCGGCCCGGTCGCGTCGCCGCGCACGCGCCGCGCCTCGCATGCCGCATAGCGGTCCTTCAGCCGCAGGAACGGCTTCTCGACGAAGAAGTAGCTGGCCGTCGCGGCCAGCAACGCCCACACGATGCCGAGCGGAAACGCATGCGCGACCGGCAGGCCCGGGTTCGCGAAGGGCTGCTGCCACAGATACAGGCTGAACGAGATCGTGCCGACGAACACCACCGGCCGCGCGCGCAGCCAGCGCGCACACCAGAATTCGTCACGGAAATTCAGCACGACGATCACGATCGCGATCAGCGCGGCTTCGAGCGTCACGCCGTAGGTCGCATTCCAAAAACCGCCGAGCCGATGCTCGGCGAGCGGCATGCCGAACAGCACGAGCAGGACGATCGCCGTCGCGATGCGCGCCTCGCCGCGCCACGAGCCGATCCACGCTTCGAGCCGTTCGCGGTTGAGCGACGCATAACAGCCGATCAGGATCGGATCGACGCCCGTGTGGAGCATCATCCCGAGCTGCCCGCGCAGCGCCGGCGCGGCGAAATACGTGACGGCGCGCACCAGCGGCACGAGCAGGATCAGCGCGGCCAGCCAGCGCGTGCCGCCGCGGCGCATGCCGGACACGAACAGCAACGGCCAGAACCAGTAGAACTGCTCTTCGAGCGCGAGCGACCAGAAATGGCCGAGATACCACGCGCCGTCCGGATGCAGTGCGTTGTCGCCGCTCAGGCCGAACCACGCCGAGTAATTCCACAGGTGCAGCGCGGCGTACAGCCACTGCCGGCGGTCGACGTCGAACCCGCCCGCGCAGGCCGCGATCGCGACCGCCGCGAGGTAGACGTAGCAGGCCGGCCAGATCCGCAGCGCGCGGCGCACGTAGAACGGCCCGAGCGCGATGCCGCCGGTGCGCGCGAACTCGGCGCGCAGCACGCCGGTGATCAGGAAGCCGCTGAGGACGAAGAAGATCAGCACGCCGAGCCGCCCGTCGGCGATCAGCCGCAACGGCGCGTACGGGCCCGTATAGCCGCCGGGCAGCACGTGTTCGGCGTGCCCGACCACCACCATCGCCACCGCGACGGCGCGCAACCCGGTCAACTGCGTGACGCGATGGTTCATCGGCTGGTTTCCGCTGGCACGGTGGAGGGGCGGCAGACCGGCGCCGCCGCGTCGGCACGCCGGTCTGCCGCCGGGATTCTCGACGAAAAATATCGGAACGAAATTGCTTCAAAAATGCCGGGGCGACGCCGGCGGCCGCACACGCGATCACGAGCCGACGTGCGCGGCGGCAAATGGGCATAATGACAAGCCTTGTCCGGCGGCAGCCGGTCCGATGCCTGCGCAACGATTTTTGCGGCGCCGCAGTCCCGTCAGCAAGCGCCAGCACACCGGCCCGCGCTTCGTCCGCTTCCTGTCGCCCCCTCACCCGGAGCCAGACTGTGTACCCACCGATCGAACCTTACGCCCACGGCCACCTCGACACCGGCGACGGCCATCGCATTTACTGGGAACGCTGCGGCAATCCGGCCGGCAAGCCCGCCGTGTTCCTGCATGGCGGCCCCGGCGCCGGCTGCAGCCCCGATCATCGCCGCCTGTTCGATCCCGCGCGCTACGACATCCTGCTGTTCGATCAGCGCGGCTGCGGGCGCTCGACGCCGCATGCGAGCCTCGAGAACAACACGACGTGGCATCTGGTTGCCGATATCGAGCGCCTGCGCGAGATGGTCGGCGCGGAAAAATGGCTCGTGTTCGGCGGCTCGTGGGGCAGCGCGCTGTCGATCGCGTACGCGGAGACGCACCCCGAGCGCGTGAGCGCGCTGGTCGTGCGCGGCATCTTCACGATGCGCCGCGAGGAGCTGCTGTGGTACTACCAGGAAGGCGCGTCGTGGCTGTTCCCCGATCTGTGGGAAGCATTCCTTGCGCCGATTCCGGAAGCCGAGCGCGGCGACCTGATCGCCGCCTATCATCGCCGGCTGACCGGCGACGACGAGGCCGCGAAGCTCGAAGCCGCGCGCGCGTGGAGCATCTGGGAAGGCCGCACGATCACGCTGCTGCCCAATCCGGCGCTCGCCGCGCACTTCGCGGACGGCCACTACGCGCTGGCATTCGCGCGGATCGAGAACCACTACTTCGTGAACGACGGCTTCGTCGAGGAAGGCCAGTTGCTGCGCGACGCGCATCGCCTCGCCGGCATCCCGGGCGCGATCGTGCAGGGTCGCTACGACGTCGCGACGCCCGCGCGTACCGCATGGGATCTGTCGAAGGCATGGCCGGACGCGACCTTCGAGATCGTGCCGGGCGCCGGGCACGCGTACAACGAGCCGGGCATCCTCGAGGCGCTCGTCGCGGCAACCGACCGGTTCGCGAACTAGAGCACGCTGCCACGCAGCGTCGCTCGCGAGCCGGCCGATCCGGCTCGCGCCTTCCCGCCGTCACTCCATCACGCCAGCCGGATGTCCCGCGCGCGGGACGCCGGGCGGGACCGCGTTTTGTCGGACGGCACACACGTCGAACACTCTTTCCATTACGAAGGCGGATTCATGGCGTTGAACCTGACAGAACCCCACGACGAGAGACCCGACCCCGCCGCGGCCAGGTCGCTGGCCGTCCGCGTGAACGGCGTGCGCATTCATGCGAGGGTGGCCGGCGCCGGCCGGGCCGTCGTGCTGCTGCACGGCTGGCCGCAGACGTCGTACGCGTGGCGCAAGCTCATGCCGTTGCTGGCGCCGCACTGCCGCGTCATTGCCCCCGATCTGCGCGGATTCGGCCACTCCGGCAAGCCCGCGGCAGGCTATGACAAGAAAACCGTCGCCAGCGACATCGCCGCGTTGCTGGATGCGCTACAGATCGACACGGCCTGCATCGTCGGACACGACATGGGCGGCCAGGTCGGCTATGCGTTCGCGGCACTGTATCCGCAACTCGCGGAGCGGTTCGTCTTCATCGAAAGCGGCCTGCCCGGCTTCGGCCAGGAAAAGGCGATGAACGTGGCCACCGGCGGCAGCTGGCACTTCGGCTTCAACATGGCTGGGGATATTTCCGAGGCGCTGGTGAGCGGCCGCGAAGCCCTGTTCGTCCGCCACTTCGTCCGACGCGACACGGTAGGCACCGTCGATCCCGAGTCCATCTCCGAAGCGGACATCGACGTCTATGCGAAGGCGCTCGCCCAGCCCGGCGCGCTGCGCGCAAGCTTCAGCTACTACCGCACGCTGTTCGTCGATCGCGACGACAACAAGACGTTCGGAGAAAGGAAACTCGACATGCCCGTCCTCGCCGTCGGATGCGAATTCGGCTATGGCGAAGGGGCGAAAGCCACCATGGAGCAGGTCGCGTCGAACGTGCGCGGGGTCGTGCTGCGCGATTCCGGCCACTATCCCGCCGAGGAGCAGCCGGAACAGCTTGCGGCCGTCCTGCTCGACTTTCTGGCGTCGTGATCGGCCCGGCACGGACCGCGCGCGGCGGGTGCCGCCCCCCGCGCGACGATGCCGTGCGATCGCAGGATGCCGCACCGCGTGCGGCGTACGGTCGAGCGACGCCACGGGTGCACGGCCCGATCCGGCTCGCCGGGCATCACAACGCGGCTTCGACGATCGTCCTGCCGCGAATCGCCCGCTCGACGAGCTGCTCGTCGCCGACCTTGCGGATCGCGTCGTCGAGCAGCCCTTCCGGCGCTTCGGTCGCCACCTTCAGCAAGCCCGACAGGCCGCGCGCGTCGAGCACCACCAGCGTCTCCATCGAATCCGCACGGCTCACGAGCACGCGGCGCAGCGCCGGCCCCGCGCCGAAGCTCGCGCAAAGCGCAATCGTGTCGCTGCCGAGCCGGTAGTCGAAGTGCTTGATCATGGTCTGCCGCCGTTGCCAGAGAATGTCGATGCGCGACAGCGCGCCGCCGTGACGCCGGCGCACCCGCGCATGCCGCCGGCGCCGGACCGGGGTCCGATCCGCTCGCCGGCATCACCATGCTAGGCCCGCAGTATTAACGAAGACTTAAAGGGGCCGCCACGGCGGCAAACGCGACCGTGCAGGCCGCACCCGGCGTCGGCGAACCAGCGTCGGCGCGCGGCGTCAGGCAACCTCAATCAGCATCGAGCGGCTCGACCGTCACGCCGACCTTCAGCTCCTGATCCGCGCCGCCGCCGCGAATCACGCCGCGCAACGGCGTCACGTCCGCATAGTCGCGGCCGATCGACAGCATCACGTAGTCGTCGCCGGGCGCGCGGTCGTTGGTCGGGTCGAGCTGCAGCCAGCCGTCGTCCTCGGGCCACGCCGGATCGTACACCGCGACCCACGCATGAGAAGCATCCGCACCGATCAGCCGCGGCTGCCCGGGCGGCGGCTGCGTCAGCAGATAACCGCTCACGTAACGCGCGGCCAGCCCGAGCGAGCGCAGCGCGCCGATCATCACGTGCGCGAAATCCTGGCAGACGCCCTTGCGCAAGCGCAGCGCGTCGAGCGCCGACGTCGTGATGTCGGTGCTGTTCGGCGTATACGCAAAGTCGGCATGCACGCGCCGCATCAGGTCCCACGCGGCCTGCACGAGCGGCCGCTGCGGCGTGAAGCTCGCGGCCGCATACGCGGCGAGCTCGGGATCGCACGCGACATGCGGCGACGTGAACACGAATTCGCTCGCCGCATCGTAAGGCTGCCCCGCGCGGAACCGCAGGCGGTCGCGCACGGCTTCCCACGCGGTCGCATGCGCCGCGTCCGGCCGCGCGATCGCGGGCGGCGGCTCGCCGCGCGCACCGAGCGACCACACGGGCGGCGTCACGCACACCGTGCTGCGGCTGCGCACGAGCAGCGCGTCGTGCGCCAGGTTCAGCGCGAACGACGCGCGCGCGTTGCCGAACGCATCGATCTCGGTGCAGACCGACTCCGGCGCGGGCTCGATGTCGAGCGCGAACGACAGCACCTGCTGGCGCGGCGTCACGAGCGGCTGCAGGCGAGCCTGGTGCTGCGCCGATTCGACGCGCGCCGCATAACGGTATTCGGTATCGTGCGTCACGCGCAGCAACCGGCCCGGCGCGGGCGCGGCGACGGCCGCCGCGGCCGGTGCCGATGCCGGTCGCGCGTTGGCCGCACCGGACGGCATTTTTGCCGCACCTTTCGTCGTCACCATAGTGTCCTGCCCGCCTCGCGCACGTGGCTGAAATAGCGCTCGCCGATCCGGTTCGACAGCTCCCAGACCGCCCTCGTCGTCTTATCGAGCGCGTCGAGCAGCCGGTCGTGCCGGCCGCCTTCGTCGGTCTCGCACAGCTCGTGCAGCGACCACGCCGGCACGTCCGGGATCGTCTCGGCCAGCTCGGACAGCGCATAGCCTTCGCTGCGCTCCACCTTCGTCAGGCGGCTGCGCATGGCCTGCACGACCCACCCGAGCGAGTGAGGATTGTCGGTATCAAGCACGACGAGCGACAGCAGCGGCGCGACGTCGAAACCGCGCTGGAAGCGCGAGCGGAACGTAATCGAGCTGTCGAACAGCTCCAGCACCAGCTCGAAACCGTCCTGCCGGTGCACGGCGCCCTCCTCGAACGCGAACCGCAGCACGCTGCAGAGGAAATCCAGCCGGTCGATCTGCCGGCCGATCGACAGCAGCCGCCAGCCGTCGTCGCGCGTCATGTTGTCGGTCTGCGCGCCGGTGATCGCGCCGAGCAACAGGCCGAGGCGGCCGAGCAACTGCAGCGCCTCGTTGCCGAGCTGCTCTTCCGCTTCCGGATGGTCGGCGCTGTCCGCGAACAGTTGCGTCGCGTCGTCGATCAACCGCCACTGGTCGCTCGACAGCCGCTCGCGAATCGCGGCTGCCGCGCCGCGCATCCCGAACAGGCACGACGCGATGCCCGACGTGCGATCCGCGCCGCGCGTCAGCGACGTCGCGAGCGCATGCTGGAACGCGCGCGGCGCATGGACGGCATTCGGCGCATCGGCCGCGACCAGCCCCGTGTCCCGGCACAGCGTGTCGATCAGCTCCAGATGCGCGGGGCTGTCGACGTCGTCCTCGCCGCGCAGCCGTTCGAGCGCCGCGCGCGCGAGGCGCATCAGGTTGGTCGCGCGTTCGGTGTAGCGGCCGAGCCAGAACAGGTTCTCGGCCGCGCGACTCGCGATCGCGCGCGGCCGCTCGACGAGATCGTCGGGGCCGAGGTGTGTCTGCAGCAGCGTCGTCGAATCGACGATGCCTTCGGTCATCACCCAGGTATCGACGGTGCTGCCGCCGCGCGGCATCGGCGCGTTGAACAGCGTGTCGCGCGTGCCGACCCGCGACAGGCCGCCCGGCAGGAGCCGCCAGCGCTGCTCACCGTCGGCGAGCGCGAAGACGCGCAGCAGCAGCGGCTTCGGCACGATGCGCGCGCTGCCGTTGACGCCGTTGCCGTCGGGTGCGTCCTGGCGCGGCCAGGTCGGCGCCTGCGACAGCGGCAGATCGGCCTGCACCGTGTAGTGTTCCGGCCTCGCGAGGATCCGCGCGCGCCACTCGGCGAGCTGCGCCTGCGTGAGCCGCGCGCCGATCACCGGCTCGAACGAGCCGCCGGCCTGCACGTCGGGCGGATAGGTCGGTTTCACGATGCCGCGCGCGAGCTGCGGCAGCGCGTCCTCGCACGCGGCCGTCTCGCCACACCACCACGAATGCAGGGCCGGCAGCGTCAGCGTTTCGCCGAGCAGCCCTTCCGCCAGGCGCGGCATGAAGCCGAGCATGGCCGGCGATTCGAGGAAGCTCGAGCCCGGCGCATTCGCGAGCAGCACGTTGCCCGCGCGCACGGCCTGCAGCAGCCCCGGCACGCCGAGCATCGAATCGGGCCGCAGTTCGAGCGGATCGAGCCATGCGTCGTCGACGCGCCGCAGGATCCCGTGCACGGGTTCGAGCCCGCCCAGCGTCTTCAGGAACACGCGGTTGTCGCGCGCGGTCAGGTCGCCGCCCTCGACCAGCGTGAGGCCGAGGTAGCGGGCGAGATACGCGTGCTCGAAATAGGTCGCGCTGTGCGGCCCCGGCGTCAGCAGCACGATCCGCGAGTTCCGCGCGGCCGGGCTGAGCGCCTGCATGCTCTGCAGCAGCGCGCGGTAGGCGGACGCGAGCCGCTGCACGCGCAGCCCGCGAAACCCGCGCGGAAAGAGCCGCGACACGATCAGCCGGTTTTCCAGCAGGTAGCCGAGCCCCGCCGCGCCCTGCGTGTGCTGCGCGACGATCCGCCACTGACCGTCCGGGCCGCGCGCGAGATCGAACGCGACGACGTGCAGCCACGTATCGCCCGGCACGCACGCGCCGCGCATCGCGCGCAGGTAGCCGGGATGCCCGGTGACGAGCGCGGGCGGCAACAGCCCGCGTTCGAGGATCGTCTGCGGCCCGTACAGGTCGGCCAGCGTCGCGTTGAGCAGCCGCACGCGCTGCAGCACGCCGCGCTCGATCGCGACCCAGTCCTCGGGCGTGACGATCAGCGGCAGCAGGTCGAGCGACCACGGGCCGACCGCGCCGTCGCCGGCGCGCTGCTCGTGGAGCTGGTAGAACAGCCCGTTCTCGCGCATGCGCCGGTGCAGCGAATCGGCGCGGCGATCGAGGTCGGCCACGCCGTCGCTGCCGATCGACGTGAAAAAGCTGCGCCACGCGGGTGCGAGCGCGGGCGCGTTCAGGCCCGCCGCGCTGCCGCGCAGTTCGTCGTAACGACCGGCGGCCGCCGGCGCCGCAAGCGCGGCGGCCAGTTCAGCGGCGTCCGGCTGCGTGCCGGTATCGAAAAGCGTGGGCATCGCGTCGGGAGCGGCGAGATGATCTAAGTCAATGGGCGGCACGATGTCGTTCCGTCGTCAAGGGGCGGGCGCGCACGCGCGCCGCCGCGCCGATGGCAGGCCGCGGCGCACGGCGCGCGGCCGCAATCTGCCCGCATCCTAGCATTCCGGCGGGGCCGCCAGCAGCCGGCGCGCCCGGGTACCGCACACCGTGCATCGTCATTCGTCCCTTCATCGTCCGCTCAAGGCCGCCGCAGGTCGAGCGTGAACGGGAACTCGCGGCTCGGCGCGGCCGCCGCGACCGTCATCCGCCCCGGCGTATGCCCCATCTCGACGAAGCGCGCGAGCCGCCGGCTCTCGGCCTCGTACGCATTGACCGGGAACGTCGCGTAGTTGCGACCGCCCGGATGCGCGACGTGGTAACGGCAGCCGCCGAGCGAGCGCTGCAGCCACGTGTCGACGATGTCGAACGTCAGCGGCGCATGCACGCCGATGGTCGGATGCAGCGCGGACGGCGGCGACCATGCCTTGTAGCGCACGCCGGCGACGTACTCGCCGACGGTGCCGGTCGGCTGCAGCGGCAGCGCGCGGCCGTTGACCGTCACCACGTGGCGGTTGTCGTTCAGCCCCGTCACGCGCACTTCGAGCCGTTCGACCGACGAATCGACGTAGCGCACCGTGCCGCCGGTCGCGCCCTCTTCGCCCATCACGTGCCACGGCTCCAGCGCGCCGCGCAGCGACAACTGCATGCCGTTCACCGCGATCTGGCCGAACAGCGGAAAGCGGAATTCGAAATGCGGCGCGAACCACGCCGGATCGAATGCGAACCCGGCATCGCGCAGTTCGGCCAGCACGTCGTCGAAATCCATCTGGAGAAACGCGGGCAGCATGAAACGGTCGTGCAGCGCGGTGCCCCAGCGCGTGAGCGGAGTCGTGTACGGGGCGGCCCAGAAGCGGGCGACCAGCGCGCGCAGCAGCAGTTGCTGCACGACGCTCATCCGCGCATGCGGCGGCATTTCGAACGCGCGCAGTTCGAGCAGGCCGAGCCGGCCGGTCGACGAATCGGGCGAATACAGCTTGTCGATGCAGAATTCGCTGCGGTGCGTGTTGCCGGTCACGTCGACCAGCAGGTTGCGCAGCACGCGGTCGACGAGCCATGGCGGCATGTCCTGCCCGAACAGCAGCTTGTTGCGCTGGATCTCCGCGAATGCGATGTCGAGTTCGTAGAGCTGGTCGTTGCGCGCCTCGTCGACGCGCGGCGCCTGGCTCGTCGGCCCGATGAACAGCCCCGAGAACAGGTAGGACAGCGACGGATGGTTGTGCCAGTACGCCACCAGGCTCGCCAGCAGGTCCGGGCGGCGCAGGAACGGGCTGTCGGCCGGCGTCGCGCCGCCGAGCACGAAGTGGTTGCCGCCGCCCGTGCCGACGTGGCGGCCGTCGACCATGAACTTCTCGCTGCACAGCCGCGACTGCCAGGCGGCGTCGTACAGGAATTCGGTGTGATCGACGAGTTCGTCGAAGTTCGTGGCCGGATGGATGTTCACCTCGATCACGCCCGGATCGGGCGTCACCTGCAGCACCTTCAGCCGCGCATCGCGCGGCGGCGGATAGCCTTCGAGCACGAGCTTCACGCCGAGCGCGTGCGCGGTCAGCTCGATCGCGCCGAGCAGGTCGAGATAATCCTCGAGCGCGGCGAGCGGCGGCATGAACAGGTACAGGATGCCGTTGCGCACTTCGACGCACAGCGCGGTGCGGGTGATCCATGCGGCCGATTCGAAACGCTCCGGCTGGCGCCGCGGGTCGTGCGAGGCGGCCCGCCTGCTCGCGGCCGCGCCGTCGTCCCGCCATTGCATCACGGTCTGCGCGGCCGCTTCGCGATGCACGCCGGACAGGTAGCGCGGCGCGTCGGCCGGGCCCGCATAGCGCGCGCGGATCGCGGCGGCGTCCGGCAGCGCGGTGCGCGGCGCGAACGGGTCGCGCTCGGCCAGGTACGGATAGTCGGCGCGGCTGGCCCACGGCAGCGAATCGAGCGGCAGCCGATAGCCCATCGGCGAATCGCCGGGCACGAGGTACATCCGCTCGTCGCGGAAGAACCACGGGCCTGTCTGCCAGCGCGGCCCGTCCAGGCCCGGCGCGTCGTCCGTACGCTTCACCGGCAGCACGTAGCCGACCACGCTGTCGAGGTGCTGCTCGAACACCTTGCGCAGCCGCGCGCGTTCGAGCTCGTCGTCGAGACGCGAGTCGAACGGATCGACGTTGACCGGCAGCCGGCGCTCGCGCCACAGGTAGTACCAGACATCCTCGTAGCCGGGCCGGATGAATTCGTCGGTCAGGTGCAGCCGCGCGGCGAGCGCATCGATGAAGCGCTTCGCGTCGTCGGTCGTATACGCGGACGGCTCGCGCTCGTCGGCGAACAGCGACGGGTCGTGCCACACGGGCTGGCCGTCCGCGCGCCAGAAGATCGACAGCGCCCAGCGCGGCAGTTGCTCGCCCGGATACCACTTGCCCTGCCCGAAATGCAGGAAGCCGCCGTCGCCGTATTCGGCGCGCAGCCGCTGCACGAGTTCGGTCGCGTAGCCGCGCTTGGTCGGGCCGAGCGCATCGGTGTTCCACTCCGCGCCGTCGCGATCGTCGATCGACACGAAGGTCGGCTCGCCGCCCTGCGTGAGCCGCACGTCGCCGGCCGCCAGCGCGCCGTCGACCTGCGTGCCGAGCGCGCGCACCGCGTCCCATTGCGATTCCGTATACGGCTTCGTCACGCGCGGCGATTCGTACACGCGCGTCACGGACATCTCGTGCTCGAACGCCACTTCGCATTCGTCGATCAGCCCCTCGACCGGCGCGGCGCTGGTCGGCTGCGGCGTGCAGGCGAGCGGAATGTGGCCTTCGCCGGCGAGCAGGCCCGAGGTCGGATCGAAGCCGATCCAGCCCGCGCCCGGCAGGTAGACCTCGCACCACGCGTGCAGGTCGGTGAAGTCGACCGACGTGCCGCTCGGGCCGTCGAGCGACTTCACGTCGGGCGTGAGCTGGATCAGGTAGCCCGACACGAAACGCGCGGCGATGCCGAGATGGCGGCACAGCTGCACGAGCAGCCACGCGCTGTCGCGGCACGAACCCGACGCGAGCTCGAGCGTCTGCTCAGGCGTCTGCACGCCCGGCTCCATCCGCACGAGATAGCCGATGTCGCGCTGCAGCTGCTGGTTCAGCGCGACGAGGAAATCCACCGTGGCCGCCGGCGTACGGTCGACGCCGTCGAGATACGTCCGGAACAGCGGCGACGCGCTCGTCTGCGGATCGCGCGCGAGATACGGCGCAAGCTCGGTCTTCAGCGCGTCGTCATAGCTGAACGGATACTGCTCCGCGCTGGCTTCGAGAAAGAAGTCGAACGGGTTGTACACCGACATCTCGGCGACGAGGTCGATCGTGATCTCGAAGTGCTCGGTGCGTTCGGGAAACACGAGCCGCGCGAGATAGTTCGAGAACGGGTCCTGCTGCCAGTTGATGAAGTGCAGCGCGGGTTCGACCGTCATCGAATACGCGAGGATCGGCGTCCGGCAATGCGGCGCGGGCCGCAGCCGTACGACCTGCGGGCCGAGGTTGACGAGCTGGTCGTAGCGATAGCGGGTGGTGTGGTGCAGCGCGACGTGGATGGACATGAGAGCTCGGTTCGGGTTGAGCCGGCCGCGCACGCCGCGTCGCGTGCGACGCGGCGGCCCGGCATGGCGGATTCGGCGAAAGCGCGCGTCGGGTCAGACGAGTTCCGGCGACTGCACGACGCTGATCTCGATGCCGACGGCGGTCGCGCCGAGCCCCGTCACCGGCTGCGCGTCGCGATAATCGAGGCCGACCGCGATGCGCACGTAGCGCTCGTCCGGGCAGCGGTTCATGAACGGATCGAACCCGACCCAGCCGAGCCCTTCGACATAGGCCTCCGCCCACGCATGGCCGGCCGGCTGCTGCATCAGCGCGGCGGCTTGCGTCTGCCCGCCGAGCGCCGCCTGCGCCTGCCCCTGCGACTGGGCGGCATGCGACGCGCCGAGCGCCTGCTGCATCCCCTCGCCGCTCTGCAGCGCGAGCGCCTCCTCCTCGCCTTCGTCGCCCGCGTTCTGCTTCGCGTCGGCGATGCGCTGCATCGCGCTGTCGGCGAGCACGTAGCCGGAGATATAGCGCGCGGGAATCTTCAATGCGCGTGCCGCCGCGATGAACGCATGCGCGTGGTCGCGGCTCGTGCCCTCGCCGCTTTCCAGCGCGGTTTCGGCGTCGACGGGCGCGTCGGCGGCCAGGTTCGGCGCGTATGCGATGCGGCCGTGCACCTCGGTCATCAACCAGTGCAGCGCGTCGAGACCGCGCGGATCGATCGGCAGCGCCTCGGCGAGCGCGCGCACGATGTCGCCCGCTTTCGTCAGCGCGGTCTCGCGCTCGAAAATCCACGGCGGCGCATAGCCTTCAGGATTGCCGACTATGCCCGCGCGGTCCTGCGTCTCGACGACGCCGGCCGCAATGACGACGATCTCGGCCTTCGCGCCGCGGTCGTGCCGCACCAGGTCGATCCGGTTGCCGAGCCCGTCGGCGTACGACAGCGTCGGCTCGACGCCGTCGATCGTCACCTGCCACGCGCGCACCGTCTGCCCGGGGCCCGACTGCGGGCGCAGCCGCAGCCGTTGCAGCGCATGGGTGGCTTGATCGTCGAACTGATAACGCGAGATGTGTCGGATGGCGAGTCGCATGGCAAGTCTCAGTCGAAGTTGTAAGCCTGGGCGATTTCGAGCCCGAGGCTGTTGTTGCGGCCGATGAAGTCGGTCAGGAACTCGTGCAGGCCGCTCTTGAAGATCCGCTCGACCGAGGTGTCGGACAGCATCTGCAGGATCTTCGCGGCCGTGTCGTGACACGGATGTGTCACGCCATAATCCTTCGCGAGCAGGTTCAGGCTCGACACGACGCGTCCGTAGCAATAGCGCAGCGATCGCGGCATGCGGCCGTTCAGGATCAGGTAGTCGGCGATGTTCAGCGGCTTGTACTGCACGTCGTACACCCAGCGGTACGAGCGATGCGCGGCCACGCAGCGCAGGATCGTCTCCCACTGGTAGCTGTCGAGGATCGTGCCGACGTGCGACACCGACGGCAGCAGCAGATGGTATTTGACGTCGATGATCCGCGCGGTGTTGTCCGCGCGCTCGATGAATGCGCCGATCTGCGCGAAATCGAAGATCTCGTTGCGCAGCATCGTGCTGTAGAAGCTGCCCAGGATCAGCGCGGTTTCGCGCTTCACCTGGTCGAGCACGCCCGGCAGCTCGCTTTCCTGCACCGGCTGCGCGAGCGCGCGGCGCAGCGCGAGCCACGCGCCGTTCACGCTTTCCCAGGCCTCGCGCGTGAGCGCCGTGCGCACCATCCGCGCGTTCGAGCGCGCCGCCTCGATGCACGCCAGCACGCTCGACGGGTTGTCCCGGTCGCGCAGCAGGTAGTCGGTTACGGTATCGGACGCATATGCGTCGTATTTCTCCCGATAGCCGTCGTCGGTGCCCGAGCTGACGAGCACCGACGACCATTCGGCCGGCGCGTCGGACGTGCGCGTGAGCGCCATCCGCAGCCCGGCATCGACGATGCGCGCGATATTCTCAGCGCGCTCGATATAGCGGTACATCCAGTAGAGACCGCTTGCAGTACGTCCCAGAAGCATCTCGTGTCCACTCCGTCTTCGTTCGGTTCGCGCGCCGGATCCGGCGCGTGCGGTAGCGTCCGGCTCAGTCGGCCAGCACCCAGGTGTCCTTGGTGCCGCCGCCCTGGCTCGAGTTGACGACGAGCGAGCCCTCTTTCAGCGCGACCCGCGTGAGCCCGCCAGGCGTGATGCGGATCCGGTCCGACACCAGCACGAACGGCCGCAGGTCGACGTGGCGCGGGGCGAGGCCGGCCTCGGTCAGGATCGGCGTGGTGGACAGCGCGAGCGTCGGTTGCGCGATGTAGTTCGCCGGGCGCGCGCGCAGCTTCGCGGAGAACGCCTCGATCTCGGCCTTCGACGCGCACGGCCCGACCAGCATCCCGTAGCCGCCCGAGCCGTGCACTTCCTTCACGACCAGTTCGTCGAGATGCTCGAGCACGTACTTCAGGCTGTCGGCCTCGCCGCAGCGCCAGGTCGGCACGTTCTCCAGCAGCGCCTTGCGGCCCGTGTAGAACTCGACGATCTCCGGCATGTACGAGTAGATCGCCTTGTCGTCGGCGATGCCCGTGCCGGGCGCGTTCGCGATCGTGATGTTGCCCGCGCGGTAGACATCCATGATCCCCGCGACGCCGAGCACCGAATCGGGGCGGAACGTGAGCGGATCGAGGAACGCGTCGTCGACGCGCCGGTACAGCACGTCGATCGGCTGGAAGCCCTCGGTCGTGCGCATCGCGACGCGGCCGTCGATCACCTGCAGGTCGCTGCCCTCGACGAGGTGCACGCCCATCTGGTCGGCAAGGAACGAATGCTCGTAGTACGCCGAATTGTGGATGCCGGGCGTCAGCACGGCGACGGTCGGGTTGTCCGCATTGCCGCCCGGCGGGCACACGGCCGCGAGCGACTGGCGCAGCATCTGCGGATAGGTCTCGACCGGGCGCACCTTCACCTGCTGGAACAGCTCCGGAAAGAGCTGCATCATCGTCTCGCGGTTTTCCAGCATGTACGACACGCCGGACGGCGTCCGTGCGTTGTCTTCCAGCACGTAGAACTCGTTCTCGCCGGTGCGCACGATGTCGACGCCGATGATGTGCGTGTAAACGTTTCCGGGCGGCCGGAAGTCGATCATCTCCGGGATGAACGCTTCGTTGTGCGCGATCAGGTGCTTCGGCACGATGCCCGCGCGCACGATTTCCTGGCGATGATAGATGTCGTCGAGGAACGCATTGAGCGCCATCACGCGCTGCTCGATGCCGAGCGACAGCCGGCTCCATTCCGCGCCCGAGATGATGCGCGGGACGATGTCGAACGGAATCAGCCGCTCGGCGGCCTCCGAATCGCCGTAGACGGCGAACGTGATGCCCGTCTTGCGGAACACGCCTTCCGCGTCGTGGGCTTTCTGGGCGAGGCTCGCGGGATTCTGCGTGTCGAGCCACTGCTTCAGGCGCGCGTAAGGCGCCCTTACCATGTCGCCGGATTGCAGCATTTCATCGAATGGCTTCATCGATCTTTTCTCCATCGATCGTTTTCCCCGGCATTGCGCATGCCGGACCGGCGTACTGACTGCATCGCAAGGAACGTGCCTTGCGCGATCCCTTCGATAATCCCCCCTTTTTTGCGCCGCGTCAGGCACGCCCGGGCGGCATTGCGCACCACGACGGTGCAGCGCCCCGCACGACGGGCGACGCCGGTGCGTCGCCGCTGCGCACGGTCCATGCTGCGCCGCGACTTTCAAACATAGTTCCCCCGCGTGTCACGAATATGCAATCTGCACTGCACAAAAAACGGCCTGCCCGGGCACCGGACGACCGGAACGAACGGATGGGGAGGCGGGCCGGTACGCGCACGGCGCAACCGACCCTGGGGGGAAGTACCGTCTGCGGCCTGGCCGGCAGTTCGACGCGATGAACTGTCCGGTTAGCCGGGTCCGGCACCTCAAACCTAAGCAACCGTAATCCCGCCGACAACGCCCATGCATATTTAGACTGGAACCCATCGAAAAAAAACATCGTCCCGACCGGCGCGAGGCGCGGTACGCTAGAACGTTGGTGCAGCGAAGCGGCGCCGCCTCTTTGGCGCCCGACTATAAAAAGCGACGATCGAAATGGAAGCAAAGTGGCTGGAAGATTTCCTGAGCCTTGCGGATACCAAAAGTTTTTCCCGGGCCGCGCGTAATCGGCACCTCACGCAGTCTGCATTCAGCAGACGAATCGCCGCCCTCGAAACCTGGATGGACGCGAAGCTGGTCGACCGCAGCATCAACCCGATCGCGCTGACGCCGGCCGGACAGATGTTTCGCGGGCTCGCCGCGGACATCCTGCGCAGCATGTATGCGGCGCGCAATCTCGTGAACGGCTACGACCAGTTCGCGGCCAGCGACCAGGTCGTGCGTTTCGCGGTCGCGCACACGCTGGTCTTCACGCTGTTTCCCGAATGGCTCAAGCAGCTCAACGGCGAAGTCGGCCACGTGACGGCGCGCGTCAACGCGGTGAACGTGCCGGAAGGCGTGCAGCATCTCGTCGAAGGCGAATGCGACCTGCTGCTCGGCTATCACCATCCGCAGTTGCCGATCGTGCTCGACCCGAACCACTTCCCGTTCGTCAACCTCGGCGTCGAGCGGATCCTGCCGGTATCGACGCCCGATGCGCTCGGCAAGCCCGTATTTCAGCTGCCGGGCGCGCCCGACGCGCCGCTGCCGCTGCTCGCGTATTCGTCGGGCGCGTTTCTCGGCAACATCGTCGAGATGCTGCTGCTGAACGCGACCGAACCGTATGCGCTGCATCGGTGCTTCGAGACGCACATGTCCGAGGCGTTGAAGGGCATGGTCGTGGCCGGGCACGGGATCGGCTGGCTGCCGGAAAGCTGCGTTGCGAAGGAACTCGCGGAAGGCACGCTCGTGTGCGCGGGGTCCGGCGACTGGATCACCGAACTCGAAATCCGCCTTTATCGCTCGGCGCGGAAGCGCGGGCTCGCGGCCGAGCAACTGTGGACCTACATCATGAACCGGCCGCGCGCGGCGGTCGAAAGCGCGGCCGGCGCCGCGCAAGCGGCCGCGCCGGCGCGGATCGCGAAACGGGCATCATCGGGAGGCGCACGGTAACGCGAGGCGGCCCTCATCCGCCCGCCGGCCGTCATGCGCCGAACAAGCGTTCGTCGACGACGGCCAGCCCGCCGCATGCAACGAGGTCATCGATCGGTTCGATCATGTCGCCGAACTCGGGGGCTCGGCCCAGGGTCATCTCGAGTCGCGTTGCACCCGCAGACCTCTTGATCCCCCGCTCCAGGAAATCGATCATCGCGACCACACCGGTTCGCTCCAGCCACGCGCCGAGCAGATCGGCCGGCGCTCTCCCTGCCGGATTTGCCTGACTGGCGCTGCACTCGGGCCGCCGGCCGTATAGACTGACGCCCGGCTCGTTCCGGCAGCGGCACGCCTCCCCGCGTCATCGCCCGGACCGCCCCCTCCACGGAGAACGAATGCTGAAGCGTCGCCTGTTTTCTCTTTTGCTGCTGACGGTCTGCCTGATCGGACAACCTGCGTCGGCCCAGTCCACGCTGGAACTCGAGACCGACGGCACGGCTCGCGCCCTCACCCCGCAGACGCTGCTCGCGCGTCCCGATGCAACCAGCATCCGCGTGCCCCGCGACATTGCGTACGGGCGGCCGATGACGTTTCGCGCGGTGCCGTTCGCGGCGCTGCTCGGCGACGCGTCGCTGCCGGCCGACGGCGTGCTCGAAACGCGCGCGGCCGACGGGTTCGCCGCCCAACTGCCGCTGGATCTGGTGCGCCGCCGCGCACCGGCCCGTGCCGTCCCGTGGCTCGCGATCGAGGATCCGGCCCACCCGTGGCCGAAGCTGCCCGGCAAGCAGGTCAGCGCGGGGCCGTTCTATCTGGTCTGGCTCGGGCCGGATGCGGCGTCGGTGCGCGGCGAGCAATGGCCGTTCCAGATCGTGCGCATCACGCTCGAATCGTCGCCGCTCGCGCGCTGGCCGTCGCTCGCCGTCGATCCCGCGCTCCCCGCCGACGATCCGGCCCGTGTGGGCCAGCGCCTGTTCGTCACGCAGTGTCTTGCGTGCCACCGCCTCGACGGCGCGGGCAGCAGCCACGCCGGCCCCGACCTGAACACGCCGATGAATCCGGTCGACTACTTCAAGCCCGCCGCGCTGCGCCGCTACATCCGCAATCCGGCGTCGGTGCGCGACTGGCCGGGCCGCAGCATGCCGGCATTTCCGCCCGACCAGTTGAGCGACCGGGAACTCGACCAGATCGTCGCGTATCTCGGCTATGTGGCGCGGCGCAAGGCCGGCCAGTGACGAACTATCGGACACCACGACACATGTTGACGACGCCACGCGACCCGCTGTTCACCATCGCATCGATCGATGCCGCGCAGACGCACCCGCTCAGGGCGGCGATCCTGCTGAACGGCGACCTGAACGCATGCGAACTGGCCGGAGACCATGCACCGACGACGCTGCACGTCGGGGTGCGCGACCCGTCGGGCATCGTCGCCGTCGCGTCGCTCTGCGAGGAGACCCGCGACGACGATCCGGCCCGGCCGGCCTGGCGGCTGCGCGGGATGGCCGTGCATCCCGACGTGCGCGGCATGGGTTTCGGGCGGGTACTGGTGCAGGTGTGCTTGCGCCACGCGGAAGCAAACGGGGCCGCGCTCGTGTGGTGTACGGCACGCGAAGTGGCGTACCGGTTTTATGAAAAGCTCGGCTTTACCGCCGATGGTGCGCTGGTGACGATGCCGGGGCGCACCGATACGGCGTTTCATGTGATGCGGCGGTATGTGGGGCGGATGCTCGGGGCATCTCAGGACGGCCATAAATCGTTGAAATGATTCGGTTTTTTGGGAGACGACTGTCTACCATCGTCTCGCCAAATCTCGCTAAAACTACGATTTAGAGCCGCTAACACAAGTCATCCACGAATCTCGAACAGATGACGGCGGCAGCCAGAACAAGCAAAGCGGCATGAATATCGAGGCGCCGTTCGAAGCGAATCCGGAGCTTGCCGAATCCGGCAAACCAGGCATGCGTGCGCTCGACGACCCAACGATGACGCCCCAGCCGCTCGCTGCTTTCGATACCACGGCGGGCAATACGGGCCTTGATGCCGCGCTGTCTCAGATAGCGCCGGCAACGAGCGAAGTCATACCCTTTGTCGGCGTGCAGTTTGCTTGGACGCTTGCGCGGCTGCCCGTTCAGGCCTGGTACGGCGGGGATGGAATCAAGCGTGGGCTCGAATGCCATCGAATCGTGCCGGTTGGCTCGCGTGATCGTGACGGCCAGCGGGATGCCGTGAGCATCTACGACGATGTGTCGCTTCGATCCGAGCGTGGCCGGTTTCTTGGCCCCCCGGGGGCTGGAGACGCTGGCTCCATCTAGGCTCGCACGCTCCCAATCAATCTGGTCGTGCTCACGCAGTCGATGCCATACGCCGGCCGCTTGCCAGTCTCGCAAACGTCGCCAGCATGTCATGCCACTGCCGAAGCCGAGTTCCTGCGGTAAGTCTTCCCACTGGATACCGGTCTGCAGAACATAGAGGATGCCGTTCAGAGCAGCACGGTCATCAACCGTACGACGTCGGCCGCCTTTGGGCGACGGCTTGAAAACCGGAATCAACGGTTCCAGCGCTGTCCACAACTCTTTGCTAATTTTGCGTCTCGCCATACCGGGAAGATATGGCTATCGCGGCATCATGTCTAGGTTGTGTTAGCGACTCTAACTCCTTACCGTCCGTTTGGCCCGTGCTGGAATGGCTACATCCCGGCAAATGGTGATGCGGCATAACTTACAACCCTCCAAATCGCTGGAAAACAGCCTGTACACTGCATAAGATCATCAGGAGGTCACCGCAAGCACCGAGTCGCACACCTCAATTTCCCTGAAATTTCGAGTCATTCCCTCCGTCGGCTATCAAATTTAATAGGAGAAGTGCGGTGGCGCAAAAAAAGAACACGGAACGCGATATCGCCACAAGATATCGCCAATTGCTTCAAGTCTCACGATTCAGACACACGACAGCTGATCGCAAGCCAACGCTCGCCGTAGAGGCGGCGAGCGATCGAGGACGAATACTCTTTTCGAATGCATTTCGCCGGTTGCAGTCCAAGACTCAAGTATTCGACCAAGAGTTAAATGCATCAGTCCGAACACGTCTGACACACTCTCTGGAGGTCGCAGCAGTTGGACACTATATCGCCGATATTGCAGCCAAAAAGATGTTGAAAAGAGGGTGGCTCGGCCCCTTATCAGACGAGAGTACGTTGGAGTTGGCGGGCGCAATAGTAACCTTTGTCGAGGTCGCTTGCCTAATGCATGATCTTGGCAACCCGCCCTTTGGCCACTTCGGTGAGTGCACCATCCAAACTTGGTTCGAGAACCATCGAGACAAATTTCGAGATAGGTTTCCGACGGGAAGTCGCAAGCGTTTCGAGCACCTTTACCGCGACTTTCAGCATTTCGACGGCAACCCCCAAGGATTTCGAATCGCGACCAAGTTGCAGTGGGTCAAAGATCAGTTCGGCTACAACTTAACCCATACCCAGCTTGCCGCCATGCTTAAGTATCCATGGACGACGGAGCACATTGGCAAAAAGCGGGATGGCAGAATGATCAAGAAATCCGGCGTCTTCCTTAGCGAGGCAGACACATTGAGTGGCGTACACTCTGCATTAGGAATGAGTGAGGGAACGCGACACCCCCTCGCTTACCTGATGGAAGCTGCCGATGATATCTCGTACTGTCTCAGCGACATTGAGGACGCCCTCGAGAAGAACATCATCAGGGGCCAAGATTTTGTCAAATGGCTAAAGCGCAAGACCGATCCAGAAGCGAATACAACAATAAAGGCCATCCTGTTGCGTTTACCTGACGATGTCGATAGCCCGCAAGAAAACACCTCGTCTCTCGCGTGGTATGTGACATTCAGAACGACTGTGACCAATGCATTGGTCAACGAGGGGGCAAGGCTGTTCATCCGACATCAACAGGCAATCCTTGATGGCACATATTTCGATCTACTCGACAAGAGCGACACCGCAGACCAGCTGCTCGGTGCCGTCAAAGGCTTCTCTAGGGAGTATCTTTACACAAGTCGCGTAGTGCGACAGCGTGAGATCTTGGCTTACGAGGTAGTCACTGGCCTTCTCGATCGCTTCGGCATTCTTCTAGATCTGCGTGCTGACCAGGCGTGCGACTTGTTAAAGGGACAGCCTGTGGCGAACCTGGAGCATGTGCTTGCGCCAACGCTTTGCAGCTTCCTCGGGAAGAAACAGATTCTCGCCTATCGGCACGCTGTAGATACAAACCCGGGAACCGTGTCAGACCCCGCGGAGCGGGAGATTGCGGAATGGTTCGCGCGCGCCCACCTGTTGGCTGACTATGTCTCCGGCATGACCGATGATTACGCGATTGCCAGCTTCCAACGCCTCTATACAGGCGGTTCTCGATATATATGAAATCCGTAAACCTTGACCGCCACCCTGTCAGCCTTGTGCCTTTGTGGTGCGCAGCCGTCGGGGAAGGCTGGGATGCGCACTTCTCCCGGTATACCTACGTGCCCCAATCTATTGATGATCACCGCACGCCGATCCAGGTCCCTTTGGCGCAAGTCACGCCGGCATGGCTCGGAGATCAACTCAGCCAACTTGCTCCTGGCGAGGAACTTGCGATGCATTCGACACTCACGCGGGGTCGACGCATTAAGCACATTCCCATGGTTGACTTCGCAGTGAAGTCCGGGCCGGTCACGGAGGTGGCCAAATGGGCCACCTCTCATCTCGGAATCGACTTGCAGTTCTTCGATAGTGGTCGGTCATTCCATGCATATGGAACCCTGCCTATCTCCAAAACTCAGTGGGTGCGTCTAATGGGGCTACTGCTTTTGGGCAATGCCCCAAATCGCAAGCCTGTTGTGGATTCAAGATGGATTGGCCATAGACTCCTCGCGGGTTATTCGACTTTGCGATGGAGTAAGAATACGGCCCACTATACTAGATGGCCAACACTTGCACGGAGCACAGTGTAGTACTCAGTGGAGTTGACCCTGCAATCCCCGACACGGCGTCACACTGAGGTTGCTGAGTCCATCGAGCGCCGGAACTCGCGAGGCGAGCGGTATTTCAGCGCGCTATGGGGATGCTTCTCGTTGTAATGCTCGAACGCAATGGCCAGGTTGCTTGCAGCGGTCGCTGCATTCGGCTTCGGCATGAAGGCGACATAGTCGCGCGTCATGGTTTTCACGAAGCTCTCGGCCATGCCGTTACTTTGCGGGCTACACACTGGCGTGGTCAATGGCTTTTTTACCAATAAACCGGCCGCTGTTCGGATCGTAGTACCTGCGCCAGTTGTAGTGCAGGCCCGACTATGTGTCAGCTCCCTCAGACCAACATCACGAAGCTCAACGCCCTCGACGCAGAACGTAACCGTCGTCGTAACCGCATCGCGCCTCTGCCTAGTCCGTGGTGCGCCTTTGGCAGTAAGGCGTTGCGAAATTTCCATAAGGTCGAAGTGCACAACCATCGAACCAAGTCGTACTTATGGGGCCAGTCCATCCTCAACGATCCTTTGTGCCGCAGCCTCCATATGTGTCCTTGAAACACTCTCGACGATCACGACGCCTGTCATATAAAAGAATCCGTTGTTACGGACATCATCCGCCGCATCCTGAGCGAACCTGGTCATATCGTAAAAATTCAGTTGTACATCGCCCCCCTCTAATGTGACGAGAACACCTTCTAGAAATCCCTTTTTTTCATGTTCAAATTCTGCGAGCTCGTCGTACCAGTTGGGGTACTTGATTTCGAATTTTTGCATTTTCAATACCTCACTTTGTCTTGATCTTCCCCAGTGTAGTGGCCAACTCATTCCGGACACTGCGTTAAGTTTTTCTTCCGCGACAGCCGGTGCGAGTCCGTCATTGAACTGATGCGGCCGTATCCAGTTGTACCGCTGCATCAGGTAGTGACTGATATCCCGGTGTGCTTCTTGTGTCGACATGTAACCCACCGACGGCAGCCATTCCGTTTTCAAGCTGCGGAACAGCCGTTCCATCGGGGAATTGTCCCAGAAATTTCCACGACGGCTCATTCTCTGCTTTATCCGATAGCGCCACTGCCTCTGACGGAATTTCCGGTTTGCATATTGTCCGCCCATGATCCGAATGGAACAGCAATCCTCGCGTACAGCGCAGACCAACTCGACAGATTCGTCTTCGAAAACCTGATCGATTACTTCGTACGTTCAATCCCTTCCGACATCAAGAGCCCAGTAGCTTTTTTTAAAATGGCCTTCTCACGCTCGAGGCGTTCGATGCGCGCCTCGAGTTCCTTAATGCGTTGTTGATCCGGCGTGATTGCCTTGCCCTGCGGCGTGACACCCTGACGTTCCATTTGAAACTGATGCACCCAGCGGCGCAGCACCGTCTCGCCGACGCCGACCGAGCAGCTCGCCTCCACATGGCTATAGCCCTGGTCGACCACCAGGCTCGCGGCTTGCCGTTTGAACTCTGGGGAAAACGTCCGTCGTTGCTTGGTCATCAGACACCTCTTCATGGCGAGCATTCTCGCCTGAATCAGTGTCCGGTTTCATTAGACCACTACAGACCATCCCGGCCCATACAAGCACTGGGCGGCGCTGTGCCTGAATCATATCGTCGACGTTGCGTCCGTAGATGAACCATCGATCGGGGTGTCGATTGCACAAGCAGGCGAGAACATCGGTCGCGGCAGTTTCAACGTACCCGTCCAACGTCGCTGATTACGACCTGCCACACGGCGCGCGAAACCGCACATCCGACACAACCCGGTGCGGCCCGCCAGACACCCGCCTGCCGCACCGCGCGCTCACGCTCACACTTCCTGCGCACTCCGCAACACCGCCCGCAACAGCACATCGGCCCCCGCCTCCGCCCATTCGGGCGTGATCGCTTCGGCCTCGTTGTGGCTCAGCCCGTCGACGCACGGCACGAAGATCATCCCCGTCGGCGCGACGCGCGCCACGTAGCACGCGTCGTGCCCCGCCCCGGACACGATATCCATGTGCGGCAGCCCGAGCGCCCGGGCCGCGTCGCGCACCGTGTCGATGCAGTTCGGCGCGAACGGCACCGGCGCATACGTGAAGATCTGCTCGATCTGCACGCCGAGACCGGTTTCGTCGGCCACGCGCGCAAGTTCGGCCCGCAGCACGGCGTCCAGTTCGTCGAGCACCGCGTCGTCGGGATGCCGGAACTCGACCGTGAAGAAGCAGCCGCCCGGCACCGTGTTGCGCGAGTTCGGCCGCGCCTCGATCATCCCGACCGTCGCGCGCGCGTCCGGCGCGTAACGGCGGCCGAGCACCTCGACGAACGAAATCATGCGCGCCGCGCCGACCAGCGCATCGCGGCGGAATGCCATCGGCGTCGTGCCCGCGTGGGCGTCGACGCCGGTGAGCGTCACCTCGTACCAGCGCTGCCCCTGCCCGGCCGTCACGACGCCGATCGTCTTGCCGGCCCGCTCCAGAATCGCGCCCTGTTCGATATGCAGTTCGTACGCCGCGTGCACCGGATAACCGCCGACGGGCTCGGCGCCCGCATAGCCGATCCGCGCGAGTTCCTCGCCGATCGTCCTGCCCGCGCCGTCGGTGCGCGACAGCCCGTATTCGAGCGTATAGACACCCGAGAACACGCCGGCCGACAC
This sequence comes from Burkholderia paludis, assembly GCF_000732615.1. GTDB lineage: Bacteria > Pseudomonadota > Gammaproteobacteria > Burkholderiales > Burkholderiaceae > Burkholderia > Burkholderia paludis. The sequence goes on from NZ_JPGL01000048.1 coordinate 38,736, forward strand.
CATCGCCGGCGCGAAGCGCGAGCCCTCCTCGTTGGTCCAGATCACGACGTCGATCGGGCGCTCGGTCTCGATGCCCGCATCGTTCAGCGCCCGCACGACCTCGAGCCCGCCGAGCACGCCGTAGATGCCGTCGTAACGGCCGCCGGTCGGCTGGGAATCGGCGTGCGAGCCGGTCATCACCGGCGCGGCGGCGGGATCGCGGCCCGCGCGGCGCGCGAACACGTTGCCCATCCGGTCCACGCGCACCGTGCAGCCGGCGTCGCGCGCCCACTGCACGAACAGGTCGCGCGACTCGCGATCGAGATCGGTCAGCGCGAGACGGCACACGCCGCCCTTCGGCGTCGCGCCGATCTGCGCCATCCGTTCGAGCGACGCCCACAGACGGCGGCCGTCGACCCGCGGCACGCGCACGTTGTCCGCAATGGCGTTGTCGTCACGCATCGCCGTTCTCCGGTGCGGATTGCCGCGCGTAGCGGAAATCGCAGCGCTTGCCGCCCTGCATGATCGTGCTCGTGCGCGTGAGTGCGACGTCCGGCGCATAGCCCTGGATGAAATAGCTGTCGCGCGCGCAGCTCAGCAGATGCCCGATCTCGCCGAGCCCCATCGCGTGATACATCTCCGCGTAGCTGCAGCGACGCACGTCGTAGTCGTAATGCGCATCGTCCGCGCGGCGCACCTCGACGTCGAGCGCATCGTCCTTCTCCCACAGCACCTGCAGCGCGATGAACGACTTCACGCTGGCGCCTTCGGGTTCCTGCGCGGCGAACGTGCGGCCCGCGTCGACGGCCGCGCCGCGCACGGCTTCCGCGATCACGGCCTGGGCGCGCTCGGCGCCGAATTCGCGTTTCATGATCTCGTAGATCGGCTTGATGATTTCCGCCTCGATGCGGCGCCGCGCGAGGATCCCGAGGCGGGTGTCCTCGGGCGCGGCGGCGGATGTCCGGGTAGCTTCGGTCATGGGGAGAATGTTGTCGTCGTTGTGTCGATTATTTGGCCGTGGTGCGCGAGCCGCCGAGCACGTCGACGACGGTCCACTTGCCATCGCGCACCTGGTAGATCGTGAAGGCCGGGTCCTTCAGGTTGCCTTCGGCGTCGAACGCGATGCGCCCCGTCACGCCGGGCCGGTCGATCGCACGAACCGCCGCGACCAGCTTCGCCGGCTGCGTCGTGCCGGCCTTCTGCGCGGCGGCGATCAGCGTCGCGGCCGCATCGTAGGCGAACGGCGCATGCAGCTCGATCGGTGCGCGGTAGCGCGCCTGGTATTGCGTGTCGAACGCCTTGCCGCCCGGCATCCGGTCGAGCGGGAGGCCCGGTTCGAGCGCCGTCACGCCGTCGCCGTCCTTGCCCGCGAGCGACAGGAAAGTCTGGCTCACGAAGCCGCCCGCGCCGAGCAGCGGCGCATTCACGCCGAGCTGGCGCATCCGGCGCGCCATCGGCGCGGCCTGCGCATCGAGCCCGCCGAAGAACACCAGATCCGCGCGCTTGCCCTTGATCGCGGTCAGCACGCCGCTGAAGTCGGTGGTCTTGTCGTTCACGTACTGGCGATCGACGATCGCGCCGCCGTTCGCCTGCACGCCCTTGATGAACTGGTCGGCCAGCCCCGCACCGAACGACGTGCGATCGTCGATCACCGCGATGCGCTTCGCCTTCAGCGTCTTCACCGCGTATGCGCCCGTGAAGTTGCCGCCCGCATCGTCGTGACCCATGATGCGGAAGGCCGTCGCATAGCCCTGCTGCGTGTATTGATGGCCGGTGGACGCCGGCGCGATCTGCGGAATGCCCGCATCGCGGTAGACGCGCGACGCCGGCACGCTGCAGCCGGTGTTCCAGTGGCCGACGACACCGATCACGTGCCGGTCGACGAGTTGCTGCGCGACCGCGACGGCCGTACGCGGATCGGACTGGTCGTCGGCCGCGACGAGCTTGTAGACGACCGGCTTGCCGCCGATCGTCGGATGCTTCGCGTTCGCGTCGTCGATCGCGAGTTGCGCGCCGTTCTGCAGATCCTTGCCGATCCGTGCGGACGGGCCGGTGAGCGGCGCGGCGAGACCGATCAGGATCGTCTGCGGCGCGGCTTGCGCGAACGCGGGAACGGAGGCAACCAGGGCGGCCGCCGAGAAGGCAAGGCTGGCGGGAAGAAATGCGATTTTCATGTGCGGGGATCTGTGAATCGGATCAAAACATGAAAAATATTAAATAGTGAGCCCTCAAACCCCAAATATCCAATTGTTGGATGCTTATGCCGTTCCCGACACATTAACTCACATCCTTGTAAACACTAAATATTTTTATGTTGTCGCTTACCCTGACTTTTCTATAAAATTCGATACATGAAAAATATCGAACAATTGCCGCACGATCCGCCGCTGCGCGCGGTGCGTGCGTTCGAAGCTTTCGCGCGCCTCGGGTCGGTCACCGCGGCGGCGGGCGAGCTCGACATCACGCCGTCGGCGGTCAGCCATCAGCTGCAGCTGCTCGAGGCGTTCATCCAGACGCCGCTGACGGTGCGCGAGGGCCGGCTGCTCGCGCTCACCGACGAAGGGCGCGACTACTACCGCTCGATCAGCGCGGCGTTCTCGGTGCTGCGCAGCGCGACGCGCTTCGTGCGCGACCGTTCGTCGCTACGGCAGATCACCGTGAGCCTGATTCCGCTGCTCGGCATCGGCTGGTTCATTCCACGGCTGCATGCGTTCCTGGCCGACAACACCGACGTCGACGTGACGGTGCTGTACGCCCATCACCGCAACTACCGCAGCGACGCGTCCGACCTGTCGATCCGCTTCGGCACCGGCGACTGGCCCGGCTACAACTGCGAGCGGCTGCTGCCGGGCGCGATGGTGCCGATGTGCAGCCCGTCGTTCCTGCGGCGTCACGGGCCGTTCCGCACGCCGGCCGATCTCGCGCGCGCACCGCTCGTGCACGACGAGGATCGCAGCACGTGGGTCAACTGGCTGCAGGGCGCCGGCGTGCGGCACGTGTCGCATGCGGTGGGGCCGATGTTCGAGGACGGCCAGCTCACGCTGAGCGCCGCGCGTGCGGATCTCGGCGCGGCGCTGCTGCGCGCGCCGCTGGTCGAGCGCGAACTGGCGAACGGCGAACTCGTGAAGCTGTTCGATCACGCGCTCGACGACGGGCGCGATTACTATCTGTGCACGCGCGAGGACGCGGACCTGCCGGACGGCGCGCGGCGGCTGGCGGCATGGTTGAGGAAGATGGCGGGGATCTGAGCCGGGATGCGCGGCCGCCCCGCCCTGCGCCAGTACGCACGTGTGCACGTGCGCACGCAAGGGCGGACCGGCCGCCGGGTCGCGGCGCGCAAGCCGCATCAGCCCGGCGCCGTCGACCGGTTCTCACGGCCGGTCCGGCGCGGCGTCACTCCCCCAGGACCATCGATCACGGGACATCCTTCGGATTGGAACGACCATGGATCAGTTGAACGGAATCACGGTGTTCGTCCAGGTTGCCGAAGCGCGCAGCTACGTGGGCGCGGGCCAGCAACTCGGGCTGTCCGCGTCCGCGGTCGGCAAGAGCATCGCGCGGCTGGAGAAACGCCTCGGCGTCAAGCTCCTGCATCGCAGCACCCGCAGCATGAACCTGACCGCCGAAGGCGCGCTCTACCTGACGCGCTGCCGGCACATCCTCGCGGAAGCCGCGGCGGCGGAAACCGAGCTGCTGCATGCGCTCGACGCGCCGCGCGGCAAGTTCCGGGTCAGCCTGCCGCTCGTGAGCGGGCTGATGGTGCCCGCCCTCACCGCGTTCATGCAGCGCTATCCGGAAATCGAGCTCGACGTGCACTTTTCCGACCGGCTCGTCGATCTGATCGACGAGGGCTTCGACGCGGCGGTGCGCACCGGCACGCTCGACGATTCGCGGCTGATGTCGCGCCAGTTGGGGGAGTTTCGCCTGGTGCTGGTGGGAGCGCCCGGCTACTTCGCGCGCAAGGGCGTGCCGCAACGCCCCGCCGACCTGCGCGGGCACGACTGCCTCCAGCACCGCTTCCCGACCACCGGCATGATCCAGAAGTGGCCGCTCAGCGACGACTCGCCCGATGCAAGCCTGCCGTTGCCGGCGCGGATGATCTGCAACAACGTCGAGACGCTGCTGCAGGTCGCGAAAGCCGGCCAGGGCATTGCGTGCCTGCCGGATTTCGCGGTCCGCGACGCGATCGCCGCACACGAGCTGCAGATCGTACTCGACGCGTACACACGACATTCCAGCGCGTTCCGCGTGCTGTGGCCGTCCAGCAAGCATCCGTCGCCGAAGCTGCGCGCCTTCGTCGACTTCCTGCACGAGAACCTGTTCACGATGCAGACGCAGGCGCACGCAGCCCGCGCAGACGCCAACGCCGAACAGGTCACGCCGCTCGCCTGAAGCCGTCCGCCCGCGACGATCCGGGCGCGGGCCCGGCGGCCGCTCACTCGGCCCGGTCCGCGCCGGCCTTGACGGACAGCGTCAGCAGGACGATGGCAAGCACGGCGCCCGCCGCGCCGACCACCGGCGTAGCCGCCACACCGGCGCCGCCGCCCTTGACGACCAGGCTGCCGACCAGCGCGCCGCCGCCGATCCCGGCATTGAATGCACTGACGTTCATCGCGGACGCCAGATTCGGCGCACGCCCGGCGCGGGTGAGGATACGCATGATCAGCGCCGGCACGAACGCATACGACGCGACGCCCCACAGGAACACGTACGCGACCACCGCCCATTTCGTCGCATAGACCAGGCCCAGCGACCCCATCACGCACGCGAGACACGCGAGGCTGACGAAGGCCGTGCGCAGCGGCCATGTATCTGCATAGCGCGCGCCCGCCGCGTTTCCCGCGCTCAGGCCGGCCCCGAACACCAGCAGGACCCACGTGACGCTCGACGGCGAGAAGGCCGCCACGCTCTCCAGGATCGGCGCGATGTACGTAAAACCCACGAACGTGCTGCCGAAACCCACGATCATCGCCGCATAGGAAAGCAGCATCCTGCCGTCCCGGAACACGGCCACCTCGCTTGCGACCGACGTCACGTGCAGGTTCACGTCGTTCGGCAGCGTCTTCCAGAGCGCGAGCAGCGACAGGCCGCCCCAGCCCGCGATCGCCCAGAACGGCGCATGCCAGTCGGAAAACGCGTGGCCGAGGAAGAGGCCCAGCGGCACGCCGGCCACGTTGGCGAGCGTGATGCCGGACAGCATCACGCCAACGGCCTGGGCCCGGCGGCGCTCGTCGACCAGATGGGCCGATACCACCACGCCGATCCCCATCGCCACGCCGTGCACCGCCGCCGCGACGCAACGCGACATCAGCAGCACGGCGTAGCTGCCGGACAGCGCCGAGACGACGTGCGCGAGCACGAAGATCGCCAGCAGGACCAGCAGCAGCGGCTTCTTCGGCACGCGCAGGGTCAGCGCCGTGAGCGTCGGCGCCGCAATCGCCACGCACCATGCGTAGGCGCTGACCAGCAATCCCGCGCTCGACAGCGGGACCGACAGGCTGCCGGCGATGTCCGGCAGCAGGCCGGTGACGATGGTTTCGGTGGTGCCGACGCCGAACGACGTCATGGCCATTGCAAGCAGCGCAAAACGGTTCGCGTCGGTTCGTTCCTGGTCGATGCGGGTTGAAATCGCCACGGCGGGCGCCCTCCATACGTTGACGTGGGGTTGGCCGCCGCGCCGCGGCGACCGATGACACGCCAGCGTACGCATTTCAGGCCCGCCGAAACATCGTGGGCGGTTCGCTTCTTCCCGGAAAAACCTTCCGGAATGCCGTGCCCCGCCCCGCCTCCATCAATCAAGGGCCGGAAGCGGATAGAAATTCCCGATCCCTCGGATTGAAACAAGCAATTTCACAAGATCAGGGTGAACCCGGATACTGGCAACACTCCACTCACCCCTGACGCAAAGGAACACACCAGATGCCGATCATCAACACCCAAATCAAGCCGTTCAAGGCAACCGCTTACCACAACGGCGAATTCGTGCCCGTCTCGGAAGAGAACTTCAAGGGCAAGTGGTCCGTCGTCGTGTTCTACCCGGCCGACTTCACGTTCGTCTGCCCGACCGAGCTGGGCGACCTCGCCGACCGCTACGCGGAATTCCAGAAGCTGGGTGTCGAAATCTACGGCGTGTCGACCGACACGCACTTCACGCACAAGGCATGGCACGACACGTCGGAGACGATCGGCAAGATCAAGTACCCGCTGATCGGCGACCCGACGCTCACGCTGTCGCGCAACTTCGACGTGCTGATCGAGGAAGAAGGGATGGCGCTGCGCGGCACGTTCGTGATCAACCCGGAAGGCGAGATCAAGCTGTGCGAGATCCACGACAACGGTATCGGCCGCGACGCCGGCGAGCTGCTGCGCAAGGTGCAGGCCGCGCAATACATCGCGGCGCACCCGGGTGAAGTGTGCCCGGCCAAGTGGACGCCGGGCGCGGAAACGCTGACCCCGTCGCTCGACCTGATCGGCAAGATCTGACGATCGCCGCGCGCGCCTCGCACGAGGCGCGCGACAGCGGGCCGCCACGGCGCGGCCCGCGCCCTCCCCCGGCACGACGTGCCCGACCAGAAACAATCATACGGAATCCGAAACGCCATGCTCGACGCCAATCTCAAGAACCAACTGAAAGCGTACCTCGAAAAAATCACGCGCCCGATCGAACTCGTCGCCTCGCTCGACGACGGCGCGAAATCGCAGGAACTGCTGGCGCTGCTGAACGAGATTGCGTCGCTGACGGATCGCGTGACCGTGACCGAACGCCGCGACGACGCCGAGCGCAAGCCGTCGTTCTCGATCGGCGAGCCCGGCAAGCCGGCCGGCATCCGCTTCGCCGGCATCCCGATGGGCCATGAATTCACGTCGCTCGTGCTGGCGCTGCTGCAGACGGGCGGCCACCCGATCAAGCTCGACGACGACGTGATCGAACAGATTCGCGCGCTCGACGGCGACTACGCGTTCGAGACGTTTTTCTCGCTGTCGTGCCAGAACTGCCCGGAAGTCGTGCAGGCGCTGAACGTGATGTCGCTGATCAACCCGCGCATCCGTCACGTCGCGATCGACGGCGCGCTGTTCCAGGATGAAGTCGAGTCGCGCCAGATCATGGCCGTGCCGACGATGTTCCTGAACGGCGCCTCGTTCGGCCAGGGCCGCAGCAGCGTGAAGGAAATCCTCGCGAAGCTCGATACGGGCGCCGGCGCACGCGCCGCGAAGTCGCTCGAGAACAAGCCGGTGTTCGACACGCTGATCGTCGGCGGCGGCCCGGCGGGCGCGGCCGCAGCGATCTACTCGGCGCGCAAGGGCATCGCGACGGGTGTCGTCGCCGAGCGTTTCGGCGGCCAGGTGCTCGACACGATGGCGATCGAGAACTTCGTGTCGGTGCAGGAAACCGAAGGGCCGAAGTTCGCGACGGCGCTCGAGCAGCACGTGAAGCAATACGACGTCGACATCATGGACGTGCAGCGCGCCGACGCGCTGATCCCCGGCGACGTGCACCAGATCCGCCTCGCGAACGGCGCGGTGCTGAAGGCGAAGACGATCGTCCTCGCGACCGGCGCGCGCTGGCGCGAAATCAACGTGCCGGGCGAGCGCGAATACCGCAACCGCGGTGTCGCGTACTGCCCGCACTGCGACGGCCCGCTGTTCAAGGGCAAGCGCGTCGCGGTGGTCGGCGGCGGCAACTCGGGCGTCGAGGCCGCGATCGACCTCGCCGGCATCGTGAGCGCCGTGACGCTGATCGAATACGGCGCGCAACTGCGCGCGGACGAAGTGCTGCAGCGCAAGCTGCGCAGCCTGCCCAACGTGACGATCGTCACGCAGGCGCAGACGACCGAGCTGACCGGCGACGGCAGCAAGCTGAACGGGCTCGTCTACAAGGATCTGCGCTCGGGCGACACGCGGCGCATCGATCTCGAAGGCGTGTTCGTGCAGATCGGCCTCGTGCCGAACACCGAATGGCTGAAAGGCACGGTCGAACTGTCGAAGCACGGCGAGATCGTCGTCGATGCGCGCGGCGCGACGTCGGTGCCGGGCGTGTTCGCGGCAGGCGACGTAACGACGGTGCCGTTCAAGCAGATCGTGATCGCGGTCGGCGAAGGGGCGAAGGCGTCGCTCGGCGCGTTCGATCACCTGATCCGCCAGGACGTCGCGCCGGCAGCCGCCGCGCAGCCGCAAGCCGAAGAAGCGGTCGCGGCGTAACGCACCGGCAGCGCGACGCTGCAGCAATCGGTCTCTCTTGGCCTCGCATGCCTTGGTCGGCGTGCGGGGTCTTTTTTATTCCGGATCGTCGCCGAGGCGCGACGCAATGCCGGTCGAAACCCGCCCGCCTCGCGGCGCGGCCGGCCTCGACCCGGCGCTTTCCAGCCGCAGACCGTTCACCGCCGCACCGCACCGGGCCGCCGCCCTGCGTACGTGACGACCCGGCGACCCGGCGACCGACGACCGACGACCGGCCGGCGCGCCGCATCGCCGGTGCGACAGCCCGCCGTCAACACTTCGTTTGCGCGACCGCCGGGATCGGGCGTAGTCTTCGTCGAACCTGCGCGGAAACGGAGAACCCCCGACCATGATCGGCACGATGCTCAAGCGATTCCTTGTCCTGGCCCTCGCCGCCGCCGGCACGCGGGCATGGGCGGCCGAACCGCTCCCTGCCGCACGGGAGGCCGTCGTTCCGGCCTTCTACGCATGGAGCGACGCCGTCCCGGCAACGCCCGGACAATTGCTGCGCACCGAGCCGCTGACGCCTGAACAAAGCCTCGCCGAGGCCGGAAAGAACATCCGGCTGCTCTACACGTCGACCGACGGCGTTGACGGCCACACGCCGGTCGTCGTGTCCGGCGCGCTGTTTCTGCCGAAAGGAACGCCGCCGCACGGCGGCTGGCCGCTACTGGCGTGGGCGCACGGCACCGTCGGCAGCGCCACGGTATGCGCACCGTCGCTCGCGCACCGCAGCGAACGCGACGCACGCTACCTGAATGCATGGCTGGCCCGCGGCTACGCGATCGTCGCGACCGACTATCAGGGCCTCGGCGCGCCCGGCGTGCATCCGTACGGGCTGACACGCCCGCTCGCATACAACGTACTCGACAGCATCCGCGCGGTGCAGCACGGCGACTTCGACCTGACGTCCCGCACCGTCGTGTTCGGGCAGTCGCAAGGCGCCCGCGCCGCGTTCGCGACGGCCGTCTATGCGAAATCCTATGCGCCCGAACTGGCCGTTGCCGGCGTGGTGGCAACCGGCACGCCCTATGCGGCCGTTCACAACCACGCGGCCGACGCCGAGCGGGCGGACGCGCACCGGTCGGTCGTCCCGACCTTCGCGTACGACATGCTGCGCATGGGAACCGCCGCGCTGCTCGACCCCGCGTTCGTCCCCGCCGACTACCTGAGCGACCGGGCGATGCCGGCGTTCCAGCTCAGCCGGCACGACTGCCTGCACGCACTCGAAAAACGGATCGTCGCGGACGGGCTCACCTACGACGACAGCTTCAAGCGCTCGCCCAGGCGGGCGTTTGCGGCGATCAGCCGGGAAGCCGCGTATCCGGCGCTGAAATCGGACATTCCGATCTTCATCGGCACCGGCGGCAAGGATCGCGACGTGTTCGTGCCGGACCAGATCGCGCTCGCCACCGACGCATGCCGCGCCGGCGACCGGATCGAATGGCACTTCTATCCGGCGCTCGATCACTCCGGAACCGTCAACGGCTCGCTGCCCGATTCGACCCGGTTCGTCGCGAAGGCGTTTGCAGGCGAACGCCTCGACGGCAATTGCGCCGCTTTACCCGTGCCGCCCCGAGCAGACGCCGACGCGTCGTGATCCCGTTTGCCGCGCAACCGCCGGCCTCGCTTCGCGGCAGCGGCGGCGGCCGTGCCTGCGCCCGTCGCCCCGAAACTGCTCGACGCCCGGACCAGTTGTTCGGTCATCGCGGCAGCCACCGGATTCACGCCCGAGGATAAACCGGCGCGCGTCGTCGTTCGCATTCGGCGTGTCGAGCCCCCGGTGATGGCGTAGCGGCCCGCATACGGGTCGCGATGCAGCCCGAGCTTGCCGCCCGGCGGCAGATGCACGAACATCGCCGCCCTGATCGACGGAATGCGCGACAGGATCTCGACCGGGCGCCGGCACAACGCCTGCGCGGACGAATGCGGCGCGTCGTATCACTTCAGGTAGAAGCGCTTCCAGCCGTTGCGAAAGAACGAATTGAAGCCGATGTCGTTGTACTCGCCCAACGCCTTGATCCGGCTCGCGTCGCGCAACGCAAGCGCCTCGCCGCGAAACGTGCGCCATTCGCGCTGCAGCACCGCAAGAACCGGAAACTGCCGCGTATCGAGAAACGGCGTGATCGGCACCGACGAGAACGCATATGAAAAACAGTTCAGCGGCGCGGTAAAGGTCGAATGACCGTGAACAACCTGTGCCGTACCCTGCCGCGCCGATGCGTGTGGACGACGCACGCGATGAACACGATGAGCAAGACCCGGCGCATCGATATTTTCCCCGTAATCTGCCTGAGGAAATTCCAGGCACGGGGAAAATTCTCTGCGCTGGCGTGCCGGTGGCGGCGTGTGAGTCGACACGACGCGACGGGGCTGCGCACTGGCCCGTGCGGAAACGCCGCAAGGCCCATGCGGACGGGCTTCGGCAGGCGATCGACGTCGCGCGCGGCGCGGCGCCGACACGCGCGGCGGGCAGCGATTACTCCGGAAACGGCAAATCAGTTTGTCCGTCGGCGCGCATGCCGAACGTGTTCAGCGTCATCGCGACGAGCGCGTAATAGCCCAGCAATGCGACGAGGTTCACGACGGTCTCGTGGCCGAAGCGCGCCTCGGCGCGCGCGAACGTCGCGTCGCTAACGCGCCGCGTGTCGTACAGCTCGGTCGCGAACGCGTAGATCAGCGCATCGTCGTCCGACTCGAATACGGGCGCGGCGCCGAGCCGGATCGCGTCGGCCGTCGCGGCCGGCACGCCCGCGTCGAGCGCGATCGGATGGTGGATATGCCACTCGGCCTGCGAGCGCCAGCGTGCGGCCGTCACGAGAATCGCAAGCTCCGACAGCCGCAGCGGCAGGCCCGTGCGATAGCGGCAGAACGCGCCGAGCTTCTGCGCATGCTGGGCCAGCTCGGGGCTCGCGATCCAGCCGAGGAACGGCCCGTTCAGGTTGCCGCGCGGGCCGCTCAGGATGTCGGCCAGCACGGCCTTCTGTGCGTCGGTGGCCGACGCGGGATCGAAAGGGGGCAGTCTGTTCGTCATGGCGATGATCCGGGTGAGGTTCAGTGCAACGAAGCCGTCATGCGCCGACGGCCGCGAGCGCCGCGTCGATCGCGCCCGACAGCCGCTCGACGATCGTATCGATCTGCTGCGCGGTGCAGATAAACGGCGGCGCGATCAGGATGTGGTCGCCGTGGACGCCGTCGATCGTCCCGCCCATCGGATACACCATCAACCCGCGCTGCATCGCTTCGCGCTTGACCGCGGCATGCAGCTTCAGCGCGGGATCGAACGTCGCCTGGCTGTCGCGATCGCGCACGAGTTCGACGCCGACGAACAGGCCGCGCCCGCGCACGTCGCCGACATGCGCATGCTTGCCGTAGTGCTCGCGCAACGATGCGCGCAACTGCTCGCCGCGCGCCTTCACGTTGTCGAGCAGTTTCTCTTCGGCGATCACGCGCTGCACTTCGAGCGCGGCCGCGCAGGCGGTTGCGTGGCCGAGATACGTGTGGCCATGCTGGAAGAAACCCGACCCGTCGACGATCGTCCGGTAGATGCGGTCGCTGACGAGCGTCGCGCCGATCGGCTGGTAGCCCGCGCCGAGCCCTTTCGCGATCGTCAGCAGGTCGGGCGCGACATCGTCCTCGTCGCACGCGTACAGGTAGCCGGTGCGCCCCATCCCCGACATGATCTCGTCGAGGATCAGCAGCACGCCGTATTTGTCGCACACGGCGCGAATCTTCTTCAGGTACGTGCGCACCGGCGGCACCGCGCCGGCCGTCGCGCCGACGACCGTTTCCGCGACGAACGCCGCGACGTTTTCCGCGCCGAGTTCGACGATCTTCCGTTCGAGTTCGTCGGCCAGCCGCTGCGCATATGCTTCGTCGGTTTCGACGGCAAGTTGATCGCGATACGCGTAACACGGGCTGACGTGATGCGCTTCGATCAGCAGCGGCAGGAACGGCTCGCGCCGCCATGCATTGCCGCCGATCGCGAGCGCGCCGAGCGTGTTGCCGTGATAGCTCTGGCGCCGTGCGATGAAATGACGGCGCTGCGGCTCGCCCTTCTCGACGAAATACTGGCGCGCGAGCTTCAGCGCGGCCTCGACCGCTTCCGAGCCGCCCGACACGAAATACACGTGTTCGAGGCCGGCCGGCGCGGCGGCGACGAGCCGGTCGGCCAGCTCCTCGGCGACGTCGGTCGTGAAGAACGACGTGTGCGCGTACGCGAGTTGCCGCGCCTGCCGCTTGATCGCGTCGATCACGCGTGCGTTGCTGTGGCCGAGGCACGAGACGGCCGCGCCGCCGCATGCGTCGATATAGCGCTTGCCGGTCGAATCGACGATCTCGATGCCGTCGCCTGCGACGGCGACGGGCAAGGTGGCGCGCGGAGCGCGATGGAATACGGTCGTCATGCGTTGCCTCATGGATCAGGATGCGCGGTGCGCGCGTCCGGACGGCACGATGCGCGTCGCGAAACGCTGCGTGCCGTGCTGGTGAATGGTGACGTCGATCGCCGCCGCGCCGATCGCGAACACCGCGGTCGCCAGCGTGTTCTCGTCGTCGGGATCGGCCGGGTCGTCGCGATGGATCGGCAGCCCTTGCGGCGCGCGATCGCCGAGCACGCGCAGCAGCGCGGCTTCGTCGACGGCGTCGATCCCGGCTGTCAGCGCGTCGACGCGCCGCTGGCGATCGGCCGACGATTGCGTGACGATCTGCGCTTCGGCTTCACAACCCGGATGCACGAGATGATTCGCGTGCCCGGCAAGACTCGACACATCGACGACCGAGCAGCGCGCGGCGCTCGCCTCGATGCTCAGGAGCCGCGTGTCGCCGGTCGCGCCGAGCGTATGGTGGAAGCCGCTCGCGCGGGCGTTCGCGCGCAGCACGCCGGCGGCCTCGTCGAGCGACGCCGCATCGAGCACGGCGCGGGCAAGGATCATGCGCGGCACGCCCGGCGCGGGCGTCTCGATCCGCAGGTTGTTGATCGCCTGCGCGATGCCCGCGCGGTTCGCGGCAAAGGTATGCCCCGGCAGCGAGCCGGGATAGTAGAAACTGATGAAGCCCGGCTTGCCGTCGGGCCGCACGTCGACGAGCAGGCAGCGCTCGCGCAGGAACGGATCGCCGTCCTCGTTGTGCGCGATCCAGCGCGTGCCGTCCGCACCGCGCGCGGCGAGCGTCGTGCAGCCGTCCGGCGCGTTGTGGATCAGCTCGCCACGGCAATTCCACAGGAAAATATCTTCGGCCGGCCAGCCGATGCCCGCCGCGATCCCGTCCAGTTCCGCGACGAGATCGGGGTACGTGGCCAGCGCCGCCTGCCGCAGCGCCTCGACGAACGGATGGCCGCGCCAGCGCCGCACGGCCTGCCACGCGCGGCTTTGCCGCATGTATTCGTCGAAAACAGGACGGGCGAGCTCGCCGAGGCGCACGCCGATGTCGAACGGCGCGCCGGCGATGACGGGAGCAAGGGAAAGCGGCATGTCGGGCGAAAGGGTCTGGTTCCTGTGGCGTGCGGCCTGCGCGCGGCTGGCGCGGCCGGCTTCATGATGCCGGAACGCCCGCAGCCCGCGCATGGCAACACGCGATGAGGAATTAGACAATCACACAACATATGTTGTCAATAGACCGGCGCGGACAACACCGGCGCCGCGCCCCTCAACGCCCTTCAGCGCCCTTCAACGCCCTTCAGCGCCCTTCAACGCCCTTCAGCGCCCTTCAGCGCCCTTCAACGCCCTTCAACGCCCTTCAACGCCCTTCAGCGCCCTTCAGCGCCCCTCAGCCGCCCGTCACACCGCCACCCCGCTCGCCTGATGCGACACGAGCCGCGCATACGCGCCGTGCCGCGCCAGCAGGTCCGCATGGCGTCCGGCCTCGATCACGCTGCCGTGCTCGATCACGAGGATCAGGTCGGCATTGCGCACGGTCGACAGCCGGTGCGCGATGATGATCGACGTGCGCTGCGTCATCAGGTCCTCCAGCGCCGCTCGGATCTGCTGCTCGCTGATCGTGTCCAGATGGGACGTCGCCTCGTCGAGGATCAGCACGGGCGCGTCCTTCAGGAACGCACGCGCGATCGCGACGCGCTGGCGCTGGCCGCCCGACAGTTGCACGCCGCGTTCGCCGACGCGCGTCGCGAGCCCGTCCGGCAGCCGCGCGACGAATTCGCCGAGCGCCGCATGATCGATCGCGCGCTGCACGTCCGCGTCGGTGGCGTCGTTCGCGGCCAGCCGGATGTTCGCCTCGAGCGTGTCGTTGAACAGGTAGGTATCCTGCGCGACGAGCGCGATGTGCCGCCGCAGATCGTCGAGCCGCAGGTCGCGCAGGTCGACGCCGCCGAGCGTCACGCGTCCCTGCTGCGGATCCCAGAAGCGCAGCAGCAGGCTCGCGACCGTCGACTTGCCGGCGCCCGACGCGCCGACCAGCGCCACCGTGCTGCCGGGCGGCACCTCGAAGCTCACGCGGTCGATCGCGGGCACGCCGCGGCCCGGATAGGTGAACGACGCCGCCTCGAACCGCACCGCCGGATCGACGGGCATCGCGTGCGTGCCGTCGGTCACGGTCACGGGCTCCTTCTCCAGCGCGCGCAGGCGGCGCGTCGACGCGATCGTGTCGGCGAGCTGGCGCGCGACCTGGCCGATTTCCGCGACCGGCATGAACGCGGCCACGGCCACCAGCACCAGCAACGGCAGCGATTCGCGCGGAAACCAGCCGCGCGCGCACAGCAGCGCGCCGAGCGCCGCGACGGCCAGGCCGCCGAGCCCGCTCGCGATTTCCAGCGCGGCGCTCTGCCGCGACAGGTCGTCGAGCAGCTTCGCGCGCTGTGCGCGATACGCGTCGACTTCGGCCAGGAACGCCGATCGCCGGCGCGCGACCGCCTGGAATGCGGTCAGCTCCGCGAGCCCCTGGATCGTCTCGGTCAGGTGCGCGCCGAGCTGGCCCAGCGCCTCGCGCGCGCCGGTGCCGAGCCGGTCGACGTCGCGCCGCGCCAGCACCGGCGCCAGCCCGGCCCACAGCAGGAACGGCAGCAGCACGAGCGCGAGCGGCCACGCGACCGACGCGAGCAGCACCACCACGGCGGCCGGCACGAGCACCGCGACGAACGCGGGCGCCAGCGTATGCGCGTAGAAATACTCGACGGTCTCGACGTCCTGCGTCGCGAGCGACACGAGATCGCCGGACCGGCGGCGCAGCAGCCCGGCCGGCGCGAGGCGTTCGAGCGTCGCGAACAGCGCGATGCGCATTTCCGCGAGCAGGCGGTACGCCATGTCGTGCGCGAGCCACGATTCGAGCCAGTGCAGCGCGGCCGCCACCGGCGCGATCACGAGCAGCGCGACGACGAGCGCGCCGCTCGCGTGCCCGGCCGACACCTCGCCGACCACCTTCGCGCCGATCACGCCGACGCCGATGAACGCGAGCACGCGGCCGATCCCGAACAGCACGGTCAGCAGGACCTTGCCCATCCACGGGCGCACGAACCGCAGCAGCGTCCGCAGGGTCTCCGCCCAGCCGATCGCCGCCGCGTCGTCGTTCAGCGGCCGCACCTGCGGGCCCGACGATGCGCGTGCGGTCGCACCGGCCGTGGCCGTCGCGCCGACGGCATCGGCGACCGCCTCCAGTTGCGGCCCCATCAGCCGACGATACGGGCCGTCGCGCGCGATCAGCGCCGCGTGCGTGCCCTCGTCGACCACCTGCCCCTGGTCGAGCACCAGGATGCGATCGGCGCCGATCACGCTGGAGAGCCGGTGCGCGAGCACCAGCGTGGTCCGCCCGCGCGTCAGCCGGTCGAGCGCCTGCTGGATCAGCGCCTCGTTCTCCGCGTCGACCGACGACAACGCCTCGTCGAGCAGCAGGATCGGCGCGTCGCGCAGCAGCGCGCGGGCAATCGCGAGGCGCTGGCGCTGGCCGCCCGACAGCATCAGGCCGCGTTCGCCGATGCGGGTTGCGTACCCGTCGGGCAGCGCCGCGATGAAATCGTGCGCGTTGGCCGCGCGCGCGGCGGCGATCATGTCCGCGTCGCTCGCATCGGGGCGGCCGAGCCGCAGGTTGTCGGCGACGCTGCCGTCGAACAGCGTCGCGTCCTGCGCGACGACCGCGATCATCTCGCGCACCTGGCCGGCGTCGAGCGTGCGCACGTCGTGGCCGCCGATGCGGATCGCGCCGCCCTGCGCGTCGTGCTGGCGCAGCAGCAGCCGCACGATGGTCGACTTGCCCGCGCCGCTCGGGCCGACGATCGCGACCGTCTCGCCCTCGCGCACCGAGAAGCTCAGCGCCGCATGCGCGTCCGCGCGGCGCCCCGGATACGCGAAACGGACGCCGTCGAACGCGATCTCCGGCCGCAGGGCCGCAACGCGCGACGCGCCGTCGGCCGGCGCGTCGCCGCGCGCGTCGAGCAGCGCGTGGATCGCATTCGCCGCCGACTGGCCGATCATCCCCTGGTGCAGCACCGAGCGCAGGTCGCGCAGCGGCCGGAAGATCTCGCTGCCGGCCATCAGCACGATCAGCAACGCCTCGAGGCTCATGTCGCCATGCTGCACGCGCCACGCGCCGACCGCGATCGCGACGGCCGCGCCGAGGCCGGTGCCGAGATCGGTGAAAAACCGCGTCAGCAGGCCGAGCGCGAGCACCCAGAACGTGCTGTCGGACAGCGCGCGCGCCTTCGCGGCCAGCTTCGCGCCGAACGCGGTGCTTTGCCCGAACGCCTTCAGCGTCGGCAGGCCCTGCACCGCGTCGAGGAACTCCTCGCCGAACGCCTTGAAGGCAGCCGAGCGCGCGAGCGCCGCGCGCCTGTCGGCGCGGTGCACGAGCTGCGGCAGCGCGAGCGTGACGAGCGCCCCGACCAGCAGGATCGCGGCCGTCGGCACGTCCCACCACGCGAGCACCGCGAAGATCATGAGCGGCGCGCACGCGGCGATCACGAGCTGCGGCAGGTAGACGCCGAAGAAGGTCTGCAGTTGCTCGACGCCGTCGACGACGGCCAGCATCACGCCGCCCGTGCGTTCGCCGCTGAACCAGGCCGGGCCGAGCGCGGCGATCCGGTCGAACAGCCGCGCGCGCAGCGCCGCCTGCACGCGCCCGGCCGTGTGCTGCGCAAGCACCGTGCGGCGATGGTCGAGCCATGCGCGCAGCAGCACGCAGGCCGCCGTTGCGGCGACGGCTTCGCCGATGCTGCGGACGGACGCGCCGGAAAAGACCAGCGCGAGCACGCGGCCGAGAAACACGAAGCGCAGGATGCCGACACCCATCGCGAGCAGCCCGAGCGCGACGGCCGCGGCCACCCGCCCGCGCAGCCCCGCCATCATGGCCCATAGTCGCCGGTCGAAATACATGAAACCCTCCAGTCGATGTTGCGTTGCTGTTTTCTTGTGACCGGATCGAGGCTACCCGCGCCGTCCGCGCGCGGCAAAAGATGATTTTTCAACGGGTGTTGAGTCAACTACAATACCCCGCATGTCGCACCTCCCTCCCCTCAGCGCATTGCGGGCTTTCGAAGCGGCCGTCCGCCTCGGCGGGTTCGCGCGCGCGGCGTCCGAGCTGAACGTGTCGACCAGCGCGGTCAGTCACCAGATCCGCTCGCTCGAGGAATCGCTCGGCACGCGGCTGCTCGAACGCAGCACGGGACTCGGCGGCATCAGCCTCACGCCCGCCGGCGCGCGCCTGCTGCCGGCCGTCAGCGATGCGCTGTCGCGGCTGTCCGATGCCTGCGCCGAGATTCGCGGCACCGCGCAACGGCTCACCGTGTCCGCCAACGCGCCGTTTTCGTCGATGTGGCTCGCGCGCCGTCTTGCGGAATTTTCATCGCTTCATCCCGACACGCCGCTGCATGCGGTCGTACTCGACAACGAACCGGATTTCGCGCGCAGCGGCGTCGATCTGGCGATCGTGCACGTGCCGGCGCAGCGATTGCGGGCCGACGACGACGTGCTGCTGCGTGAGACGGTGTTCCCGGTCTGCAGCCCCGAGCTGTTTCCGTACGCATCGGGGCACGTATGCCGCTCGCGGCTGCTGCAGGAAATGCACGAGGACAGCCCCGAGATCGACTGGCGCAACTGGGCGTCGGCATTCGGCCTGCCGGGCGACTTCGAGACGAAGATCGTCCGCTACAGCAGCTTCAGCCAGGTGATCGGCGCGGCGGTCGGCGGCGCGGGCATCGCGCTCGGCCGCATGCCGCTCATCGAGCCCGAACTGCGCAGCGGGCGCCTGGTGCCGCTGGTGCCGGGCCTCGCACGCGATGCGTCGTGGCAGTTCGTGCTGCGCCGCCATCCGTCGACGCGGCACCGGCTGCTCGATCCGCTGATCGCGTTCCTGCGCAGCGAGGCGGAAGCGCCGCCGTTCGTCCCGAAGATCGTTGCGCCCGCATCCAACGACCATCACGTTCGCGACGCGGGCGGCGCCTGACGGGCCGGCCTGACGCCGGCCTCGTGCGGCCCGCCGGGCCGCTTACGGCGCGGCGAAGAACAGCGCGACCACGCACGCCATTCCGCCAAACCACACGAGCGAGCGCAGCGACGCCCAGTTCAGCAGGTACATCAGTGCATAGACGACGCGGATCGCGACGAACGCCATCGCCAGTTGGTCGACGCGATGCACGTTCGCGCCGTTGTGCCACGCCACCACCAGCGCGGCCGTAAACAGCGCGAGCGCTTCCCAGGCATTCTGATGGGCGGCCTGCGCGCGGGCGCGCCAGCCTTCGAGCTTCGCGAGGTAATCGCGCGGCGCACGGTTGTCGTAACCCTTGCGGGCCTTCGCGAGAAACGTCATCGGGAACGGCAACAGCGCCACGATGAGCAGGCACAGCTGGGACGTCGTCATCAAAGTCTCCTCCGTTATGATTACATTGATCAATGACAAGATCGCCGCAAGCTTAGCATTGCGCCGGGCCGATCGCGCACCGGTTTTCTAGACGGGAGACTCGGCCGCACGGCCCGCCGGCGGCCTCGATCAAGCTGGCGTCGCACCAAAAATTCCACCAAATCGTCGACAAAAACGTTAATTAAAACTGGTCGAACACCAATAAGATAGCGCTCGACACTGGCCTGACGCGTTATCGCGCCAGGCTGCCGACCCCGCGCCGCCGCGCGCGCCGAACGACATCCGCCCCGAGCCATCGCCATGCCACGTCCCATCGTCGCCCATATCCGACCCGATGCCGTCCGTCACAACCTCGACTTCATTCGCCGCACCGTCGCGCCGTCGCGCGTGTGGGCGGTGGTCAAGGCCGATGCGTACGGCCACGGCATCGAACGGATCTACCCGGGCCTCGCGGCCGCCGACGGCATCGCGCTGCTCGATCTCGACGAAGCCGTGCGCGTGCGCGAGCTGGGCTGGGACAAGCCCGTGCTGCTGCTCGAAGGGATCTTCGAGCCGGCCGACGTCGAGCTGGCCGATCGCTACCGGCTGACGGCGGCCGTGCACTGCGACGAACAGCTCGACATGCTGATCGCCGCGAAGCCGCGGCAGCCGATCGACATCCAGCTCAAGATGAATTCCGGGATGAACCGGCTCGGCTACCGGCCCGCCGCCTTCCGCGCCGCGTGGGAGCGCGCGGCGAGCGCGCCGTCGATCGGCAGGATCAGGCTGATGATGCACTTCGCGAACGCCGACGAAGGCCAGGTCGACTGGCAGCTCGAACAGTTCGACGCGACCACGGCGGGCATTCCGGGCGAGCGCTCGGTATCGAATTCGGCGGCCGTGCTGTGGCATCCGCGCGCGCACCGCGACTGGGTGCGGCCGGGCACGATCCTGTACGGCGCATCGCCGACGGGCGCGGCACGGCACATCGCCGACACGCCGCTGCAGGCCTCGATGACGCTGACCAGCAGGCTCATCGGCGTGCAGACACTGACGCCGGAGGAAACCGTCGGCTACGGCCGCCGCTTCACGGCCGACCGGCCGATGCGGATCGGCGTCGTCGCGTGCGGCTACGCGGACGGCTATCCGCGCCACGCGCCGACCGGCACGCCGATCGCGGTGGACGGCGTGATGACGCGCGTCGTCGGCCGCGTGTCGATGGACATGCTGACCGTCGACCTGACGCCGTGCCCGAACGCGGGCATCGGGTCGAGCGTCGAGCTGTGGGGCGACCAGGTGAAGGTGGACGACGTGGCCGAAGCCAGCGGCACGATCGGCTACGAGCTGATGTGCGCGCTCGCGCGCCGCGTGCCGGTGGTGGTCGTGCCGCCCGGCGCGTCGACCGCGGAGCCGGCGCTGCGGACCGGCAGCTACGGGCGCTGAACGGCGGCGGCGCGTCGTCGTGCTGCCGCGCGGCATGGGCGGGCCGCTTCGGGCGGCCCGTTTGCGTTCCCGTGCGCCGGAAACACACGACATGCCGGGCAGCCCCCGGCCGATCGATCCGGCTGCGCCGTCCGGCCTGCGCGCGCTACGAACGCCAGGTCGGCGTGCGCTTTTCGAGGAACGCGTCGATCCCCTCGCCGGCATCCTCTTCCATCATGTTGCGCGCCATCACGTCGCCCGCATACGCGTAGGCTTCGTCGAGCCCTAGCTCGCGCTGGCGGTAGAACATCTGCTTGCCGTACCGCACCGCGGCCGGGCTCTTCGCGACGATCTCCGCGACCTTGCGCGCGACGGCCGCGTCGAGCGCATCCTCGGGCACAGCCTCGTTGACGAGCCCCCATGCGGCAGCCGTCGCCGCGTCGATGAAGCGCCCGGTGACGAGCATGTCGAACGCGCGCTTGGTCGCGACGTTGCGGCTCAGTGCGACAGCCGGCGTCGAACAGAACAGCCCGACGTTGATGCCCGACACCGCGAAGCGCGCGGTGTCGGCCGCGATCGCCAGATCGCACGCGGCGACCAGCTGGCAGCCGGCCGCGGTCGCGATGCCGTGCACGCGTGCGATCACCGGCACCGGCAACCCGCGCATCGCGAGCATCACGCGGCTGCACTGCGCGAACAGCGTGCGGTAGTAGTCGAGTTCCGGCGTGCCGCGCATCTGCCGCAGGTCGTGGCCCGCGCAGAACGCCCTGCCTTCGGCGGCCAGCACGACGCAGCGCACCCGCGGATCGTCCGCGAGCGACGCAAGCGCGTCGTGCAGGCTCGCGAGCAGCGCCTCCGACAACGCATTGAACTGCTGCGGCCGGTTCAGGCGCAGCGTGACGACGCCGTCGCGCTCCTCACGCAGCAAAACGGGTTCCGACGACGAGGGGTTCGAATCCATGATGGTCCACCAGATTGAAGGCGGCCGCGACCAGCCGACGCGTCAATATAGTCCAATCGCGCCACGTTCGGCGGCGTGCCCGGCGATCGGCGCGGCGCCGGGCGGGCGGCACCGCGTGCGCTTGCGCGCCGGCGTCATTCGGCGGGTGTGCCGTCGCCCCGCTGGCTGCCCGATCCCGGTGATCCCGGCGATCCCGACGCCCCCGACGATCCACACGCCCCCGACGACCGCGCCGCCCGCAGCCCGGCCAGCATGAACAGCGCGCCCGCCGCGCCAAACGTGATCGGGCCGCCCCACAGCGCCCAGAACGCATTCATCCTCGCACTGCTGCGCGGGTCGGCCGGCAGGTAGCGCACCTCGACCGCATCGCCGAGGTCCACGTCGACATCGCCGCCTTGCGGGTATTCGATCCGTTCGCCCGCGAGCGTCGTGAACGCGATGTCCGGGTGATGCGGACCGTAGTCCAGCCGGATCACGCGGCCCGGAACGACGATCGACTCATGCACGAAATGCCGCGTCGACCGGACATCGACCACCGCCGAGACCAGCAGCGCCACGCCGGTCAGCATGGCCATGCAGCCCTTGAATACCGTCATGCCGGAACGCTCCGTTGAATTCGACGCGCGCCGAGGCCGGGCATCGCCCCGGCGTCAGCGCGGCTGGTACTCGCCATCGCCCGCGGACCAGCGAAACGTCTGGCGCCACGTGCCGCCACGCTCGCGCAGCTGCAGGTCGTGGAAACCCGCCGTCGAGGCCGGCAGCACGGCCAGCGTGTTGCTGCCTTCCGTGATGTCGTGATCGCGCGTGCCGTCGGCATGCCAGTCGCCGGCGATATTCCGGTAGAACATCATCGGCTGCGCGAACACCACGCGCAGCGCCTTGCCGTCGATCCGGAACAGATACAGCGCCTCGAACGATGCGCCGCCGCCCGCATAACCGACCGACCAGCCCGCCCGCACGCCGAACGCCGCATCGCCCGTGCGCAGCACGTACGGCGCGAGATCGAACCTCGACCACCGCTCGGGCCGCAACGTGCGGTCGCCCGGCTGCGTCGCGCGTTCGAGCACGTCGGGCGCGTCGAGTTGCGTGCTGCTCCAGTCGGTCGGCTGGTCGAGCGGCTGTTCGGTGCGCGCGACGAGGCGCGGCGCACCGTCCGCACCGCGCTCGAACACGCCCAGCCAGACCTGCCCTTTCACCGTATCGGCATCGGCGCCCGCTTCGTAGCCGTCGCAGTCGTCGGGCGCCCGGAAGCGCAGTGCGTCGCGCGCGAGCGCATCGGTCGGCGCCGCGCAGACGATCGCGACGAACGCACCGGGGCGCTGCGGCCACGGCTTCGCGCCGACCAGCACGACGCGCTCGAGCGGTTCGCCCGGGGCCAGTTGCGCAACCAGCGCCTCCTTCGTGAAGCCCGGCGGCAGGCGCAGGCCGAAACCGTCCGGATCGGGTGCGCCGGTCATGTCGCGCACGTACGCCGCGCGCGCATCGGGCGAGGCGAGTTTCCCCGGCACCTGGTCGAGCGAACGGGCGGTGCCCGCCGCGTGTGCGGCCAGGCACGCGCATGCCGCGCCGAGCGCGGCCAGCCGGGCCATCAAGCGGATTGTCATGCCGGAATATCCCGTGAAGTGACGAAGCAAAATACGGCAACGCGGCGCATGCGTGCATCCGCGCCGCAACACGCGCGGCCCGACGGTGTTGCGAACGGGTTCCATGCGGACCGGCCCGGCGGGGTTCGCACGGCACGCGCTCAGGCGGGCGGGCGCCGGCTGCGCCATGCGCGCACGCCCGCCCACAGTTGGCCGACGCCCCCGCCGAAAAACACGGCCCCCATCCCGCCGAGCATCAGCACGTCCCCCCAGATCGCGCCGAACGTATTCAGCCGCGCGGTCATCCTGGGTGCATCCGGTGCGTAACGCACCTCGACCGTCGCACCGTCCTGCTCGCTGACCGCGCCACCCTGCGGGTATTCGACATGCTCGCCCGCGAGCGTCGTGAACGCGATCTCCGGATGATGCGGGCCCGCGTTCAGCTTGACGACGCGGCCCGGCACGACGACCGACGTTCGCAGGAACTCGCGCGTCCACTGCGCGTACAGCGCGACACCGATCAGCATGCCGGCGCCCAGCACGGTGAAGACAACGCCTTTCGCGAACAGCGTCTCGATGCGCTGCGCGGCGGCGCGGGAGGATTCCGTCGGCATCCCGGCCGCCTACGGGCGGGATGGATGGAACGACACGCCGATCTTCGCGCGCGTGTTGCAGCGGCGCGGCACGCCTCGCGTCGTCGTGCCGACCGCGCCTGCGTACGGCCCGTTGTAGCCATTGCCATTGGCTCGGTCCTGCACGAATGGCGCGCGCCCGATGCTCGCCGGAAGGACACGCACCGGGATGCACGCCGTCGGGCCGTCTGCGCCCATGCGGATGCATGCGCCGCTCGTTCGGCGCGCAAGCGCAGCCGCCTGCGGCACGCAAGCGCCGCGCACGTGCGCCGCCCGTTGGATGTTCGTTTTCACTGGAAGGTGTCCCGTTCCCGATCGTCGTGGATGCCGGGCGCGCCGCGCATGTCGCGCGGGCACGCCGCCCTCGGCATCCGGCAGGATACGGATATCGCGGCACGCTGTAAATTGCGCTCGCGCTCGCCGCTACCCGCGACCGGCGACCGGCGACCGGCGGCGCGCACGCACGCACGCACGCACGTCTTCAGCAGACTGACATGTGCGGCGTCGGCCTGCCGGCGTTCAGGCGGGTGCGGCGCGAACTCGAACGCGCCGCTCGGGAACGGCGGTGCGAACACGCGCAGCCGCGCGTCGTCGCGCCGGTCTTCACGGAGATGATCGTCGAGCCACGACACACGCCCGCGACCGGCAACGGGCGACGGGCGACGGTTGACACGCGACACGGCGGCCGCACGGCCCGCATCGCGGCGCCGAACCCGGGCCCCGCGGCGCCCGTACAGCGGCCCGATGCGGGTCAGCCCGCGAGCTTCTTCAGCGCGTCGAGCACCGCGTCGCCCTTGAACGGCTTCACGATCCAGCCCTTCACGCCGGCGGCCTTGCCGCGCTCCTTCATCGCCGGGCTGCTTTCGGTCGTCAGCATCACGACGTTGACCGTCGCGTTCGCCAGTTCGCCGCGGATCTTCTCGACCATCGTCAGGCCGTCCATGTTCGGCATGTTCACGTCGCTGATCACGAGGCGCACGCCGGGCGTCGCCTTGAGCTTCGCGAGCCCGTCCTTGCCGTCCACCGCCGTCGCGACGTCGAGCCCGTGATTGCGCAGGAAGCCCGCGACCTCGTCGCGCACCGTGCCGGAATCGTCGACCACCAGAATCTTTGCCATGCGTTGTTCCCCTTTCCTTGTTGCTGACTTCAAAACAGTTCGAGTTCGCCCGACTCGACCATCGGCCCCACGTCCCGCACCGATTCGCGGAAATCCTCCGGCGACCAGCTCAGGCTGAACACGAAGCGCTGGTCGAGACGGACGGAGCGCCCCGATGCCGGGTCGGTCATCCGGTACTGGAAGCAGAGCTGCGGACAGTCGCCGCCGAACGAAATGAACTTCTGCTTGTGATTGACGACGAGCGGCACCTGCACCGGATGGCGGGCCAGCGCCTCGGCGTCGCCGAGATAACGGTTCTTGAACGCGCCCCACACGAGGTTGGTCAGCTCACCGAGCACGCTGTTCACGTCGCGGAAATCCGGCGCGCGGCAGGTATCGCGCGTGCCGCCGAGCATGTCGAGCAGCGGCTGCTCGCTGGTCTGCAGCAGCATGTAGCCGCGGCACCACGCGCTTTCGAGCGCGATCAGGCTGAACACTTCGCCGAAGATGATCTGGTCGCGCACGATGCACGGCGTCTCGTGCTCGACCGTCATGCCCGGGAACAGGCTGTCGAGGCGCGCCTCCGTGATCTCCGCGATGCCGCGCACGAGCGCGTTCGGGTAGTCGCGGCCGAACAGGTATTCGTCGATCGCACGCTTGAGCGGCGTCATGTCCTCCGCGACGTAGGCCGCGCACGCCACGCGCGCGAGCGCCTCCGGCAGCCCGTCGCGCGACGCGAGCGATTCGCGGCGCAGGATGATCGGCAGCTCGGGCCGCAGCGCATCGATCTGCGTCGCGACGATCGCACTCTCCGCCGGCGAGCCGCCGTAATCCTCGGCGAGCAGGATCGCGCCGAGATCGATGTTCGAGCGCAGCACCTGCAGCAGCCGGTTGCGCCGCACGGTCAGGCCGACCAGGTTGTGCTCGTCGCAGAAACGCTTGATCGCATCGGCGTGCTTGCGGCTGTCGTCGAGCACGAGCACCTTGCTGACGGGTTGGTCTTCGATCATCTCGCGGGTCCTCCGGGTCGGTCAGAACAGTTCCAGCTCGCCACCGCTCTCCATCGTGGCCGTCTCCGGCACGTGGAAATCGACCGGCGCATTCGCGCACACGCACAACGTCGCGCCGACCCGCACGTCGCCGTCGAGCGTTACGTCGTAGGCGGCCACATGATCGGGCGCGAGTGCGGGCAGGTAGTCGATGCTCGCGCCGCTCAGCAGGTAAGGCGTCGACATCCCGAGATCGGGAAACGGCACGATGAGCGCCTGGTTGATCGCGCCGCAGCACAGGTTCGCGACTTCCATGAACGCCTCGGGCAATGGCCGCGCGTGGCTCGCGCCGGCCGTCGCGCCGGCGAAATGGCGGCGCGTCGGATCGTCGTCGCTGAAGCGCAGCGCGAGCAGCAGGCGGAAATCCAGCGCCGAGATCGTCAGCACCGCGACGTGCTCGGGCACCTTCGGTTTCGTGCGCGACTTCGACTGCGTGTGCGCATGATCGTGGCCGTCGTGCGCGGCGCCGGCGGACGGCCGGATGTCGCACGTGCCGCCGGACGCGAGCCGCGTGCGCGCCGCATCGAAGAAGATCCGCTCGAACCCGGCCTTCGCCTGCGCGCTGATCACGCCGCGCCCCCTTCGATCCGCGTGTGCAGCTGCCCGGCCAGCGTCTCGACGGTCGCGAGCGCGGCCGTGATCATCTTGCCGCCGGCCTGGATGTCCTGGAACGTCGCGGCCGTCACCAGATCGTTGCGGTTCAGGCTGTCGCGATAGCTGTTCGACAGCTGCTGCGAGCGCGCGGCCAGCCCGCGCACCTCGCTCGCGACGATCGAGAAGCCGCGCCCCGCCGTACCCGCGCGCGCGGCCTCGATCGACGCATTCAGCGACACGATCGACACGTGCGCGACGATCGCCGACAGCTCCAGGTTCTTCGCGCGCATGTCCTGGTTCTGCGTGGTCAGTGAAATCATCTGCTCATGCCAGCGCTCGAAAGTGCCGGCGAGCCCGCGCAGGCGCGCGGCTTCGTCGGCGATCTTCAGCGCCTGCTGCGCGAGCGCCGCGCGGTCGGCCGACAGCGCCTGCAGCGCGTCGCGCTGCACGCCGGCCTCGGACGTCTCGCGCGCCAGCGCGTCCTCGAGCTGCGCCTCGCGCTGCGCCCACGCATCGGCCGCCTCCGCATGCGCGGCGGCCGCCTGCTCGGCCCGCGCGCCGGCCGCGTCGAGCGCGCCGCGCAACGCGTGCGCATCGTGCGTCAGCGCCGCGACGAGCCGCTTGCGCATCATGCGAAACACGATCGCCGCGACGCCCGCGACCGCTACACCGACCGCCAGCGCGGCGGCCCCTTCGATCATCCAACCCTGCACCATCACCGCATCACTCCGTCGCGTCGATATCCGCGCTGCGCGCACGCTCGTGCGCGGCGCCGTGCACGACGCCGTCCGCCGCGAAGCGTGCCGGCAGCGACACGATCGTTTCGAACGCGCGATACGGCGCGCCGACGCGATCGTCGGTAAAGCGCAGCGCGATATCGCCGCCGTCGCGCTTCAGGAAGTTGCGCACCGCGTCCATGCCGACGCCGCGCCCCGACACTTCGGTGACGACGTTCGCGGTCGAGAAGCCCGGCCGGAAGATCAGCTCGGCCACCTCGTCGTCGGACAGCGCCGCATCCTGGCCGGCTTCGATCCAGCCGCGCTCGCGCGCGATGCCGCGAATCCGGTCGAGCGCGAGGCCGCGGCCGTCGTCGCCCAGCACGAACCACAGCTCGCCGCCGCCCACGCCGACCGCGATGTCGATCGTGCCGGACGCCGCCTTGCCGGCCGCGCGCCGCTCGTCGGACGACTCGATCCCGTGGTCGATCGAATTGCGCAGCAGGTGCATGAACACGTTCTTCAGCGTCGCGGCGATTTCGCTGCGCACGCGATGGCCGTGGCTGTCGATGTGCACGACGGGCGCCGGCTTGCCGAGTTCCGCCGCGAGCGACGGCAGCGACTCGATCACGCCGCCGAGCGCATCGCCGATACCCTGCGTGCCGAGCTGGCTCAGCATGCGGCGCACCGCGTCGCGCGCCGCGTGCCAGTCGGCCGCGTTCGCGGGATCGGCGCCGTCGAGCACGCGCAGGCTCTCGCTGATGTGCGCGCGCTCGACCATCAGGAAGTCCGCGCCGCCCGGCGCCGGCTCGCCGCTGCGGCCGAGCGTGACCGCGTTGATCGTCGCGTAGTGCTCGACCGCCTCGCGCACGCGGGCCAGGTCGTCCATCAGCGCGTCGCGGTTCCACTCGGGGCCGCCGTCCGCGCGGCGCAGCGAGTCGTACGCCTGCTCCGCTTCGTGGACGATGTTCGTCAGATGCTGGAGGCTGTACGTGCGCGCATTGCCCTTGATCGTGTGCATGTTGCGGAACAGCGCCGCGACGATCGAGTGATCGGCGCGCTCGTGCTGGCGGATCATCCGCTCGTTCTCGCTGAGGAAGCCCTTCGCGCTGTGCACGAAATCGTGGAACTTGTCCTGGCTGATCGACAGGATCTCGCCGATCATCTCCAGGCGGCGCTGCTGCTCGCCGGCCTGCGCGGTCAGCTCGCGAATCTCGGTCACGTCGCGCACGCACAGCATCAGGCGGACGACCGTGTCGGTCTCGTCGGTGATCGCCGACCAGCTCAGGTCGAGCCACTTCTCGCGGCCGTCCGGCATGCGCTTCGCGACGTCGTTGACCAGCAGGTGCTCGTTGAACTCGAAGTTCATGCTGTCTTCGCCGAGGCAGGCGTGCACCGCCGCGTCGACCTGCGAGCGCGCGTCGGCGCCGATGTCCGAATCGTCGAACACGAGCGCCATCAGGTCGCGGCCGGCGATGTCGCCCGTCTCGAAGATGGTTTCGAGGTATGCGGAATACTCGGCATGCACGACGCCGCCGTCCACCACGGTCAGGATCCCCTGCTGCATGTTCTGCAGCATCGCCTGGATGTCGGCGGTCTTCTGCTTGAGCTGCGCCGAGTTCTCCTGGATCTTCTCGATCATCCCGTTGAACGCGACGATCGAATGGCCGATTTCATCCATCCGCCCGACCGGCACGCGCCGCGTGAAGTCCTGGCTCGTCGCGATCTCGCTCATCGCCGTCTGCATGCCGATCAGCGGGCGCGTGATCTGGCGATACAGCAGCAGGCCGAGCGCGGTCAGCAGCACGATCACCGTGCCGGCGACGCCCGCGATCGCGGTCGCCGTCGTTGCGAGCATCCCGTTCAGCGCGTTGATCGCGTCGTCCTTCTGGCGGTTCTTCTCGACGCGCAGCGTATCGACGATGCTTTCGAGCTCGTCGCGATATTGCGCGACGTTCGCGAACAGGTAGGCCTGCGCCATCTCGGCCTTGCCGTCCGCCTTCATCTTCACGGTGTCGTCGATCGCCGCGAAGTAGTTCGTCGCGCTTTCCTTCGCCTGCGTGACCAGCCCGACCTGCGCCTGGCCGACCGCCGATTTCGCCTGCACGTCGAGCGCGGCGCGCAGCGCGGCCTGCTTCGCCTTCAGTTCGTCGCGCGCCTGCGCGGCGGTATTCGCGTCGGGCGCGTAGACGAGCGTCATCGTCGCGATCTGGATGTTCTTCACATCGGCGACGAGATCCGCCGACGCGAGCGCGCTCGGCACGATTCCCTGGGTGACCTGGCGCACCTCGGACGCGCTCTTGCGCGTCTGGTACACGGCATAGATGCCGATCGCGGACAGCGCGAAGAACGTCAGGACGACTAGCAGCGTAATGCGATGACGGATGGTCATGAGTACAGCTCCCCGCAGCGATCCGGATTCGACCGCCGTTTGGCCGATTGAAAGAATGTGAGCGCCGAATTATCGGGGATGGTGTATGACTGTCCGATGACCGTTAATCAATCGATCACCGAATAAATTGAAATAACAAATTTCCCCGGAAAACCCTAAAGTTTTTACCGGATCGTCCGTTAACCTCCGGGCGTCTTGTCCAGAGCGGCTGCGGCGCTGACGGGATCGACAGGCCAACGGATATTCATCTTTTTATTTATATTTCGTTTATCCGGTTTTTTAAATACCCGCAAAACGTTTGCGCATTATCCCGCGAATCGATCCGTATTGGCGCCCCGCTGCGGAAAACCCCGATGCGACGCACGGGCCTGCGTTGTCGCTTACGGATCGAGCGCGCCGCCCGACCAGCCGGCCGACGGCCGCGAACCCGTGAGCTTCAGCGCGACGTCGCCCTGCGCGACGAGCCGCTCGCGATTGCGCGTGACGATACGCCCGGCCTGCGGCGCAACGAGCACGTATTCGCTGGACGGCACGCCCGGATGCGCGACGATCCGCGCGACGCGCTCGCCAGCCTCGACCGTCGCCCCGAGTTCGCGTTCGTAGACGAGCACGCCCGACACGGGCGCGAGCACCGTCTCCATGTGGGCGATCGGGACGGCCTCGCCGTGCCAGTCGCGCACGCCGGGCGACTCCGCGATCACGCCGCGGCCGCGCAGGAACGCGAGCATGCCGTCGGCATCGCACCCGGCGAGCGCGTCCGACACGTCCGACTGCCCGCGCAGTTCGACCGTCGCGACAAGCCGGCCGCGCAGCCCGCCGTCGCGCGCCCAGTGCGCGGCGACGGCGCCTTCGAACGCGCCGTCGTCGTCCTCGTCCCACAGGATCGCGACGTCGGCGCCCAGCGCCGCCGCGAGGTCGCGGCCGGCCGGCCACAGGTCGCGATGCAGGTACAGGTACGGCAGCGCCTCGGAATCGGTATGCAGGTCGAGCACGATATCGGCGTTGCACGCGGCGGCAAGCATCGTGCGCTGCCACGCCGCGAACGTCGTCGCGGGCGAGCGCAGCGCGGCCGATTCGTGGAAATGCCGGTTGAAATTGCGGTGCGTCGTTTCATGGAAGCGGCCGAGCAGCCGCCCCTGCCGGAATTGCGCGAGCCCGAGCGGGTTGGCTTGCGGCACGACCGTCACGGTGCCGCGCAACACGCCGCGATCGTGCGCCGCCGCCAGTTGCGGCAACAGCCGGTGCAGCACGAGCATGCCCGCGATCTCGTCCGCGTGCACGCCGGCCTGCAGGTACACCCGCGGCCCGTCGCCGCCCGACAGCCGCCACGCACGGATCTCGAGCGGCTGCCCACCGTCGCCCGGCACCGGCCAGGTCAACGCCTCGATCATCGCCCCGTCTCCAGCGGAATCGATGCATGCGCTCCCGCATCGAGACCGGCGACGAACGACGCGATGCGCTCGCACGCCTCGGCCAGCTGCGCATCGTCGACGACGAAACCGAAGCGCACGAAGCCCGCCGCCGTATCGCCGAAAGCGCTGGCGTCGAGCAGCGCGACCTGCTTCGCGCGGAACAGCCCCCACGTGAACGCATGGGCGTCGAGCCCCGTGCCGCGCACGTCGACCATCATGAACATCCCCGCCTCCGGCAGCAGGCAGCGCAGGCCCGGCACGTCGCGCAGGCGGGCATGCGCAAGGTCGCGGCGGCGCCGGTAGAGTTCGCGCATGTCCGCGACGATCGCGGCCCGGTTGTCGAGCGCGGTGACGGCCGCCTGCTGGATGAAGCCCGGCAGCCCGTACAGCATGCACAGCGCGAGCCGCTCCGCATGCTCGATCAGTTCGGTCGGGCCGATCGCCCAGCCGACCCGCCAGCCCGGCATCGCATGCGATTTCGACAGGCTGCCGATCGTCACCGTGCGCTCGGCCATCCCCGGCAGCGCCGCGATGCTGACCATCTCGCGCTCGAACGTCAGCGCCGCGTACACCTCGTCGGACACGACCCACAGGTCGTGCTCGCACGCGAGCCGCGCGATCCGTTCGAGGTCCGCACGCGGCGTCACGACGCCGGTGGGGTTGCACGGCGTCGCGAAGAAGATCGCCTTCGTGCGCGGCGTGACGGCCGCTTCGAGCGCGTCGCAATCGAGATGAAAGCCGCGCGACGCATCGACCGGCACCGGCACGAGCGTCGCGCCCGACGCGCGCACGGTCGCCTCGTACGTGAGGTACATCGGCTCCGGCACGATCACTTCGTCGCCCGCTTCGCACAGGCACAGCGCCATCGCGAACAGCGCGTTCTGCGCGCCGGCCGTCACGATCACGTGCTCCGCGCCAACCGCCTGCCCCGCTACGGCCGCATGCTCGCGGGCGATCGCCGTGCGCAGCTCGACGCGGCCGCGCACCGCGCTGTAGTGCGTGTCGCCTTCGCGCAGCGCGGCGACCGCGCGATCGACGATCACGTCGGGCGTCGCGAAATCGGGATCGCCGACGCTCAGGATGATCGCCGGCTCGCCGGCGGCCACCGCCTGCTGCGCCGCGTAGTGAATGTCCCAGGCGCGCGTGCGCTTGCCCTGCAGACGATCGACCAGCTTCGAATAGTTCATGCATCCTCCATCGCGCGGCGGCCGGCCGCCGCGCCGTCAGTGGGTTCGTTCAGCGCGGCATGCGCACGGGCACGCGCCGCTCGAGCCGGCCGAACGCGCGCTCGATCGCGAATGCGAGCACGACGTAGATTAGCGCGATCGCCAGCAGCGGTTCATAGGTTCGCAGCGTCTGCGCGCGGATGTAGTTCGCGGCGCCGAGCACGTCCATCACCGCGACCGTCGACGCGAGCGCGGTCGATTTCAGCAGCATCACGGTCTCGCCGGCCAGCGTCGGCAGCAGGATCTGGATCGCGCGCGGCAGCCACACGCGGCGCGCAATCATCGACGGGCGCATCCCCATCGCGCGCGCGGCCTCGATCTCGCCCTTCGGCACGCCGCGCAGGCCCGCGCGCAGCACTTCGCCGACATACGCGCCGACGCTGATCGCGAGCGCGAACGCGACGTACCAGAAGCCGTCGCGCAGGAACGGCCACAGCACGCTGTCGCGCAGCGCCGGCCAGCCCGCGAACAGCGAGCCGACGCCATAGTAGATCAGGTAGATCTGCACGAGCAGCGGCGTGCCGCGGATCACCTCGGTGAAGCCCCGGCTCGCGTGCGCGACGAACGGGTTGCGCGACAGCCGCGCGAATGCGACGACGATCGCGAGCCCGAAACCGAAGACGGCCGAGATGAGCAGCAGCTTGACGGTGGTCAGCACGCCGAGCAGCAGCAA
Organism: Burkholderia paludis; assembly: GCF_000732615.1. Lineage (GTDB taxonomy): Bacteria > Pseudomonadota > Gammaproteobacteria > Burkholderiales > Burkholderiaceae > Burkholderia > Burkholderia paludis. The sequence continues at coordinate 71,467 of NZ_JPGL01000048.1, forward strand.
CGACCCGTAGGAGGACAGTACGCTCAGATCCATGACATTGGTCCGGTTCGATGGGAAGGTGCGCGGGCGCGCGCGGCGCGGCTCACGACGCGGGCATCCAGCGCCCGAAGCGGCGCTCGACCTCGCGGAACAGCTGCCCCGACAGCCAGGTGATCGCGAAATACACAGCGGCCACCATCAGGTAGTAGTGCATGTATTCGCGCGTCGAGCCGGCCGCCTGCTTCGCCGTGTAGAGCAGTTCGCTGTAGCCGACCACGCTGATCAGCGCGCTGTCCTTCACGAGGATCAGCCACAGGTTCGCGAAGCCCGCCAGCGCGTACGGCGCCATCGCCGGCAGCGTGACGCGCCGGAACACGAGCGACGGCCGCGCGCCGAACGCGCGGCCGGCCTCGATCTGCCCGTACGGGATCGCAAGGATCGCGCCGCGGATGATTTCCGCCGCGTACGCGCCCTGCACGATGCCGAGCACGATCACCGCGGCCGCGAACCCGTTGACCGTGACGGGCCCGGCGCCGACCGCCGTCATCAGCAGGTTGATCGCGTCGGTGCCCGCGTAATAGAGCAGCAGGATCAGCAGCAGTTCAGGCACCGCGCGGCATACGGTCGTGTAAGCCTGTGCGATCCGTTCCAGCGCGCGCACGCCGGACAGCTTCGCGGCCGCGCCCAGCAGCCCGAGCAGGATGCCGACGACGAACGCGCCGAGCGAAATCTCGAGCGTCACGCCCGCGCCCTGCAGCAATGCGACGCCCCAGCCGTCCGGGTCCATGCCCAGGTAGCTCACCCATCCCCAACCGTCCATCCCGCCTCCTCGTCCGTGCGTCCGCCGGTGTGCCCGAAGCCCGTATCGGCGCGCTCAGTGCGGCCAGAGATCGATCGGGAAATACTTCTTCGCGATCTGCGCATACTTGCCCGATGCATGCAGCTGTTCGAGCGCCTGGTCCATCTGCCGCTTCAGCGGCGCATCGGTCTTGCGCAGGCCCGCGCCGACGCCGTTGCCGAAGATCGCCGGATCCATCTTCACGCTGCCGGGGCCCTTCAGCTCGAACGCCGCGCCGTCCTTCGACTTCAGGAAATCGAGAATGCCGAGCTGGTCGAGATACGTCGCGTCGATCCGGCCCGCGACGAGGTCGGCATTGCAGTCGTCCTGCGTGTTGTACAGGCGCACCGTCGCGCTCTTGCCGTAGGCCGCCTTGACGAACTCGGCGTTCGCGGTCGAACCCTGCACGCCGATCACCTTCCCCTTCAGGCCGTCGGGCGTCAGCGTGAGCTTCGCGTTCTTCGCGGCGACGAAGGTGGCCGGCGTCTCGTAGTACGGCCGCGAGAACGCGATCACCTTCTCGCGCTCCGGCGTGATCGACATCGAGTTGAAGATCACGTCGATCTTGTCGCCGAGCAACGCCGGGATGATGCCGTCCCACGACACCTCCTTGATCTCGCACCGGGCCTTCATCTGGTCGCACAGCGCCCGGATCAGGTCGGCCTCGAAGCCGCTCCACTGCCCCGTCGGGCTTTTCATCAGGAACGGCGGATACGGCTCGGCGGCAACACCGAAGCGCAGCACGCCCGACGACGCATGCGCGGACCCCAGCGGCGCGAGCGCCGCGGCGACGAGACTGAACAGGCACAGCAGACTGCGAACGACGCGTTTCATGGTCGGACTCCTTGCAGGGAAAGACGGGGATCGGCACGGCCCGCGCGCTCGCGGGCCGCGCCCGCGATTCAGTGGTGTTGCCGGTGTGCGTTGACGAACTGGCGGCAGCGTTCGCTTTGCGGCGCATCGAAGATCTCGGCCGGCGTGCCGCTCTCCTCGACGCGCCCCTGGTGCAGGAACAGCACCTTGTTCGACACGTCGCGCGCGAAGGCCATCTCGTGCGTGACGAGAATCATCGTGCGGCCCTCGCAGGCGAGATCGCGAATCACCTTCAGCACTTCGCCGACACGCTCGGGATCGAGCGCGGAAGTCGGCTCGTCGAACAGCATGACCTTCGGCCGCATCGCCAGCGCCCGCGCGATCGCGACCCGCTGCTGCTGGCCGCCGGACAGGAAGGCCGGATAGACGTTGCGCTTGTCGGCGAGGCCGACGCGCTCGAGCAGCTGCTCGGCGCGCGCGACCGCCTCGGCGCGCGGCTCGCGCAGCACGTGCACGGGCATCTCGATCACGTTCTCGAGCACCGTGCGATGCGCCCACAGGTTGAAGCCCTGGAACACCATGCCGAGCCGCGTGCGGATCCGCTCGACCTGGCGCGGATCGGTCGGGACGGTGCGCCCCTTGCGGTCCACGCTCAGCCCGATCTCCTCGCCGTCGACGACGATACGCCCCCGGCTCGGCGTCTCCAGCAGGTTGATGCAGCGAAGCAGCGTGCTCTTGCCCGATCCGCTCGCGCCGATCAGCGAGATCACCTCGCCTTCGCGCGCACTCAGCGATACGCCCTTCAACACTTCCAGCTCGCCGAACCGCTTGTGCAGGTCCAGCACCCGCACCCGCTCCTCGACCGCCGATTTCACGCTCTCCACCCGCGCCAACATGCTGTCTCCCGTGTCGAATCCTCATGCCCGCCCCGTGCAGGAACGCGGCACCTTGTTGAATGGCCGACCAACCTCATGCGGGATCGACTATAGGCTATGTTGAACGATGGTTCAACAGTTTCAATAAAAACCGGCCCGAGGGTTTTCGCGGGTGTCGCGGCAAGATCGACGGTGCAATTGAACAAGCGTCCGGCACTCCCCTATAATCGGTGCCCTGACGATTCCGTAAGGTCATCACGTGAAAAAGACTCCTGGCACCGCACCGGTTCAGACACGCAGCCGCGGCATCCGAGAAACGCCCGCGGTGCGCCAGCAATCGATCATCGACGCGACGATGCGCTGCATCGCGCGCTACAGCTATTCCGAGACCACCATCGACCGCATCTGCGAGGAAGCGAAGGTGTCGCGCGGGCTGATCAATCATCACTTCCAGTCGAAAGACGAGCTGATGGCGCAGACCTACAAGCGGCTCGCGACCGACCTGCTCGACGTATCGCGGGCGGCGGCCGCGAACGCGACGGGCCCCGAGGAAAAGCTCGACGCGATCATCAAGGTCTGTTTCGCCACGCCGGTGTTCGCCCCGAAGAACGTGAAGGTCTGGCTCGGCTTCTGGAGCGTCGCGCACAGCGACCCGGTGATCCGCAAGGCGCACAAGGAGCTGTACAGCGGCTACCGGCAAGCGCTGAAGAAGCTGTTCGACCAGATCGCGGAAGTGCGCGGCGGCACCGTCGACAGCGATCTCGCCGCATTGACGCTGACGGCCGTGATCGACGGCTTCTGGCTGGAGCTGGCGCGCGATCCCACGTCGTTCACCGCGGAAGACGCGCTGGCGGGCTGCCTGCGGGTCGTCGGCACGTTCCTGCCGCCGCCGAAGGCGGCCCGCAAGCGCGCGTAACACCTGCCCGCGCCGCCGCGCGGGCGACGGCGGCCGCGACGGCCTCGCGATGCGAGGCCGTCAGCGTTTTCAGTCGGCGCGAATCTCGATCAGGTACGGCGCATCGTGCGCCGCCGCTTCGTTCAGCGCCGAGGCCAGCGAGTCGCCTTCGTCGACGCGCTGCGCGCCCCATCCGTAAGCCCGCGCGATCGCGACGAAATCCGGCGTGTGCAGGTCCACGCCGACCGGCTCGACGCCGCCGTCGACCATCGCGCGCTTGATCTCCCCATAGCCGCCGTTGTTCAGCAGCACGACGATCACGCGTGCGCGATGCTGCACCGCGGTGCCGAGTTCCGCGAGCGTGTACTGGAACCCGCCGTCGCCGGCCAGGCAGACGACCGGCCGCGACGCGTCGCCGAGGCTTGCGCCCACGGCGGCCGGCAGCCCGTAGCCGAGCGAGCCGAATCCCACCGAGGCGTTGAACCAGCTGCGCGGGCGCGGCGCGGCGAACCCGACGTTGCCCGCGTAGACGAGGCGCGTCGAATCGCCGACGATCGCCGCATCGGGCAACGCGTCGCGCACGCTGTCGAGCAGCGCGAGATCGCGCCGCATCTCGTCGTTCAGTTCCTGCCGCGCCGCCGCGCGGCACCGCGCCGCGCGCTCGACGCCGGCGCCGGGCGCGCGCGCATCGGCCGGCCAGATGCGCCGGAGCGCGCGCACGGTTTCGCCGACGTCGCCGAGCAGCGGCAGCGCGGGCACCGCGTTTCGGCACAGCTGCTGCGGGTCGACATCGATCCGCACGAGCGGCGCGGGCATCGCGAAGCTGCGCGTCGCGTAGAGGTCGTAGTCGGTCGGGCCCAGCTCGGTGCCGAGCGCGACAATCAGGTCGCTGGCGCGCATCAGCGCGCGCACCGCGTCGCTCGACGCCGACCACGCGACGCCGAGCGGATGCGCGGGCGGCAGCACGCCGCGCCCGTTGATCGTCATCACGACCGGCGCGTCGAGCGTTTCCGCGAGCCAGCGCACCTCGTCGACCGCGTCGAGCGCACCGCCGCCCGCGAGGATCAGCGGCGCACGCGCGGCGGACGCCATCGCGCGGAAGGCATCGACGCCGTCGGCGCGCGCCGGGCCGGGAGCGATGCGCGGCGGCGCAGCCGGCACGCGCGGCAGCGCATCGGCCGGCGCCGCGAGCACGTCGAGCGGAATCTGGAGGTGCACGGGCCGCGGGCGGCCGCCGGAAAACACGGCGAAGGCGCGTGCGATCGCCTGCGGCAACGCAGCGGCGCACGGCACCGTGTAGCTGAACGCGGCGACGTTCTCCGCAAACGCGTGCTGGTCCGGCAATTCGTGCAGATGGCCGTTGCCCGAGCCGATGTCGCCGGACGCATTCACGCTCGAGATCACCAGCATCGGAATCGAATCCGCATACGCCTGCGCCATCGACGTCGCGATGTTCGTCATGCCGGGCCCGGTGATCACGAAACACACGCCGGGCTTGCCGGTCGCGCGCGCATAGCCGTCCGCCATGAAACCGAGGCCCTGCTCGTGGCGCGCGCTCACGTGGCGCAGCGCGCTGCCGGCCAGCCCGCGATACAGCTCGATGGTATGGACGCCGGGTATGCCGAACACCGTGTCGACGCCGTGCGCCGCGAGCAGGTCGACGAGATACATGCCTACTGTTTTCATGAGGTCTCCGTTCTTCAGGACAGGTTTCAGGATCGTTCGCCGGCCGACGGCGTCAGTGCGCGAGCCCCGGCAGCAGCTCGCGAACGCCTTGCGCGAGCATCTGGAACGCGATCGCGGTCAGCACGATGCCGGACAGCCGCTCGACCAGCGTTCGGCCGATCTCGCCGAGCCGGCGGCACCACGACGCCGAACACGCATACGTGAGCCCGATCACGCCCGCGTGCAGCACGCAGGCCGCACTCAGCGCCAGCAGGTCGGCTGGCGAGTGGAAGCGCGTCGCGGTCGTGATCACGAGCGACATCACCGCGCTCCCGATCGACAGCGGGAAAATCAGCGGCACCGCGATGTAGTTGCGCCATTGCGCATACTCGAGCCGCGTGTCGCCGCTGCTGCGCTCGTCGTTCGCGATGCCGCGCATCATCGGGATCGACCACAGGCAAAGCACGACGCCGCCGGTCAACGTCAACGCGCCGAGCGTCAGGCCGAGCACGCGCAGCAGGAACTGCCCGCCCCACACCGCGCCGACCATCAGCGTCGCGATCCACGCGAACAGCCGGAACGCGATCTGCCGCTGGGTCGCGTCCGGAAAGTGCCCGGTGACCGCCGCGTACATCGGGATCGCGACGGGCGGACAGAACAGTGTCAGCAGGCCCGTCAGGAACAGCAACACGTCGCTCGACGTCAGGGTCATGGTTCACGCCCGGATGCGGTCGGTTGAATGGGCGGCGCGAGGGCGTCGCGGCCGGGGACGCCGTCAGCCGAGTTCGGCGTGGAGTTCGGGGACCGTCGCGAACAGATCGCCGACGAGGCCGTAGTCGGCCACGCCGAAGATCGGCGCTTCCGGATCCTTGTTGATCGCGACGATCACCTTCGAATCCTTCATGCCGGCCAGATGCTGGATCG
>NZ_JPGL01000049.1 GCF_000732615.1 Burkholderia paludis
GATCTCCCTCGGATCGCCGGTGACGACCTGCAGCATCTGCGGCGGCAGGCCCGCTTCGTACAGGATGTCCGCGAACAGGCAGCACGACAGCGGCACCTTCTCCGACGGCTTCACGACGATCCGGTTGTTGGTCGCCACCGACGGCACGATCTTGTGCGCGACCTGGTTCATCGGATGGTTGAACGGCGTGATCGCGGAAATCACGCCGAGCAACGGGTCGCGCTGCGTGTACACGCGGCGCTTCTTGCCATGCGGCGTCAGGTCGCACGAGAAGATCTGCCCGTCGTCCTTCAGCACTTCGCCGGCGCCGAACGTCAGCACGTCGGCAACGCGGCCCGCTTCGTAGGTCGAATCCTTGATGCACAGGCCGGCCTCGGCCGTGATCACCGCCGCGATCTCGGCGGTGCGCGCGCGCACGATGTCGGCCGCGCGGCGCAGGATCGCCGCGCGATCGTGTCGGGTGAGCGTCGGCCGGTAGGCGCGTGCAACCGCGAACGCGCGCCGCACGTCGTCCAGCGTCGCCTTCGGCACGGTGCCGACCAGCGTGCCGTCGTACGGGTTGCGCACGTCGATCACCGCGTCCCGATGAATCCGTTCGCCGTCGATTCGCAGTGCTTCGCGACGAATCTCGCGGGCGTCCGTCGATGCTGCAATGGCGTTCATGAGTGTGTCCCCTTGCGGATGCGTGCGCATCACTGCAGATGGTTGAGCGCGATGTCGATGATGTCGAAGTTGCGCAGCCGCGCGCGGCCCGCGACGTCGGTCGCGACCGGCTTGCTGAAGATCAGCGGCACGATCTGCTCGGAGATGCCGCCGTGCGAGCGCAACGGCACGTCGAGACCCGACAGGTCGTGCTTGATGCGGCGCGTGCCGAGCACGACGTCCTGCTTCGAGATCACGATCAGGTCGCCCATCCGCGCGGGCGGCAGCTCGAAACGCGCGCAGCCTTCGGCGCCCGTCAGCACGACCTCGATGCCGTCCACCGCAGCGAGGCGCGCACGCAGCGCGTCGGCATCGGCCGACGCCGGCACGTAGACGGTCGCGAACGAGCCGAGCGCGCCGTGGTGCACGACGTACGGATCGGTGATCGGCAGGATCACGCGCGCGGCGTCGTGGCCGAGCCACTCGTCGAACAGCTCCTGCAGGTAGATCACGTTCGGCTCGCCGGTCTCGTCGTCGTGCTTCGCGTTCATCCCGTGGTCGGCCGTGATCGCGACGATCGCGCCGAGTTCGTCGAGGCGCTTCAGGTACGCGTCCATCATCGCGTAGAACGCGTTCGCGCCGGGCGTGCCGGGCGCGCACTTGTGCTGCACGTAGTCGGTGGTCGACAGGTACATCAGGTCGATCGGGCGCGTCTCGAGCAGGCGCACGCCGGCCGCGAACACGAACTCGGACAGGTCCGCGCTGTACACGCTCGGCACCGGCTTGCCGACCAGTTCGAGCACGTTGTCGATGCCGTTTTCCTCGAGGCTCGCCTCGTCGGCCTTTTCCGACGAGAAGCAGATGCCCTTCAGCCCCTTGCCGAGCAGGCGGCGCAGCTTGTCCTTCGCGGTGACGACCGCGACGCGCGCGCCCTGTTCGGCGAAGGTCGCGAGCACCGTGGGCGCGACCAGGTACTTCGGATCGTTCATCAGCACCTCGGCGCCGGTGTCGCGATCGTAGAAGTAGTTGCCGCTGATCCCGTGCACGGCCGGCGGCACGCCGGTCACGATCGACAGGTTGTTCGGGTTCGTGAAGCTCGGCACCACGCACTCGCCCTTGAGCGCCGTGCCGGGCTTCAGCAGCGTGCGCAGGAACGGCGCGACGCCGGCCTCGGCGGCTTCTTCCAGATATTCGTAAGCGCAGCCGTCGACGCAGACGACCACCACGGGCCGGCTCATCCAGTTGTAGCGGCGGCCGTTCACTTCCACGGATACAGGCGTTTCAGTCATGACGTTCATTCCTTTCGGTTCGAAGGGTAGAGCCGTCGGCGCTCGCGCCGCGCCGAAGGGAGGTGTTTTCCATGCTTGACATTAAAATGGATGATTTGTAGATTGTCAACAACATGCAGAGAACAGAAAGCAAAACAACGGTGCATCAAGAGGGCTGGTCTCCACTCATCCGCCGTGTGCCGCGGCGCCACAGTCAAGGGGTCTGAAGATGAACGAAGTGCCGGTAAACACGCGTTTGAATGCATGGGCGGCAGGCGCGGCCCGCCTCGCGCTGGCCGCCGCGGTCGCGCTCGGCGCCGCGCAGGCGGCGCACGCCAGGACGTCGCTGCTCGTCTACACCGCGCTGGAAGACGAGGCGATGAAGCCCTACAAGGACGCATTCGAGAAAGCGAACCCCGATATCGAGATCCGCTGGGTACGCGACTCGACCGGCTCGGTCACAGCGAAGCTGCTCGCGGAAAAGAACAACCCGCGCGCGGACGTCGTGCTCGGCCTCGCCGCGTCGAGCCTCACGTTGCTCGACCTGCAGGGCATGCTGATGCCGTACACGCCGAAGGGCTTCGACCAGCTCACGCGCAAGTACAGCGACGCAAGCACGCCGCCGCACTGGGTCGGCATGGACGTGTGGGGCGCGACGATCTGCTACAACCGCGTCGCCGCGCAGGCGAAGAACATCCCGAAGCCGACGTCGTGGGAAGACCTGACGAAGCCCGTCTATAAAGGCGCGATCGTGATGCCGAGCCCGGTTTCGTCGGGCACCGGCTACCTCGACGTGACCGCCTGGCTGCAGACCTTCGGCGACGATCGCGGCTGGAAATTCATGGACGCGCTCGACCGCAACGTCGCGCAGTACGTGCACTCGGGCTCGAAGCCGTGCACGCTCGCCGGCACCGGCGAATTCCCGATCGGCATCTCGTTCGAGTTCCGCGGCCACGAACTGCAGTCGCAGGGCGCGCCGATCGATCTCGTGTTCCCGAAGGAAGGGCTCGGCTGGGACATGGAAGGCACGGCGATCATGAAGACGACGAAGCAGCCCGACGCCGCGAAGAAGCTCGCCGACTTCATGGCCAGCAAGGACGCGAACCAGATCACCGCGCGCTGGTGGGCGATCGTCGCGTATCCGGGCGTCGCACGGAAGCTGGCCGGCATCCCCGACAACTACGCGGACCTGCTCGTGAAGAACGACTTCGTGTGGTCGGCGAAGAATCGCCAGTCGATCCTCGATACGTGGCAGAAGCGCTACGGCGCGAAAACGCAGCAGTAACGCCGCGACCGGCAGCGGGGCCGCACCCCGCGCCACCCTTCCCGTCGTCGAATCCGGCCCCCGGGCCGCCCCACCATGGAGGCGCGCATGGCACCTTATCTGAGCGTAGAACGCATCGAGAAGCGGTACAACGACACGCAGGTCCTGACCGACATCGACCTGAGCGTGATGAAGGGCGAGATGATCTGTTTCCTCGGGCCGTCCGGCTGCGGGAAAACCACGCTGCTGCGGATCATCGCGGGGCTCGAGACGCAGAACGCCGGCCGGATCATGCAGGACGGCCGCGACATCTCGCGGCTGCCGCCGCAACTGCGCGACTACGGCATCGTGTTCCAGTCGTACGCGCTGTTCCCGAACCTCACCGTATACGACAACGTCGCATACGGGCTCGTGAACCGGAAGATGAAGCGCGACGCGATCCACGAGCGCGTGCACACGCTGCTCGCGCTGGTCGGCCTGCCCGACAGCCATCGCAAGCATCCGGGCCAGCTGTCCGGCGGCCAGCAGCAGCGCATCGCGCTGGCGCGCGCGCTCGCGACGTCGCCCGGCCTGCTGCTGCTCGACGAACCGCTGTCGGCGCTCGACGCGCGCGTGCGCGTGCGGCTGCGCCAGGAAATCCGCGCGCTGCAGCAGCGGCTCGGCGTGACGACCATCATGGTCACGCACGACCAGGAGGAAGCGCTGTCGATGGCCGACCGCATCGTCGTGATGAACCACGGCGTGATCGAGCAGATCGGCACGCCGCTCGAGATCTACCGGCAGCCCGCCTCGCCGTTCGTCGCGGACTTCATCGGCCGCGTCAACACGATTCCCGCCGAAGTCGCGCGGGACGGCACGCTGCGCGCGGGCACGGTCGGCCTCGACTGCCGCCACGGCGCGGCACGCCCCGCGCCGGGCGCGGCGGTCTCGGTCTACGTGCGGCCCGAGGACCTGCGCATTCGCGTGCCGGGCGAAACGGCCGACAACCTGCTGGCCGGCCGCGTCGAGAAACTCGAATTCCTCGGCGCGTTCTGCCGCGTGAGCTTCCGGATCGACGGGCTCGACGGCCAGGAGATCGTCGCCGACCTGTCGTATCACGACGTCGACCGCACCGGCGTGCAGGCCGGCGCGCGCATCGACCTCGCGCTCGATCGCGAGCATGTCCGCGTGTTCCCGTGCGCGAAGGAGCGACTGCAATGAGCGCCGTCCTGACCGAGCGCCGCCGCGGCGCCTCCGCCCCCGCCGACGTGCGGCAGATCACGCACTGGCACGATCGCGTCGCGCAGCTCGCGCTCGTCGCGATGGCCGCGCTGATGTCGCTGTTCCTGCTGCTGCCGCTCGCGCTCGTCGTGCAGAAGTGCTTCGTCGATGCGGACGGGCGTTTCGTCGGCGCGCACAACTTCGTCGCGTATCTCGAGGACAGCGGCGTGCTGCGCTCGATGCTGCATTCGCTGACGGTCGGCGCGCTCGTCACGTCGATCGTCGTGCCGATGGCGTTCACGTTCGCGTATGCGCTGACGCGCTCGTGCATGCCGCTGAAGAACGCGGCGCGCACGATCGCGCTGCTGCCGCTGCTCGCGCCGACGCTGCTGTCCGCGGTGTCGTTCATCTACTGGTTCGGCAACGCGGGGCTGCTGAAGCCGCTGCTGCACGGCCATTCGATCTACGGGCTGCCGGGCATCGTGCTGAGCATGGTGTACGCATCGTTCCCGCACGTGCTGATGATCCTCGTCACAGCGCTGTCGCTCGCCGACGGCCGGCTCTACGAGGCCGCCGACGCGATGGGCACGGGCCGCCTGCGCAGGTTCTTCACGATCACGCTGCCCGGCGCCAAGTACGGGCTGATCAGCGCGACGATGGTGGCGTTCACGATGTGCATCAACGACTTCGGCGTGCCGGTCGTGATCGGCGGCTCGTACAACGTGCTGTCGACCGACATCTACAAGCTGATCATCGGCCTGCAGGATTTCAATCGCAGCGCGGTCGTGAGCCTGATGCTGCTGTGCCCCGCGCTGGTCGCGTTCGGCGTCGACTTCTTCATCCGCCGCCGCCAGCAGTCGCAGCTCGGCGCGCGCTCGACGCCGTACCAGCCGAAGCCGTCGCGCGGCTTCGATGCCGCGATGCTCGCTTACTGCGGGCTGGTTTGCGCGTTCTTCGTCGCGGTCGTCGGCATCTCGGTGTTCGCGTCGTTCGTGAAGTTCTGGCCGTACCAGATGAGCCTCGGGCTGCAGCATTACCGGATGGGACTGATCGCGGCCGGCATTTTCGACGCGTACCGGAACAGCCTGCGGATGGCCGCGACCGTCGCGATCGGCGGCACGATCGTGGTGTTCGGCGGCGCCTATCTGATCGAGAAGACGCGCGGCGCGCGCGGGCTGCGCGGCTTCCTCAGCCTGTGCGCGATCCTGCCGATGGGCGTGCCGGGACTCGTGCTCGGCATCAGCTACATCTTCCTGTTCAACGCGCCAGGCAATCCGCTGAACGGGCTGTACGGGTCGCTGTGGCTGCTCGCGATCGTCACGGTGGTGCACTACTACGCGTCGAGCCACCTGACCGCCGTCACCGCGCTCAGGCAGATCGACAGCGAGTTCGAGGCCGTGTCCGCATCGCTGAAGGTGCCGTTCTACAGGACCTTCCTGCGCGTGACCGTCCCCGTGTGCCTGCCCGCGATCCTGCTGATCGCGCGCTACCTGTTCGTCAACGGAATGACGACGGTCTCGGCCGTCGCGTTCCTCTACTCGCCGGACACGCAGCCCGCCTCGGTCGCGATCCTGAACCTCGACGACGCGGGCCAGATGGGCCCGGCCGCCGCGATGGCGACGCTCGTGCTCGCGACGTCGTCGTGCGCCTGCGTGCTGTTCGCGTGCATCTCGCACCGCCTGCTGCGCCGTACGCAGGCCTGGCGCACCCCGCATCGACACTGATGTTCCACCGCATTCACGTGACGTCCCGACTTCACCAAGGAGACACCATGACGCCCGCCGCCCAGCCTGTCCTGCTTACCCCCGGCCCCCTGACGACCTCCGAGCGCACGCGCGACGCGATGCTGCGCGACTGGGGGTCGTGGGACGGCGATTTCAACGCGATCACCGCGCGGCTGCGCGAACGCCTGCTGCAGATCGTGCACGGCGAAGGCACGCACGAATGCGTGCCGCTGCAAGGCAGCGGCACGTTCTCGGTCGAAGCGGCGCTCGGCACGCTCGTGCCGCGCGACGGCCACGTGCTGGTGCCGAACAACGGCGCGTACTGCCAGCGCATCGCGAAGATCTGCCGCGTGCTCGGCCGCACGCTGACGACGATCGACTACCGCGAGGATCGCCGCGTCGATCCGGCCGACGTCGACCGCGCGCTCGCCGCGGATGCCGGTATCACGCACGTCGCGCTCGTGCACTGCGAGACGGGCGCCGGCGTGCTGAACCCGCTGCACGACATCGCGCAGGTCGTCGCGAAGCACGGGCGCGCGCTGATCGTCGACGCGATGAGCTCGTTCGGCGCGATCGACATCGATGCGCGCACGACGCCGTTCGACGCGGTGATCGCCGCGTCCGGCAAATGCCTCGAAGGCGTGCCGGGGCTCGGCTTCGTGATCGCGCGGCGCAGCGCGCTCGAACGCTGCGAAGGCAACAGCCACTCGCTCGCGATGGACCTGTACGACCAGTGGGTCTACATGCAGCGCACGACGCAATGGCGCTTCACGCCGCCGACGCACGTGGTCGCGGCGCTCGACGCGGCCGTCGCGCAATACGTCGACGAAGGCGGACTCGCCGCGCGCGGCGGCCGCTATCGGCGCAACTATCGCGCGCTGATCGACGGCATGCTCGCGCTCGGCTTCCGGCCGTTCCTCGATCCGGCGATCCAGGCGCCGATCATCGTCACGTTCCATGCGCCGGACGATCCGAACTACGACTTCAAGCGGTTTTATCAGGAGGTCAAGCAGCGCGGCTACATCCTGTATCCGGGCAAGTTGACCGAGGTCGAGACGTTCCGGGTCGGCTGCATCGGCCACTTCGGCGAAGCCGGCATTCCGGGCGCCGTCGCCGCGATCGCCGACACGCTGCGGGCGATGGGCGTGCGCCGCGTGTCCGCCGAAGCGGCCGCCTGACGCGATGCGATGCACCCCGCCGCGTGCGGTTGCGCGCGCGGCCCGCACCGCCGCAACTCACCGCGCGGCGGGCAGCTTTCCCGCCGTGCCCGGCACGGCCCCCGCCCCTTATTGACGACACATTCGATGCGACCCTTCTGGATCGAACAAGCGCTGTTCAACGACGGCGATCTCGCCCCCGCGCTTCAGGGCGCCACGCAGGCCGACGTCTGCATCGTCGGCGGCGGCTTCACGGGGCTCTGGACCGCGATCCAGGCGAAGCAGCAGAACCCGACGCTCGACATCGCGATCGTCGAGGCCGACCTGTGCGGCGCCGGCGCGAGCGGCCGCAACGGCGGCTGCCTGCTCACGTGGTCCGCGAAATTCCTGACGCTGCGGCGCCTGTTCGGCGAAGCGGAGGCGATCCGGCTCGTGAAGGCATCCGAAGCGGCCGTGCAGCACATCGCCGATTTCTGCCGCGCACACGACATCGACGCCGAACTGCGGCTCGACGGCACGCTGTACACCGCGACGTCGCGCGCGCAGGTCGGCACGCTCGCGCCGGTGCTCGACGCGCTCGCCGCGTGCGGCATGCATAGCTACGAGCCGCTGCCGGCCGCCGAGGTCGCGCGCCGCTCGGGTTCCGCGCGCAATCTCGACGGCGTGTACTCGCCGATCGCCGCGACCGTGCATCCCGGCAAGCTCGTGCGCGGGCTGCGCCGCGTCGCGCTCGCGATGGGCATCCGGATCTACGAGCGCACGCCGATGCTCGATTTCACGCCGGGCCAGCCCGCCGTCGTGCGCACGCCGTCCGGCAGCGTGAGCGCGGGCACGCTCGTGTTCGCGATCAACGCGTGGATGGCGAGCCGCTTCCCGCAATTCGAACGCACGATCGCGGTCGTGTCGAGCGACATGGTCATCACCGAGCGATGCCCGGAGCTGCTCGCGCGAACCGGGCTCGTCGACGGCGTGTCGGTGCTCGATTCGCGCATCTTCGTCTACTACTACCGCACCACCGCCGACGGCCGTCTGATGCTCGGCAAGGGCGGCAACACGTTCTCGTGGCGCAGCCGCATCGCACCCGTGTTCGACCGGCGCTCGCCGTACGAGGCGCAACTCACGCAAAGCCTGCGCGAGTTCTTCCCGTCGCTCGCGGGCGTGCCGGTCACCGCGAGCTGGAACGGGCCGTCGGACCGCTCCGTCACCGGCTTCCCGTTCTTCGGCCGCCTCGACGGCGCGCCGAACGTGTTCTACGGCTTCGGCTATTCGGGCAACGGTGTCGGGCCGACCTACATGGGCGGACAGATCCTGTCGTCGCTCGTGCTCGGCCTCGACAATGCGTGGACGCGCAGCCCGATCGTGCGCGGCCCGCTCGGCCGGTTCCCGGCGGAACCGTTCCGCTACGTCGGCGCGCACGTCGTGCGCAATGCCATTCGCCGCAAGGAGCGCGCGGAGGACGAGAACCGGTCGCCATCGGCCGTCGACAAGTGGCTCGCGACGTTCGCGAGCGCGGCGGGGAAGGCGGACAAGGCGTGACGGTGAGTGGGGCGCGATGCGATCGGCTATCTCATCGGGACATCGGGCGATGAGGATGGCAGTTCCCCGGCGGGTATCATTGCCCCCTGCGGATCTGACGATCGGTCTGCGCCATTCGAAGCGATTGATCGGAATCCGTCGATACCCGAAGAAATGACGCGCTTGCTGCTATTGGCCCTGGTCACCGTGACGATCGGCGCGTGCTCCAGATACACCGATGAAACGTGGACGGCACGTCAGGACATGCCTGTCTTCGCCGAGCCGAATGACGACCGGAGCGCGCCGATCTTCACGGTCGGGAAAGGCGAATCCTGCATCCCGCTGGCGGATCGCGTCGCGAAGATCTACGCGTACACCCAGGTGCGCTGCACCTCCGGCACGGGCTGGATCCTGGACGACTTCTTCGATAAACGACGCGGCAAATAGCCTCCGCGCCGGCGATCGCCACATCCGCTCCGGACATCGTCGGGTTCAAACGGCATTGAACCTGGCCGGAGCAACGTACAAGGCAGATCGGTCCAGCGTTTTCGCACAATGTGCGGTGCCGCGTACCGCGCCCGCTCACACGCCGGCCTTCTCCCGCGCCGCCTTGCCCGCCGCCGGCAACCCCTGCTCGTGCGTGCGGCGCATCCGCGCAAGACCGTGCGCGACGTGCTCGCGCACCAGCGCGACGGCCTGCTCCTCGTCGCCGCCCGCGAGCGCCTGCACGATCTTGTCGTGCTCGGCCGCGGACACGGCAATCGCATCCTCCTCGGCCTCGATCGCGGCCTGGCGCAGCAGCCCGAGCTGGCGCACGAGCCGGCGGTAGGTGTCGGTGAGATGGGTGTTGCCGACCCCGACGACCATCGCGTCGTGGAACTGCACGTTCAGCTCCGTATAGCGCGTGAAGTCGTGTGTCTTCGCGGCGTCCTTCATCGACTGGATGATGCCCTTCAGCACCTTCAGCGTGTCCGGCGAGATGCGCTTCGCGAGCGCGCGCGCGACCGACTCGTCGAGCATCGCGCGCACTTCGTAGATTTCCTCCGCCTCGCGCAGCGGCACGACCCGCACCGTCACGCCGCGGTTCTTTTCGTTGCGCAGCAGGCCGGCCTGTTCGAGCGCGCGGAACGCTTCGCGCACCGGGCCGCGCGACACGTTCAGCCGGGTGGCGATCTCGACTTCGTTGAGCTTCTCGCCGGGCGCGTATTCGCCGGAGACGATCGCGCGCTCGAGCATGTCCTGGACGATCATCGCGAGCGACTGGCTTTGCAGGAGTTCGATGGCGCTGAGCGCGTTCGGGGCAGTCATGGTCGGGCGGGCAGCAAGGCTGCGGTAGGAAATCGGGGGCGCCGGATCGGCGAATGATCCCTGTATACCCTCGACCCGACACATTGTCAACAGTTTTCAGTTTCCAAAAACCAATTCCACCTGCCGGAATGCGACGGGATTGCACCCGGCAGGCGGCGGTCGCGCGTCATGCGTCACGCGGCGAGCGTTATTTGCCCGCCGCCCGCGATGCGCGCCGGCCGTCAGGCCGTTTGCTTCACCGGCCCCGGATCGCTCTGGCTCGGCCGGCCCGTCTCGACGTGGCCCGCGAAGCGGCGCACGACCTTGTCGTCGCCGCCGCGCAGCGTCGTCGCGGTGATCGTCAGATCGTACCAGCCGTGGCTCGACGCCAGCGCGAAGTGATCCTCGATGCGCTCGCCCGGCTCCAGCGTGTAGGTCCGCGCATGCGCATGGCTGTACGCGTTGTCGACCGTCACGCGGCACGTCGCGCGCCCGCTGTTGCGCAGTTGCAGGTACACGTGGCGGTTGCACACGTCGTAGCCGATCCGCGCCTCGGGGTTCGCGTGGCGGCCGTCCGTCGCGAGCCGCGTGTTGCCCTGGAACTCGCACAGATAGCCGTTCGGGCCGTATGCCGCGAGATGGTAATCGCCGCGCGCGGCCGACGTGCTCCAGGTATCGACGAAGCGGTCGCGCGCGGACACCGCATAGCGGCGCGGCGGCGTCGCCGGATTGCGGCGGTCGTACACGTAGAACGCCGCGCCCGCGTCGCCGGTGTTCGCGAAATCGAGCGACACGGTGTCGTCGTGCCCGCTCACGCGGCCGTGCACGAACAGCTCGTACGGCAGCGCGCGGGCGGGCCGCGTGCCGGCTTCCTGCGCCGGCATCGACTGTTGCGCGGGCACCTGGTATGCCTGGCCGGCCGTCGCGATGTGCTGCGGCACCGTGAAGCTCACCGGGCGCGCGTCGGGCCGCGCGGAGAAGTCGAAGGCGGACGTGAGATCGCCGCAGATCGAGCGGCGCCACGCGCTGATGTTCGGCTCCTTCACGCCGAAGCGCGCTTCGAGGAAACGCAGCACCGACGTGTGGTCGAACGTCTCCGAACAGACCCAGCCGCCCTTCGTCCACGGCGAGATGATGATCAGCGGCACGCGCGGCCCGAGGCCGATCGGCTGGATGCCGCCCGGGTCGGCGCCCGGTACGAGCGGGCTCATCTCGCCCGGGTACTTGTTCAGGTCGAGCAGCTCGTCGCCGAGGTTCGACAGCAGGTTCGACGACACGATGCCCTGGCCGCCCACGCCGCTCGTCACCGGCGGCACCGGCGGCACGACGTGGTCGAACAGCCCGTCGTTCTCGTCGTAGTTGAGGATGAACACCGTCTTCGCCCACACCTCGGGGTTCGACGTGAGCGCCTCGAGCACCATGTTGATGTAGAACGCGCCGTCGGTCGGCGACGCTTGCGGATGCTCGCTGTACTTGTACGGCGCGACGATCCACGACACCTGCGGCAGCCGGTTCGCCTGCACGTCGGCCTTGAGTTCCACGAGCGTGTGGTTCGATGCGCCCTTGTCGACGAGCGGGCCGCTCGCGCCTTCCTGCACCTGGAACTTCTTGAAGAACATCAGCGAGTTGTCGGTGTAGTTGTCGGTCGGGTCGCCCGGGATGCCGGTGCCGCCCTGGTACACCTTCCAGCTGATCTTCGCGTTCTCGAGGCGCTCCGCGTAGGTGGTCCACGTGTAGCCGTTCACGTTGTCGCGCTCGCCGATGCCCGGGCCGTTCGGCGGGGTGCCGTAGATGTTGCGCGAGTCGATCGTGCCGGTCCACAGGTAGATGCGGTTCGGCGCCGTGTCGGCGTGCGCGGAGCAGAAGTACGAATCGCAGATCGTGAACGCGTCGGCCAATGCGTAGTGGTACGTGAGATCCTGGCGCTTCAGGTAGCCCATCGTCAGCACGTCCTGCTTCTGGTTCACCCACTGGTCCCACTGGCCGTTGTTCCAGGACAGGTGGCCGCTGCTCCAGCCGTGGTTGGTGCCCGGCTGGAACTCGGTCGTCTGCTTTGGATCGAGGTAGAACGGCAGCACGTACGGCGCCGACGGATCGAGGCCGCGCGAATGGTAGTTCTTCGTGAACACCGACGCCGGCGGCTGCTGCCACACCGGCGCGCCGCCCGGCAGCAGGTGCGGGCGCGGGTCGTTGAAGCCGCGCACGCCGCGCAGCCCGCCGAAGTAATGGTCGAACGAACGGTTTTCCTGCATGAAGATCACGACGTGTTCGACGTCGCGGATCGTACCGGTGCGATAGGCGGCCGGCATCGCCAGCGCATTGCGGATCGCGGGCGGGAAGCCCGCGTAGGCGGCCATCGCGCCGGCCGACTGCGCGGCGAGGCGCAGGAAATCGCGTCGATTGTTCGAGGACATGAAAAAACCTTGTTATCGGTGGGAGTCGGGGTGCCGGTCGAGCGGGGCCGGCGGTTGGTGTATTACGCACTATTACCCCGCACCGGCATGTCCCGGCCGTGACCGGTTCCAGCAGGTTTCTTGCGGTGACCCCCAGTTTTTTTTCGAAACGGCCGGTGACAGGCGTTTCATGCGGCCGACATACGCCTGCGCTACGCTGGCGCGCGCTCAAGAGGGGGAGAAGCCGAGTCGTGTTCGATCAGCTGAAGGCGTTCCACGCGACCGTCCGGCAGGGCAGCATCACGCGCGCCGCACGCCACCTGGGCGTGAGCCAGCCGACCATCGCCGCGCAGATCCGGCAAGTCGAGCAGGTGTACGGCGTCGAGCTGTTCTACCGCAACGGCCGCAAGCTCGAGGTCACCGAGACGGGGATCGAGCTGCTGCCGCTCGTCGAGAAGATGATCGCGCTCGAGGCGCAGGCCGACATCATGCTGCGCAACGTCGGCGGCCTGTTCGAGGGGCACCTGCGGATCGGCGCAACGGGGCCGTACTACATCATGGAGGCGGTCGGCCGCTTCTCGAACGCGCATCCGTCGATCGCGCTCACGTGCCGGATCGGCAACTCCGAGGAGATCCTGCAGGCGCTGCAGGAATTCCGCATCGACCTCGCCGTCTCGTCGCAGCGCAACGATGCCGAAGGCCTCGAACGCAAGGTGATCTCGACCGATCCGCTCGTGCTCGTCGTGCACCGCACCCATCCGCTTGCACGCTTCGACGCGATCGAGCCGGCGCGGCTTGCCGACGTGCGGCTGCTGATTCGCGAGGAAGGCTCGGTCACGCGCCGCTGCACGGAGACGATCCTCGCCGCGGCCGGCATCGCGGCCGCATCGAGCGCCGAGATCGGCAGCCGCGAAGCGATCCGCGAGGCGATCCTGCACGGCGTCGGCGGCAGCCTGTTTCCGCTCGGCGAGGCCGAGCGCCATCCCGACCTGCGCGTGATCGCGCTGCGCGGCGTCGACACGACGATCGACGAATACGTGTACTACCTGAAAGCGCGCCGCCAGAGCCCCGCGATCGACGCGTTCCTGGCGTGCATCCTGCCGGCCGGCGGGGAAGCGGACGACGCTCGCCCCGCGACGCGACGGGCAAACGCGCGCTGAGCCGCCGCGCGTTTGCCGGATTCGCGTCACGCTTGCCGCCATTTTCCGGCGCGTGTTCCCGCGCCGTCCCTCGTCGTTTTCGTGCCTTCACTTTCCGCGTCGTGTCACTTCGGCAGCACCGGAATCATCCACGTCAGCACGTGCTGCTGCAGGAACACGAGCACGCCGAGCAGCAGCGTGAGGATCACGCTGTGCCAGAACGTGCGCGCAAACACGACGCCCTCCTGCCCCTTCAGGTCCGTCGTCGATACCCCCGTCGCGATGTTCTGCGGCGAGATCATCTTGCCCATCACGCCGCCGGACGAATTGGTCGCCGCCATCAGCACCGGATCGAGGCCGAGCTGCCGCGCGGCGACGACCTGCAGGTTGCCGAACAGCGCGTTGCCCGACGTGTCGCTGCCGGACAGGAACACGGCGATCCAGCCAAGCGACGCGGACACCAGCGGGAACAGCGCGCCCGTCGACGCGACGCCCGTGCCGAGCGTGTAGCTGATCCCCGAGTAGTTCAGCAGGTACGCGAGCCCGACGATCATCATCACCGTGACGATCGCGATCCACGTCTGCCGCCAGGTCTTCGCCACGCAGGCGAGGAAATCGCCGACGCCGGTGCGCGTCAGCGCGGCCGTGACGATCGCCGACACCAGGATCGCGGTGCCCGTGCCGAGCGGCTGGAAGTCCCAGATTGCCGCATACGGCTTGTGATACAGCGACACGAACACCGCGTTGTGCAGGCCCGGCCACTTGATCTTCACGTCGCCGATCGCCGCGACGTTCGCGTGCACCCACACGATCACGATCACCGACACGACGAGCCACGGCAGCCAGCCGCCGAAGCCCGCGCGCGCGGCGCCGGCCGCGGCGGGCACGCTGCGTGCGAGCGCGAACTGCGGATCGGGCTGCGGCTTCCATATCTGCAGGAAGCCGATCGTGACGATCAGCGACGTGAGCGACGACAGCACGTCGGTGAGCTGGTAGCCGAGGAAGTTCGACGTGACGAACTGCGCGATCGCGAAGCTGCCGCCCGACACGAGCAGCGCCGGCCACAGCCTGGAGATCGAGCGCAGCCCGCCGTACGCGCCGACCACGTAGAACGGCAGCAGCAGCGCGAAGAACGGCAACTGGCGGCCCACCATCTGCGCGAGGGTCGCGGGCGGCAGCGACGTCACCGCGCCGAGCACGGTGATCGGCACGCCGAGCGCGCCGAACGCGACCGGCGCCGTGTTGAACAGCAGCGTATAGGTGAGCGCTTCGAGCGCGGGGAAACCGAGCGCGATCAGCAGTGCGCTCGTGATCGCGACCGGCGTGCCGAATCCCGAGATCCCTTCGAGCAGGCAGCCGAACGAGAACGCGACGACCAGCAGCACGAGGCGGCGATCGTCGGGCAGGTTGTCGAGCATCCACTGCCGGAACTGGTCGAAGCGGCCCGACTTCACCGCGATGTTGTACAGCAGCAGCGCGTTGAAGACGATCCACATCACGGGTACCACCGCGAGCGCCATGCCTGCGCCGACCGCGTCGAACGCGAGCGCTGCCGGCATGCCCCACGCGCCGATCGCGACCGCCAGGCCGGCGACGAGCCCCGCGAGCGATGCCTGCCACGCGGGGCGGCGCAGCACGCCCAGCGCAACCAGCGCGACCGCGATCGGGATCGCCGCGACGAGGAAGGACAGGAACAGCGAGTGGGCGACGGGCGTCAGCGGCTGCGCGAAGACGATGCCGGGTGGTAAGGCGTCGGTGGCGTTCATCGTGTCTCCAGTGTCGACCAGAGTTGGTGCTTTAGCACTTACTCTGGTCCCATGCCTTGCGCGGTCGACCGGGTTCAGGCGTCAGCGCTTGCGCCGGATCGAACGGGGTACTTCGGCACTCACCCGCCCCCATGCCTCGCATCGGGTTCCGAGCCCTGCGCGCTCGCCCCGGGTGAGCGCCTCGGCGCTTGCGCACGCAACGACGTCGCACGGCCAACCGATCGGTCGCTTAAATGAGGTTAGGTGGCGCGCGACGCTTGTACAAGGAGGACAAGCCCGATGCGCCGCGACCCGATACCGATCGGCCGCAGTGCAATGACCGGTAGCGGGCGAGTCGCTGTCGGGCTCGTCAGGCAGCCCGTCGCGAACGGTTCGCCGGCATGCGGCGACGTCGTCGCGTGCGCAATGTTGCAGGTGCGGTAAAGGTGCCTGACGGTGCGCGGGATGTTTCGTTTGGCGTCCGAAGCCTAGACTGGTTGCATCGGTTCCGCCCGCGCCGCCACGGCACGGCACCGGAACCTCACGGAGTGGACACGATGAAGACGATGAAGCAGGTGGCCTGCGCGTTCGCATTGATCGGCGCGGCCTTCGCGGCTCACGCACAGGGCGCGTCGACGCTGACGCGTGCCGAGGTCCGGCAGGAACTCGTGGAACTGCAGGCCGCCGGCTACCGGACGAGCCTCGCGAGCAGTCCCGACTTTCCGGAGAACCTGCAGGCGATCATGCAGCATGCCGCGCAGGCACGCGGCGAAGCGGCCGGCTACGGCGGCGACGGCCGGGCGAACGTGGAATCGGGACGACCGGCACTGCCGCACGCGATCGATCGCGGCACGTACGCGCATCACTGACGACCGACCGAACCGGGGCGAACATCGGATCGAACACGTAACGGCGCGCACGCCGCACGCACGCCGACGCGCGTGCGGCCGCGTGCACGAACGTCAGACGCTGAAGCGGTTCAGCGTATAGGCGCGATAGGCCGCGACGAACGCGTCGAACGATCCGGCCTCCTTCGCTTCGAGCTCGGCCTGCTCGGCCAGCGATTTCGCAGCGAGCGCCTGCTCGGCGCGCAGCGTGTCCGCCGACGGCGGACGTGCGCGGAAATGCTCGGCATGCGCCTCGCTCTGCGCCAGCGCGAACGTGAGGAACGACTCCCCGTGCTCGCGCATCGCGCCCAGCACGCGCGCGGACGGCGTGCGCGCCGGATCGGCGAGCTTCTCGCGTTGCGCGGCGATCGCGCGCGCATGCTCGTCGCCGCCGCGGATCTCGTCGAGACGGCGGCCGACGGTCTCGATATCGGTCAGCAGCGCATCGGCCCACGCTTGCAGCGTGACCGGCTCGCCGTCGCGCGACAGCATGAGTCCCGGCTTGCGGCCTTCCATCGTCACGCTGCCGAAGTTCGCGTTCGCTTCCTGGTACGCGGGGCAGTCGAGCGCCGGACTCTCGTCGAGCGCGCACGCGAGCAGGAACGCGTCGATGAAGCGCGCGGTCTCCAGCGCGATGCCGGTCGGCTCGAACGGGTCGATGTCGAGGCAGCGCACCTCGATGTACTGCACGCCGCGCGACGCGAGCGCATGCAGCGGCCGCTCGCCCGAGTACGTGACACGCTTCGGCCGGATCGTCGAGTAGAACTCGTTCTCGATCTGCAGCACGTTCGTGTTGATCTGGATCCACTCGCCGTCGCGATGCGTGCCGATCGCCTCGTATGCCGGATACGGCTCGCTCACCGCCTTCGACAGCGCATCGAGATAGCCGGGCAGCGTGTTGTAGTCGACGTGCAGCGCGGCCTGGGCGGTCGTGTTCGAGTAGCCGAGATCGCTCATCCGCAGGCTCGTCGCATACGGCAGGTACAGCGTATCGGCGTCGAACGTGTCGAGCTTGTGCGGCTTGCCGCGCAGGAACTTCGTGTCGAGCGCGGGCGACGCGCCGAACAGGTACATCAGCAGCCAGCTGCGGCGGCGGAAGTTGCGGATCTGCGCGAGATAGCGCTCCGACTGGTAATCGACCAGCGTGGCCGTCGAGCCTTCTTCCGCATGCAGGCGCCGCCACACTTCCTCGTGCAGCGAGTAGTTGTAGTGGATGCCGGCAATGCACTGCATCGTGCGGCCGTAGCGATACGCGAGGCCGCGCCGGTACACAGTCTTCAGACGGCCGATGTTCGACGCGCCGTAGTCGGCGATCGGAATCTGGTCGTCGGCCGGCAGCCGCCCCGGCATCGAGTCGTTCCACAGCATCTCGTCGCCGAGCGACGCGTACACGTAGCGATGCAGATCGTCGAGACGCTCGAGCGTGATCGCGGCGTCGCGCTCCGCCGGCGTGATCAGCTCGATCAGCGCCTCGGAGTAATCGGTCGTGAGCGCCGGATGCGTGAGTGCAGAACCGAGCGCACGCGGATGCGGCGTGAACGCGATCATCCCGTCGCGCGTCACGCGCAGGCTTTCCTTTTCGATGCCGCGCAGGCCGTCGGGCAGATGCTGCCGCGTCGGGCCCGAGCTCAGCGCGTCGAGGCGATTCAGCAGCAGTTCGGACTGGCGGTGAGTCATGGTGTTCGACATGGAGACGCAAGTGCGTGACGGCCGCGCGCAGAACGCCGCGCGCGGCCGGCTGGATTGTTGGTCGCTTCGTTGGTAGCGGGCACTTTAACATCTCGCCGGAACACGCGCTTGAGGTGGCCACGGGCACGGTGCGCGGGCCGCGGCGGCCCGCCGGGCACGGGGTCGCCGCATGCGTTGCGGGTTCCGGCCGGCCCGGTCGGTCACGCACTTTCGTCCGATGGAACGCGATACGCGGGCAGCGGGCGGCAGGTGCAACCCGGCCGCTGAACCGGCCGGGAGCAGGGAGTTGGGCGCACCTCGCGCGCCCGGGCTCCGGCCGGCGCCGGATTCGCGACGGCGCCGGAACGGCGGGCTGCCGGCGTCTTTCGGCACGGCCGCGCAACGGGTTGCGTCGCGGCCCCGTCCGGTGGCACCCGGCCGTGGGCCGGCGCGTTCACCCGCCGCGCGCGCCGCCTGCCCGGTCGGCCACTTCGTTCCACAAATGCAGCGCCGCGTACGCACGCCACGGCCGCCAGCCTTCGGTACGGCGCTTCTGGCTCGCGAGCCGGTCGAGCGCCGGATCGCGCGCGGCGATCGACTGCATCAGCACGAGATCGGAGGCCGGCCACGCGTCCGGGTCGCGCCACGCGCGCATCGCGATGTACTCGACGGTCCACGGGCCGATGCCGGGCAGTTCGAGCCACGCGCGGCGCAGCGCCGCGAGATCGGCATGCTCGCGATCGACCGGCACGTCGCCGGCCGCCACCGCGCGCGCCACGCCCGTCAATGCCGCCACCCGCTTGCCGGGCATCCCGATCTTGTCGAGATCGCAGCCGGCCAGTGCATCGGGCGTCGGGAAGCGCCACGCGGGCGCACCGTCGTCGACCGGCACGACGCGCTCGCCGGCGCGCTCGACGAGCCGGCCGACGATCGTCGTCGCCGCCTTCACGCTCACCTGCTGGCCGACGATCGCGCGCACGGCCAGCTCGAACCCCGACCATGCGCCCGGCACGCGCAACCCCGGCGCGGCCTCGACGAGCGGCGCGAACCACGGATCGCGCGCGAGCCCGCCGCCGATCGCGGCCGGATCGGCGCCGAGGTCGAACATCGTCGCGACACGTCGGGTGAACGCATCGTCGACGTGGCGGACCACCGCCCCTTCGACCGTCGCGACCAGGCAATGCTTGCGCGGATGTTTCGCGACCGTGAGCCGGCCTGCATCGCCGTGCAGGTCGACGATGCGGCGGTACACGCCGCCCGCGACCTGCTCGACACCGGGAATCGCGCGCCCGCTGAAGAAGCGCAGCACGCGCGCCCAGTCGTAAGGCGCATTGAAGCGCAGCTCCATCTGCACGGACGGCGGCACATGGCCGCCGTCCGCGATGGGCATCCTCGTTGTTTTTGCGATGCTCAAACTGCGTTGCCCTCCGCAACGGATTCGGCTTCGTCGTCACGCGCGCGACTCGCTTCCGACGCGAGCAGCGTCGCCTTGCGGCGCACGCCCCAGCGATACCCCGCAAGCGCGCCGCCCTTTTGCACGACACGGTGGCACGGGATCGCGAGCGCGACCGGATTCGACGCACACGCGGACGCGACCGCGCGTACCGCGCGCGGCGCGCCCAGCGCCTCCGCAATCTCCGAGTAGCTGCGCGTTTCGCCGTAGGGAATATGCGTCAGCGCCTCCCATACGCGCTGCTGGAACGCGGTCGGCGCGATGTCGAGCGGCAGGTCGAACGCGTGCCGCGTGCCGTCGAGGTACGCGCGGATCTGCGCGACGAACGGCGCGAGCCGTGCCGGCGATTCGACCAGCTCGGCGCGTGCAAACGCGTCCTTCAGCTCGCCGACGAGCGACGCCGCATCGTCGCCGAACGCGATCCGGCAGATGCCCTGCCCGGTTGCGGCGACCAGCACCGTGCCGAGCGACGTCGACGCGCTCGCATAATCGATCCGCAGGCCGGCGCCCTGGCGGCGGAACGCGGACGGCGTCATCCCGAGCTCGCGCGGCACCGATGCATAGAGCCGCGACGGCGAGTTGAAGCCCGCGTCGACGGCCGCCTGCGTGACCGGCTGCCCGTCCTGCAGCGCCTGGCGCAACGCGGCGCCGCGCTGCGCGGCCTGGTACTGCCGCGGCGACACGCCGACCACGCGCTTGAAGATCCGTTGCAGGTGGAACGGGCTCACGTGCACCGCGTCGCTCAACTGCTCCAGCGTGAGCCGCTCGGCTTGCGCGTCGAGCACCGCGCACGCGCGGTTCACGATTTCCAGCTCGCGCGGCAGCCCTTCCGGCTGGCAGCGCTTGCAGGGACGAAAGCCGGCCGCGCGCGCCGCCGCCGGATCGGCGAAGAACGACACGTTTTCGCGACGCGGCAGCCGCGATGCGCAGGTCGGCCGACAGAACACGCCGGTCGTGCGCACGCCATAGAAGAACGCGCCGTCCGCATGCGGATCGCGCTCGGTCACGGCGCCCCAGCGGGCATCATCGGTCGGATAGGCGGTTTTCATCTGAACCTCGCACTCTCTAGTGTAGATGGCGCCTACTCTAGACATTGGCACCTGCCGACGCGCCCTGAATCTTGCTCTGTGATTCGCTCCAGCGAACCGGGGACACATCGATCGAAAATAAGTCCGTCAAAACGCCCGCGACAGCTGCGACAACGCGGTTTCCGTCATCGTTTCGTCACCATTTTGCTGCAGTGCGGATGCGACAAATCGCCGTCCTGACGTTTTTTTTCATTCGGAATATTGCGTCGCACCATCGCCGTGTGTATAGTTGGAACTGTCTCCTCCATGTCTCCTCCTGATATGGATTAAGCCCGTTCCGCACTGCGTGAACGGGCTTTTTTTCGTCCGTCGATTGTGCCGCGTTCCGGCCGGCAGCGCAGGCGCGATGCGTCTACACTCGATGCTCGCCGACTGCGAAGGAGTGCCTGCCCATGAAACCGACCATCCGCGCGATCGATCACATCGTGCTGCGCGTGACCGACATGGCGACGATGACGCGCTTTTACTGCGACGCCGTCGGCTGCCACGTGGAAAAGGAGCAACCCGATCTCGGCCTCGTGCAGTTGCGGGCCGGCGATGCGCTGATCGACCTGCTGTCGGTCGGCGGCCCGATCGACCGTCCCGACAGCGGCCCGCCCGGCGCGGGACGCAACCTCGATCACCTGTGCCTGCGCGTCGAACCGTTCGACCCCGACGCGCTGATCGCGCATTTCGCCGCGCACGGCGCGCAGCCGGGCGCCCCGGCGGAGCGCTACGGCGCCGGCGGCTACGGGCCGTCGATCTACCTGTTCGACCCGGAAGGCAACATGCTCGAATTCAAGGGGCCGCCGGCCGCGATCGGCTGAACGCGGCCGGCGCGCGGGTCGTCACGCGCCCGCGCGCGCCTTCAGCACCGTCCATTCGACCGCAACCGGATCGTGGTCGGCGCTCGAGATCCATGCCGCGCCGTCCTGCACCGTGCACTGCAGGCGCATCGTGCGCTCCGCGAGCTGTCCGAGCGCGGCCGCGACGCCGTCGGCCAGCGACAGCACCTGCACGTTGCGCAGCCGCTCGACCTTGCTGCGCACGCCCTGCCACCAGATATCCGAGGTCTTGCCGCCGTAGGCGATCACCGTGACCTGTCCGGCGCGGCCGGCCGCCTTCGAGATGCGCCGTTCGTCGGGCTGGCCGGCCTCGATCCACACGTCGATCGCGCCCGTCAGGTCCTTCTGCCACAGATCGGGCTCGTCGACGTCCGACAGCCCCTTGCAGAATTCGAGCCGCTCGTGCGCGAACAGCGCGAACGCGACGATGCGCACCATCATCCGGTCGTCGGTCTCCGACGGATGGCGCGCCACCGTCAGCGCGTGATCGGCGTAGTAATGCCGATCCATGTCGGCGATTTGCAGTTCAGCTTTGTAGATCGTGGATTTCAGCGCCATGCGGATACGGCCCGGGCGGGCATTCGGTTCGGTCGGGCCGTGATGATACCGAATGCGCGCCCTCCGGCGCGTGTCATGCCCCCACAGCGCAACGGCCCGGCATGCGCCGGGCCGGGCTCGGTTCGGGCCGCCGGCGCATCGGGCCGGCGCGCTCGCGCGTCGTGTGACTGCGCGGCGACGGGGCGGTTATTGCTTGACGAAGCGCGAATCGGTCCAGAGGCCCTGCTGGTCGCTGTTGTCGGCGCTGACGAACTGCACGTCGCCCTGGTCGACCGACACCACGCGGAACCGCTGGCCTTCCGGCACCGACAGGCAACGGTAGTCGTCGAAGTACTGCTGCTTCGCCTGCGACTGGCCGTCACGCTCGTGACTCAGTACGGAGTCCAGATTGTCTTTCGACAGGCAGCCCCATGCGTTCTTCGTCAACTGGATTTCCTGCTTCGGCTTGACGGCTGCATCGCCGCCGGCCTGGGCAATCGACACCGCACAAAATGCGCCGACGAGGGCAAAAAGGAATCCGGTACGCTTCATCATGTTCTGTCTCCAGGCTTGCGGGCACCAGGCTTGGGTTAGCTATGTGTTTAAAGGTGATCGTCAACCCACGTTTTTCACTTTAGAAGACCGTCAAACGATAGCAAGCACATTTGTTGTGCGACCGCAATAGCGGCGGATTGTCGCACCCCGTACACCACCCGCCTTTTGTACCGCGCCCCGGCCGCGCGACGCGCGCCGCGCGGCGGACAGGCCCGCGCCGCCGGGCGGAAAGCATTGCCCGGCAAGACTTTCAGCAAATTTACAATGCAGCGGTTGAACGGTTTGGATAATCCATTTCGCTATCCGGATCTTTTTGATGCATCGCACATAAAGTCATTCAAAACGATTCGACTTTACCGCAACGCGGAATCGCATTTACCTGAAACAAGAAAAATGCCAGGTATAAGCGCGCCCGTATTTATCCGTATTTCCCCGCATGCGTGCGGCGCCCGCGCACGCTCCGCCGCCGGCATGTCGCGCCCGTGCCCCTTTAACCGGCGCGATTCGCACCGGACTGCTGACGTTCGAAATAATCGCGCTGAAAGATGCACATGCGATAAGCATTGTGATACGCGCCGTTGCCGAAAAATTCTTCCTTCAATTCGGCCTCGTGCTGGAATCCGCATTTCTCGTACACATGAATCGCCGCCGCATTCGACGTATCGACGATCAGGTACAGCTTGCGCATGTTCAGCACCTTGAACGCGTACTCGATCGCGAGACGCGTCGCCTGGCCCGCATAGCCGCGCCCCTGGCATTGCGGCGCGATGATGATCTGGAACTCGCCGCGGCGATGGATGTAGTCCAGCTCGATCAGCTCGACGAGGCCGACCAGTTCGCCCTGCGCATCGACCGCGACGAACCGGCGTTCGCGCTGGTCGTGCACGTGACGGTCGTACAGTTGCGACAGCTCCGAGAAGGTTTCGTACGGCTCCTCGAACCAGTAGCGCATGATCTTCGCGTCGTTGTTCAGCTCGTGGACGAAGCGCAGGTCCTGGCGCTCCAGCGGCCGCAGCGCGAGCGTGTTGCTATCGTTCTGGAGTTGCATGTTCGTATCCTGTTTGAGGCCCGCGCACGCACGAAACGCCCGTGCGGCATGGCCGCGCCGGGCCCGTTCCGCACTGTAAGAAATTGAACGCGGGCGAGGTTCAGAGCCTAGAATGGGAGCAAGGGTTCCTGCCACCTCAGGGAGGCTATCGTGATCGAGCAAGTCATACTCGGAATTTTCCTCGTGCTGCCGCTCGTGATCGTGGCGGCGCTGTTTTCCGACGAACTGTGGCAGGAACATCGGCGTCAGCACCCGCGCGACGAAAACGCACCGCACATCGACTGGAAGCATCCATGGCGCCGCGTGCGACGCGGGCATTGAGTCGCTTGCCGTGCATCCGCAGGGCGCGCCGTCCGGGCCGCCCCGGACGGTGAGCGCGTATCGCGCGCCGTTACGCACCCGAATTCCGCCTCGATCCGATTCCCGCCCAACCCGCGAGACGCCGCCGTGAACGACCAGCCCGCCCGCCCCCGCCACGACATTCCCCACGAAACGATCGACCTGCAGATCGCCGACGTCCTCGCCGCCGTCCGCTACCCGGCCAACAAGGATGCGATCGTCGATGCCGCGCGCGACGCGGGCGCCAGCAACGAGGTGCTGTCGATGCTCGACGGCCTGCCCGAGCAGGACTACGCGGACGTCGACGCCGTCACGCACTGGGTCGCCGGCAACTTCGGCCCCGGCCTCGGGGTTTGAGCGCACTTCCATAACGCGATAGCATCAGGCCGCACCGGACGCGCAGCGGCCGGCTGCCTGCCGCCCGGCGCAAGACCGGGCGTTTCCGCCTACGCGCCGGGGAACTCCATGGAAGGCATCCTGATCCAGCACACGACGCGCCGTCAGCTCTGGTTCGGCGCGCTGACGGCGCTCGTCATCCTGCTCGCGCTCGGGATCGCCGCGCCGCACGCGGACGTCGCCCTGCCGACCGTCGAGCCGTTCATGCCGATGTGCGCGCTCACCGTGTTCACCACCGCGAGCATCGCCGCGTTCTTCCTCGGCGCGCAGTTCACCGTGACGCGCCAGCCCGTGCTCGGCGCGCTCGGCGGCGCCTACGCGTTCTCCGCGCTCGCCGTCGCGCTGCAGTTGCTCACCTTTCCGGGCGTGTTCGCGCCGCAC
Source organism: Burkholderia paludis (assembly GCF_000732615.1). GTDB lineage: Bacteria > Pseudomonadota > Gammaproteobacteria > Burkholderiales > Burkholderiaceae > Burkholderia > Burkholderia paludis. The sequence continues at coordinate 24,511 of NZ_JPGL01000049.1, forward strand.
GGGCTGTTCGGCGCACGGCCGCAAAGTGCCGCGTGGATGTGGGTGTTCTGGCACGCGGGCTTCCCGGCTTTCGTGATGGTCGCGCTGCTCGCGCGCGAGCGGCGGATGCGTGCGCCGATCGGCGCGCGGCAGACGCGCCGGTGGACGCTCGCGCTGGTTGGCGGGCCGGCGGTCGCCGCGGGATTGCTGTGCCTGTTCGCGCTGCACGTGCCGCTGCCGCCCGCGTTTCGTCCGCCGGGCGATGCGGCCGTGCTGCCCGTCAGCGGCGTCGCGCTCGTCGTGTGGCTGCTCAATGCGCTGGCGCTCGCCGCCGTGGTCGTGACCGGCCGGCTTCGCACCACACTCGACCTGTGGCTCGCGATCGCGGTGCTCGCGTGCCTCACCGACACGACGCTGAACCTGATGAGCACCCATCGCTACACGGTCGGCTGGTACCTCGCGCGCGTGTTCAGCATGTTCACGCCCGGCGTGCTCGTCTGCGTGCTCGCGTGGGAAGTGACGATGCTGTACCAGCGGCTGTTCGAGGCGCATGCGACGCTGATCCGTTCGTCCGCGCGCGACGGGCTGACGGGCGCGTTCAACCGCAGCCACTTCAACGACCATTTCCACACGCTGTTCCTGCAGGCGCGCCGACAGGGCGAGCCGTTGTCGCTGCTGATGATCGACGTCGACCACTTCAAGACGTACAACGACGCGTTCGGTCACGTGAAGGGCGATGCGTGCCTGATTGCGGTCGCGAACGCACTGGCCGGCGCGGTGAGGCGGCCCGCGGACATCGTTGCGCGTTACGGCGGCGAGGAGTTCGCGATCGTGCTGCCGAACACGGGCGCGCGCGGCGCGCGGGTGGTCGCCGAGGAGGCGCGCGAAGCGGTGTTGCGGCTCGATCTCGCGATGCCTGCCGCGCCGGCCGGGCGCGTGAGCGTGAGCGTGAGCGTCGGCTGCGCGACCGTGTCGGCCGACGATCTCTCGACGCCCGATGCATTGATCGAAGCCGCCGATGCCGCGCTCTATCGTGCGAAGGACACCGGGCGCAACAGGGTCGTCGCCGCCTGAAAACATCTGCTGTTTGCGCGCATTTGTTACGGTCATTCTGACCGGAATAATCCGCCGTTACGGATTGCGGAACAGGGAAACGATCGCTTACAGCCGGTGTTGCGGGCGCTCGCTATGCTGGGTTTCATGTCGAACCCCAGCAGGTGAATGCGATGAAGAAGACCCTTTTGCTGATTGCCAGCGTCGCCGTGTTGTTGAGCGGCTGTATCGTCGTGCCCGCAGGCGGCTATTACAGCGATGGCGGGTATTACCATCACCATCACTGGGATTGATGCGGGTGCGGGCCCGGACGAGTCGATCCGCTCGCGTATCGATGCAGATTCGACGATCCGGACCGTCACGCCCTCAGGCCGGCGTGGTCAGCTCGGCATGCATCAGAAATACCTGGAGCGCGGCGAGCGTTTCGTAATGGAGACGCTCGAGGCGTGCATCCTTGTCCGCGTCTTCGATCAGGTTGCGCTCGGCGTCGTACTGGTACGGCTCGCCGAGCAGTTCGGCCATGTCGATCTGGATGTAGGAGCACTCTCCGTAAGGCCGTTTGCCGTCGATGCACGGTAACGGCCAGAAGTCGTCTTCGCTCAGCACGTCGTCGATCGAGTACGAGTCGACCGTCATCCAGAGGGCCGCGCGCAGCAGGTCGAGATGTTCGGCGCGCAATTCGAAATGCCCCGACGCATCGACACCGCTTTCCGGAAAATCGAATGCCTCGCGAAGCGCCTCCGGGATCACATAGTGTCCCGGCGCCAGCTCACCTGCGGCCGTGACGAACTCGGGCACGAGATGGCCGAGTTCGGCCAGCGTGCGAATGGCCCGTACGTCGTCGTCGGTATCGAGGATCGCCTTGGCGAGATCGATCGTCGCGTCGCTCCCCGTGAGCGGCGATTCCGGATAAATGGCCGGCGCGCCGGATTCGACCGGCAGCCAGACCACCCGGAGCCGCCGCATCAATGCGACGTGGCCGGGCGTCAGGTCGGGATACGACGCGCCGTCGGCAAAGACGGCGCGGATGATGGCGTTGCGTTCGGTCGGATTGATTGACATCGTGGCCCTCGGTGTAATGCGCGCGGCCGACGTCGGCCTCGCGACGGAATCAGCTTCGACAGACGTCAGCGGCAGGCGCTGCGCCCGATGGCGACTTCAGGCAGCACCCGAGGCCGGCATCGGTGGCGGATAGGCGGAAGGCGACAGGTTCCTGACGACCATGCGGTCAAGCTCGGCGCGCGCCTGCGCGATTTTCGCGTCGGCGGCGACGATCTTCTTTTGATGGCGGTATCGCGCCACCAGCACCGAGCCGATTATCACGAGGGCGAACACGACATTCTCGACCGCCGGGGTATTGTCGGCGAGCTTGCCGGCCATGAGGCCCAGGATCGTGCCGCCCATCACGCCGAATACGGCAGCGAATATCCCGTCGACGATCCAGCTCTTCGGCGGGTATTTGAGCCGGGCGACATTGATCGCGACGACCGCATCCACCATGCCCTCCACCTTGCCGCACGCGGCTTCGAGCTGCGCTTCTATCGCATCCATCAGCTGGCCCGCGCGCTCCTTGTCCGGTTTGGCGAGCACGCCGGCGTTGGCATAGGTCAGCAGGATGCCGTCCAGGTCCTTCCACGCGGTTTCCAGACCGGTCGAGACCAGCCCCTCCTCCCGCAGGTAGTTCCAGCCGGTATCGACGTCGTTGAGGTCGACGTAGGCGCCATACGACGCACAGCACTCGAAAACCGCGAACGCACGACGCACCGTCAGCCCTTCGGTGAAGTTGTCATTCGACCGCGACCGCTGGCTTTTCGCCATGTCGATCGTCGAATTGGCCGACGGCTCGCCGCGTTTTCCGAATCCGAATCCCATGCATGCCCCGCGTTCGTTATGTGTTGCAGCTTGGGGGCTCTCTCGGCCCGCCCGTTCATTTCGATACAGAATGTTGGCAGGTATCCCGGTGGCTTACTGCACGAGCCCTCAAGCGAAGAATCAAAATCCCGTGTACCAACCTGTGCACCATGAATTGCCGATACAGGTACCACGGCGATGATTTCACGTACCGGCCACCGTAAGAAGCCGACCACGAAGGACGGCGGATAGGCTGGATAGCTGCCCATGTCGTTGCGCCGGCTGGGTGCACGTCTTCGTGCGCGGCCGGTCGACGCCAGCTCATGCTACTGCAACAGCGCCGTAAAAGCCTTGTCGGTGACTAGCGCGTGAATGACATCCTGTACCGCGGCGGGAAATTGCGCTGCAACGCGCCGGCAAGCTTCAGAGCCCTCGAAACCTGCTTTAAACGTGGATTTGTGTTGAACGGTCAGTGACTGGCCGTTGGATGAGCTGACTACCAGCTTGATGCTCCAATAGCCACCAGTGAGCCCCTCCATCGAAGCGAACTCAAGCTCTTCAACGCGGCCAGAAAGAGTCACCTTCGGCACGACATCGTTGTACGAATCAGCTACCTTCAGTTCATCTGCCAGCGCCTTCTGTATGTACCCCTCGAACGTTAGACCATCCGGAGGCGTGACAATCATCCCGCCTCGGCAATCCGGGTCTATCTTGCCGGCCGAAACGAACGGCCCGACTGCGACGTCCCTGGCGTGAAGCACTTTAATCGCTGCACGGTTGTCAGCGGAAATAGCATACCGGGCAATGGGTTGCTGAACCGTGCATGCGGATAACAACGCAGCGCAAGTGACGACGACAAACGGCCTGTTCATTTCTGGTCTCTTTGGTTGGCTACTCTACAGGAGTCGACTGAGCATCGCCGATGCGGCACCACTCAACTCCCAACGGTGAGAATTTTTCGTCGCTTCAAGGAGCGGGCGTTTCACTCGGACTCGGAGCTGCGCGAGTTGCTGGCACTGCCCCCGGTCATCGCAACGTTCCACGTCACAAGTTCCGGCCCCTTGTTATTGCACATCCAGCGCTCGACTCCGGCAACGATGCCTTCCTCGTCACCCTGGAGCGCGGCGAATGCTGAAAGAGGCGGCCCAAAATGCTCAAGAAGAGGGAGCAAGCTGGCACCGTCAATACACCGAACCTCATAGCTGTTTTCGGGGTGGCGGGCGCATTCGAGTTCGATGTGCTTCCAGCATTGGCTATGAAAAAGCTGCTTTTCGGGAAGGCGGATCATCGGGTCCGCGTAGTATGCGGGAGATGTCCGCCAACGGTCTTTGAGCCGGTTTCGGGAGATACCTACATACCGGATCACCTCATCGTTACCGGCGACCAAGTATAAGCAGGGGGCCTTCGCGCTCCAGACTGCGGCATTCAGGATGTCATATTTGGCCTGAAGCCATGGGCCGATTCTCGCGCCCTTCGCTACGTTTCGCTTCCAGCGTCCGCCCTCCATGCCATGAATACGGATGACAGGGGTCGCCGCACGGTAAATCGCGTTGGCATATTTGATATTTTTTGAATTCAAGCTGCGAAGCAAGGTTTTGCGAAATGAGTCGAATCCAAATTGTAAGACAACAATGGGCCGCCAACCCACCACTAAGTAGCTTTTTCAGGATATTCAATTCCAACGTCGATGATCGCGACGGTCAGGCTCATTGCAATTGATTGGACGAGCGGCGGCGACGACTCGCCGTGTAGCGCACGATTTTTGCATCGCTCGCCATTACTTCGAGCACGAATCCTTGGCCATCAGCCACGACGTACCCGCTCGCCTTGGGTTCGGCGCCTTGACGCGCGTGTCATTGAGTGTCGTAACGATCTTGGACACGGTTTGTACACGGGAAAATCGGCGACGTCTCGTGTGTACTTAACCGTGTACCATCGCCCCTTGGATACCAATGAAGCGCGTCAGATTTGGTTGGCTAGAGGAACCATTATCTGTAAATGGATTCCGCATTTTCTTGATGGTCTCGGGTCCGGCTGGGTCCATACAGGACCTAGCAAACGTCGTTAGATCCTTATACAGAAAAGCATGTAACGCATTCGCAGATTTTGGTGTACCACAAACGCAAAGTGACCAAGCTATCCCCAAGCGTGTAATGGCCACCTATTCGAGATCGCCCCCCCCAATCAGTGTTTGGTCTGCATCGAAGTATAAAGTGCTTTGAGGTCAGTATGAATGACCAAGTCGGTGTCGACCTGTGGCTCGACTACCAACGAATTCGCCACGACGACCCGGTTCAGCCTGACTTTCGGGTTGGCCAGCTCGAGCGCGTAGCCGTTGCCCTTCGCCTTGGCAGCAACCGTGTCGCTGAGTGCTTGCAACGCATGGTCTTTGCGCTGCGGCAGGTTCAGCGCTTTAGTGAGGGCTTCCTGCACCTTGGCACGGATCAGGTCCTGAAACACGAAGCTACCCGCAATGACCAGATCATTGTCCAGTTGGCGGGCGAACGTCACCTTGTCGAGCACGAGCGTGTTGCCGTCGGCAGCCACCACCGGCTGACCAGTAAGATACACCCAGCCAGACGTGTCGAGCAGCTTCCCAGGGAGGCTGGCTTTGATTTTGAGGCCAACGGCGAGCGAGCCACCAGACGGATAAATCGTGCCGTCTAGTACCTCGACACTGGCGGATTGGCCTGCGATGCTAGTCGAGAAGGTCTTGCCCACCACGTAGCTACGCAACGCGGTCGTGACTTCGGGATAGCCGACCGTCACTGGCAACACGATGTGCATGGCGCTATTCCCCGGTCGGCGAACCTTGCTGAGCGAGGTGACATCGGGGGCCGAGACCGGGTAGCTGGAGTCAGGCGTCGTCGTCGCCAGCGTCTTGGCTTTAGCGAGTGCGAGGATGTGCAGGTTGTCATCAGTGACTTCCATCACATCCACGGCGAGTTGCGTGGGGGTGACCACCACAGTGATGGTCGGTTGCTGCGGCGCTACCTGAACAGGGAAGGTATAAGGCTTCCAGTACGTGGCCACCAACTGCTTGAATTTAACGCACGACAGTTGAGCCTGCAGCTTCTGCCGAACATCGGCTTGAAAGCCGTTGAATATTTTGTTTGCTATGTCATCAATATCCACATTCACGTTGTGCGCAATCTCGAGTTGAGGATGATGGGTCCAATTGTGGTCGGCCGCAAAGTCAAGAACCGGACACCCATTTCCGTCGAGTCGAAGCCCGAGAGTGATCCGAAGTTCTGCTGCGGCCGAGACGCTTTTCTTAAGAGAAAGCACTTGGGCTATGGTGCCAGAAAGCTTCGCATTGGCGGTCATAGCTATTGGCACCTGGACCAGTATTGCGTCTTCGTGTTGGGGCGCAGGGCCTATAACAGCCTGTCCGCGCGTTGCGCCGTACTCGTAATTTGCATGCACACACGATATTTTGCCAAATTTGCACGCCTCAGGCGTTTGCCCATTCCCCGAAAACGAGGGCGGCACTGCCGCATTAACAAACTCGGCCAACTGAGCGAGAGGGATATTCGCATCGAGATACACCCAGCTATCAGCAGGCGCGTTCTCATACGGCTGCGAGGACTCAGCAGGCTTGTCGGATAAGTTGACGTCGGACTTGTGGCACCCGCCGAGTCCCAGTGCGATAAGCAGGCCTACCGCCATGAGAAATGCCGCAACATTGTGCCAGTGCGGTGCGACGGAGAAGGGGCGTTTGGCAGTCATGGCAGCTCCGGTAACGATGCATGCGCTGGAATGGTGCCCGGTGCCGGCGCGGTATCTACCGGATATACTCTCGAGCCTCTGCATTGTATTCAGGCCAAATAAGGCCGCATCCCCAATTTTGATGATATAGCTACTTGCGCGCAGCTTTCAGGTTCCCGTGGCTCAAGTCGGAACGTCACTGCGCACCGGAAATGTAAATTGGCACTCGACACCAGTTCTTAGACTTCACCCTTCCGCGGTACGGTAATCCAACGGGCTTTTCAGATACGCACGGATTTCGCTGTTCTTCCAGACAGTGCACGCTCGTCAATCATGCCAGATAAGGCCCCAAGGTATCTTTGGCATACAGATTTTCGCGTAGAGGCGCGGTGTATGCCATCTTGCATGCCAAAAACCGCTAGTTGTCGATTGGTAAACTTTGCGGAATATCGGGAGTCGATCTATGTCTGGCGGGGCTTTTCAGTTTCTTTCCTGCGAAACTTAGGTGACGACAGGTAACTACTTCGATACAGAACCTAGCAATTCCGCCAGACTCCATATACGACAAGGCCCCGTCAAGTTGGCAGGGCCTTTGTGTACCGTAGTGTGTACCAAAAATACGAAGTGAGCTACTTCACTTGGTGAACTTCGGGATTTGAGACGGCAACCCAACTCGCATGAAATATCGCGCGAACGCCTGCGAGAAATGTTCGAGAAATGGAGAGTCAAGACGCCAACGCTCCCCCGAAGCATCCGCAAGCTTTGAAAGGTAATCAGGAGGGAGACTGAAAATCTGGCCAAAGTCCACAACTAGGCTATCGCGATTGTCTGCCGGCTTCGTAGGGCCGCCCAGTAAGTGCAGCCCCTCTACGCGCCCTTTGCGAACCTCTTCCCACCGTCCCTTCGTCTTGAAATCAGGATTCTCTTCTTCGAACTCGTCCAACGTGTAGACCGGGCACATGGCGACCAGATCGACCTTACCGTTCTCCAAATCGCAGCTTTGCGTCACGATAACAAGATCGGCCTCACCAACGGGCACCGTCTCACTCGCACCGTCGCCCGTTGCTCCGAAGTTCTCTCCAAACTGAGGAACGAGACACTTGTGAAGTAAATCCCCTTGGGCTAGGTCAGAGCCCTTGACCGCAATCCAAAACGGCTTTGACATTTATCTCACTCGTCGAACGAGAACTTCCGAGGCTTGAGCCTACCAACATGCTTATAAGTTGCCTGTACGGAAAACACCTGTTTCAGATGAATATGCCTATACGTGAACTGGTTATCGTCATCCGAGTCGACTGAGGGCGTTGAGGCAACTGCGAACGCGCTCACATCCGATTCAATTTCATCATCAGCCGCAGTAGCCAACGATTCACCAACATCCAAAAATTGCATGACTGACACGCTATCGCGCTCTTTGATCTCCCACGCCTTCACATGGGCTCCGGGAAGTTGAACCATCACGTAACGCAAATGACGAGGAAGAAGCGGCACATCTTGCGTGTAGCCTGTCCCAGCAAATGCCTCAATCGAATCTGCATACGGCACCGCAGTAGCAACGCAGTCCATTATGAAGTCCTCTGCCAGTATTTTTCCGAATGAAGATCTGGGTTTGTTACATCTGCAAATCCATGCGTGATCCAGTCGTGAGCCAAATCGAACCACGCGCGGCGCCCTTCATCTGTTTTATCCGCCGAAAGTCCTCGAGCCGCGATATCAAGTCGTACCAATTTTTCCTTGGATGGGAGTCTGAACGCGCTTTGGGCAAGGATCTGCAATCGTCCCGCGTTACCCGGCAGCTCGTAAACTGACGTCCAATTGATACCTTCCGGCGAAGGCAAAAAGCGCTTCCCCGATGCTCGCTTGTGGTCAACAAAAAGCTCCGTCAGCCCTGTCGCCGCCAATCCATTCGAATCCATGATGTGATTCACATAAATCAGCTCAAACTGGCGGAACGATAACTCTCCGACGCCTACCTCACGACAAAAAGCGCAAAATCCGGCCAACTGAGTCTCGAATCGCTTAATCACAACGTCGTAGCTAGGGTATGAGTCGCTATCAGACGCTCGCTTCCAATTGAAAATGAACCGATCTTGCTGAACCTGAATCAGATTCTGCCCATCCGCACTGTGGAACCATGCTCGCCGCAACGGCGGAAGATTCGCTAGCTCAAAATTAATCAGCGGGATGTCGCCTTGTGTGTCGGCAACATTGACAAGGGGAGGCGCGTCTTGGACGTTCGGAAATTCCTTTCTAACGCGCTCCCAGTACGCTCCGATATGCGCGGTCAAGAGCGGATGGCTTGCGGAGAAGTACACGCCACATGCAACCTCATAGACTGGAGGCCGCAAAAACTTCACGGGGACGCGAGCGATACCCTCAGCTGTTTGAGTCACGGCTTTTTCTGATCGTCGTTTTGTGTTAGCACAAAATGGCTCCTGTTCGGAAGGTAGCACGAAAAAAGGCAATATCAATCCGCCCCCAAATAAAATAAGGGGCCGACTAATCTCCGTCGAGCAACCGAACTCGCAAGGCACACGATTCGCAAGATGCCCGCCCGAGCCGAAAAGAAACGGTGTCAGAATATACGCCGAGCCATACGCCCCGCGAAGAACCATCGGAGAGAGCATGCACCTTGACCGCGACTACCAGCGCGAGCTGCTAACAATGCTCGCAGAAAGCTACCCCCGCTCACATGACATCCGACAGTTGTTCAGCACCATGGACGACGACGCTATGCAGCGCTACGCCGCCAATCTCGTTTATCTCGAGGAGCACGGCCTGGCCGACAGCGCGATCAAGTACGGTCTCGACGGCCATATGTCGAGTGGCTTGCCTCGGATCACCGCTAAGGGGATGGATTTCCTTGCCGACGACGGCGGCTTGTCTGCGATCCTTGGCGTCGTGACCGTCAAACTCCACGAGGACACGCTGAAGGAGCTGATCGGCCAGCGGATCGCTGAGTCCGATTTGCCCACGCCCGAGAAGTCTCGGCTCCTGGATCAGCTCAAGTCGCTACCGGGCGAAGCGATCAAGCACCTCACGCTGAAGCTGGTTGATGCCGGGCTCTCAAACTGGCCAATGGCGTTAAACGCGCTCGAAACCTTTGTTCGTCATTCGTAAGAATGACAGATTTTGCTTTCGTCACGCCAGAGGTGGCCAAATGTGGAAGAACCGTCAACCGAAAGTCGATCGATACCTCAAGGATGCTCCTGACGAAACGCAGAAGACCGTCCGCGAGTTCCTTCTTGGAATGGTGACGGCCGTGTCGTCCCAGCTTATGCAGTGGGCACTCGAAACCGTTAAGCATCTCATAGTGATCAATGCTGCCGGACTCGCTGGTGTTGTCGCAATGTATGGTGGTGGATATGCGCCCAAGGTTGCGGCAACACATGCCGGCGTCTGCTTTCTAATTGGGATCTGCCTTGCATTCGCCGCATTAGCATCAGGCTATATAACCGGCTTCATCACGCTCAGGCGTATGGCCAATCATATTGCCGACATCATTGCCAGCACGGCTCCAACCCACGTACTTGACGGTACAGTCAACAATTTCTTCATCGTCGCAAATTGGACCCTTTCGGCAATCTCCCTTTGCGTGTTCATTCTAGGGGTAGCAAAACTGATTCCGATATTGTAGACAAGCCTACACATCGCTTGCATCTAGGGCTTTGCACACAATCTCAAACGACTCCGCACGGGGGACTTCATGCAGCAGACCAAACGCCATCATTACGTCCCCAAGGCCTACCTCAAGTCCTTCTGCGATGCAGATGGGAGGCTGCTCGTCTATCGAAAAGACGAGCCCAGCAAGCCACTGCACGTCACTCCCGACGCTACGCAGTTTCGCCGCTACTACTACTCTCAGCCAATTTCCGGAGGCGGCCAAGACAACAACACACTCGAAAGCCTGTTTTCGGTCATCGAAAGCAGTTGGCCTGAGACGGTGGCGCGACTACATCGACGCGAAGACGTGAACGATCGACTCCCCAACATCTTCGAGTTCATGTCACTGCAACGTGTTCGTGTTCCTGCCGCACGAGATCTCGTAGAGGCTACGCTCGCACAGTCGGTCAAAGACACCATGAAGGTCCTGCTGGCCAATGGAACGCTCCCCCCACCTCCCCCTGGGTTAGAAAACATCGCCGAACTCGTGCAAGTGTCCATCGACCCGCATCAGAGCATTCGTGCAATGACGGATATGCTCAAGGGAATGGGCAGTCTTTATGATCGGCTAGGATTCGCAGCGATCCATAACACGACCGACCGTCGCTTCCTGACTAGCGACAACCCAGTTTTATGGTTCGATCCCGCAGTTCCTTTCACGGAGCAACGGCCCTACACCATCGATCAAGATGGCCCAATCGCTCTTCTTTTTCCAGTCAGTCCAAAGCTGATCATTGTGGGTTCCACCGAGTACAGAGAGACATTCGGTCAACACGGACTCCTGCATAGTAGTGACGTTGATGAAGATGCTGTCGACGCAATGAACAGGCAGATCTGTCGATTCGCGTATGAGGCGGTGATCGCAACCGATACCGGCCATGAAGAAATGATCTTGGAGTTCGCAGACGTATCGCCGGTTCTCGAAACCACCAGGACGAAGACGGCCAACGGCCTACTGACACTGGGTCAGCAGTCATTCGGGCGACGCTTGGCGAAACCCAGGTGGAACACAACTTAGTCATTGGCCAGGGCGAAACTGCAACGGGTCTCGAAGATACGCATGAATCTCGCTGTTCTTCCATACCGTACACCGCGACGATAGTTGAATCGGCTGAGGTGCCCGCCCGGTCAGGCACAGCTTTCGCCATGTCTCCCGGCAGACGCCCACAAACGGAGCAATTTGCCTCCAGCGTGAGTGGCCCACCTCGGGCAGCGTGTCGACGGGCTTATGCATGGCGCACCTCCACCTCGGCAAGCGCCTCGCGCCCGTAGACCCGCTCCACCCACGTCCCTCGCCCGTCTCCGTGGCCAAGCCATGTCGACACGCCAGCGGCCGCTTCCCGGCGCGATACGCCGGCTGCCTTCTGCCGCTCAAGGTGCTCGGTCGCGTACGCGTAGCGGAGGCTATGCGGTGCGCGCTCATCGGTCATGCCGACCCTGCGCACGACATAGTGATAGCGCTCCATCGCCCGCCTCAGATCTGGCTTTCGGACCAGCTTCCCGCCGTACTCGTTCGACAGTCCAATGGCTCGCCCCACCAGCTCGGCGGCGCGCTGCCGATCCAATGGCGGACTCCGTCGCGTCTTGCCACCCTTCGTCCCGTGGATGATGGTCACGAAGCCATCCCCGATCGGGCTCGCGAGTGCGCGCCGCCAATCAGCCAGCGATTTGATGCTTTGAACCGCCTCTCTCGCTCGCAGCCCGAGTTCGAGCTGCAGCTCAAGCACAACCGCAATACCCGGGTCGATCGCAGCAACGGCGGCGCGGTACAGCTCCAAGTCGTCTCGCATCATCGGCCGCTTCGTACCGGCCCGGCTCGCGCCCGACAGACCGAGCGCCGCATTGCTCATCTTGTCGGCAAACGGCCGGCGACCAATCCCTTCGAGCGCTGTCCGGATGTGCGTCATGTTGTTGACGGCCGTCCGCTTCGAGCATCCTCGGCCCGTCATGTCGTTCGACCAGGCCATCAGATGCTTCTCTTTGAGCTGACCGGTCGTGTGAACCTGAAAGCCCATATCCCACAGAAACCGCGCGAAACGCGCGAGCGACTTCTCCCGACCGTTGGAGGTCGAGTTTGCCTGTTTGCCACGCGCCCCGCGCGCAGCACGGCACAGGTCGGCCGTGAGAGATTTGTGCGACATGCGTACCCCGAATCCATGACGTGAGGCTCGACCCCCAGTTGTCTCCCTGTCCGCTGGACGGGGCCGCGAAAACGCAGCTGGGAGACAACAAACGGGGGCACGAGCCTCGGCCTGGTGAGATTGGGAGCGTTCTACGCCAGCCAGCTGACGTAGCCCGGCACGCACGAACCCGATGAGGTTCGACGCGTGGCGGGAAGACGCTTCCCCCGTTTGATCCGTGTTTTGGCTGTGCGACCGATCGGGGGGCGCCAATGCCCCGACCGCGCGAATTGATGCGTGCCGAGCGAGCCGACACGAGATTCCAGACGCCGAGGCCGAGCGCGCCGCCAGTCGTCACGAGGACGACTGAGACGGACGCAGCAAGACACGGCGTTAGCGCTGGGGAGCGCACGTCACGGATTGATTGCCGCAGGCGCGGCATACGGGGATTGCACATCGCGCCTTTCGCAGGAAGCAAAAGGCGATGGAGGGCTTCACCTATCAGCGAGGCAGTCACGAGCCCATCTGGAAACGATGGACGGATTTTGGGCGTAGGCCCTACTCAGTTAATTCGGTGATCAAGTCACCGTGCCCGCAGAGCGAGCTTTCCAAACAATTGCCGATCAGTTTCGGCGCACTTCAGTCGATGCCTTACCCAGGCGGGGTGTGAAGCAAGATTAGCGACGCCTGCACCGCTTGGCAACAGTTTTTCAGCGGCCCGAGCCTGGCGCCCCAGAGTAGCGGTCGCGTCTACAGAGTGACGCACGCGACAGTTTCGGATGCGCATCGCTTTGCAAGCTGATTCGCAAAGTGACGCACAGTTAGAGCTCGAAGATCGTAGTGTTGCCTAGCCGCTACAGACCAGACTAGCTGTCAAAAGTGAGCGTCGTTCTCGGCGGCGCGCGACAGTCATCACTGACCGCACAGACGAATCAGCCTCATTCGTCGACGCAAGACGATTCCGGTATCGAAATCGTCTTGACGTCACGATTCCTACTGTTCGATTTTCCGCGCCTGTGTCGGCCTGCCGCCGCGGCGAGTCCGAGGTTCCGGAACCAGACCCGGCACGAGTGCCTTGAAGGCCTGAAACTTTGGATCATCCATTGCAGCACAAGTCGCCGCCCAGAGCTTGGCAGATGCCGCTCTCCCAGCTCGCGAATCGCGATCAAGCACTTTTTGCAGTTCTTCGGCTTTTCGCATGATCTCGTGGTCGAAACGGTCCCGATTAAACCGATACATGCTCAGGCGCCAGTTGTCGCAGTTGAGAAAGTCTTTGCGAGGGCCTTTTGCGCCCTCTGGACGCGCTCTCCGCAACCAATACTGAATACCACCCGCTACCCAACCTGCGGTATCGAATTTTTCCGGCCACTCGGTAGTTGCCGGGACAACGCCTTCAGATTCAAGCTGCGCACGGTTCCCGATATAAGCAGCACTACCGAATTTCCGGTCCAGAAGAATGGTCAGCTCGCCGATGTCGGCCGGATGGGCGACCGAACTTGCCTCAGGCGACTGTGAGTCGCCAGTACGATCGATCTCGCGCTTATCCATGATGCGCTCCCGATTTCTGGGCCTTTCGGAACGCGTCGATAACGCGGGCATTGCGCTCCATATCAAACGTATTGATGAAGCCGCAGTGGACACTCTCCGCGTCAGCACTGACCGAGCTAGTCAGGTCACTCGCGAGGTAACCGATGAGCTTAACAATATTCTGCAGAGTGCCCGGATGCGCCCAAAATTCCGGTGCTTCCATTGCCAGAAGCGCAACCTCGGAAAGCGCCTCGATCTGATCCAGATGGGATTGGCAGATCGAATCGATTGACTGGATTTCTAAGCGAAGCTGCTTGATTTCGGTGGATTGCTCAGGACGAGCGGATGCGGCGGTAGACATGATGGCTCCTGTAGATTTGGAGCCCGCGTCCCATCGCCAAATGGGGTGGGCGGGCACATAACAGGGTTGGCGAACCGGCCTACAGGAAACCGGCAGACCCGAAGGTCTCCCCATCACGGCCCACCCGTAACAGTATGGACGTGATGATACAACGGACGAAAAAATACCGCCTGGAGCGGCGGTCGTCCGCCTGTAGAGCTCGGGTCGCCAAACCCGGCGCTTGTTGTCTCAAGCGCAGTTCAAGATTATGTCTGCCGCGCTACGTCGTCAAGCGGAAATTTGTAAACAATGGGCGACAATGGGAACTCGTGGTCAACCGATAGGAGATGCTGATGGCGAAGCATGACAACGATCGATGGGTTCCTCTCGAAGAGGCAGCCGCCTCGGTGAAGCGCAAGGCTTCGACCGTCATCAGCCAGATGCGTAACGGTCGAATTCAGCGAGACAGGCACTTTCGATATATCGGTGACGGCAAGCTCGAACTGAACGTCGTGGAGTATTTGCGATGGGTAGAGGAAGAGAAGGAGGCACGCAAGCTGCCTCTGTACGAGCGTGTAATTCGAGATATCGACAACAGGCAAAGAAGGGTTCAGGAGGCCCTGAAAAATGCTCCGCCGCTCCAACCTCCAGCACCACCATCCGCGAAACGACAGCCTAAGCTCATACCGCTCAGTGTCTGGGCCGAACAGACCTTCGGTCAATACGCGCCTCACCGCAATACGCTACTCAACTGGGTTCGAAACGCCAAGCTGTTCCCAATGCCGATCAAGGTAAGCGGAACGTACTTCGTGGAACCTAACACGGAGTACATCGATCCTGTAGCTCAAAAGATTCGGAGGATGGTCAATGGCCGCTGATGCCATGTCCATAGCAAAGAAGGTCGCGCCGGCGATCGTCTCGATGAAACCGATCTTCTTGAGCATCCACCAAGTTTCTGAGGCTATGTCGTTGTCAGAAACGATCATCAAGAAGATGGTCGCATCCAAGGAGTTCCCCGCTCCGCGAGCGCTCTCGAAGAAGCGTGTCGGATGGCTAGTCCGTGAACTCGAAGAGTGGGCCGAGAAACGGCCGATCTCAGAGATGTTGCCGCCAGGGCCGCATCATCTATCAGAGGCTCAGTGAAATGAACACGGTCTTCATACTCATGGCCCAGTACGGCGCCACCGCGGTGGTCCCGATCGAAACCGTCAGGAAGGACTACTTCCCGCACCTCAGCCGCGAGATCCTCGTGCGTAAGATCAATCGCGGCGAGATCAAGCTCCCGGTCGTGCGGATGGACGGATCGCAGAAGACAACGCTCGGCATCCACATCATGGATCTGGCAGCGTATATCGACAAACAACGTGCCGCTGCCGTCAAGGAGTACGAGACGTTCCATGGAAGGAAGTGGATTGCCGAGTAGCGACTTCGCCGCGATGAAATCACTAATACGGCATATGGTCGGTCACCTCAGCATACACATGCGTATAGCCAAGGGCCGCGAATAGATGGTAGCGATGAAACCCTGCAAGCAACTCGTATCGCACTTCCCCGGGTCGCTGAAACAATAACAGTGGCGGTAATGCGACATCGTCTCGCACGGCAGCTAGTAGGTCGTCGCTCCGAATCACCCCGGGCCTGCGAGGATCAGGCTTATTGAATGCTGGAGTACCGGGACTCCGTCGGGGGGAATCAATCAGATCGATAGCAACGAGACTGCCGCCGATGCTCCGAGGCGCCAGAGTTTTGATGACAAAGTCCGACATGCCAGCGGCCGCCACAAGCGCATACGCCTGGGAAAGCACGATCGGATCTATCGGCACCCTAAAATCTCCAGTCATCAATTGCGCTTCGCAAGTATATCCTCAGCTGGATAAAGCTGAAGCATCGCTCGCGCCGCCTCGACGTTCGACATCGTCGGCCATTCCTCCCAGTCGCCCCACCACTGCATCATCTTCCGGCGCTCGGGAAGGTATTCATACCACTTTCGGTGGCTCAATGAGAGTAGCCAACCGCCGAATCTCCAGGGCCATGCCAAGAAACCGCGGCGTCCAGCCGGGAATCGGGGTGGTTCCCTTGAGCCAGCGGCTCGGCGTGTTCTTGTCGACCCCAGCCATACGGCAGAAGTCGGCCTGCTTCCAGCCGAGCTGGTCGAGAGCGGTTTGAAACTCGTCAGGTGTCATGTGCGTTGCGGGCGCGAAGATGAGTACGCTCTCAGGATAGCAGACCTCCCGTAAAGCGGAGAAGTAAGCCAACTTCTCTCCTCAATTTGACATAACCTCCAATTATCAAATGTAGAGAAGTGGGTAACTTTTCTCCGCTTTCCGGGAGAGGCGCATCAGCCATGAGAGATGGAGCAACAGCGTGCTTGCCTGTTTTTTGAGCAAATCACGCACGCAAAGTTATCCACATCCCGGCCCTGTTTTTAATAACCGCGGTGAACGCGTCAAAGCTGGCTGATGACCTTGGCCTTGATGGTCTCGTATTCAGAATCGCTGATGAGTCCCTGATCGAGCATCGCCTTAGCCTTCTGCAACCGCTCTGTCGGACTTTCGCTAGCCGATGCACCAGGATCGCCGAAGTTTCCTTGAAACCCGCCAGATTTGGCACGCATCTCCTCAAGCTCTCGCTGCCGGCGCTTTTCACGCCACGCCTGCTCCTGTGCCTGGCAGATACGATAGATGGCTTGTGCCTCGGCTTTGCGCAAGCCGGTGAACTGAAATCCACGAAGCGCTCCGCGGCTTGCCAAGTCAGGCTGAGTCAGGGCGGTAACGGTCAGCGTACTTCCGAAGATCCCCGCCTTTATGTGAGCCGTCTTGATGTCTTGCCAGCGGAGGTCAATCGGAGAGAAACCACCAAGCAGACCACGAGTCATCCCGATAAGCCTGCCGGACGTCGCCGCCACGAGAGCCCGTCGATGAATAAGCGCAAACAAGCGGCGCTGCACAGTGCTCTCTTGAACGGCTTCCCCTGCAACGAGCATCGAATCAAGATACGACCATGCTTTCGGCATCTCTGCGGCGAGGCCGGATGTTTTGTTGTCTGTCATGGCATTCCCCGTCAATTGTGATTGTGTTGTCGCAGTCACCGCCCTGCGGTTCAGAAAATCCTAGCAGATTTGAACCGAGCCCCAGCAATCTGTGGCCTTCCCCATCCGGGCGTGCCATGGATGCGAACAGCCGGGGCGGTTTCCAAAACTGTGTTTTCCGCGGAAACTACACCGCCAGCATGCTTCAGTCCTCGTTCATCAATCGCTTCCGGCACTCGCGCAAAAACTCATTGATTTGCCTCTGTCGATCCCGCCATTCGACCGACCGCATGCCGTGTTTTCGGGAGTTCGTGGCAGAGGTCGTTTTTCCGGTCTCAGTCTGTGGTCCTGTTGACCGTTCCCATGGTTTCCATCGCCTGATTGCCTCGGCCTGCTTGGCTCGTCGTTCCGGTGTCCAGCCGTTCGCCACGGTTGCTCTCCAATAGTTCGTTCGTCGTATCAGCCCTTTTCTCTCGCGCGCGGACTGATGACTCGGTGCCGTTGTTGACCTGCTGAGGTCCGTTCGCTATGTTCGCCTGCTTCACGAATGCAACCGGTCGCGGATTCTTGATCTCGGCCAATGCCTCAACTGTCGAGCGGCACTGAGCTTGCGCCTTGAGTGAAAGGCGCAAATACGATTCCATCTTCGGCAAGTGGTCGCTCCGAGCGGCTTTGAGCGCGAGCTGGTTGAACATCAGATCCAACGTATTCGCCTGCGCCAAAAGCATCGCCTCCACGCCAGAGAGGTCACCTCGACAGACCGCATCGGCCTGCTTCCGAACCTCCTGCGTGTACGTCAGCAAATCCAATTCGTTTCCAAACATGGACGATGCGTATTCAAGTCCGGTTGTCGCTCCCCGGATAGCGGCATCGTTCGCGACGGTTGCCAACAGCTTACGTCTGCGATCGGTCGGTGGTTCGCCACCGGCCGCATGATCAGGTCGATCGTCGGACAATTCTGCCGGCTCGCCCGTGATATCAGTGTCCTTCATGTGGTCAACCTCCAATTGATACGCCTCGCGCGCGCGTACACGCGTGCGTACTGGTCGCATTGGTCGCATCGGTTGGCAAGTTCTCCCCGCCAAGCTGAACCATTTCCGGCCACATCGATGCATTTCTCGCGCGTGCGCGTGCGTGCGCGGAACGGTCTACAGGGGGACCGCGACGTTGAACCTCGACGACGGACGCGACCGCAATATCTAGCCCCGGCTTCGCAGGCTTCTCGCCCTTCCCCGCCCAAGCCCTCAGTACAAGCGCCCCAAACAGCATCACTACATCACCGTGCCGCAGAAGTGCCAACGCTTCCATCGGCTCTTCGTCGCTCGCGAAGGCGTTCGTGTAAATGGTCGGCCCGACGCCGTTCGCAACTCGCAGCTTCACCGCAATGGTCTGCGCATCGCCCTTCGTCGTGATTCGCGGCCGTCCATCAACCGTTCCCGTTACCCATCCATCAATCATTCGTCCACTCCTTCAGGTTGTCTGCTCAGTGTTCGGAACGCATTTAACGATCGTTACCCACGATTTCCCATCGTGAGATCGGTACGAACCGACGTGGCGCAATTCGACTATCTGGAAAAGTCCCTGAAACGCGGTTTGGTAGTAGTTCTGGTTGGTTGAGGGAAACGACTGCTGGGTCGATATCACCATACCGGGGGTGTTTTGCGTTCCTTTCGGCATCAAGACACGCGCGCCGACCTGGAGGTCAGCCCGAAGCACAGTCTTGAAGACCATCACGTTATTTGCCAGCCATGTCGGCTGCCCGATGAGATCCTTGAACTCGATCTGAATTTGAGGAGGCTGAAAAGTGTCATCCCAGATCAGAAAGCGACCATTCGATAGCGTGACGCGAACGCCACCGTAGTCCGCGCCGAGGAAGTACCCGCGCGTAATGTCTTGGATGCACTGCGCCAATTGTTGGAGCGTGGAGGAAAAATGCACTTCGTCGTGGTTCTGCACCAGTTGGTCACTGATGCTCATCTGTATCGGCACGCCCGGATATGCCACCAGAAGCGCGTTCGTCAGCGCTGGCCCGAGAGGTTGACCCGCCTTCCAGTTGAGAACAATATTTCCAGGGTTGTCGAGCGAGTACGACGACGGCAAAACCACCAGATCGAGCCGCATACTGGTGCCCTCCCAGTTCCCATAGGACTGGAACACTTGCCCGTTCACTAGCACCCCTGCTTGTAACGGATTCGCCAGCGGCAGCCCCGTTTTCATGCCCCCTTGCAGCGATAACTGCATACCCTCGAACTGAGTAGCCTGACTGAGATCAGCCAGCGATACGCCGTGAATCGTTATCGTGAACGCGTTCGGCGCGGTGGCGTAGTCCGCAATCGGACAATCGAATTCGATGTCCGGGGCCGATGGATTGAAAACCCCATTGGGATGCGAGGTCCACGTCCTAGATGCCGCGGCCGTTGTCGGTGCAGTCTTAGTAACCAGGCCGCTCGCAAAACCACTAGGCCCCAGAAGTGATGTGACACTGGCGGACGTTCCGCTTTGCTGATTCGCATCAGGTGTCGGGGTGAGTTTCAGGTCGTAGTAGCGCATCGTTACTCCTGCTCATCAGGGAACGTCGCCACAAGGTCCGCGACCAGTTCCTTGCGAGATTGAGCCTCCAGAATCCCGCGAAGTACTATCTCTCCTACGTCCGCGTACTCCACTACATGAATCCCGCGTCCGACCGAGATGCGTACCTTGCCCGGTGACTTCGGCACAATATCAATATTCAGCTTGACCGCCGTCGCGCCGTAAATGCATTCAACGAACGTTTCCAGCATCTCTTGCTCGGGAGCCCGCAGCTCCTCGTAAGCGTATGCAAGGTCCGATTGTTCTTCTATGGTGAGCGGAATTTTCCATTGCGCGTCGTCGGTTTCCGCAATCACATGATCCGGCCGCTTCTTCGGCTCGTTGTGGATGGTCACGTCACGCTTCGCACCGTTGGCTTCCGTCTTATCGTTAGCTTTACTGAACATCTTCATTTTTAATCTCCGATAACTTTCTAAAATTGGTGCACTAGTTGCCGAAACAGCAGCCGTTGCCGAATGAGCAACTGTGGTTACCAGCCTCCTCCGCACCTGATCCACGCTCAGAACGAACCGTCTTCATTGATGCCCTCCCGGTAGTCGATCTGATCAAAGCCACTATGGCGCGACGGTTTCCGGTTGCGATTCACGTAAGCGACCGGATCGAATTTGCCGGGATGCAGCTGCACTGCCTTTCCGTGCACGCGCGCAGCCTGTTCCCCCTGGACGGTCAGGACACATTGCCCATCGGCAAAACGCCATAAGCGGAACCAGCCATCGCGCACACTATTCCGAAAGGCCGCCCGCCAGTCCCGGTATTTCTTGGTCGGGTTGTCGAGATGGCGCTCGCGAAACTCTAGCCATGCGATCTCCAGGAAATCATCGGGAATGCCGGCCCGCTCTGCGTAGCGATAGGCCGGATCGTCGGCCGGGATCGCCTTTTCGCCAGCAGCCTTGCACGCATCAAGGAACTCGGCCATCGTGGCCTCTTCGTGCCGACGTTTCCGTTTCAGTAACGTTTCAGTTTCGGGCAGCATCGATTGCTGGTTCATCGCTGTACCTCAGTCTGGGAAATTGCCCGTGTAGATGGCTTCTCTAGAGGGTCACCGTCTGGCGGTGTAGAGAGAGTGGCAAAAACGGCCTCTATTGCACCGTCTCCCGGTGTAGGAGAGATGGCCTCTACACCGTCTCCCGGTGCAATAGGAGTGCTCTCTACACCGTCTCCCGGTGTAAGGGCTGCGTTTTCAGATACGCACTGCGGACAAATCCGGCCGCAGATCCCTCGTCGTACCCGTCCAGTTTGTCCAGGCTGAGCCATGTCAGCGCGTACCAGCTCGCTCGGTTTGGCCTGCGCCCCTTGGCCGTCTCGTAAATCAGACCGGCGTCCAGAAGCTCCTGCTTGGCCCTCTGGATCGTGTCGTTGGACGTCCAGCCCCGTGGCTTCAGATGGGCTATGGTGACGATCATTCGCCCGTTGTCGTCCCCGTGGAATTGCCTGGCAATCTCCAGTAGCAGCGCCTTGGCAGGGTGCGAGAGGTCCAGATATGCCTGGCTGTCCAGCACCATCCAGGGAATCGGCACAAAGCCACCCGCATCGCGGCTCGATGTGCTGTGTCGCTTCGACTTGCCCATGCGTCATGCCGCCCCCATCATGTCGACAAGATCCGGCTCGCGTTCAAGCAGGCTGTATCGCGCCACATTGGCGTGCAGGAACCCGTCCGAGTCGACTGCCGAGACACGATGTGAGTAGATGCGATAACCGAGCCGGACAAGCTCCTTGATGCGTTGCGCAGGGTGACTGATGCCTTTGGCACGCAAGCTGTAGGTGGTTTGCCCGTCGGCCTTGAGATATTCGAGCACGCGCTTACATTGCGCAGCGGCCGACATATCTCTATGATTGACCTTGCTGGTCATCTGGGTCGCGCCCTGGCAGGGGTTGCGGCCCTTGTTGTTTTTGCCGGTCATACGCAGCCTCCTTACGCGGCAACCATGCCGCGCGATTCAGCAATGCGCTTCTGGAGATAGGCATCGAGTTCAGCCTCGATGAAGATGGTGGTGCGGCTGCTGAGCTTCACCGGCTTCGGAAAATCAGCATCGTGCTTCGCACGCGACCAGAGCGTGCTCATGCCGATACCGAGCTTTTCGGCGGCTTGGGTAGGGCGAAGGCCCTTGGTATTCACGGACATCGACTCTCTCCTTAGAGTTTGTCTCGACACATGCACGGTTGTGCTCGTCGATGTCCGTATTAAAAGAAGCACCCGGGCCGCAACCCGGTTAATTGCCGTTTTTTCCGCCTCTAGATTTACGCAGCTCTTTGCGAAACTGTCCATAAGAAATCGGGCGAACAGCGTCCTCGCTTTCAGCATTTGGTGGAACGTATCGGTATGAACGGCTATCGCCGCTACCCTCGATTTCAGCCACATCGCCACCAGACCATTCTTGTATCGCTTGTTTCAAGTGCGGCCATATCTCGGACGGCCTTGAATCAGGATGCTCGCGGCTCAGTATGCGGATAACGTCGGCCAGCGTTCCACCGGAGTTATTCTTTGCGCGCCGCCCCTTACTTCCCCTCTTTGATTGCGCATCAGATTGCGCGCGGCCAATGTCCGCATCAGGTGCGTATTTCTTGTGAAGCATCAGAACCACTTCACGAATGATGGTAAGCACGACAGGCGACACGGGCAGTTCTGTAAATCCAGCTGGAATTAATGCGTAGGCTATTTGTAAATCTTCCTCCAAATCCGTCGGATTTCCCCAACTACCGACAAGACCCGAAGGCAGAATCCGGCCGCCCCAGCCATCGCCTAAAAGGGCTATTTCCCTATCGCTTAGGTGCGCAGCTGATTCGAGCCATCCACCGTTGGCGTATAGGTCGTCACGTAGATAGCGCTCGGTTTCCGGTTGCCGGAACTGTCTCACGGAGTCGTCCAATTGATTGGGCATAAACCGACCGGGTAGCGTGATAGGCCCTATAGCACTCGGGAAGAAAATCACATAGGCCAAGTCTCCCGGTCGGTTCAATCGCCTCTTCGTCGCATTTATCGCCTTTTTCAGCGACAGCCTTTCTGGTTGTTTCATTCGTCGCATCCTTCCGTGCGAGCCCTCAACCAGGAGCCCCTGCCAGGCCGGTGAAGGTTTCCGGCTTTTCGCTCCGTCGAGCTAGGCAGAGGCAAGTCGTAAAGTAAGTTGACCAACCGACAGTCGGGAACCTTTACGCGCCGCCGTCTGGACGCCGCCCCTCAAGCAGTTCCCTCACTTCCTCAAGCATCTGCACGGCCGGCGGCAAATGCTGATCGCGAACATGGCGGCGGCGCGCCTGGTAGAGGTGGAACAGAGCCACGTCCAACTTGCCTTGCACGATTTCGACTTCGTATTCGTTCATCATAGGCACTCGATATCGATCAGGCTGCTGACGGGCCGAAATTCCCGATCACGACCTTCCTCTCCCCACCGACCTGCGCCTCGACAAACTCGGCCCACAGCTGGAGGATCTTCCGGCGTTCGTCGGCATACTCGGCCCGGTTGTAGACGCCCTTGATACCCTTGATCGAGTGCGCAAGCGCCTTCTCGATCGCGTCCGACGACATGCCCATTTCGTGCAAATGCGTCGAGGCGGTACGTCGGAAGTCATGCAGGACGAAGTGCTGAACATCAAGGCTGAGCGAGCGCACCGCCTGATTGAGCGTGCTCTTGGCGATCGGCTGGTCACCGCGGCCGCGCGTCGACGGGAACACGTGCTCGTGATTGCCCGTCTGCTCGTACAACTCACGGAGCATCGCAACGGCCTGCGAGGACAAGTAGACCCAATGCTCCTTGTCCTTCTTCATCCGGTCAGCAGGAATGCGCCAGATGCCGGCGTCGAGATCGAACTCCGACCACCGCGCCTCGATGAGCTCGGACTTCCGAACCATCGTCAGGATCAGCAGGTGGATCGCGAGCTTGAGCGCGCGGCGAATGTCTGAGGCGTAGACGGCCCGCAGCACGGTCCCGATCTCATCAGGGGAGAGGACTCGCGTGCGGCTGTCCTGAGTGGCGACGAAGCGCGCGACGACGGCATGAGCCGGATTCGTCAGCGCAAGCTGGCGTGCGATTGCATATTCGAACAGTCGTTTGATGACGTTCCGGGTCGAGAGCGCCATCTTCGGGGCGCCACGGGCCTTTATCCGGTCGCAGATCGCCAGCACGTCACCAGGCGTCACATCCGGCAGAGGCTTGTTGCCGATCGCCGGGTAGATGTCCTTCTCCAGCGCCCGCTTGATCGTCCGACCGTACTCGGGCGACATCTCCGCGATCTGGGTTGTGTACCAATCTTCGCCGAACTCCCGAACCGTATCGAAGCGCTTCACGGCGCCGCGATCCTTCTTGGCATCAGCGATAGGGGAAACGCCTTTGGCGACGATCTCAGCGTAGCGGCGGGCCTTCTCGCGCGCATCCTGCAGCGTGACTGCGGGATAGTCGCCGATCGTGACCATCGGCTGCCGTTCGCCGTGCAGTGTGTACCGGTAGCGCCAAACCTTCGAACCCGACGTCATGACCTCCAGCACGAGGCCGCCACCGTCCGAAATACGGTAGCGCGCCGCCTTCGGCTTGAGCGCCTTGATGCGGGTGTCATTCAGCGGGACGACGGTTTTCGGCATGGTTGGTACACATCGATTGGGACACAACGCTTGCGTGTACCTAAATGTGTACCATCAAAATCTGGATGTCAATAGACAACCTTGGGCAACGTTAGACGACCAACCCTAACGTACACAAGGGTTTCAGAGGGGTGACTAGACGACCTTGGACAACCTTGGGCGACTGGTTATTTTCCGATACAGAACCTGCTGAAGATCACCCCCAGCAGATCGTCCGAAGTGAACTCCCCGGTAATCGAATTGAGCTGCTCCTGCGCCAGCCGCAGCTCCTCCGCGAACAGATCGAGCGACTGCGCCCGTTGTTCCGCATGATCCGCCGCCTGCTCGAGATGCGCCTGCGCGGCCCGCAGCGCGATCAGGTGCCGCTCGCGCGCCAGGTACACGCCTTCGGCCCCCGCCTGCCACCCGGCAATCCGCAGCAGCTCCGCGCGCAGCAGGTCGATCCCGTCGCCACGCTTCGCCGACAGATGCACCTCGGTCAGGTCGCCTTCCGCCACCGGATGTTCGACGCACGCCGGCACACCGGTCAGATCCGTCTTGTTCAGCACGCGCACCACCGGCACGCCGTCCGGAAACCGCGCCGCGATCGCCACGTCGTCCGCCGTCATCCCCGTGCGCGAATCCAGCAGATGCAGCACGACATCCGCGCGCTCGATCTCGCTCCACGTGCGCGCGATCCCGATCCGCTCGACCTCGTCCTCCGTCTCGCGCAACCCGGCCGTGTCGATGATGTGCAGCGGAATGCCCTCGACCTGAATCGTCTGCGCCACCTTGTCGCGCGTCGTCCCGGCGATCGGCGTGACGATCGCCAGCTCCGCGCCCGCCAGCGCGTTCAAAAGCGACGACTTGCCCACGTTCGGCTGTCCCGCCAGGACCACCGACAACCCCTCGCGCAGCAGCGCGCCCTGCCGCGCGTCGCCGAGCACATGCGCGAGCTGCTCGCGAATCTTCGCGAGCTTGCCGCGTGCGTCGGCCGCCTCCAGGAAATCGATCTCCTCCTCGGGAAAATCGAGCGTCGCCTCGACCAGCATCCGCAGCGTGATCACGTCGTCGACGAGCGCGTGGATCTGCCGCGAGAACGCGCCGTCCAGCGAGCGCCCGGCCGAGCGCGCCGCGGCTTCGGTGCTCGCCTCGATCAGGTCCGCGACGGCCTCGGCCTGCGCGAGGTCGAGCTTGTCGTTCAGGAACGCGCGCCGCGTGAACTCGCCCGGCTCCGCGAGCCGCAGCCCGAAGCCGCGCCCCGCATCCAGGCAGCGCTGCAACAGCAGCTGCATCACGATCGGCCCGCCATGCCCCTGCAGCTCGAGCACGTGCTCGCCGGTGTACGAGTGCGGCGCCGGGAAATACAGCGCGATTCCACGGTCGAGCGGCGCGCCGTGCACATCGAGAAACGGCACGTAGCTCGCATGGCGCGGCGCGAGCGCCTGCCCGCACAACGCGTCGATCAGCGGCAGCGCGGCCGCCTCGCCGCCGCGCCCGAACGACACGCGGACAACCCCGATGCCGCCCCGGCCGGCGGCAGTGGCAATGGCGACGATCGGATCGGAATCGGTAGCAAGCATGGGAATTGGACGAATCGGGTGAGCAATCAACATGGTGCGCCCGCGCAACAGTTCGGGCATCGGAACGCCGGCATTGTAGCGTGCCGGCTCACACGCCATCGGCTGCCCGTCAGGATTCGGACTCGCCCGAATTTATCCCGCCAGGGATAAGCCGAGTATCATACCGGCGCCATGCCACCGCCTCCGTTTAGGACGAGTATGCCTTCCGGTGCGGCCCAACGCTGTGGCCCTCAATTTCGGTATTCGCTTACGCCAGGACCGGGATTCGTCTGAATGGGATACGTTTATCCTATATGGTTGTCTGAAACACGGCGGTGGAATTGCACAATCTCCCCCATGCCGACACCCGAAGAAAAAGCCGCGTTCTCGGAACGCCTGAAGTTCGCCCTGCGGCGCAGCCCGGAGAAGGTCACCGGCGCGACGGAGCTGGCGAACCGATTCAATCTGCGCCATCGCGGAACGCACCCCGTTTCGCCGCAGACCGCGCATAAATGGCTGACGGGCCGCACGATTCCGACGTCCGACAAACTCGAAACGCTCGCCGAGTGGCTGCGCGTCGAACTCCACTGGCTGCATTACGGCCCGTCGCCGAGCGTGATCGAACACCCGACGCCGCAACCGCTGCCGCGCGACGAACGCTATCCGCCGACGCCCGAGACGATCGAACTCGCGTCGAAGATCGAAGCGCTGTCGCCGCACCATCGCTACCTCGTGCAGGAACTGGTCGAGCAGTTCTACGGCGATTCGGGCGACGCGAAGAAGGGCTGAACCGGCGCCGCAAAAAGCAAAAAGCCGCATGGGCGAACCATGCGGCTTTTTTTGTGCCTCGCGGGCGGACGGGCCGCCCGCGTGAGCCACGGGCGTCAGGCCGGCTTCTTCTTGGCCCCGCCGAGCTTGCGCGTGATGTAGTACTGCTGCGCGATCGACAGCACGTTGTTCACGACGTAGTACAGCACCAGGCCGGCCGGGAAGAAGAAGAACATGACCGAGAACGCGATCGGCATGAACTTCATCATCTTCGCCTGGACCGGGTCCGGCGGGGTCGGGTTCAGACTCGTCTGCACGTACATCGACACGGCCATCAGCACCGGGAGGATGAAGAACGGATCGCGTTGCGACAGGTCGTGAATCCACAGAATCCACGGCGCACCGCGCATTTCGACCGAAGCCAGCAGCACCCAGTACAGCGAGATGAACACCGGGATCTGGATCACGACCGGCAGACAGCCGCCGAACGGATTGACCTTCTCGGTCTTGTACAGCTCCATCAGCGCTGCGTTCATCTTCTGCGGATCGCTCTTGAAGCGTTCGCGCAGCGCCTGCATGCGCGGCGTGATTTCCTTCATGCGCGCCATCGACTTGTAGCTCGCGGCCGACAGCGGGAAGAACACCGCCTTGATCAGGATCGTGAGCAGCACGATCGACCAGCCCCAGTTGCCGATGTAGCTGTGGATCTTCTCGAGCAGCCAGAACAGCGGCTTCGCGATGATCGTCACCCAGCCGTAATCCTTCACGAGCTCCAGGCCCGGCGCGATGCCTTCGAGCATGCGCTCTTCTTCCGGACCGGCGAACAGGCGTGCCTGCACGTCGGCCGACTGGCCCGGCGCGATCGCGGCGACCGGCTGCTTCACGCCGACGCGATACAGCGTCGGATCGATCTTTTCAGCGTAGATGTCGCGCTTCACGCCCTGCTGCGGAATCCAGGCCGACGCGAAGTAGTGCTGCACCATCGCGACCCAGCCGTTGTCGGCGGAGGTCACGTAGTCGGCCTTGTTCTTGTCGAGGTCGCCGAAGTTGATCTTCTGGAAGTGCTTCGCGTCCGTGTAGACCGCCGGCCCGAGGAACGTATGCGAGAACATCGGCGTTTCGACGGCCGTGTTGTCGCGCACCAGTTCCATGTAGACCGTCGGCGAAACCGGCGCGGTGCCGACGTTGTCGATCTTCGTATCGACGCCGATCACGTAGCTGCCGCGCGTGAACGTGTAGGTCTTCACGACCTTCACGCCGCCCTTCACCGGCGATTCGAACGACAGCTTCAGCGCGTTCTGGTCACCCGTCATCGACGTCGAGCCCGCGTTCAGCTGCGTGTAGACGTCGTTGTGGTTCGGGAAATCGCCGCCGAGCAGGCCCGTGCGCGCGAGATACGTGTGGCCGGCCGTGTGGTCGAACAGCGTGATGTACAGGTCGGGCTGCTTGCCGTCGCCCTGCTTCTTCAGCGTCAGCTTCGCCAGCGTGCCGCCGCGCGTGTCGATTTCGCCGTCGTACACGTCGGTCGAGAACTTCACGAGCTGCGCCTGCGCGGCCGGAGCCGTGGTCGACGGTGCGGCGCCGGCCGCGGCGGCAGGCACGTCACCTGCGTTCGTCGTCGCGCCCGTGCCCGATGCGCCGCCGGCCGCGGCCGCGGGGACCGTCTGCGTGGCGCTCGGGAAGAACATCGACGGGCGTCCATGGGACCGCTGCCAGTTGTCGTACAGCATGACAGCTGACATGAAGAAGATCACCCATAGGACGGTGCGTTTGATATCCATGCGTTGTCTCAGAGTCGATGGGACCGCGCGTCGGCTTCGCCGTGAGCGCGAGTGTCGGAGTTGGGCGGCGGGACGAGGTCGATGCCGCCCGCGGAAAACGGATGGCATCGGCACACGCGCCTGACGGCGAGATACGTGCCGCGCGCGGCGCCATGATACTGGATTGCCTCGCGCGCGTAATCCGAACAGGAAGGATAAAAACGGCAACGGTTGCCGAGCATCGGGCTCACGGCAACCTTGTAGAAGCGCAGCAAGGCGATCAGTACCGTTTCCATACCTTGGGCGGCGCCGTACGGCGCCGCGTCAAAACCGGCCGGGCAGGCGCGAACGCCGCGCCGGGCACGGATGCGTCACTCGGACGCGGGCTTCGACGCACGGCGGGCGATTTCCCGGACTGCCCTGTCGAGCAGTTCGCGGATCTCGGCCGCGCACATCGCCGCGAGCGGGGCGGAAGCCGCGCTCGGCAGCGCTTTCTTGTCGAAGCGCGTGTGCTGCCGCAGCAGCAGGTCGTAACCGGCGAACTCGGCCCGGCGCAAGCGAAACGCATCGCGCGCCAGCCGCTTCACGAGGTTACGCGTTACCGCACGCGGCGCATACTTCTTGCCGATGACCAGCCCCAGACGCGCGGGTTGACCGGTCGGCTTGCCGTAAATCACGAAGTGCGCGGAGCGCCGCCAAGGGCGCAAACGAAAAACGGATGAAAATTCATCCGTTTTCAGAAGTCGCGCAGCTTTCGGGAAGGCGGCTTTCGTCTGCGACGGATTCGCACCCGGCTCGACGGCACCTTCCGCAGGACTGCGGACGGCGGACACAGCGCGCAACCTGCCTTAGATGGCGAGGCGCTTGCGGCCCTTCGCGCGGCGAGCGTTGATGACCTTGCGGCCACCTGCCGTCTTCATACGGACACGGAAGCCATGGGTGCGCTTGCGGCGCGTCACGGACGGTTGGTAAGTACGTTTCATGATGTTCTCACTTGTTCGAGAATGTCGAAATTCAGGGGACCGCGTGCCCTTAACCGGAGGCATTCGGGCGAACGCAATCGCCAGGAATACAGGATTGGTTTTCGCGGAACCCGCTATTTAAACCGTTTTTCTCTTGACGGTCAATACTTTAGGAGTCGTCCGCCTGTGCCGGCCCGCGCCGATCCGGCCCCGCGACTCACAGCCCCGGCCTGTGGATAACTCGCGCTGTGGCCGCGTTTGGCGGTAGAATCTCGCCTTATCTCCAAGAATCCCGCACGCCGCTTCGGCCCGCGCCTGCCCCTCCACGACTGTGACGCAGGCGTCCGAGGCACGCTCGCACGACCGCTTCGGGCCTTGTTGCGCCACCGCTACAAGGGCGCCGGCGAGCCGCGCTGTGCACGCAAAAAACGACAGTTACTTGATGAACGATTTCTGGCAACACTGTTCCGCACTGCTGGAGCGCGAGCTGACGCCCCAGCAGTACGTGACGTGGATCAAACCCTTGGCCCCGGTGGCCTTCGATGCGTCGGCGAACACGCTGTCCATCGCCGCGCCGAACCGCTTCAAGCTGGACTGGGTCAAGAGCCAGTTTTCGGGACGGATCTCCGATCTGGCCCGCGAATTCTGGAACACGCCGATCGAAGTCCAGTTCGTCCTCGATCCCAAGGCGGGCATGCGCGGCGCCGCAGCCGGCGCGGCGCCGGCCGCCCCGCGCGCGCCGCTGGCGCCGAGCGGCCCGGCCGCCCAGGTCGCCGCGATCGCCGCCAACCTGAGCGCGCAGGCTGCTGCAGCACCGGCCGACGCGCCGATGACGCCGTCGGCGGCTGCCGCGCACCACCTGAACGCCGACGACGCCGACATCGACCTGCCCAGCCTGCCCGCGCACGAAGCGGCCGCCGGCCGCCGCACGTGGCGCCCAGGCCCCGGCGCCGCGCCCGCCGCCGGCGGTGAAGCCGATTCGATGTACGAACGCTCGAAGCTGAACCCCGTGCTCACGTTCGACAACTTCGTGACCGGCAAGGCCAACCAGCTCGCGCGCGCCGCCGCGATCCAGGTCGCCGACAACCCGGGCATCTCGTACAACCCGCTGTTCCTGTACGGCGGCGTCGGCCTCGGCAAGACCCACCTGATCCACGCGATCGGCAACCAGTTGCTGCTCGACAAGGCCGGCGCGCGGATCCGCTACATCCATGCGGAACAGTACGTGTCCGACGTGGTGAAGGCGTACCAGCGCAAGGCGTTCGACGATTTCAAGCGCTACTACCATTCGCTCGACCTGCTGCTGATCGACGATATCCAGTTCTTCTCCGGCAAGTCGCGCACGCAGGAGGAATTCTTCTACGCGTTCGAGGCGCTGGTCGCGAACAAGGCGCAGGTGATCATCACCAGCGATACGTACCCGAAGGAAATCTCGGGCATCGACGATCGCCTGATCTCGCGCTTCGACTCCGGCCTCACCGTCGCGATCGAGCCGCCCGAGCTGGAGATGCGCGTCGCGATCCTGATGCGCAAGGCGCAATCGGAATACGTGAACCTGTCGGAGGACGTCGCGTTCTTCGTCGCGAAGCACCTGCGCTCGAACGTGCGCGAACTCGAAGGCGCGCTGCGCAAGATCCTCGCGTATTCGAAGTTCCACGGCCGCGAGATCTCGATCGAGCTGACCAAGGAAGCGCTGAAGGACCTGCTGACCGTGCAGAACCGGCAGATTTCGGTCGAGAACATCCAGAAGACCGTCGCCGACTTCTACAACATCAAGGTCGCCGACATGTATTCCAAGAAGCGCCCCGCGAACATCGCGCGGCCGCGGCAGATCGCGATGTATCTCGCGAAGGAACTCACGCAGAAGAGCCTGCCGGAAATCGGCGAGCTGTTCGGCGGGCGCGATCACACCACCGTGCTGCACGCGGTGCGCAAGATCGCCGACGAGCGCAGCAAGGACGCGCAGCTCAACCACGAGCTGCACGTGCTGGAACAGACGCTGAAGGGCTGAGCGCGCGGGCGCGCTTGAACATTCGGCCTCCGCCCCAATTTAAGGGGGGCGGTTCGGTTTTGAGGCACAATACTGGTTTGACCGCCCCGGTGGTGGCGGGCCAAGAGCCCGGCCGGCGGGGCGCTGCGAGGCTGCTGCGCTGCAGGCCGTTACTCAACGAAGGAACTCTATGCAACTGGTCAAGACCGAACGAGACACCCTCCTCAGGCCGCTGCAAACGGTCAGCGGCATCGTCGAACGCCGCCATACGTTGCCGATCCTCGCCAACCTGCTGATCACCAAGAACGGCCCGGACGTTTCGTTCCTGTCGACCGACCTGGAGCTGCAGATCACCACGCGCGCCGATTTCGGCGTCGGCGGCGACCAGGTCGCGACCACCGTCGCGGCGCGCAAGCTGCTCGACATCCTGCGCGCGATGCCTGACGGCCAGGTCACGCTGTCGCTCGCCGACAAGCGCCTCACCGTTCAATCGGGCAAGAGCCGTTTCGCACTGCAGACGCTGGCGGCCGACGAGTTCCCGACCGTCGCGCAGGCGAAGGATTTCGGCGCAACCCTGACCGTCCCGCAGAAGTCGTTCCGCCAGCTGCTCGGCATGGTCCACTTCGCGATGGCGCAGCAGGACATCCGCTACTACCTGAACGGCATGCTGCTCGTCGTCGACGGCGACCAGCTGATGGCCGTGGCCACCGACGGCCACCGCCTCGCGTTCTCGTCGATGAAGCTCGAAGGCGGCACGTTCGGCCGCCAGGAAGTCATCGTGCCGCGCAAGACGATTCTCGAGCTGCAACGCCTGCTCGAAGACATCGACGACACCGTCACCATCGACATCGCGCAAACCCAGGCCAAGTTCACGTTCGGCCAGGTCGAGCTCGTGTCGAAACTCGTCGAGGGCAAGTTCCCCGACTTCCAGCGCGTGATCCCGAAGGCGCACAAGAACACGTTCGAGATCGGCCGTGAAGAACTGCAGCGTTCGCTGCAGCGCGCGGCAATCCTGACCTCGGACAAGTTCAAGGGCGTGCGCTGCATCATCGCGCCGGGCCAGCTGAAGATCATGTCGACCAACGCCGATCAGGAAGAGGCGCAGGAAGAACTGGAAATCGCCTACCAGGGCGATACCGTCGACATCGGCTTCAACGTCACGTATCTGCTCGACGTGCTCGCGAACCTGAAGGTCGACACCGTGCAGGTGAGCCTCGGCGACGCCAGCTCGAGCGCGCTGATCACCGTGCCCGAGAACGACGAGTTCAAGTATGTCGTGATGCCGATGCGCATCTGACGCGCACGACATCAAGACACACACCAGGGGGCGGCAAGCCCCTTTGGCGTTTTTATGGCGAACCGACAACCCGTCCCTTTGGTGCCTCAGCGGCCCATTTGGACGGGCCAGGAAACTGGAGCGGCCCGGCGATTTCTCGCTGAAACGCACCGCGCCGCCACCTGAGTGGCCTCGCAGAACCGGAAGATATCCATGAGTGAACAGCACAATTCGCAACCCGATAACAGCAGCTACGGCGCCTCGTCGATCCAGATCCTCGAAGGTCTGGAAGCGGTGCGCAAGCGCCCCGGGATGTACATCGGCGACACGTCTGACGGCACCGGTCTGCACCACCTCGTGTTCGAGGTGCTCGACAACTCGATCGACGAAGCGTTGGCCGGGTACTGCAACGATATTCACGTGACGATTCACGCCGACAACTCGATTTCCGTGACCGACAACGGCCGCGGGATTCCGACCGACGTGAAGATGAACGACAAGCACGAGCCGAAGCGCAGTGCGGCGGAAATCGTGATGACCGAGCTGCACGCCGGCGGCAAGTTCGACCAGAACAGCTACAAGGTTTCCGGCGGTCTGCACGGCGTGGGTGTGTCGTGCGTGAACGCGCTGTCGAGCTGGCTGCGCCTCACGGTGCGCCGTGACGGCAAGAAGCGGTTCATGGAGTTCCATCGCGGTGTCGCGCAGGATCGCGTGCTCGAGGTGGTCGATGGCGTGGAAGTGTCGCCGATGCTCGTGACGGGCGATACCGAGAACCGCGGCACCGAAGTGCACTTCATGGCCGATCCGACCATTTTCGGCACGGTCGAATATCACTACGACATCCTCGCGAAGCGGATGCGTGAACTCTCGTTCCTGAACAACGGCGTGCGGATTCGTTTGACCGACCTGCGCTCGGGCAAGGAAGACGATTTCGCGTTCGCCGGCGGTGTGAAGGGCTTCGTCGAATACATCAACAAGACGAAGACCAACCTGCACCCGACGATTTTCTTCGCCACCGGCGAGAAGGACGGCGTGGGCGTCGAAGTCGCAATGCAGTGGAACGACAGCTACAACGAGAACGTGCTGTGCTTCACGAACAACATTCCGCAACGCGACGGTGGCACGCACCTGACCGGCCTGCGGGCCGCGATGACGCGCGTCATCAACAAGTACATCACCGACAACGAAATCGCGAAGAAGGCGAAGGTCGAGACGACCGGCGACGATATGCGCGAAGGGCTTTCGTGCGTGCTGTCCGTGAAGGTGCCGGAGCCGAAGTTCAGCTCGCAGACGAAGGACAAGCTGGTTTCTTCTGAGGTTCGTGCGCCGGTTGAAGAAGTTGTGGCGAAGGCGCTGGAAGAATTCCTTTTGGAAACGCCGATCGACGCGAAGATCATCTGCGGGAAGATCGTTGAGGCTGCTCGGGCGCGGGATGCTGCGCGGAAGGCGCGGGAAATGACGCGACGCAAGGGCGTGCTCGACGGCGTTGGTCTGCCGGGCAAGCTCGCGGACTGTCAGGAGAAGGATCCGGCTAAGTGCGAAATCTACATCGTCGAGGGTGACTCGGCAGGTGGATCGGCGAAACAAGGGCGTGATCGCAAGTTCCAGGCGATTCTGCCGCTGCGGGGGAAGGTGCTGAACGTCGAGAAGGCGCGCTACGACAAGCTGCTGTCGTCGGAACAGATCGTCACGCTCGTGACCGCGCTTGGGTGCGGCATCGGCAAGGAAGACTACAACCTCGACAAGCTGCGCTATCACCGCATCATCATCATGACCGACGCGGACGTCGACGGTGCCCACATCCGGACGCTGCTGCTCACGTTCCTGTATCGCCAGATGCCGGACATGATCGAGCGCGGGTACGTGTATATCGCGCAGCCGCCGCTTTACAAGATCAAGGCGGGCAAGGACGAGCGGTATCTGAAGGATGACGTGGAGCTCAACGCGCACATGCTGCGGTTGGCGCTGCAGGGGTCGGAGCTGGTGCCGGGTGAAAATGCGGCGGCGATTTCGGGCGATGCGCTTGGGGAGCTGGCGCGGTCGTATCTGCTGTCGAAGAGCGTGATCGAGCGGTTGAGCCGGTTGTATGACCCGGCCGCGCTGGAAGCGGTCATGGATGGCGTGGTGATCGATCTCTCCAACGAGGCTTCGACTGAGGCTTCGGCGAAGGCGTTGCACGCCGCGTTGCATGACGAAGCGCTGAAGAACGAAGTGCGTGTCGTGCCTTCGTATGACCCGGTTCGCGAACAGCGGTCGCTGCATGTCGAGCGTACGCACCACGGCAACGTGCGGGTTTCGGTCATCGACCAGGAATTCCAGCACACGGCGGATTATCAGCAGCTCGTGACCACCGCGAATACGTTCAAGGGGCTCATCGGGGAAGGCGCGGTCATCAAGCGCGGTGAGCGCAACATGGTTGTCGCGGACTTCAAGAGCGCGATGAAGTGGCTGCTGGCAGATGCCGAGCGGAACGTTTCGAAGCAGCGGTATAAGGGGCTGGGGGAGATGAACCCCGGGCAGCTGTGGGAAACGACGATGGATCCGGCCGTGCGGCGGTTGCTGCGTGTGCAGATCGAGGATGCGATTGCGGCGGATGGGATCTTTACTACCCTCATGGGGGATGATGTGGAGCCGCGGCGGGCGTTTATCGAGTCGAATGCGTTGCGGGCGGGGAATATTGACGTTTGAGCGCACTGCCAGCCGTGGGGCGCCAGAGTAAGTGTGACTGGCGCCATATTTTTGCAACTGACCCTGACCCAGGAAATAGTCCGGTTCAAAAGTAGAGAAATTCGGCATGATGTGTCCAAGCGGACACGAAGGCCATGCCATGAAGACGAGCAAGTTTACGGAAGAGCAGATCGCATTTGCACTGAAGCAAGCCGAGCTGGGGACGAAGGTCGAAGAGATCTGCCGCAAGCTCGGAATTAGCGAAGCGACCTTCTACAACTGGAAGAAGAAATTCGGAGGGCTGGGACCTTCCGAACTGCGCCGCTTGCGCCAGCTCGAAGAGGAAAACACGAAGCTGAAGCGGCTCGTGGCTGACCTGAGCCTGGACAAGGCCATGCTGCAGGACGTACTCGCAAAAAAGCTCTGAAGCCTGCCCGTCGGCGCATGTTGATCGATGAATTGCGTGATCGCTATCGAACCAGTCTGACGAAGACTTGCGCGCTATTTGGCATGTCTCGTTCGCTGTATCGGTATCAGTCAGTCGCGCGTGATTCGTCGGCGCTGCTCATGCGTATCAAAGAGATCACCGCCACGCGCGTGCACTACGGCTATCGACGCGTTCACGTGGTCCTGCGACGGGAAGGCTGGCGAGATAACTGCAAGCGCGTCTACAGGCTGTATCGGGCGGAAGGCCTGTCGCTGCGGCACAAGCGGCCACGACGCAACAAGTCGGCGCGACTGCG
Organism: Burkholderia paludis; assembly: GCF_000732615.1. GTDB lineage: Bacteria > Pseudomonadota > Gammaproteobacteria > Burkholderiales > Burkholderiaceae > Burkholderia > Burkholderia paludis. Next base: position 60,649 of record NZ_JPGL01000049.1, read on the forward strand.
ACAGCCCAAGCATATCGTGACTGCGATCAACGAAATCTGGAGCATGGATTTCGTTGCAGATGCACTGTTCGATGGGCGACGCCTTCGGACGCTGACCGTCGTCGACAACTACACACGGGAATGCCTGGCCATCGAGGTTGGACAAAGCCTGAAGGGAGAGCATGTGGTCGAAGCGCTGACGCGTATCACCGCCATGCGCGGGCACCCTGCCACGATCAAGGTCGACAACGGCAGCGAGTTCATCTCGAAGGCAATGGATCGCTGGGCATATGAACATGGCGTTGAACTGGATTTCAGCCGGCCGGGCACACCTACTGACAACGCCAAGGTCGAAAGCTTCAACGGGCGCTTCCGGCAAGAATGTCTGAACGCGCATTGGTTCTTGTCATTGGCCGACGCGCAGAGCAAAATCGATGACTGGCGCACGTACTATAACGAGGTTCGTCCCCACTCTGCATTGCAGTGGATGACGCCCGCCGAATTCGCCCGTCAGGCAAGGGAATCCGCCTCGCCTGACAACTCAACCAAGCCGGAAATCTCCACTTCCGACCGGGACTAATTCTGGTTCAGGGTCACAAGCCGGAAATCTCCACTTCCGACCGGGACTAATTCTGGTTCAGGGTCAGTCATGTGTTTTCCGTTTTGTTTTGGTAACAGGCGCAACATTGGGGTCAGTGAGGGCTTTTAAACGAAACTTTTCTCCTAGAAAGCGCGGGCGTGATGCATGCCGCGGTGCGTGGCGAGGTATTGCGCGAGGCGTGCGCCACCACCCGCAGGTAGTGAGTGCCTGTCGGCGGCGTTGGCGAAATCTGGGAGTTAGAGGACTCGTATAACGCCGACGCCGCTGGGTATGCAAGGCTGTGCCCAAACCCCTGTCTCTTGGCGTCGCCCCCGATCCATCCCGAAAAGTACGAAAGCGGGTGGAGATTCTGCGGGCACGGGGTCATTAGGCGACCCGCCTCGTCGGCGTCAAATCCGGCTTGCCATGCCGATGGGTCGATTCGAACCATCATCGTCATCGCGCGCCTCCTGCCAACCCGGACGGGGATGTGGCTTGGGGCGCGTTTGCCTGAGTTTGCAGTTTCGCTACCTGCTGGACCTTCGTCGGCCGGCCTCGGCGGGGGCGCCGATTGGCGGGGTTGGACGGGTCATCAGCACATTGCAGATCAATAAACGCAGCAACGTCAACCAGGCGAAAAGCGCGCTTCCGGCCGACCTTGAACGACGGGACTGGGTATGTACCGGCGCTCAGCCGATTACGGATGGTCTGGGGTGCCTCGCTTGTGATCTCGGCTACCTGTGCGATGGACAGGGCGGGCGGATACAGCGCGGATAGATACGCGAGAGAGGCGCCAGCATGGCTGACGGCGAACAGAGGTTTGGAGCGTTGCATGGACGTACGCCTTCTGCAATCGCCCCATCGCCTGCCGTACGGGTCAGGTGGCAAAAGGAAACGTACGTATTCGTCAACGGTGCCCCCGCGCCCAGGGGTATGTGCAGATGTCGCGGTGTGCGGCGCTGTAGGTTCGTTCCGGTCTTGCAGCTATCCTCTCTGGGAGGCGTCCGCGCGCGCATCTGTACATTCAAGTCGGTACTCGCCATCGTCCCGTTGATTCCTCGATGGCTTTCCTTGCAGGTTCTTCTTCGTCCCGCCGGGGCCTACCCCGTCGGCAGAACGACCTCTAAGAGGCATCAGTGCTCTGTCGCTGGCTCTGCCCGGAAACGTCAACCGGGGTTGCTTCCGGTCTGACGGTCTGCTTATGCAGTTTGGGAAAAAGCTGGCCGTTTAGCGACAGCCAAAGCGCTGACTGACCCGATTGTACCGGGCAGTACCGATATAATCCAAATTCGGCGACAAGGGGAAGCAAATTGCCGCGAGTCGAACGTTGAGTTGTTGGTATTCGCCGCCCAAGGGACGGCGAGCGTTCTGTCGAGGAAGGAAGCCCGCCGTCGGTCGGGTTTCGGTCTATGGCGACCATGCTGCCGTGTTGTCGGAGGACAACTAGGCGCTATTGCGCGTGATCCGTGCTTGGCGGCTCAGTCGTTGACAGAGCTAGCTGAGCTCACCGGGCGGCAGGCTCTGAATCTGTCAGATTCATTGCGGATGTTGCAGGGCCATGGCTTAGTCAAGCCCAGGCGCGATGGGCATGGCGTCGGACTCGGCGCGCTAGCGAACAGTTTTAAGATCCTGATTGATTAAAGGTTGGACTGTGAACAACAAAGAAGCAGAACGGGCTGAACTGCACAAAACCATCTGGCGCATCGCCAATGACCTTCGAGGTAGCGTCGACGGATGGGACTTCAAGAGCTACGTGCTCGGCATGCTGTTCTACCGGTTCATCTCGGAAAACCTGACGGCATATCTAAACCGGCACGAGTGGGACGCTGGCAACCGGGATTTCAACTACGCCACGCTCAGCGACTCCGAGGCGCTGGCCGGTCGACCGGAGACCATCACCGAGAAGGGTTTCTACATTCTGCCCTCGCAGCTGTTCGCCAATGTGCGGGCGCAGGCACGAGACGATGACAACCTGAATGAGACCCTTGCCCACGTATTCAAGGACATCGAGCGTTCTGCAGTCGGTGCCGACAGCGAGGACGACTTTAAGGGTCTGTTCGACGACCTCGATGTCAACAGCGGTAAGCTCGGACCGACCGTCCTCAAGCGAAACGAAAAGCTCGTGAAACTGCTCGAGGCCATCGGCGACCTGCCGCTGAGCAATGGTTCCGGAAGCTTCTCCCAAAATACCATAGACCTGTTCGGCGACGCCTATGAATTCCTGATGACGATGTATGCGTCGACTGCGGGAAAATCTGGTGGCGAGTTCTTTACCCCCCAGGAAGTGTCCGAATTGCTTGCCCGCATCACGGTCGCGGGCAAGACCGAGGTCAACAAGGTCTACGATCCAGCATGCGGCTCGGGATCGCTACTGCTCAAGTTCGCAAAGGTGCTCGGTCACGACAAGGTGCGTCAGGGTTTTTATGGGCAGGAAATCAACCTGACCACCTACAACCTGTGCCGGATCAACATGTTCCTGCACGACGTCAATTACGAGAAGTTCGACATCGCACATGGTGACACGCTGACCGATCCGGCGCACTGGGACGATGAACCGTTCGAGGCGATCGTTTCCAATCCGCCGTATTCGATCAAATGGGACGGTGACGCGAACCCGTTGTTGATCAATGATCCGCGGTTTGCGCCGGCTGGTGTTCTCGCGCCGAAGAGCAAGGCCGATCTAGCCTTCACGATGCACATCCTGAGCTGGCTGGCTGTAAACGGTACGGCCGCGATCGTAGAATTTCCTGGCGTACTGTATCGCGGTGGCGCGGAGCAGAAAATTCGCCAGTACCTGATCGCCAACAACTATGTCGATACTGTGATCCAGTTGCCACCCGACCTGTTCTTCGGTACCACGATCGCGACCTGTATCATCGTGCTGAAGAAATCCAAGCTCGACAACAAGACGCTGTTTATCGATGCCTCGGGCGAGTTCGTGCGCCTCGGCAACAAAAACAAGCTGACCAGAGCCAATCAGCAGAAGATCTTCGATGCCTTTGTTGCGCGCGAGAGCGCAGAACACTTCGCGCGGCTGGTGGACAACAGCGAGATCGCGAGCAATGACTACAACATCGCGCCGTCGTCGTATGTGGAGCAAGCTGGCAACGGCGAGACAATCGACATTCATGCACTCAATGCGGAAATCGCGCGTATCGTGATGACGCAAGCAGAACTGCGGAAAGAGATCGATGCCATCGTAATCGACCTGGAAAGTGAAGACGCATGAGCCGGATTAACGACCTCATCACCGAACTGTGCCCGAATGGCATCGAGTTCAAAGCATTCGGTGAAGTTGCGAGCATCGTCCGCGGCGCATCACCTCGACCGATTCAAAGCTTTCTTACTGAAAGTGATGACGGAGTGCCTTGGATCAAGATTGGCGACGTTGCGGAGGGTGGGAAATACATCACGGAAACGTCAGAGCGTGTAACCGAAGCCGGTGCCGCGAAATCCAGACGGGTATACCCCGGTGACTTCGTGCTATCCAATTCAATGAGTTTCGGGCGCCCATATATATCAAAGATCGAAGGTTGTATTCACGACGGTTGGTTAGCCATCAGTGACTTCAATGATTCGTTCGTGCCGGACTTCCTTTATCACCTACTTCGATCCGCGCCTATACAAATCGAATTTGCACGCCGCGCAGGAGCAGGAGCGATTCAGAACCTCAACGCTGATATCGTGAAATCTGTCGTAATTGCCGTTCCCCCTCTCGAAATCCAGCGAGAAATCGTAAAGGTGCTTGACACCTTTATCAAGCTGCGCGCTGAGCTGGAAACGGAGCTGAAGGCACGTAGGCGGCAGTACAAGCACTACCGCGACGTGCTGCTTGATTTCAGCGAGGCGGAAGGAGTGCCGCTGCTTCCGATGGGCGAGATCGGCGAGTTCATTCGCGGGCGACGATTCACTAAGGACGACGTCGTCGATGACGGTATCCCGAGCATCCACTACGGCGAGATCTACACGCACTACGGCGTTGCTACCACCTCGACTATCTCGCACGTCCGCGCGGAAATGGCGCAGCAACTTCGCTATGCGCGTTCGGGCGACGTGGTGATCGCGGCAGTCGGCGAAACGGTCGAGGATGTGGCCAAGGCAGTGGCTTGGCTTGGCGACGAAGACGTTGCGATACACGACGACTGCTTCCTCTTCCGACACAAAATGAACCCGAAGTTCGTATCCTACTGCCTGCAAACCGAAGTTTTCCACGCACAGAAAAACAAGTATGTCGCGCGTGCCAAGGTGAAACGATTGTCGGGCGAGAGTCTTGCGAAGATCACGCTTCCAGTCCCGCCGCTCGAAGAACAGGAACGCGTCGTCTCCATCCTCGACAAATTCGACGCGCTGGTCAACGACCTGCCCACCGAGATCAATGCACGGCGCCGGCAGTACGAGTATTACCGCGATCGCCTGCTCACTTTCCCGGAAGCTGCATGACTGAAGAGATCACGCCTTATCGCCCCGAACTGATCGCGTTTTCGAGCGAGAGCACGGTCGTTGCTGAATTCGAGCACGATAATGAAGTACGCGAGGAGCGCTACCAGAGCGAGGCCGAGCTCGAGCACTGCTTCATTGAGCAACTGCGGATCCAAGCCTACGAATATTTGCCGATCGCCAGCGAGACCGAGCTTCTGGTGAATCTGCGTAGTCAGATCGAAGCGCTCAACAAGATCGAGTTCAGCGATGGCGAGTGGCAGCGTTTCTTCGACGAAAATATCGCTGGCGCAAACGACGGCATCGTCGAGAAAACCGCGCGCATTCAGGAGGACCATATCCAGGTGCTCAAGCGCGACGACGGCAGCACAAAGAACGTTTACCTAATCGACAAGCAGAACGTCCACAACAACCGGCTGCAGGTCATCAACCAGTATGAGGTAACGGGCGCGCGCGCCAATCGTTACGATGTCACGATACTGGTCAACGGGCTGCCGATGATTCATGTTGAGCTCAAGCGCCGGGGCGTGGATATCCGCGAAGCGTTCAACCAGATCGACCGTTACCAGCGCGACAGCTTCTGGGCTGGCTCCGGTCTATTCGAATACGTGCAGTTGTTCGTCATCAGCAACGGCACGCTGACCAAGTACTACAGCAATACTGTGCGCGATGGCCACCTTGCCGAACAGCGCAGCGGCAAGCGATCGCGCAAGAAAACCTCCAACAGCTACGCCTTCACCAGCTGGTGGGCCGATTCTCGGAATCGCCCGATCACTCAGTTGGGCGATTTCACGAAGACATTTTTTGCCAAGCACTCCCTGCTGAACGTCCTCACAAAATATTGCGTGTTCGATGTCGATCGCAAGCTGCTGGTCATGCGACCCTACCAGATCGTTGCCGCTGAACGTATCCTGCTGCGCATCTCGACCTCGACCAACCACCGGCAACTCGGCCGCATCGAGGCCGGCGGTTACATCTGGCACACCACAGGCTCGGGCAAGACGCTGACCAGTTTCAAGGCCGCCCAGCTCGCCCGCGACCTGCCGTATATCGACAAGGTGCTGTTCGTGGTAGATCGCAAGGATCTGGATTACCAGACCATGCGCGAATACGATCGCTTCGAGAAAGGCGCCGCCAACTCGAATAGCTCGACCGCCGTGCTGCAGAAGCAGCTCGAAGATCCCACGGCCCGCATCATCGTCACCACGATCCAGAAGCTCAGCCGCTTCGTGGCAAGAAACAAGAAGCATCCGGTTTATGACGCGCACGTCGTCGTGATCTTCGACGAGTGCCATCGGAGCCAGTTCGGCGACATGCATACCGAGATCACCCGGGTCTTCACTCGCTACCACCTCTTCGGATTCACCGGCACGCCGATCTTCGCCGAGAACTCGGGCGGCGGAAAAAATCCGCTGCTGCGTACCACCGAACAGGCGTTCGGCGACAAGCTTCATACCTATACGATCGTCGATGCGATCAACGACCGGAACGTGCTGCCGTTCCGTATCGACTACATCAACACGATCAAGTCGTCGCCGGATATCACGGACAAGAAAGTATCGGCGATCGACACAGAGCGGGCACTGCTCGCGCCGGAACGCATCACTCAAATCGTCAGCTATATCCTCGAGCATTTCGGTCAGAAGACCAAACGCAACACCAGCTACCGGCATGGCAGCAAGCGGCTGGCTGGCTTCAATTCATTGTTTGCCACTGCATCCATCGATGCCGCTAAACGCTATTACGCAGAGTTTGGGAACCAGCAGAAATCGCTGGCTCCGGGACAGCGGCTCAAGATTGGCCTGATCTACAGTTTTGCCGCCAATGAGGATACGGCGGAGGGCTTGCTCGATGAGGAGGACTTCGAGACCGACGGCCTCGACCAAGGCTCGCGTGACTTTCTCGAAAGCGCCATCGCCGACTACAACGCGCTGTTCGGCACGAGCTATGACACATCGGCTGACAAGTTCCAGAACTATTACAAGGACCTGTCCCAGCGCCTGAAAAATCGGGAGCTGGACATCGTGATCGTGGTTAATATGTTCCTGACCGGGTTCGATGCCACGACGCTCAATACGCTGTGGGCGGACAAAAATTTGCGCGCGCACGGCCTGATTCAGGCGTACTCGCGCACGAACCGTATCCTGAACTCGGTCAAGACATACGGCAACGTCGTTTCGTTCCGAAATCTTGAGGATGCGACCAACGATGCGCTCGCGCTGTTCGGCAACAAGGAGGCGCGGGGCATTGTCCTGCTTAAGCCGTACGCCGAGTATTACGCCGAATACCAGAAGAAGATTACCGAACTGCTCGACCTGTTCCCGCTGGGACAGCCGATCGTCGGCGAAGCAGCGCAAAAAGTCTTCATCAAGATCTTTGGCGCAATTCTGCGATTGAAGAACATCCTCACGGCCTTCGACGATTTTTCGGGCAACGAGATCCTCAGCGAGCGCGAATTCCAAGATTATCAGAGCCTCTATCTGAACCTGCATGCGGAATTCCGAAACGTGTCCGAGGCTGAGAAAGAGTCCATCAACGACGACGTGGTGTTCGAGATCGAACTTATCAAGCAGGTCGAAATCAACGTCGATTACATCTTGATGCTGGTCGAGAAGTATCTGAAGGAAAAGGGGACTGGGCAGGACAAGGAAATCCGCGCGAGCATCGAGCGTGCGGTCAACGCAAGCCCGTCTCTGCGCAACAAGAAGGATCTCATCCAGCAGTTCGTTGATTCGGTGTCCACGTCGGCTAAGGTTGATGAGGCGTGGGTTGCATTCATCACGACTCGGAAGGCAGAGGAACTCGGCCAGATCATCGCCGGCGAGGGGCTCAAGCCAGAAGAAACGAAGGCGTTTGTCGATAACGCCTTCCGTGACGGCGCCATTCCGACGACAGGCACGGCTATCACGAAGATCCTGCCTCCGACTTCTCGGTTTGCCCAGAACAGCAGTCACTCCGAGAAAAAGCAGTCTGTTCTGAACAAACTGACTGCGTTCTTCGAGCGGTATTTCGGGTTGGCCTGATTTCGGCATAGAGGTCACCGCGCTGTTGGCGCCCCTGGCAACGTCGCCAGCACGCCAATAGCGCGGTTCGAGATACGACCAGCCCAGCCTGCGCAGTGCGCCGCGTCTGATCGAGTGACCGATCTTTGAAAACAAGGAGCGCCGCCGGAACATGTGCCGATCTAAAAATGTTGCTAGTGAGAAGCTGCAGCGCTTGCTCCAAATCTGCTCCACTCAAGCGCCAGTTTTTTCGGTAGGATACAAAATCCCGGTGCGTACTCTGATCTACCAAAATTCGCTCGAGGTCAAGCGATGGTCGGCAAGCGATTGATTTAAAAGGTTTTGTTTCCTCCGTGGAAAACTGTTTGGAATCAATGCCTTTGCTGAGATGGTGCGAAACGGTTCGAAACCTCATTCGCAATGCGAAGATCGGGAGTTCGATCCTCCTCCTCTCCACCAATTTTTTCCTTAGAAACAACGCACTGCGTCTTGCCATGTAGTGCGTTGTTTTGCATTTTGAAACAGTATTTGGCACACATCGCGTGTGCCAAATTTGTGTCCAGCGCTATGTGAAACCCAGGATAAGGATACTGGGGCGGCTTACACCATTCTCGCATTCGGCCGCGCAAGCCATCGCTGCGCCGAACAAGTGCTGAGGGTCGGTGTGGTCGGGCCTTGTCAACGCCTCCGATGTGATCGTCCTTTCAAGCTTGACAGCGTAGTCCCGCGCCGCAAACCCGTGCTACATTCCTCAGACAACGGGTTGGCAAAAGGATTTCTTCAATGGGTTTTGCCTTTATCTGCAAGGGCGAACCGTGCGCGCAGGGTCTGCTCACCCGTGCTTGTTACCGCAAGCCGGCACGCCTCAGGACGATGGCCTGTCGATCGCCTCTCCTTCGGTGTATGTGCTACTCAACGCGGGACCGCAACGGCGACATGTAGTGTCTATAACACGAAGCCGAGCAGCAATGCGTGGCTCCGTCGTTTCGACGTGTCGCCGGACGAGCTATTGCGCGCGAAGGCCTCCGTACTGCCCCCCAAAGCTGCCGGATTCGGGCTTGCCCTAATAGGACGGGCGACTGCGGTGGGACGGGGCACCGCACGTACAGGTGCAGTACGATCCGGCTCACCCACCTTTCCCATCCGGTCAACCCAAGATAGCAGTTTGCCCAACGCCGTGTGGTTGATGGAATAATACGTGACCGGCCGCATCATATTAGGCATTACAAACACGGAACAACATGATATCTACATCACCGCTACGCTACCCCGGGGGAAAGGCGCGGTTCACGGACTTCATTTTGAGCGCGATGAAGCAGTCGGGTGAAGACGCACGTATGTTCGTCGAACCGTTTTGTGGAGGGGCAGGCGTTTCCATCGCCCTATTAGATTCTGAAGAGATCGACAGCATTGCTTTAAATGACGTCGATCCGCTAGTATCGAGCTTTTGGCAGGTAGTTTTTGGAAAAACCTCAACGGATGATCGCGACGTGAAATGGCTGGCATCTCAGATCGAGACCGCCGAACTTAGCGTTTCTGAGTGGGGAAGAATGAAAGCGAGCTCCCCTTCATCTAGCCGGGAATCCGCGTTCAAATGCCTCTACTTGAACCGGACTAGCTTCAACGGAATTTTACACAACGCTGGTCCGATTGGCGGATGGGAGCAGAAGGTTAGAACGTTGGGCGTCCGATTCAATCGAGAGAAACTGGTCCGCCGCGTTCTGGAGTTATACGCCCTGCGGAATAAAGTTGTCCGCGTCGGAAATGAGAACTGGCGCAGGTTCTGCTCATCGACGGGACGTCGGGCAGGTGGATACCTTTACATTGACCCCCCGTACTATCACAAGGCGCACAAGCTGTACGGCCACTTCTTCGATCATAAAGCGCATGTTGTAATGCGCGATTATCTCGCCGAGCTGGATATACCCTGGATGCTCTCATACGACGATGCGCCCGAAGTTCGCAATCTTTATGACCATCTCGAGGATGTACACGGTCGAGTAATTGACCAAACCTACTCCGCTCATCCGATTGGCGGAAGCAGTTTTGTCGGCCGCGAACTGTTTTTCAGCAATCGTACGCTGCCGACCACGTACCGAGATGCACCGCATCGCGGAATGAGCGTTATAGGAACCCTTTGCGCAGTGGAGCCCCCCGTTGGCCCTGTACGAACCCCAACTTTTCAACCCGTCGTTGCGACGTGAGGAATAGCGGTAACGTTTGACCATCAACAACAAAAGGATCGAGGGCATCTTGGACATTGCAAATCGAATTGTTACGGGGGAGTCGCCGCTGGTAAGGTTGTTGGGCGACTACGATTCATGTTTCGTAGGTTTTGTGTACGGCATGCGCTTCGATGAAGTCTTGGTCCTGACCAATGACGCTTTCAAGCACAAGGTCAAGGGCATCCCACACAACTCTTTCTTGGTAGCCGCAGGCTTCAACCCAGCGCGATTCGGCGACGCCGAACCCATCGACCAGGAAGTGATCCTGCTCCGCGTCTTGGAGCCTGTAAGCCTGCCTCAGGACAGCGATTTCGTCCGCACCCGCATCGAGCATCATCAGCGACGTACCGGAGGCGAAAAATATCCGGGCGAGGTCAACGACGGTCTCGATCCAATTACCGCAGTGGAGTTACAGGCAGGTGGTTTGCGCTGCAGCGTATTGGGCACGTTTTACATTGACGACCAGGCCAACCTGAGGCTCGGTAGCGATATCGAAAACTTCATGACGCTGTCACGGTTGCGGGCTTACAAGCCCCAAGGCGAAGCTTTGTCCACCATCGTCAACCACGTCAATCCAGAGGTGCGCGCCAAGGCTCGGGAAGAGGCGGTTAAAGCAGGCTTCAAAACCGCACCCTCGCCCATCCATATCGGCTCGGTGCGCTACACCTCGACCGCGCGTATGCATCGTGGGCCCAATGAACCCCTCGTGCCCGTGATGATCCACCCGACCGATTTCTTGTCACGGCGAACAGCAGTGCTGGGCATGACTCGCACGGGTAAATCCAACACCGTCAAGACAACCGTGTCAGCGGTCTCACTGGCTGCGATGACCGACGGTATCAACGTCGGGCAATTGATCTTCGATATCAACGGCGAGTACGCCAATGCGAATCACCAAGACGATGGCAGTTCGATCGCAGATGTGTTTCCCTCGCAGACTGTGCGCTATCGAGCGCTGGAAACTCCCGGGTTCGAGGATCTTCGAACCAACTTCTACAAGGACTGCGATCAAGCATTGAACTTGATTCAATCGCTGTTCAAAGAGGAGAACTCTCCGTTCTCTGGGCAGGATCTGGATGCGTTTATGTCGTCCACCCTCGAAGAACCCGACAAGAATGATCGCGCCGAACACACTCGCTGGAAGCGTCACCGAGCGGTCTTTCAGTGCATCCTCCATAGAGCTGGCTTTGCTGCCCCCCAAAGCCTGACAGTTGAAGTACCGATCGCCGCAGGTCTAACGAAGCAGATCGACGCATGGGCGCAGGCCCAAACTCCTGTTGTACCGGTGTCAATCCCGACATCGACCTATGTCTCGTTGTCCGAAGCTTGTGCATGGTTTGAGTTCATTCGACAGGTCAATCTTGCCATCAAAGAAGATCAAACTCAGCAACGAATCCCCGCGATTGGACTAGTTTCATCGACGCCCGGGAATTCTTGGGTAGATCCGACTCTCGAAGCCCACCTGAACATACTCGCACGGGAGACGAGTCGTAAGCAAAGCTTCGGCGGATGGCGAGCCGTTCAGAAGTACAAGATCTATCACTCCAGTCGGCGCGCAGCCGATGTGACGGCCGAAGTAATCAACCATCTGGACGCTGGAAAGATCGTGATCCTTGATCTTTCTGCCGGCCCAGTCGAGATCCGCACCGTACTCTCGGAACGCATCGCTCGCCAGATTTTCGAGCGCCAGATGGCAACGATGCATCGGGGTGAGACGCCGAAAAACATGGTGCTCTATGTTGAAGAGGCTCACAACATCATCGGCAAGAGAGCCGACTTGACTGAGACATGGCCGCGTATTGCAAAGGAAGGTGCAAAGGCTCGTATCGCTTTCGTCTACGCGACGCAGGAGCCGTCATCGGTCCACCCGAATATTCTGGCCAACACCGAGAACTGGTTTGTTACCCACCTCAACAACGATGACGAACTGAAGACGCTGGGGAAATTTTACGATTTCAGTGACTTCCTCGGATCGCTCAAAGCAGCGCAGGATGTGGGCTTTGCCCGCATCAAGACCCTATCTGCACCATTTGTGATCCCCGCACAGATAAAACGATTTTCACCGGATGAGATCAAGGCGCGGCTTGCTAACATAAATGCAGCAGGGAGCAAGTGATGCCATACAAGGGCGAAACGGCCGGCAAGGGCGGCCATTCGGACTTTGTCCAGAACCCGGACGTTCAGGCGTTCCTGGCCGAGTGCGACTACATGCGCCAGCCAAGCGATGCTGAAGCGGAGGCTATGGCATCGACTTTTTCCAAGGCGCCGCCCAGCGATCCGTCACAACTTCCAAAGTATGTTGTTGCCTCAGATGCAAGCAAGAGTGATACACCGATTAACGACAAGCTCCCGAGCACGCAGGTCGGATTCATCAAAGTCAGCCAGGTTCTCATCGGCATGGACAGCTATGCCGAGCTCATTGACCCCCGAAGCCGCTTTGTCGATCCCTTTAAAGCGGCTGAGATGCATCGTAACGCCGCCGCCATTACATTCACCTTGCCGGGTAGCAACGTCCGATTCCAAAGTGCCAAGAGTGTTAAGGACGGGTTCCGGCGAGCAGTCTTCAAGCAACTCAGTGCAGACAGAACCAACGGCGGGGGTGGCAGCCTAACGCTGTCCGCCGTGCTTATCGACATAAACGACGGGCAGATTCATGTTGGTCGGTCGGCCAGTCGTGCAGGCCAGTGCCCATCTTGTGATGCTGAACATGAATTCGCCTTTTCGTTGCATGAACAACAGAAAGTCTGCCCATCTTGTGGCGAACCGGTGTTCGTGACGGACTGGCTCCGGTTGCACGAAGACGTTTCCGATTTCGGAAACAACACCAGCGCGATGACGCGAATGATGAATGCTATTGAGCATTTGCTAATGGTCGCACTCATCCAACAAGTATTTGTAGCTGACCCACGAGCACTGGCGCGGATGGCGTTCGTGATGGATGGTCCGTTGGCGATCTTCGGTCAACCCGCCAAGTTGCATGCCCGGATTATGGCGTTGTTGTGCAAGGTCAACGTGCGCTTAGTGGAGCTTGGCCACGAACCGATACTGGTGCTTGGTTTGCAGAAGACTGGTGAGGTGATGGACCACGCCAATCTTCTGAATCGATTTTTGCCAAACGGTGTACTTCGTGTTTTGGACGACGGCTATCGCTATCAATACATAAAGGGCAGCGATTCGCCAGCGGATAATTTCGGGTTAGAAACGTATTACGGACAGGATTTTCTTTTCAAGACGGAGAAGGGCCGCATTTTCAGTTTTGCTGTGCCATATCCGTTCGCGGATAAGTCTGGTGATCCAAAGGAATTCGCCAAGGCCAAAGCAGACATTACCAATTATGGGTCGTTAATTCCACGGGCGTGCGATTTAATCAGGCACTTCGAACTTGACCTTTATGAGAGCGCCATCGTACCTGTAGCTTTAGCTCACCGGCACGCCTCGATTAGCATAGTACCGGGTGGTAAGGTCCTGGACATTATCGCTAAAACCGGACTCCAGCGGACGCTCAGCTAAACACACACGGGTGGATCTGACGCTGATTTGATCGAGAGATAGTCGTTGTCCGCCCGATCGTGGTTTCGACCGAGCCTATGGCCTCCGGCGCTTTTCTTAACATTTGAGGGACTGTCCTGGCTTCCATTCGGAGCCATCGTAAGCGTTGCGTGTTCAGTCAGGACGCCCCGATCTCCCGCCTGCTTGCAAGACAGTAGCCAAGATCGCATGTGATGGGGCGCGCATCCCCATCACCAGACCAGATGGACGGCCACGTAAGATCACCTTGGCACGTAGGTTAGCTCGACGGATGAGAAGAGGTGGGAATTGCTAGCTCCTTCTCCAGTTGCAACGCTTGCCAATCTCCATAGCTCATATTTCCCTCTTGCGTTCGCCAAGACTTTCTACCATTGTCTGCGCGGCCCAGGATTACAGCGGACGCGGCGCTAGGACTGTTAAATGAATGCTCTTTGGTGAATCGTAGCAACCCGCTATCTGTTGGTACCAACACACCGTGTTCCTGTAGTTGCTGATGCAATTTACGGTACCCCTCGTTCCAGTTTTTGTCCGTCCACGTCGATTTGGCTAATGATCCGGACTCTACAACAAATTCACCTTCAATCTCTTGGGCCTTCGCGGTAATACCAAGCTTTGGAGCAGACAGGATGAATATCGGTGACCCACTTGCGCCTTCCGTTTGGTTAGCGACTGGTGGTGGCGTCTCGCGTAGGAGGTCCAATCCAAGAACCGGAAGTACAAGCTTTATTTGCTCGATGAAATACAACATGTCTACTATATCCGCCTCTGGAAGCATACCGTATTCGGCCACAATACCTTTGCTGTTATCCAGCGCGACTCGATTCGCAGTAGAAGCAATAGTAATCAACTTGCTTTCGATGTAGCGCAAATGCCCTTTAGTAAGATTAGCATCCTTGCTAGTAATCAAAAATACATGGTGCCAAAAATCCTTTCCGCCTTTGTCTTCAGGCCTAGCATGACGAGTGAGCCGTTCCGCAACACTTTCCGTCTCTCCGATGTACGCAATCTGCTCCTCCCCGTTCGGTTTGTCTCCGAGAAGAATGTACAGAGCAGCGCGGCTGATCTCAGGTCGTTTCAGAAGATCTGCGAGACGTGAACGTGGTGCAGCTATCACGTGTCCAGACCAGTTTATGATTTCTGCCGTGATGATGCCACTTGGAGAGCCATCCGCAAGAAAGAGCTTTATTGATTTACCAGTGCTCATACTGCCTTATCCTCGGTACGTATCGTGGCGCGTGCATCAAAGCCGCGTCTTCGGATGTGTGAATGCCTGCTCACTTGGCCTAAAATTCGCCAGTAAGTCTATTGTATTTCAGATGTGAGCACGGTCATCAAGTATATCCACGAAAGGGTTTCTTCCGACGGTAATACCCCCGCTTTTAACGCGAGTCAGAAGTAGAGGCTAAGCGGCCATGGCCAGCCGCTGTTTTGGCGTTACGCCACCAAGGCCCATGTTGGGGCGCTCATGATTGTATTGCCACATCCATTCCGT
>NZ_JPGL01000050.1 GCF_000732615.1 Burkholderia paludis
GCCACCCGCCACTCGCCACTCGCCATCCGCCATCCGCCACCCGCCACCCGCCACTCGCCACTCGCCGCTCGCCACTCGCCGCTCGCCACTCGCCACTCGCCACTCGCCACTCGCCACTCGCCACTCGCCACTCGCCCGGCGGCCGCTGCCGCGGCCGCCGGCATGCGGTTGGTTGATCCTCGTCAAGCCGCCGGCGTCGCGGTGCGCGATGCTGGATCCGGTGCGGCCAGACGCCGATCGCCCGCCCGGCGACCGGCATGCGGCAGACGGGAGACCGAGACATGAAATCCGATGCGGCACTCAAGCAGGATGTCGAGCAGGCGCTGTTCTGGAATCCGGCGATCGATGCGCGCCGGATCGATGTCGACGTACGCGACCGGATCGTGACGTTGCGCGGCACGGTCGACAGCTGGGCCCAGAAGCTCGAGGCGCAGAAGGCGGCGCTGCATGTCGAGGATGCGCGCGCGCTGGTGATGGAACTGACCGTCACGCCGCCGGAGAGCGCCTGCGCGGATCTGGAGCTGGCGATCGCGATCACGTTCGCGCTCGGCTGGCAGGAGGCGCTGCGCGACCACCGGATTCGCGTCGAGGTCGATCACGGCTGCGTGACGCTCGACGGCGAAGTGGAGCATGCGTTCCAGAGCCGGGCGGCGGAAGCGATGGTGAGCCGGATGATCGGCGTCGTCGGCGTTGCGAATCGCATCCAGGTGCGGGCCGACCGGACGGTGCCCGACGTCGGCACCCGGATTGCCGAAGCGCTCGCGCGGCGCGCGCAGCGCGAATCCGCGGGGATCTCGATCGACGCCGACGACGGCGTCGTCACGCTCACGGGCACGGTCGCGTCGCTCGCGGAGCGGCGCGCGGCGTGCGGCGCGGCCGCGTCGGTCAGGGGCGTGCGCGAGGTCGTCGACCGGCTGACCGTCGCCTGAGCGGCCCGTCGTGCGCCGGATGCCATGAAGAAACCGTTCGACTACGCGGGGCTGCTGATCCCGCTCGCGTTCGCCGTCCTGGTCGCGTATCAGTGGCTGATGGCCCAGCCGGCGACGACCACGATCTCGTACAGCGATTTTCACCGGCTGGTCGACGCGCGGCTCGTCGACGATCTGGACATCGGCCAGGCGTCGATCTCGGGCGCGCTGCGCATGCCCGAAGCCGGCGCGCTGCTGCCGGCCGCCGACGCGGCGGCCGTGAAGAAGGCGGGGCCGCCGTGGCGCTTCACGACCAACCGGGTGGCCGACGATCGACTCGTCGCGGCGCTCGCGGCCGCCGGCATCCGCTATCGCGGTGCGCCGGATTCGGGCTGGCCCGGCGCGCTGCTGGCGTGGGGGCTGCCGCTGGTCGTCATGGTGCTGTTCTGGAGCTTCATGATGCGCCGGCCGGGCGGCATCCGGGATCCCGGCAGCATGGGGAAGAGTCAGGCCCGCGTGTACGTGCAGCAGGAAACCGGCATCACGTTCGACGACATCGCGGGTATCGACGAGGCGAAGGCCGAGTTGCAGCAGATCGTCGCGTTCCTGCGCAATCCCGAACGGTATCAGCGGCTGGGCGGCAAGATTCCGAAAGGCGTGCTGATCGTCGGCGCGCCGGGCACCGGCAAGACGCTGCTCGCGCGCGCGGTGGCCGGCGAGGCCGCCGTGCCGTTCTTCTCGATCAGCGGCTCGGCGTTCGTCGAGATGTTCGTCGGCGTCGGCGCGGCGCGGGTGCGCGACCTGTTCGAGCAGGCGCAGCAGAAGGCGCCGTGCATCGTGTTCATCGACGAACTCGACGCGCTCGGCAAGGCGCGCGGCGTCGGCCTGATGTCCGGCAACGACGAGCGCGAGCAGACGCTCAACCAGTTGCTCGTCGAGATGGACGGCTTCCAGGCCAACTCGGGCGTGATCATCGTGGCCGCGACCAACCGGCCGGAAATCCTCGATCCCGCGCTGCTGCGCCCCGGGCGGTTCGACCGCCACATCGCGATCGACCGGCCCGACGTGAACGGCCGCCGGCAGATCCTCGGCGTGCACGTGAAGCGCGTGAAGCTCGCGGACGACGTCGATCTCGGCGAGCTGGCGCAGCGCACGCCGGGCGTCGTCGGCGCGGATCTCGCGAACGTCGTCAACGAAGCGGCGCTGCATGCGGCCGAACTCGGCAAGGCGGCGATCGGCATGGCCGACTTCGACGAGGCGATCGACCGCGCGATGACGGGCATGGAGCGCAAGAGCCGCGTGATGAACGAAGAGGAAAAGCGCACCATCGCGTATCACGAAGCGGGGCACGCGCTCGTCGCGCAAAGCCGCGTGCACTGCGATCCGGTGAAGAAGGTGTCGATCATCCCGCGCGGGATCGCCGCGCTCGGCTATACGCAGCAGGTGCCGACCGAGGATCGCTACGTGCTGCGCAAAAGCGAGCTGCTCGACCGGCTCGACGTCCTGCTCGGCGGGCGGGTGGCCGAGGAGATCGCGTTCGGCGACGTGTCGACCGGCGCGCAGAACGACCTGGAGCGTGCGACCGCGCTGGCGCGGCACATGGTCATGCAGTACGGGATGAGCGCGAAGCTGGGCCTGGCGACGCTCGACGACGCATCGGCGCGGGGCGGTTCGCCCGGCGTATGGACGCCGGGCGACGGCCGCTGCAGCGAACACACGGCCCGGTTGATCGACGAAGAGGTGCGCGCGCTGCTCGAGGCGGCCCACGGGCGGGTGGCGGCGACGCTCGGCGAGCATCGCGACGCGCTCGACCGGATCGCGCAGTGCCTGCTGCAGCACGAGTCGATCGATCACGACCGGCTGGCGGCGCTCGTAGCCGCGCCGGACGCGGCGGGCGGCCCCTCCGGGCCGGTGCGGGACACCGCCGAGACGACGAGCGACGCGTCGGCTTGAACGTGCCGGCGATCGTGTCGGTCGGCGGCCGATGCGGGCGTCGCCGTCGCGCGGTTGTGTCGTGTCGTCGGCCGCGCTCGCGAGCGGGTGGACGAAGCCGTTGATCGTCGTGCCATCCGTCGCCGCGCCGGCGTGCGAGGCGAGGTGGCCGGTGACGATCGCGCCGCACTGCAGGTTCCGAAGGAACGTAAGCTCGGACGCGGCGCGCCGCTCTGCCTGCTCGGCGAGCGGCAGCGGGCTGGCCGCGCGCGGGCCGCGTACTGGCGGCGCGACGGACGACGGCCGCGCGGGACGCTTCGCCCGCGTACGCAGGGTGTTCGGCGAACAGGGCGGCGCACGGCGGCTGCTCGCCCATGGCGGCGTTCGACGATGGCGGATGTTCGGCTGCGGGAGCAAGCCTGCTCGCGTCACGGATCGAGCGCGATCCGGCGCGGTCGCGGCATGGCTTGACGGTCGTCAACGCCGTACGAACCGTCGCACGTAAGGTGGAGCCAGTGCCGGCCCATACCGGTTGCCGGAAACGGCCACGCGGGCGTTCGCCGCGCCGGCCGCGCATCTCACTGCCCATCGACCACGCACCATGACCGATATCGTTACCGTCACATTGAATCCGGCCGTTGACGTCGCGACGTCGGTCGCGCATCTCGTCGACACGCACAAGCTGCGCTGCGCGCGGCCACGGCGCGATCCCGGCGGCGGCGGGATCAACGTCGCCCGAACCGTCCACCGGCTCGGAGGCGACTGCGTCGCGTTGTACCTCGCGGGCGGGCCGACCGGCGACGTGCTGGCGTTGCTGCTCGAAGCCGAACGCGTGCCCGCCGTGCGGATCCGGATCGCCGGCGAGACGCGCGAGAACGTCTGCGTGACCGAGACCGCGACGGGGCGCGAGTACCGTTTCCTGATGCCGGGGCCGTCGGTCACGGAACGCGAATGGCGCGACTGCGCCGCCCGCATCGCGCGCCTGCAACCCGCGCCGCGCTATCTCGTGCTGAGCGGCAGCCTGCCGCCGGGCGCGCCGGACGACCTGTATGCGACGCTCGCGCGGGCGGCGGCGGCGAACGGCAGCCGGGTGGTCGTCGATGCGTCGGGCCCGGCGCTGCGCGCCGCGCTCGACGCCGGCGTCCATCTCGTGAAGCCCAGCCTCGACGAACTGAGCGCGCTGGCCGGCGAGCCGCTCGACGAAGCATCGGCGTGCCGGAAGGCGGCCGAACTTGTCGCGCAAGGGCGCGCGGACATCGTCGCGTTGACGCTCGGCGCGCGCGGCGCCTGGGTCGTGACGCGCGAGCGCGCGCTGCGCCTGCCCGGCAGGCCGGCGGCGGTCGCCAGCACGGTGGGCGCCGGCGACAGCTTCGTCGGCGGGATGGTCTGGGCGCTCGCGCGCGGCGTGCCGTTCGACGATGCGTGTCGCTATGCACTGGCGGCGTCGGCCGCGTCGGTCGAGCATCCCGGCACCGCGCTGTGCACGCGCGACGACGTCGAGCGGATTCATGCCGAACTGGTTGCGCATGCGAGCGCTGCGGCCCGTGCCGCCGGGGCGGCGTGACCTCGCGCCGGATCGTTCGCCGGCCGACGTCGCGGGGCCGGCTGCGGGCGTTCTCTTGCGTGCGACCGATGGCGTCCGGTAGATCGTCCGTATCGTGACGGCGCCCCCGGCGTAGGCGCGCCCGCGTGCGAATCGATGCGCGCTGTCGCCGCGCACCGGAATGGCAAAATATGCCAATTCATGCTGTTTTGTGGTTTTTCACGCGGATGTCACGGCGCGTCGCGATAGTGCGGTGTGGCGCAACGGCGCGGGAACGGGCGCGCCCGAAGCAGGCTCGTTCGCGCCGTCCCGGGCCATCCGGCCGCATGAGGCGGCGCGCGCCTATTCGACAGAAGGAAACTGCAATCGTGAATGTCATCCCAACGGCGGACGCCTACGACGTGATCGTCGTCGGCGCGGGCATCGTCGGCCTCGCGCATGCCTATACGGCGGCGCTCCGCGGGCTGCGTGTCTGCGTGATCGAGCGCGATGCCGCGTGCGTGGGCGCGTCGATCCGCAATTTCGGCTTCGTCACCGTTACCGGGCAGCGGGCCGGGCACAGCTGGCGGCGCGCGCGGGCGAGCCGCGAGGTCTGGGCGGACGTCGCGCCGCAGGCCGGCATCGGCGTGCTTCACGAAGGGCTGCACCTCGTCGCGCGCCGCCCCGAGGCGATGGCGCTGGTCGAGGCGTTCATGCAGACCGGCATGGCGGACGGCTGCCGGGTGATGACGCCCGGCGAGGCCGCCGCCGTGGCGCCGGCGCTGCGGCTGGACGGCGCGCAGGGCGTGCTGCACAGCCCGCACGAGCTGCGCATCGAGCCGCGTACCGCGATCGGGTTGCTGGCGTCGTGGCTGGCCGAGCGCCACGGCGTGCGGTTTCGCTACGGCGAGCTGGTGCACGAGGTGCGCACGCCGTCCGTGCGCACCTCGCGCGGCGTGCTGCATGCGGAGCGCGTGGTCGTCTGCGGCAATGCCGACAGCCGTCATCTGTACGGCGACTGGTTCGCGCGGCACGAGGTGCGGCTGTGCCAGTTGCAGATGCTGCGCGTGCGGCCGCGCCGCCCGCTGGCGCTGCGCGCCGCGGTGATGAGCGACCTGAGCCTGGTGCGTTACCAGGGCTTCGCGGCGCTGCCGGCGGCCGCCGCGTTGCGCGCGCGCCTGCAGGCGGAGGAGCCCGTCTGCCTCGGCTACGGCATCCACCTGATCGCGGTGCGGAGCGCCGACGGCAGTCTCGTGGTGGGCGACTCGCACGAATACGGCGCCGCGCCGCCGCCGTTCGCGACCGAGGCGATCGACGCGCAGATCCTGCGCCTGCTGCAGGAGACGCTCGACGTGCCGGACCCGGACATCGTCGAACGCTGGACCGGCAGCTATCCGTCCGCGGCCGATGCCGATTGCGTGATCGAGGCGCCGGACGACGGCACGCGCGTCGTCGTGGTCACGAGCGGGGCCGGGATGAGCACGGGCTTCGGGATCGCGCGCGACGTGTTCGACGCGTGGTGACGGCATGGGCGCCCGCGCCGGGCGGGCGCGACGCGGGGCGCCGGCGGCGATGACGGCCGTTGCCGCTGGCCGGCGCGGCCGGCAGGAGAGAGGCCGGTCGCGCGGCTGGCACGCGTGACGGCGGTACGGCCACGCGACCGACAGACCACGCGACCGACGGACTACGCGACCGACAGACCACGCGACCGACAGACCACGCGACCGACAGACCACGCGACCGACAGACCACGCGACCGACAGACCACGCGACCGACAGACCACGCGACCGACAGACCACGCGACCGACAGACCACGCGACCGACAGACCACGCGACCGACAGACCACGCGACCGACAGACCACGCGACCGACAGACCACGCGACCGACAGACCACGCGACCGACAGACCACGCGACCGACAGACCACGCGACAATCGTTCAGGATACCTGAGCGTACCGATTGGCCGGGTACGCGATCCCGAGATGCTCGCGCAGCGTCGCACCTTCGTAATCGCGCCGGTACACCCCGCGCTCCTGCAGGATCGGCACGACCTGCGCCGCGAATTCGGTGAAGGCGGTGGGCGTGCCGCCGCGCACGATGAAGCCGTCGGTGGCGCGCGCCTCGACCCATGCCTGCAGCCCGTCGGCCACCTGCTCGGGCGTGCCGGCGAAAGCGGGGCGCGGCGTGGCCGCCTCGAGCGCGACCTCGCGCAGCGTGAGGCCGCGCTCGGCCGCATCGCGCTTGATCGTGTCGGTGGTGCTGCGGAACTGGTTGCCGCCAAGTTCGCCGAGATCGGGGAACGGCGCGTCGAGCGCGTATTGCGAGAAGTCGTGATGGTCGAAGTAGCGGCCGAGATAGTCGAGCGCGTTGTCGATCGTCACGAGTCGCGCGGTGTCCTGGTATTGCGCCTCCGCGTCGGCGGCCGACGCCGCGACGATCACGCTCGTGCCCTGGAAGATCTTCAGGCTCCCCGGTGCGCGGCCGTGCGCCTCGAGCCGCTGCTGCACGTCCGCATAGAACGCCTGCGCGAGCGGGATCGTCTCCTGGCGCGTGTAGATCGCATCGGCATGCTCGGCCGCGACGGCCTTGCCGTCGTCGGACGCGCCGGCCTGGAACAGGATCGGGCGCCCCTGCCGCGAGCGCCCGATGTTCAGCGGCCCGGCGACCGAGAAGAACTCGCCGACGTGATCGAGCGCATGCAGCTTGTCCGGATCGAAGAACACGCCGCTGGCCTTGTCGCGCACGAACGCGTCGTCTTCCCACGAGTCCCACAGCCCCTTCGTCACGCCCAGGAATTCCGACGCGATCCGGTAGCGCAGCGCGTGCTCCGGATGGCGCTCGCGCGAGAAATTCTTCGCGGAACCTTCGAGCGGCGACGTGACGACGTTCCAGCCGGCGCGCCCGTCGCTCAGGTGATCGAGACTCGAGAACTGCCGCGCGACGGTGAACGGATCGCTGTACGACGTCGACAGCGTGCCGACCAGCCCGATCCGTTCGGTGACGAGCGCGAGCGCCGACAGCAGCGTCAGCGGCTCGAAGCGGTTCAGGAAATGCGGGATCGATTTGGCGTTGATGTGCAGGCCGTCGGCGACGAACAGCAGGTCGAATTTCGCGGCCTCGGCCTGCCGCGCGAGCGCGCGCACGAAGTTCACGTTGATGCTGGCGTCGGCGACCGCGTCCGGGTGCCGCCACGCGGACATGTTGCCGGACGCGCCCTGGATGATGGCGCCGAGATGGATCTGACGGGGCGTTGCGGAAGTCGATGAGGGCATGGCGGGCGGGAACGGGGGCGAAGAGGAATCACGCGAGCGCGGCGCGCGCGGACGGCGGGCGCGCGGCGGGCAGCGTGGGCAATGCGTCGAGCAGCGACGCGGTGTACGGATGCGACGGCGCGTCGAACACCGCGCCGACCGGGCCGCTCTCGACCACGCGCCCGCGGCGCATCACGAGAATCCGGTCGGCGACGTGATGCACGACGCCGAGATCGTGCGAAATGAACAGCATCGCGGTGCCGTGCTCGGCCTGCAGGTCGGCGAGCAGGTCGAGCACCTGCGCCTGGATCGACACGTCGAGCGCGCTGACGGGCTCGTCGGCGACGAGCAGCGCCGGATTCGGCGCGAACGCGCGCGCAATCGCGACGCGCTGCCGCTGGCCGCCGGACAGTTCGCGCGGATAGCGGTCGATGCAGCCCGCGCCGAGCCGCACCTCGTCGAGCAATTGCAGCACGCGGCGGCGGCGCGCGTCGCCGTGAACGCCGACCGCATCGAGGCTCTCGCCGATGATCTGGCCGACCGAATAGCGCGGATCGAACGAACTGTAGGGATCCTGCGCGATCAGTTGCAGCCGTGCGCGACGGGCGCGCCGCACGGCTTCGGGCACGCCGCTCCACGGCGCTCCGTCGAGCGCGACCGTGCCGCTGTCCGGCTCGATCAGGCCGAGCACGATCCGCGCAACCGTCGATTTCCCGGAACCGGATTCGCCGACGATGCCGAGCGTCTCGCCGCGCGCCAGCGCGAACGACACGCCGTCGACCGCGGCCGGCGCGTTGCCGCCGCCGTAGCGTTTCGTCACGCCATCGACGGCGAGCACCGGCGCGCCGGACGCGATCCGCTTGGGCGGCAGCGGGATGCGGGCGGCCGCGGCATCGGCCGGCGGGTCCGCCGCGAGCCGGAACCCGCGCGACGCGGGGGTCGGAATCGCGGCGAGCAACTGGCGCGTATACGGATGCGCGGGCGCGGTCAGCACGTCGCGCGCCGGCCCTTGCTCGACGACCTGGCCGGCCCGCATCACGAGCACGCGATCGGCGAGTTCGGCGACGACCGCGAGATCGTGGCTGATCAGCAGCAGCGCGTCGCCGGCCTCGCGGCGCGCGCGCAGCAGCGACAGGATCTGCCGCTGCACGGTCATGTCGAGCGCGGTGGTGGGCTCGTCGGCGATCAGCAGCGACGCGCCGCCGGCGAGCGCGGTGCCGATCAGCACGCGTTGCCGCAGGCCGCCCGACAACTGGTGCGGATACTGCGGCAGGCGCCGCTCGGGCTCGTCGATGCCGACCGCGCGCAGCAGGTCGGCGCTGCGCGCGTGCAGGTCGCGCCGCCGCGTATCGTGCAGCGCTTCGGCGACGAGGTCGCGCACGCGCCACAGCGGATCGAGCGACACGAGCGCGTCCTGCAGCACGTAGCCGATCCGGCGGCCGCGAACGGCGCGCCAGTCGCGTTCGCGATGGCGGCGCGCATCGGCGCCGGCGATGTCGAGGCGGTCGGCGTCGACGACGGCGTGCGGACCGTTCAGCCCGACGAGGCTGCGCGCGGTGACCGACTTGCCGGAGCCCGACTCGCCGACGAGCGCGACGCATTCGCCGGCATGGACGGCGAGGTCGAGCGGCCCGACGACGGGCCGCGTGCCGTGCGGGCCGCGGAAGCCGATCGTCAGGCGTTCGACGTGGACGATGGGGGCGGCGTGCGACGCCGGTGCGCGGGCCGTCATGTCGTCTCCCGGCGTTCGAAGCGGGCCTGCCAGTAGCCGCCGAGCGCATTCACGGCGACGACGGCCGCGGTGATCGCGAGGCCGGGCCAGACCGCGATCCACCATGCGTGGTACAGGTAGTTGCGGCCTTCGGCGAGCATCAACCCCCATTCGGCGGCCGGTGGCTGCGGCCCCATCCCGAGGAAGCTCAGGCCCGAGGTGCCGATGATCGCGGTGCCGAGCCCGACGGTCGCGAGCACCGGCACCTGCGCGATCGCGTGCGGCAGCACGTGGCGCCACACCAGCACCGCGGGCGCGAGGCCGAGCGTGCGCGCCTGCTCGACGTAGCCGGAGCCGGCCACGACGAAGGTCTGCGCGCGCACCACGCGGGCGAAGCGCGGCACCGACGCGATGCCGAGCGCGAACACGAGATTCACCGCGCCCGGGCCGGTAAACGCGATCAGCATCAGCGCGAGCAGCAGGTCGGGGAACGCGGACACCACGTCGAGAAAGCGCGTCACCAGTTCGTCGAGCCAGCCGCGCGCGAGGCCCGCGCACAGCCCGAGCGCGGTGCCGAACAGCGTCGCGATCGCGATCGACGCCGCGCTGATCGACAGCGAATAGCGGGCGCCGTAGACGACCCGCGCGAAGATGTCGCGGCCGAGCGCGTCGGTGCCGAGCCAGTGCTCGGCGCTGCTGCCGAGCTGCGCGGCCAGCGGATCGGCGGCCAGCGGGTCGTGGTGCGTGAGCCAGCCTGGCGCGACGATCGCGATTGCGTTGAGCAGCAGGTAAAGGGCCGCGAGCGCGAGGCCGGGATGGCGGCGCAGCCAGGCGGCCGCGTCGAGCGGCGCGCGCGGGCGCCACGACAGGTCGAGGGGCGTGGACATCGGTTTCTCCGGTTCAATGCCGCGCGCGGCGTTCGCGCAGGCGCGGATCGATGAGCAGGTAGAGCAGGTCGACGGCGGTGCTGAGCGCGACGTAGATCGCGGCCGACAGGATCGCGATCGCGAGGATCACCGGCATGTCCTTCGACAGCACCGCGTCGACGGTGATCTTGCCGAGGCCGGGCCGGCCGAACACCTGCTCGGTGATCACCGCGCCGCTCAGCAGGCCGCCGACGAGCCAGCCGGCGAGCGTGACGGCCGGCAGGGCCGCATGGCGCAGCGCGTGACGCACGCGCAGCGCGAGCCCGCCGATGCCCCACGAGCGCACCGTCAGCGCATACGGCTCGTCGAGCGCGCGCTCGATGCCCTGGCGCAGCACGCGGCCGATCACCGCGCCCTGCGCGAGCCCGAGCGACAGCGCCGGCAGCACGAGCGACGCGAAGCCGCGATCGCCGGCCACCGGGAACAGCTTCAGCGTGAAGCTGAACACGAACAGCAGCATGATCCCGAGCCAGAACGACGGCGTCGACGCGAGTAGCAGCTCGACGCCGGATGCCGCGCGCCCGGCCCAGCGGCGCCCGGCCGTCAGCACCGCGAGGCCGACCGCGAACACGAGCGTCACGACCAGCGCCGCGCCGGTCAGTTTCAGCGTCGGCCACAGCTGGCCGAGCACGAGCGGCGCGACGTCGGTGTTGAGGATGTACGAGCGGCCGAAGTCGCCGTGCAGCACCCGCCACAGGTAATGCAGGTACTGCAGCGGAAGCGGCTCGTCGAGCCCCCATTCCCGACGGATCGCGGCCTCGATCTGCGGCGTGCTCAACTGCTCGCCGATCAGGATGCTCACGATGTCGCCGGGCGCGAGATGCACGGCCGCGAACGACAGCGTGACCGCGGCCCACAGCACGAGCGCGCCGGTCGCAAGCCGCGTCGCGACCGGCGAGCGCAGCACGCGGCGCCACGCCGCGGGCGATGCCGGCGCCGGCTGCGCGGCGTCCTGGACGGAAGCGGAAACGGGAACGGCGCCCGGATGGTTCATGATCGGTTTCTCCTGCCGGTGTCGCGCGCGGCGGCCCCGGCGTTGCTTACTTCTTCACCCACACGTCGTACGGGTTCTCGGGCATCTGCGCGAACGGGCGGAAGCGCAGGCCATGGACCGCCTTCGCGGCGGCGATCTGGTCCTCCGGCTCGTACAGCGGCACCGCGTACGCCTGCTCGTTGATCGCGAAGTGCTGCAGCTCGCCGTACAGCTTCTTGCGCTCGGCCGCGCTCTGCGTGCGCGCGGCCGCCTGCAGCCAGCGCGTCAGTTCCGGCGCCGCCGCGCGGCTGTAGTTCAGCGCGCCGCCGCGATCGACCGGCAGGTAGTGGCCTTCGATGTCGATGCCGTCCGGCGGCGTGTTCGAATTCGCGATCGAGCCGAACTTGCCGCTCTTGCGCGCCTCGGCATACGTGCCGTCGTCGACGTACTGGATCTTCAGGTCGACGCCGAGCCGCTGCCGCGCCTGGGCCTGCAGCGCCTGCAGCAGCACGTCGCGCTGGTCGCGCACCGTTGCCTGCGCCTGGATCACCGCGATCGTCAGGCGTTCGCCGTTTTTCGTGCGGTAGCCGCCGCCGTCGCGCGCGCTCCAGCCGGCTTCGTCGAGCAGCTGGTTGGCGAGCTTCGGGTTGTTGCCGTAGGTCTTCTCGATGCGCGCGTCGTAGAGCGGATCGATCGGCGACGTGATCCCCCACGCGCGCGTGCGCTCGCCGCGATAGATCGACTGCACGATGCCGGTGGCGTCGAGCCCTTCGAGCAGCGCGCGGCGCACCTTCACGTCCTGGGTCGGGCCGTAGGCGACGTTCAGGAACAGCGAGTACGGTGTGCCGGTGTTCAGCGCGTGCTGGTACGTGAAGTCGGGGTTTCCTCGGATCAGCGCGGCGTCGTTGCCGGATACGCCCTCGATCACGTCGACCTGGCCGGACAGCAGCGCGCCGGTGCGCACCGACGATTCCGGCAGGAACCGGTAGACGATCCGGTCGAGATACGCGGGGCCCTGATGGCCGGCCGTCGGCGGCGCCCAGCGATAGTCGGGGTTCTTCGCGAACTCGATTTCCTGACCCTTCACGTAGCGGCGCAGGATGAACGGGCCGGTGCCGGCGATGTCGGGGCCGCCGGCTTTCACGCCGGGCCGGTCGAACGCGTTCGGCGACAGCAGCGCGAAGCGCCCGGCGAACGTCAGGAACGGCGTGTACGGCGCGTCGAGCGTGATCACGACGGTGCGCGCGTCCGGCGTCTTCACGTCCGCGACGTGCAGGATCTGCGCGGCGAGCTG
Source organism: Burkholderia paludis (assembly GCF_000732615.1). GTDB lineage: Bacteria > Pseudomonadota > Gammaproteobacteria > Burkholderiales > Burkholderiaceae > Burkholderia > Burkholderia paludis. The sequence goes on from NZ_JPGL01000050.1 coordinate 12,520, forward strand.
GCTGCCGCCCGAGTACGCCGGGTTGCGCGCGTTCAGGAAATTGCGCGCGACGGCCTGCGCGTCGAGCGGCGCGCCGTCGCTGAACTTCACGCCGTCGCGCAGCGTGAACGTGTAGGTCCTGCCGTCGGCGGACACCTTGTAGCCGGTCGCGAGCCACGGCACGAAGCTGCCGTCGGGCCGCCGCGCGAGCAGGCTCTCGTAGACGTTGCGCAGCAGCAGTTCGACCTTGTCCTGGCCGTTCAATTGCGGATTCAGCGTGCGCGGCTCGGATTCGACGCCCCACGTCAGCGTGCCGCCCGCGACGGGCGTGGTCTGCGCGAATGCCGCGGGCGGCAGCGCGAGCGCGATCAGCAGCGTGGCCGATGCCGTGCGGCGCGACGCGCGGCGAGCGAAATCCGGAAAAGCGAATGTCATGCGGGGCAGTCCTTCACGAGAGGCGTAGCGGGTGGAATACGGTATGGCGACCGGGTTCGGGAACGGGCCGGGAGGCGGCGCGCGTCACGCGCCGGCGGCGACGCGTTCGCCGTCCGGGGCGGCATCGGCCGCCGGCGGATCGGGGTAGAGCGCGGGGATCAGGATTTTCCGCAGCCACACGAGCGGCGTGCCCAGCGCGTTCGTCGAGCGGTCGAACGCGACGTAGCCGCGCTTCTCGTAGTACGGCTGCAGCCAAGGATGGCGGGTCGCGGTCGCGAGATAGGTCGCGGGCGCCTTGACCTGCTCCGTCAGGAACCGCGATTCGACGTGGTCGATCAGCGCCTGGCCGAGCCCCAGCCGCTTGAACGCGGGCGCGACAGCGAACCAGTGCAGGAACGGATACGGCGTGCGATGACGTTCGCCGGACACCCACGGGAACCGCACGGTGAGCGTCGCCGCGAGCGCCGCGCGGCCGTCGGCGTCCGTGCGTTCCAGCACGAAGGTCGTCTCGCGCGCGACGGTCTGCGCGACGCGCTCGATCGGCGAGCGCGTGATCGTGAAGAGCACGCCCTGCTGCTCGAGCGGCGCATACGCGTCCTGCAGCAACGCATAAAGGGCCGGCACGTCGTCGGCGCCGGCAACGCGGATCGCATCGGTCATCGCGCGGCGCCTTCGAGGTCGGGTTGACGCGCGACGTCGATCGCGCGTGGCGTCGGTTCCGCTTCGCCGGCCGCGCGGCTGACGTCGCCGGCCGGTGAGCCGGCCAGCAGCCGCAGCGACGCAATCCGCGGCGCGGCGTCGGCGAGCGGCGTGTCGACGACGAATTCCGCGATGTCGTAGCGGCGATGCAGCGCGTCGAGTTCGCGCAGCACGTCGTCGCGCGTGCCGTGCACGATCCGCGTCTCGCGCGCATCGATGCGGTGCGGGCCGTTGCCCGCCTGGCGGATGTAGGCGTGCGCCTGTTCGAGGCTGCCGACGTTGACCGCCGGCGCATCGCCCACCTGCACGCGAAAGCCCTGATGGCCGCTCGCGAGCCGCGCGGCCGCGTCGCGCGTGGCGGCGACGATCACGGAGACGGCGAGCAGCGGTGCGCGGCCGCCGGACGCACGGCGATACGTGTCGAGCGCCCGTTCCAGATCCGCGGTGGCGGCGTTGAGGTGGGCGGCGTAGACGAATGCCCAGCCGAGCTGCGCGGCCAGCGCGGCGCTGTCGGCGCTCGCGCCGAGCAGGAACGGTTGCGCGGCGGCGGGCGGCAGCGGTGTCGCGTGCAGCGTGGCGGCGTCGTGTCCCGCATCGTCCGGCGGCGCGCCGTCGCCCTGCAGATGGCGCTTCAATTCGGCCGCGAGTGCGGCGAACGACGCGCGCCGCGCCGGATCGTAGCCGGCCTGCAGCGCCTGCGTCGACAGCGGCAGCCCGCCCGGCGCCTTGCCGATGCCGAGATCGACGCGATCGGGCGCGAGCGTCGCGAGCAGGTTGAAGTTCTCGGCGATCTTGTACGGGCTGTAGTGCTGCAGCATCACGCCGCCCGATCCGACGCGAATCCGCCGCGTCCGGGCGAGCACGTGCGCGATCAGGATTTCCGGCGACGGGCAGGCGAGCGCGGCCGTGTTGTGATGCTCGGCGAGCCAGTAGCGGTGATAGCCCGCGTCGTCGGCGAAGCGCGCGAGCGACACGCTGCGCGCGAGTGCGTCGGCGGCGGTTTCGCCCGGTGCGACGGGGCTCTTGTCGAGCACGCTCAGACGGAACGGGAGGGCGGACAGTGCGGCAGCGGAATGAGGGGCGTCGGACGTCATGAGGAGGCGATCGGCGCAGGTCGCCGCGGCACGATCAACAGGTTAGGCATGCCGGATTATTTTGCGTCGCCGTTCGCACGGTCAAACAATCAAGAAGAATATCGAAAGCCGAAAATATTCGTTCCGGCCCATAGGGGGCCCCGCGTTATCGTGGGTGGCTGCGCGCACCGCGGCGTGCGCATGGACCTTGCCGGACGCCCGGCGCGCGACCGTCTGCCGGCGCGCGGCGACCGACCGGAAACATCAGGAGCACGGATGAATCAGCGAAACGCTTCAATCGACCGACACGCGGCCCTTGCGGGAGCCGCATCATGAGCGGCGCCCGCAGGCGGCTGAAGACGCTCGTCGGCGCGGCGAGCGTGCTGTATGCGCCGGGCGACGCGGATGCCGCGCAAGGCGTCCGTCGCGCGGCGGCGCTCGCGCGCAAGGCGGAAGCCGAGAAGATCACCGGCCTGTTCACGGCCGACCTGCTGCAGGCCGATCCGGCCGGGCTCGCCGGCAGCACCGGCAGCCAGGAGCCGATCGTCGCGCTGGCCGCGCTGAGTCAGGCGACTTCGGCGATCGGGCTCGTCGCGACGGTGTCGACGACCTATCACCACCCGTACAACCTCGCGCGGCTGATCGGCACGCTCGATCACGTGAGCGGCGGTCGCGCCGCATGGAACGCGGTGACGTCGTCGGTCGGCGAGGAAAACTTCGGCGACGCCGCGCTGCCCGACCCGGAGCAGCGCTATGCGCGGGCCGCCGAATTCGTCGAGGTCGTCAACGCGCTGTTCGACGCGAACGATCCCGGCGCCGCACGGCGCACGGCGAGCGGCGGCGTGTCGGTCGATCCGCTCAAGCTCGGGGCGATCGGCTACCACGGCGCGCACTTCCAGGTGCAGGGGCCGCTGAACGTGCCGCCTTCGCCGCAACGGCGCCCCGTGCAGTTCCAGGCGGGACAGTCGGCGAGCGGCGTGACGCTCGGCGCGCGGTTCGCGGAAGTGGTCTACACGTCGCAGCCGACGCTCGACGACGCGCGCGCGTTCGTCGCCGAACTGCACCGGCAGGCGGCGGCGTTCGGCCGCGCCGGGCGGCTGCCGTTCGTGATGAACTCGTTCCATTCGGTGATCGGCGAATCCGATGCCGACGTCGCGCGGCGGCTGCGCGACAAGCACGAACGCATCGACTACGAGCAGGGCCGGCTGAAGCTGGCCGACATGCTCGGCGGCGGCGTCGACCTGCGCGACCTGCCGCTCGACCAGCCGTTGCCGGGATCGCTGCTGCCGGCGATCGACAGCGTGCATCGCCGGCGCGGCCGTGTCGCGATCTTCGTCGGCTATGCGCGGCAGCGGCTGACGCTGCGCGAGCTGATCGTCCGCGCGCAGGAGACCGGCCACTGGTTCGTTGCGGGCACGCCCGAACAGCTCGCCGATGCGATCGAAACGCGCTATCGCGCGGGGCTCGTCGACGTGCTGTCGTTGCACGGGCTCGGCCAGCCGGACCAGGAGGATCTGCTGCTCAACGGGTTGCTGCCGGAGTTGCGCCGGCGCAATCTGCTCGACACGGATTATCCGGGCGACGATTTCCGCGCGAACCTGGAACTGCCCGCATTGCGGCGCGAGTCGTTAGCGGCGTGAGCGTGTGAGGTCCGCGTCGCGCGGTTACGTGTTGCCGGTATCGGGGTTCCAGCGGGGAACCGGCCGGTAGGGGGACAACCCGGTGCCGTCGTCCATGCCGACGATTTCGTTTCCAAGGCATTCGATCAGCGCGACCAGACTTCCCGTTCCGCCATACGGATACGCGAATGGATGGAACGAGAGGGCGGGATGTGCGTCATCGCCGGTGACGCCCCCGATCTCGTATTCTCCGTTTGCCAGCGCGTCCACGAACGAACCGAAGTCCCACGGAGGCTGCGGCATGTCCGCCGAGTGGCGTTGCGGCAGCGGCGTGGCGAACCAGAGTGCGTTGTACCGCTTCATCTCCTCCGCGGTCAGCTTGCGGAAATACGCGCGTTGCGCCGGGGTGAAGCACGACTCGACGTCGGCCTCGTCGAGCGCGCCGCGTCGTTGCATGTCGGCGAGGCGTGCGACGCAATCGCGCGTGTTCGGCAGGGACGCCGGGTTTCGCGGCCTGAACAGGATGTAACAGTCTTGCATGCAGATTCCGGTGGGGGATCGATATGGGCCGATTCAGCGGTCCGGTCTTGAACCGGGGTGCGTTGCATTCCCTTCCCGGACCGCGAACCGGGCGCGGCGTAATCGTAGCGCCGTATCGGGGAGCGAGTGTCCGTCGTCGAGCACTCTTTTGGCGTCGGTCCGGCGTCCGGGCGGGGTGACGCCGGTTCTGCCTCCCGGGCCGGATCGCGCGGCCTTGCCTGCATTGGCCCACGGCACGGCCGCGAGTCAAAGTTAAATGAATCGTGACCCCTTGCCGCCGCAAAATTCTGCACAATGGCAGCAACGCGGCCCGTTGCCGCGATTCGCCCCGGCGAACCCGGCCAGCCGGCCCGGGGCCGGCCCGAACCGTCATTGCGCATCGGCACCGACGTGCCGCCGCCCACCGCCATGGACCAACCGAAACGCATCCTGATCGTCGAGGACGACGCCGACATCGCCGACGTGCTGAGCCTGCACCTGCGCGACGAGCGCTACGAGGTCGTGCACAGCGCGGATGGCGCGGAAGGGCTGCGCCTGCTCGAACAGGGCGGCTGGGATGCGCTGATCCTCGACCTGATGCTGCCGGGCGTCGACGGCCTCGAGATCTGCCGGCGCGCGCGCGCGATGACGCGCTACACGCCGATCATCATCACGAGCGCGCGCTCGAGCGAGGTGCACCGGATCCTCGGTCTCGAACTCGGCGCCGACGACTACCTGGCGAAGCCGTTCTCGGTGCTCGAACTCGTCGCGCGCGTGAAGGCGCTGCTGCGGCGCGTCGACGCGCTCGCCCGTGATTCGCGGATCGACGCGGGCACGCTCGACGTCGCGGGGCTGGCGATCGACCCGATCGCGCGCGAGGCGAGCGTGGACGGTGCGCGCATCGACCTCACGCCGCGCGAATTCGACCTGCTGTATTTCTTCGCGCGCCATCCGGGCAAGGTGTTCTCGCGGATGGACCTGCTCAACGCGGTGTGGGGCTACCGGCACGAAGGCTACGAACACACGGTCAACACCCACATCAACCGGCTGCGCGCGAAGATCGAGGCCGATCCGGCCGAGCCCGTGCGGATCCTCACCGTGTGGGGGCGCGGCTACAAGCTCGCCGCGCCGGGCCAGCGGGACGCATGATGAAGCTCACCCTCACCCAGCGGCTGTCGCTGGTGTTCTCGATCCTGCTGCTCGCGTGCTCCGGCGCGTCCGCGTGGCTGCAGATCCGCGCGAACGGCATGCGCGAGCAGGAGGTCGTGCAGGGGCTGTCGCGCGACCTGGCGGCGAACATCGTCAACAGCGTCACGCACGGCACGCCGCTGACCGACGCGAACGGGCTGCGCCCGGATGCCGTGCGCACGCTGTTCGGCCAGTTGATGGGCGTCAACCCGAGCGTCGAGGTGTACCTGCTCGACAACGCGGGGCGCATCCGGGGCGACGATGCGCCGCCCGGCCACGTGAAGCGCGAGCGCGTCGATCTCGCGCCGGTGCAGCGCTTCATCGCGGGCGAGCCGCTGCCGATCCTCGGCGACGATCCGCGCAGCCCCGACGCGCGCAAGGTGTTCAGCGCGGCGCCGCTGCAACGCGCGGGGCAGCCGCCGTCGGGCTACATCTACGTGGTGCTGCTCGGCGAGGCGCACGACCGGCTGGCCGCGCGCGTCGACGCCGGCAACGTGTTGCGCACGACGCTGTGGTCGATGGCGCTCGTCGCATTGCTCGGCCTGCTCGCGGGCCTCACCGCGTTCAGCTTCATCACGCGCCCGCTGCGCCGGCTGACGGACGCGATGCGCCGCTTCGACGCGAACGGCGCGCCCGACACGCAGCCGCCGGTGCCGCGCTCGCCGCCCGGCCGGCGCGGCGACGATATCGTGGTGCTCGAATCCGCGTTCGCGCAGATGGCCGACCGGATCGGCGACCAGTGGCGCGCGCTGACGCGCCAGGACCAGCAGCGGCGCGAGCTGATCACGAACATCTCGCACGACCTGCGCACGCCGCTCACGTCGCTGCACGGCTATCTGGAAACGCTGTCGCTGAAGTCCGACACGCTCGCCGAGGACGAACGGCGGCGCTACCTGTCGATCGCGCTCGCGCAGAGCGCAAAGGTCGGCCGGCTCGCGCAGGCGCTGTTCGAGCTTGCACGGCTCGAATCGGGCGGCGTGCAGGCCGAGCGCGAGCCGTTCTCGCTGGTCGATCTCGTGCAGGACGTGTTCCAGAAATTCGAGCTGACCGCGCAGGCGCGGGAGGTCGTGCTGCATGCGCGGATCCCGCCGCGCGTGCCGGTCGTGTCGGCCGATCTCGGGATGATCGAGCGCGTGCTGACCAACCTGCTCGACAACGCGCTGCGGCACACGCCCGCGCACGGCGAGGTCGAGATCGCGCTGGAGCCGCGCGGCGGCTATGTGGTCGTGACGGTGTCGGATACCGGGGAGGGCATCCCGGCGGCGCGGCGCGAAGGGCTGTTCCAGCGCCCGCAGCGGCCGATGAGCGGCGCCGCGGTGACGAGCGGCGGGCTCGGGTTGCTGATCGTGCACCGGATGCTGGCGCTCAACGGCAGCCGTATCCGGCTGGTCGACCGGGCCGGGCGCGGCGCGGTGTTCGAGTTCGCGCTGCCGGTCGTGGCGCCGGCGGGCGGCGACGGCGCGCGCTGAGCCGCGCGGCGCGGGAAATATTTAATGGGGCGCGAACCAGATGGCCGCGTGCGGCCCTCTTGGCGGGCGAGAGGACTTCTCTCGACAACCTGAAGAGGCTCCCGATGTTTTATGTGAAGAATGTTCCCGGCCGGGAACGCGCGGTGCGGATCGCGATCGGCATGGTCGTCGCCGTGCTGGCGCTGGTGTCGATCAAGGGCATTGCCGGCGTCGTCGTGGCCGTGTTGGCCGCGGGGCTCGTCGTGTCGGGGCTGGTCGGCTTCTGTCCGGCCTGCGCGATGGTCGGCCGCCGTCTCGACAAGTCGCTCAAGTCGAAGGGCTGACATGCCGACCGACGAGCAACGGCTGAGCGCGATCGAGGCCGCCCGCACGGGCGACCCGCGCGCGCTCGAACGGCTGCTGCGCCTGTGCCAGCCCGATGCGCGCCGCTACGCGCAGCGCAACTGCTTCATTTCCGATGTCGACGACGCGGTGCAGGAAGCGCTGCTGATCGTGTCGCGCAAGGTCGCCTCGGTGCGCACGCTCGCGGCCTTCTCGGGCTGGCTGTTCAGCGTCGTGCGCCGCGAATGCCGCCGGCTCGGCCGCAAGGCGCTGCACTACGATCCGTACGACGAGGAGACGGTCGACCGGTGGCTGGCAAGTCGCGATACGGACGCGTTGCGGCGCGAGCTGGTCGACGCGCTGGAGTCGCTGCCGCAGGACTATCGCGACATCCTGCTGATGCGCGATTTCGAGGCGCTGACGATTGCGGAGATCGCGGCGCGCACCGGCGTGTCGCCCGCCGCCGCGAAAAGCCGCCTGCATCGCGCGCGCACGCTGGCGCGCGAGTATCTGCTCGCGTAGCCGCGCACGGGGCGGTGCGGCCCGTGCGGCCCGTGCGGACCGCTACCCGCCGTGCTTGCGCCGCACCTCGCTCGGCGTCATGCCGGTCCAGCGCTTGAACGCGTGGCGAAAGCCCACCGCGTCGCTGAAGCCGAGCGTCAGCGCGATGTCCTCGGTGCCGAGCGTGGTCGTGGTGAGGTAGTCGATCGCGAGCGCCTTGCGCACGCTCGTCAGCAGTTCGCTGTACGACGTGCCTTCGGCTTCGAGCTTGCGGCGCAGCGTGCGCGACGTGATGCACAGGATCGCCGCGATCGCGTCGATATCCGGAAACTGCCCGGGCGTGCGCGTGAGCTCCTGATACACGCGCCGCGTGACGCCGCTCTGGCTGCGCAATGCGTCGAGCAGGCTCGCGCAATGCGACGACACCTGCGCGGCGGTGATCGGGTTCGCGAGCTGCGGCGCGCGCGCGAGCCACGCGGCCGGATAGCTGAGCACGTGATGCGGCTGGTCGAACGCGATCGGGCATTCGAGCGCGGCGGCCAGCATGGCCGCGTGCGCCGGCTGCGGTTGCGCGAACTGCGCGCGCGCCGGCACGCACCACGCACCCATCACGTCCTTGATGATCGTCACGTGCAGCGCGAACTGCATGTCGACCAGGAACCGGTACAGCGGCACGTCGAGATCGGGCAGCCCGACCTCGTGCCGGTCCGGAAACAGCCACGATGCGGTGTCGCCCTGTTCGACCCACCGGATCGCGAGCATGCCGTTCGCGAGCCGGTGATATTTGACGGCGGAATCGAACGCCTGCGCGAGCGACTCCGAGCACAGCATCGCGTAGCCGTACATCCCGTAGCTCGACGCGTGCAGCCGGTGGCCGACGCGCACGCCGAGATCGGCGCCGTCGTACCGGCCGACCGCGTTGCGCGCGGCCGTCAGGAACTGCAGCGGCGACGTGAGCGTGAACGGGTCCGCGACGGCGGCCGGCGTGAGGCCGGTGCCGTCGAGCACGGCGAGCGGATCGAGGCCGGCCTGCGTCGCCACGTCGAGCAGCACGGCGAGCTTGGCCGGCGTGAAGCGTTCCTCGCGCAATGCGTGGGCGGACCACGCGTCCGGCAGGCGGGCTGCGCGGGCGGCCGTCGGGTTCAAGAGCGCACTGCGCGGCATGGGAGAGTCCTGCGTCCGAATCGATATCGTTTACGGCACGCAATTCTGCGCGGGAACGGTTCCGTGCGCCATGGGGTTCACCCTGATAGGCGAGCGGGCATCGTCCGGCGCGGCCGGCGGCCGGAATCGCCCGGTTCCGGCCGTTGCCCGTGCGGGCAGGACGATACGCGATCCGCGCGTGCGTCAGCCGCGAGCGTCGTCGCGCGCGCGCAGGATCGCGTCGGCGAACTCGACGAATCCGCTGCCGCCCGGGCCTTGCGTGATCCAGCGCGGCGGGACCGGCAGGTGCCGCAGATAGTCGACCACGGTGCTCATGCCGGCCGTGTGCGTGAAGTAGCCGAACATCGGCGCGTCGTTCGTGGAATCGCCGGAATAGGCCACGCATCCGGTCGCGGCGTCGGCGTCGATGCCGAACGCGTCGGACAGCACGCGCAACGACATCGACAGCTTGTCGTACCCGCCGACCCAGCCGATGATCCACAGGTTGTTGATGGTGGCGTCCGCGCCGGCCTCGCGCAGCGCGTCGCGGATCCGGTCGTCCTGCTCGCCGCCGGTGCGGGCGTACGCGAGCGACGTCAGCCTGAAGTCCTGGTCGTCCGCGTGGCGTGCGGCGGGCACGGCCGTCGCGACCTGCCGCGCGATGCGCCGGAGTGCGTCGTGCGCATCCGCGCGCGCATCGTCCGCATGCCAGTAGCGGCGTTCGACGCCGTGCCCGTCGGGGCTGCGCCGGAGAAACAGCCCGCCGTTCTCCGCGATCACGCCGTCGACCGGCCACATGCGCGCCATCTGGTCGCACCAGCCCGCCGGCGCGGCGGTCACGGGAATCACGCGGATGCCGCGCGCCTGCAGGCGTTCGAGCGCCGCGTAGGTTGGCGCGGCCAGACGGCCGCGATGGGTCAGGGTCTCGTCCATGTCGGTCAGCAGGAAGCGGACGGACGAGAAGCTGTCGGCGGGGGCCAGGGCAAGCGGCTGCATCGTGATGGCGAATCAATGACGATCGTCGATTATGAAGAACGGCGCGGGGCCGCGCCACGCTGCTTTCAGCTTAGCAATTCGCGCCGGGGAATATGCGTGCGCCGCGCCGGCGGGCGAAGTTGTCTGGACAAGTGTGTACGCGCCTGTCCGTTTCGATCATCTTTTCGGCCACCGGGATCATTTGCAACGCGCGCCGCGCGGGCGATAGTCACCGGTCAGGCGACGGTCCGCGCCCCCGGGCGTGCAGACCGCCGTGCGAACGGCGCGCGGCTGGCGTGCCGTCCCCCGAGGAGTGAGACATGACACAGAGACACTGGACCGGGTCGTACGGCTCGATCCCCGCCGAGATCGACCCCGATCGCCATCCTTCCGTAACCGCGCTGCTGGAAGACGCGATGCACCGCTTCGCCGATCGTCCGGCGTTTCATTCATACGGCCGCACGCTGACCTATGCCGACGTCGATCGCCTGTCGACCGCGCTGGCCGCTTATCTGCAGCAGGTCGTGGGGGTCCGCAAGGGCGATCGCGTGGCCGTGATGCTGCCCAACGTGCTTGCGTTTCCGGTCGCGTTCGTCGCCGTCGCGAAGCTCGGCGCCATCCAGGTCAACGTGAACCCGCACTACACCGCGCGCGAACTCGAGCATCAGCTCAACGACGCGGGCGTCGAAGTCGCCGTGGTGTGCGGCGGGTCGATGGGCACGTTCGCCGAGGTGGTCGGCGGCACCCGCGTGCGTACCGTGCTGAGCGTGGGGCGCGGCGATCTCGGCGTGGTCGATGCGCCGGCCGGCGCGTGCGACGCGCTGCCGCCCGGTTCGATCCCGCTCGCGGAAGCCCTCGCCGCCGGCGCGTCGCTCGCGTGCGAGCCGGTCGTGCTGGACGGCGCGGACCTGCTGCTGCTGCAGTACACGGGCGGCACGACCGGCCTGTCGAAGGGCGCGGCGCTGTCGCACCGCAACCTCGTCGCGAACATCGAGCAGTTCTCCGCGATCGTGCCGGGCGCGCGGCGGCCGGGCGAGGAGGTGGTCGTCACGGCGATCCCGCTGTATCACATCTTCGCGCTGACGGTGAACTTCCTGTCCTACTTCGCGATCGGCGCGCAGAACTGGCTCGTCGCCAACCCGCGCGACATGGACGGCTTCATCGACGTGCTGAAGGCCGCGCGGCCGACCGTGTTCGTCGGCGTGAACACGCTGTACGCGGGGCTCGCCGGCCATCCGCGCCTGCCGGAAGTCGACTGGTCGCGGCTGAAGCTGTCGGCCGGCGGCGGCGCGGCGGTGATCGACGTGATCTCGGCGCGCTGGAAGGCGGTGACCGGCAGCTTCATCCGCGAAGGCTACGGGCTGTCGGAGACGTCGCCGGTCGTGTCGTTCAATCCGCAGTCGATCGACGCTTTCACCGGCACCACGGGCTTGCCGGTGCCGTCGACCGACGTGAAGCTGCTCGACGAGCAGGACAACGAGGTGGCGATCGGCGGCGCGGGCGAGATCTGCGTGAAGGGGCCGCAGGTGATGCACGGCTACTGGCAGAAGCCGGACGCGAACGCGGCCGCGTTCACGGCCGACGGCTATTTCCGCACCGGCGACGTGGGCGTGTTCGACGAAGCCGGTTTCCTGCGGATCGTCGACCGCAAGAAGGACATGATCATCGTGTCGGGCTTCAACGTGTACCCGAACGAGGTGGAAGCCGTCGCGACCGCCGTGCCGGGCGTGGCCGAATGCGCGTGCATCGGCGTGCCGGACGCGCGCACGGGCGAGGCGGTCAAGCTGTTCGTGGTGCTGGCGCAGGACGCGTATGTGACGGAGGCGCAACTCGTCGCGCACTGCCGCGAGAGCCTCGCGGGCTACAAGGTGCCGAAGCTGATCCGCTTCGTCGACCGGCTGCCGAAGTCGACCGTCGGCAAGATCCTGCGCCGCGAACTCAGCCGCACCGACTGATGGCCGCCCCGCGCCGCGCGGCCCACGCGGCGCGGCCGGCCCCGAAGGCTCCGCGCGGGCCGCTCAAGTACAATGCGAGCGGTTCGATCGACGGGGACGCGATGACCGGTTCAGATTCACCTTCCGCCCGGCCCGGGCGTGCGCTGCCGTCGCCGAGCGCGACGGTGCCGATCTCGCTCGTCAACGGCTTTCTCGCGAGCGCGGGCGTGCAGCGCGACGTGGTCGAACGCTACCTGCGCGGGGCCGGCATTCCGATCGAGCTGCTCGGCGAGCCGCATGCGCGCGTGACGGAGGAGCAGTTCTCGACGCTGTACCGCACGCTCGCGATCGATCTGGACGACGAGATGCCCGGCATCTTCTCGCGCCCGCTGCGCGGCGGCACGCTGAAGTACCTGTGCCTGAGCCTGCTCGACGCGCGCAACCTCGAGACGGCGCTGCACCGTTTCGGGCAGTTCTTCCATATCCTGCTCGACGATTTCTTCGTCGAATCGAGGCGCGACGGTCTCGTCGCGCAGGTGCTGCTGCGCCCGAACGACGCCATCGGCCCGATCGGCGCGCTCGGCCAGGAACTGATGCTCAAGCTCGTGCACGGCGTGTGCTCCTGGCTGATCGGGCAGAAGATCCCGCTGCTGCAGATCGAGTTCGCGTGCCCGCGGCCGCGCCACGCGGTCGACCACCTGTACTTCTTCACCGGCGCCGTGCAGTTCGATTGCGAACGCACGCTGATGCGTTTCAGCGCGGATTATCTCGAAGCGCCGATCCGGCAGAGCAAGCGCAACCTGCGCAAGTTCCTCGCGCGCGCACCCGGCGACTGGATCTTCGAATCGTTCAGCGAACAGCTCGTGTGCCACCGCGTGCGGCAATACCTGTCGGCCGCGTTGCCCGACCTGCCCGTGATCGACCAGGCGGCCGAGCACCTGCATTGCTCGGTGCGCACGCTGAGCCGCCACCTGGCCGCAGAAGGCACGACGTTCCAGGTGCTGAAGGACGAGTTGCGGCGCGACATCGCGATCCAGCGGCTCACCGATACGCCCGACACGATCGCGGCGATCGGCGCGGACATCGGCTTCGACGATCCGAGCGCGTTCCATCGCGCGTTCCGGCACTGGACGGGGAGCACGCCGGGGACTTACCGGCGGCGCGCGTAGCGCGCGGTTTCGGCGCGGCCGGCTCCCATGGCCGGCTACCCGTGCACGCGTACGTGGCCGCCGTGTCCGGCCGCACGCCGCTGACGACGCCCCGGGATGCGGCGACACATGCGGCGACGCGTGCGTCGGGCCGCCCGGGCAGCGGCGAGGCCGGCCGTCGCCGGTGGCAAGCGACGGCCGGCGGTCGGCGCGCGATCAGCGCCAGTGAGTCTCCACCCATTCGCGCACGCGCTGCCACGCGGCGGAATTGATGTACGCGCGGGTTTCCTGCTCCATCTCCGGCACCTTCTCCCACTCGTCCAGGCCGATCGGTTGTCCGAGCAGGAAATTGCCGCGCTGATAGCCGCCGCCCAGTATCTGTTCGACCTGGTTCGCGGCGATCGCCGCCGTGGTGTCCATCGTCAGCCCGAGCAACGCCGCGGCCGGCACGTTCCCGCTCGCGAACGGCCACAGCCACGTCGAGACGCCCCAGTTCAACGGATTGCCGACCGCATCGGGCGGAATGCCCTGCGGGCTCGTTCCGGTGCCGAGCGACAGCAGGCGCACGTCGTTCAGGCTGCCCGCGAGCCCGTTGCCCAGTGCTTCGGCAATGGCGGCCACCGACGGGTTGTTCGCGAACACGCCGCCGTCGGCGAAGTAGCCGAGGCCGGCGATTTCGTAGGGCGGGAAATAGGTCGGCGCGGCCGACGTCGCAAGCGCGGCATCGGACAGGCGGATGTTCCGGTACGGGTTCCTGGCGCCGTTGGAGAACGTGCAGGGCGTCCAGCTTTTCGTGGACGGATCCCACAGGCGCGCCGAGTTGATCGCGACGAAGCGGGACAGGTCGGTCAGCGTGGCAGTGCCGAGCAACTTGTTCGCGATCTGCTGAACCCCGGTGTTGACATACTCGCACGCGCGCAGGCCGGGCCCGGCCTGCACGGCGCCCTGCTCGAACGCTTGCTGCTGTTCCAGCCACACGCCGTTTTTCTTGAAGATCGTCGCGCCCTGCGTGCGGTAGATGTCGACGATCTCCGCAATGGGCGCGCCCCGCGCGAGCCCCAGGGCGATCAGGCCGCCCGTGGACGTGCCGGCGAAGCCGTCCGCTTTCGCGACGATCCCGCTTCGCTTGTCGAGGTCCTGGATGAGCAGCGCGGTGATCAACCCGCGAATGCCGCCGCCGTCGCAACTGAGAATCCTGAAGGTCATCGTGTTTCTCCTGGTCCTGGTGGAAGTGATACCCGTGCCGCTTCGCGTCGGGTCGCGCACATCGCGCGACCGCTTACTGGTGTTCCTTTTTCCAGGTGACGTCGTGAACCTTGCGCCCGCTGACCCATGTCTGCCGCACGCTGATATCGCGCAACTGATAAGGATTGCCGGGTACGACCTGCAGCGGATCGCGCTCCAGGATCACGAGGTCGGCCTGCTTTCCCTCCTTCAGGGAACCGACCTGATCGTCGAGGTGGCATTGCCACGCCGCGTCGATGGTCACCGCGCGCAGCGCCTCGGGCGCGCTCAGGCACTCGGCCGCGTTGAGCGTCGCGAGTTCCGGGTCGGCTTCCATCGCCCGCCACATGGCCTGGTCCATATAACGCAACGGCCCCAGCGGCGAGACGAAGTGATCGCTGTGCAGGCTCACGCGCAGGCCCTCGCGCAGCGCCGACTTGCATCGGTCGAGCTTCTGCGCGCGGTCTGCGCCGAGAATGGTGTTCCGGAACGCGCGCCCCCAGTAGCCCACGTGGCCGATCAGGAAACTGGGCGAGATGCCCAGCCGCTTCATGGTGCGCAGATCGTCGTCGTCGAGCAGCGATGCATGCTCGAGCCGATGGCGCAACGGTTCCGGTTGCGCATCCGGCGCGGGCGCGGACGAAGCGGGCTCGGGAACCTTGCTCAGCACCAGCTGGTAGGCGGCCAGTACGTTGGCGATCCCCTCGTCGCCGTTCGCATGGACCAGGATCGGCCAGCCCGCGGCATCCACCTGCTGCATGATCTGCGCGAGCGAATCGATCGGCGTGAAATTGAACAGGCCGTTGGGCCCGACGCCGGGCACGCTGTGCTCGGCGCAGCACTTGTACGGCGCGCTTTGCAGGCCGGTCAGGCCCTGGTTGGAACCATCGGCGATCAGCTTCATCGCGCGGATGGTGAACAGCGATTCGGGCGGGCTGTTCAGTTGCGGCTTGAACTGGTTGAGCCACAGCGGCGCGAGGTCGTTGTTGCCGAACAACGCGCCACCCATGCGCACCGTCATCCACGGCGTGCTCGCCAGCGCCTGCAACAGGACCACTTCATAGAACCCCAGCCCCATTCCCACGCCGGCATCGAACAGGGTGGTGATGCCGCGCTCGTTCGCATTCGACATCACCTTCCGCAAGGCGGACAGCAACGCGATCGGCGTCGGGCGCGGGACGGTGTTCGTCATCAGCGTGACCTGCGATTCGGTCAGCACGCCCTTGGGGAAACTGGCCTCGAGGCCGGCGGCCTTCAACGCGGCGCCGTTGGCATAGCCGAGATGCCCGGAGGCATTGATCAGGAACAGGCATACATCCGTGCTGATCTGGTCCAGCCATTCGCGGTCGATATCCACCCACTTGACCATCAGCGACGGGTCGACGCCGCTGCCGCACACCCACTTTTCGCCATTTTTTCCATTGGGCAGCGCTTGGTCGGCCAATTTCCTGAGCTTCTCCCCGATGGCCTCGGCACTGTAGGCAGGATCCAGTTTCTGTTCGACGAACGGCGACAGTGCGTGCCACGGCTCGGTGAGGAACACGGCGCTGGGCAGCAGATGCGCGTGCGGTTCGATCAGGCCGGGCAGCAAGGTATGGCCCGAATCGAGCGCCTGCTCGCGCGCGTGGGGAATGCGCCGGCGCACCTCGTCGAGCGTACCCGTGGCGACGACCTTGTGGTCGGCGATACCGAGCGCTTCGACGCGCGTGTTGCAATCCTCCGGGTCCGGGTAGATCAGCCCGCCGTGAAAGATGACGGCCTCGGGCGCGCCGGGCGCTTCGAGCTGGCTCAATTCCTTGAGCAGGTCCTGCCATTCGGTCTCGCTCTGGCCGAGAGCGCCTGCCAGCAAATGCGGGCTGCAGCATGCACATCCGAGCTGGTTTCGATGGAACATGGTCCGATCCTTTTCAGTTTTTATTGCATTGATCGCGATTGTTTTAAAAAGGAACATCAGGTCGACCGGCGAGGTCGTACACGGAATCCGTGAATCGTGATGATGCGCAGGCAGCCGCGAAGCCGATGCTTGCGTGCGGATCGGTTTCGCGGGGATCGCGGTATGGCGTCGCCGTCGATATCCGCTGCGGATCGTTTCGGAAATCAAAACGCCGCGCGGGATAATGCGTCGAACAACGTGATACGGGAATCGTGAGGCTGGCTTCATGAAACGATGCGGCGGCATGATGCGGATGCCGAATCGATGCGACGGTGCGAATCGGGTGAAACGTCCGGGCGCAATCCAATGTATATGCGCTGCACGGAGCGGGTGCAAGCCCGGAATCCGGAGGAAAGTGACGTGAGTCAATCCGTCGCGAAACGTCGCGAAAGACGATTCATGCCGGACGCATGAACGCATCCGGCAAGCGATCGACGGCCCGGCGAGACCAGACCGGCCGAGAACCGTTACCGCGAGGTCCGGGTGCCGCGCACCAGTCCGGCGAGATCGACGAGCGCCCGAACCAGTCCCGCGAGCAGCAGCGCCGCGAGCACCAGGTAGTCCGGCGTCTCGCGGATCACGGCGGCGAGCGTGTGGTCGTTGACGGCGGACGAGACGATCGCGACCAGCCCGTAGACGACGAACCCGCCAGCCGCGATCGTCAGCGCGACGGCGGCCGTCAGCAGGCCGAATACCCGCGCCGCGCGCGGCCGCGCGTCGCGACGCGCATTCATCGGCTGCTGCGCAGCCGGTAGCCGATGCCGCGCATCACTTCCGGCGTTCCGGACGCGCCGGCGCCTTCGAGTTTCTTGCGCAGCCGGCTGATATGGCTGTCGACGGTGCGTTCCAGCGCATCGACGTCGGCGAGGCACGCATCGATCAGTTCGCCGCGCGTGAACACGCGGGTCGGCGAGCCGGCCAGGTGCGCGAGCAGCCGGAATTCGGTCAGCGTCAGCGAGACGATGGTTTCCCCGGTGTCCGTGCGGACCGTGGTCAGATAGCTTTGCGTATCGATTTCAAGGTTGCCGACCTTGATGAAGCGCCCCGACGTGGCCGTTTCGAAGCGGCGCAGGATCGCCCGGATGCGTGCGACCACCTCGGCCGGATTGAACGGCTTCGTGATGTAGTCGTCCGCGCCGAAGCGCAGCCCCTGCAGGCGATCGATTTCGCGGTCGAGCGCCGTGATGATGACGATCGGCGTGTCGCCGCGGCGTCGCAGTTCGACCAGCACTTCCCAGCCGTCTTTCTTCGGCATCCTGACGTCGAGCAGGATCAGGTCGGGTTTCAGCACCGGCTGCACGTCGAGCACGGCCTGGCCGTGGTCGACGCGATAGGTGCGGAAACCGTCGTGCGCGAGATAGGCGTCGAGGATCTCGGCGATTTCGGGATCGTCTTCGGCGATCAGTATCAAAGGGTTCATGGGTTTCACCGGAAGTGAACGTGGCCTGTCGGCGGGCCGGCGGCGCGACACCTGCGCCGCCGGCCCCGGCCGTGCTTTCGGTCGTCGCGCGCGCAGCGGCGGCGACGCCGGGGCTCAGGGTGCCGCCACGCTGCTGGCGGGCGGGACGTCGGTGTCGACCAGGCCGCCGCCGAGCGCCTTGTAGAGCGCGACCGCGTTGCCCAGTTCGGCGCTGCGCAGATCCAGCAGCGACTGGCGCGCGGCGTACAGTTGCCGCTGCGAGTCGAGCAGTTCCAGCCGATCCTCGATGCCGGCGCGATAGCGCAGGTTCACGAGATCGGTGCGGCGCTCGGCGCTCCTGACCACGCGGTTTTGCGCATCGATCTGGCGGCTGAACGTCTCGCGCCCGGCGAGGCCGTCGGCCACTTCGCGGAACGCGGTCTGGATCGCGCGTTCGTACTCGACGACCGCGCTGGACTTGCGCACTTCCGCGAGGTCCAGCTCGGAGCGCAGCCGGCCGCCCTGGAAGATCGGCAGCGTGACCTGCGGCGCGAAGCTCCACACGTTCTGGCCGCCGGCGAACAGGCTGCCCAGCCCCGGGCTCAGGAAGCCGATCGACGAGGTCAGCGACAGGCGCGGGAAGAACGCCGCGCGCGCCGCGCCGATGTCCGCGTTGGCGGCGACGAGGTTCTGCTCGGCCTGCTGGATGTCCGGCCGGCGGTACAGCAACTCCGACGGCAGGCCGGCCGGCAGTTGCGTCATCACCGGCTGGCGTTCCAGCGACAGCGGTTCGGGCAGGTCCTTCGGCAGGTCGGTGCCGACCAAGAGCCGCAGCGCGTTGCCCGCCTGCTCGACGGCGCGCGAACGCGCTTCGAGATCGGCGCTGGCGCTCGCGACCTGGCCTTCGGCCTGCGCGATGTCGACGCCGCTCGCCTGGTCCGCGAGCTTGAGCCGGCGCGCGAGATCGAGCGACTGGCGCCAGTCGTTCAGCGTGCGCTCGGACAGCGCGCGCTGTTCCTGCGCGAGCCGCTCGGCGAAATACGCGTTGGCCACGGAGCCGACGAGCGCGATCTGCACCGCGCGGCGGCCGTGATCGGTCGCGAGGTAACGCGCGAACGCCGCGTCGGACAGCGACTTCACGCGGCCGAACAGGTCGATCTCGAACGCGCTCACGCCGACGTTCACGCCGTACTGGTTCTGCGTCGTCTCGAACACCGGCGGGTTCGACTGTGAATCGGCCGGCGTGCGCTGGCGCGTGAAGCTCGCGCCGGCGCCGATCGACGGCAGGCGCGCGGAACGCTGGATGCCGTACTGCGCTTCGGCGGCCTGCACGTTCAGCGCGGCCAGGCGCAGGTCGCGGTTGTTCTCGAGCGCGAGCTCGATCAGGCGCTGCAGGCGACGGTCGCCGAACATCGTGCGCCAGCCGAGATCGGCCGCGTTCGCATGCTGGTCGGCCGCGGCAGCGGTCGTATAGGCGGTCGGCACCGGCATCTCGGGCTTGACCAGCTTCGGCGCCATCGAGCATGCCGACAGCGCGAGCGCGGCGGAAACGGCCGCGGTAAGAATGAGCAATCGCATGGCGTCAACCTTGTTGTTCGTGAGTCACGGTGGCGGGCTTCTTGCGGGATGCCTGCCAGGCCGCGATGCGTTCCTGGATGCTCATCACGAACACGAAGAAAACCGGCACGAAGAAGATGGCCAGGACGGTGGCGGTCACCATGCCGCCGAACACGCCGGTGCCGATCGCGTGCTGCGTCTCGGCGCTGGCGCCGGTCGCGATCATCAGCGGCACGACGCCGAGGCCGAACGCGAGCGAGGTCATCAGGATCGGGCGCAGGCGCAGTTTCGAAGCCTGCACTGCTGCTTCGATGAGCCCCTTGCCTTCCTCGCGCAACTGCTTCGCGAACTCGACGATCAGGATCGCGTTCTTGGCGGACAGGCCGATCACGGTGATCATCCCGACCTTGAAGAACACGTCGTTGGGCAGGCCGCGCAGCAGGACCGCACCGATCGCGCCGATCAGGCCGAGCGGCACCACCAGCATCACCGACAGCGGGATCGACCAGCTTTCGTACAGCGCGGCGAGCACCAGGAACACCACGATCATCGACAGCGCCATCAGCATCGGCGCCTGCGATGCCGACTGGCGTTCCTGCAGCGACTGGCCGGTCCACTCGACCGCGAAGCCCGGGGGCAGTTGCGCGGCCAGACGCTCCATCTCGGCCATCGCGGCGCCGCTCGACTGGCCGGGGGCGGCCGTGCCCGAGATCCGCGCGGACGGATAACCCTTGAAGCGCACCATCTGCAGCGGCGTCTCGGTCCACACCGGGCGAACCACCTCGGACAGCGGCACCATGCCGCCGGCCGCGTTGCGCATGTACAGCTTCATCACCTTGTCGATCTGCATGCGCGCCGGCGCATCGGCCTGGATGATCACCTGCTGCATGCGGCCCGCGTTCGGGAAGTCGTTCACGTAGGTCGAACCCATCGCGGTCGACAACGTGTCGCTGATCGTCGTGAACGAGACGCCGAGCGCCTGCGCCTTCGCGCGGTCGATCTCGAGCCGGATGCTCGTGCCGGCCGGCAGGCTGTCCGGGTACACGCCGGTCACGACCTTGCTTTGCGCGGCGAGTTCGAGCAGCTTCGCTTCAGCCGCCTTGAGCGCCGCCGTGCCCTGGTTGGCGCGGTCTTCCAGGCGCATCGAGAAGCCCGAGCTGTTGCCGAGTTCGTCGATCGCCGGCGGCAGCAGGCTCATCACCGTGCCTTCGGTCACACCGGCCATCGCCTGCTGGGCCAGCATGCCTTCCTCGAGCGTCGACGAGTCGCCGCGGTCCTTCCAGTCCTTCATCACGGACCAGTTGATCGCCGCGTTCGGGCCCTGGCCCGAGAAGCCGTAGCCGATCACGGAAATGCTCGACCGGATTGCCGGACGCGAAGCAAGATGCTTCTCCAGCGTTTTGACCACGTCATGCGTACGCTCGGCGGTAGCGTCTCCGGGCAGCAGAAAGCTGGTGATGAAGTAGCCCTGGTCCTCGTCCGGCAGGAACGACGACGGCAGGCTGCGGAAGCCGAATACCAGCGCGCCCGAAATCGCGACGAACACGAGCATCACGCGACCCGTGCGGCCGACCAGGCGGCCGACGCGCGTTTCGTACCATTTCGTCAGGCGATCGAAGCGGCGGTTGAACCAGCCGAAGAAGCCGCGCTTCTCGTGGTGGCCCGGTTCGAGCGGCTTGAGCATCGTCGCGCACAGGGCCGGCGTGAGCGTCAGCGCGAGCAGCGCCGAGAACAGGATCGACACGGCCATCGACATCGTGAACTGCTTGTAGATCACGCCGACCGAGCCGCTTGCCATCGCCATAGGCAGGAACACCGCGGTCAGCACCAGCGTGACGCCGACGATCGCACCGGTGATTTCCTTCATCGCCTTCGACGTCGCGTCCTTCGGCGACAGTCCTTCCTCGGCCATCAGGCGCTCGACGTTCTCGACGACCACGATCGCATCGTCGACGATGATGCCGATCGCGAGCACCATGCCGAACATGGTCAGCACGTTGATCGAGAAACCCGTCAGCAGCATCACCGTGAACGTGCCGAGCATCGCGACCGGCGCGACGATGGCCGGGATCAGCGTATAGCGCACGTTCTGCAGGAACAGGTACATCACCAGGAACACCAGCACCATCGCTTCGAGCAGCGTGTGCAGCACCTTCTCGATCGAGATCTTCACGAACGGCGACGTGTCGAGCGGGATCGAGTAGGTCATGCCCGACGGCATCGACTTGCTCAGTTCGGCCATGCGAGTGCGGATCGCGTCCGCGGTCTTCACCGCGTTGGCGCCCGGTGCGAGCTGCACGCCGACGAGGGTGGCCGGCTTGTTGTTCTCGCGGCTCACGAACGTGTAGTTCTGCGAGCCGAGTTCGACGCGCGCGACGTCGCCGAGCACGACCTTCGAGCCGTCCGCGTTCGCACGCAGCACGACCTTCGCGAACTCTTCCGGCGTCGTGAGCTGGCCCTGCGCGGTGAGCGGCACGGTCACGCGCTGGCCCTTCAGCGCGGGCAGCGCACCGAGGCTGCCCGGCGCGATCTGCACGTTCTGCTGGCCGATCGCGGTCGTCAGGTCGCTCATCGACAGCCCGAAATTGATCAGCTTCTGCGGATCGACCCAGATGCGCATCGCGCGTTCGGAGCCGAACTGCAGCACGCGCCCGACGCCGTCGACGCGCCGCAGCTCCTCGGACACGCTGCGCGCCATGTAGTCGGCGAGCGCGCCTTCGTCGAAGCGGCCGTTGTCGGAGCGCAGGCTGACGATCATCAGGAAGCCGGACGACGCGGATTCGACGATCAGCCCGTTCTGGCGCACGGCCGCGGGCAGGCGCGGCTCGACCGACTTGATCTTGTTCTGCACGTCGACCTGCGCCAGCGCCGGATCGGTGCCGGGCTTGAACGTCACGGTGATCTGCGCCGAGCCGGACGTATCGGCCGACGATTCGAAGTACAGCAGGTTCTTGACGCCGGACAGCTCGCGCTCGATGAGGCTCAGCACGCCGTCGTTCATCGTCTGCGGCGTGGCGCCCGGGTAGTTCGCGGTGATCGTGACGGACGGCGGCGCGACCGACGGGTAGCGCGCGACCGGCAGTTGGGGGATCGCGATCAACCCGGTCAGGATGATGAAGAGCGCGATCACCCAGGCAAACACCGGGCGGCGGATAAAGAATTCAGCCATGACTGGATGCTCCTCGTGGCTCAGTGCGCGGACGCGGTGGCGGCCGCGTCAGGCGACTTCCAGTCGGTCGCGGCGGCCGGCGCGCCGTCGACCAGGCGTTCCATGCCTTCGACGACGACCTTCTGGCCGGTCTGCAGGCCCGACTTGATGCGGTAGCTGCGGTTCGTCAGCTCGCCGACTTCGACGGCCTTCAGGTGCGCCGCGCCCTTCGCGTCGAGCACCCACACCTGCGGCTTGCCGCCGGCGCGCACGACGGCCTGTTGCGGCACCATCAGCGCGTTCGCGTAGTGCGCGCGCGGAACGCGGGCGCGCACGTACATGCCCGGCAGCAGCTCGCGCTTCGGGTTGTCGACCAGCACGCGCAGCAGCACGTCGCCGGTGCCCGGATCGACGTTGACGCCCGAGAACAGCATGCGGCCCTTCACGTCGTAGCGCGTATCGTCGTCGCGCAGCACGTCGACCGGCAGGCCGTTGCCCGCGGTGTCCGGCTTTGCCGCGAGCGCGCCGCGCAGCGATTCGAGCGACGCGGCCGGCTGGCGCACGTCCACGTAGACCTGGTCGATCTGCTGGATGCGAGCCATCGGCTGGCTGTCGCTGCTGGCGACCAGCGCACCCTCGGTCACGAGGGCCTGGTCGATGCGGCCCGCGATCGGCGCTTCGACGGTCGCGAACTTCAGGTCGAGCTGGCGCCGTGCGAGCGTCGCGCGGGCCTGCGCGACGTCGGCGGCGGCCTGGTCGCGTTGCGATACCGAATCGTCGTAGACCTGCCGGCTGATCGCGTCGGCTTCGACCAGCGGCTTCAGTCGCGTGGTCTGCACCTTGGCCCGTGCGAGCGCGGCTTCCGCGCGTTGCAGAGCCGCCGCTGCCGTATCCATGTCGGCCTTGAACGGCGCCGGATTGATCTGGAACAGCGGCTGGCCGGCGCGGACTTCGGTGCCTTGTTCGAACAGGCGGCGCTGCACGATGCCGCTGACCTGCGGCCGGATTTCGGCGATCCGCACGGCCGCGACGCGGCCAGGCAGGTCTTCGCTCACGTCGAGCGGCGTGGCGGCCACGGTCATCGCCGCAACCGGGATGGCCGGCGCGGCGGCCTGCTGTTCGGTGGGCCCGCAGCCCGCCAGCATCGCCGCCACCAGCGCACACACGGCGCTGGTGCAGGCTCGTTTCTGATTCTTCATGTGGACTCCATCGGACGCAGGCTCCCAACGGCCCGCATTGTCGGAACGCAGTGTGCGTGCGCCCGATGGAGGTTTTTGTATGGAAAGATGGAGATTCGATGGAGGGAGAAAGACGGGAGCGATGCGCGAGCGGGGTGGATGCCGGTCTGGGCGCTCCCATGGCCGGCAACCTTTGCGTGCTCCCATGAACGGCTCCCTTCGGCGATTCCGGGGGCGGGAAGCGCCGCGGCGGGCAATGTGTCGCGTGCTGCGTGCTACGTGCGGGCCGTGACGCCTATCCGGTCGTGACGCAGGCTGACGCGCCGCGCGCCGCCGTGGCCTGCAGGTGCCGGTCCCGGTCGGCCAGCCAGTGATCCCGCTCGCCGCGCCAGCCGACCGCGTGGATCCGGTCGATCTGGCGCGCGGCAATGGTAGCCGCGCAGGCCGCGCCGGAAAGCGGGATGTCCAGCAGATGCCAGTTGCCCGCATGCGGCGTCTCGACCGCACGGAACGGCCCCGCGGCCGGCGCCAGCGACGCGGGCGTGGCGCCGTGCCCGGCTCCGCATGCGTTCGAGAGGCTGTCCAGCCGAAGCCGGTCGCGGAACGCCGGATCGGCGAGGGTGCCGGTCTGCGCGATGCCCAGCCCGAGCGGGCCGGCGGCGATCGCGATGACGATCCAGATGCCGGCGTGGCCGACCACGACGTCGAGCCCGTCCAGCAGATCGCAGTCCGCGATCGCGAGATGGCTGGCGTCGCGCTCGATCAACGTCAGTGCGTCGGCCGCGCGGCCGGCCAGCGTGCCGAGGATCATGCGCAGGGCCGATCGGCTGATCGCGAACCGGCGGCCGTGCGCGCGATTGGGATGCGTCCTGGCGCGCCGCAGTTCCGACTTCGACAGGCACAGATGGCCTTGCTCGCTGGAGAGGAGCTGCCATTCGCCGCGCAACCGCCACAACAGGATCTCGCCCGGATCGGGGCGGCGCGACGGACAGGACGCGAGCGTGTGCGAGCTCGCGATCGTCAGGGATGGGTAGCGCATGCCGGCCCTCGTGTCGGTGGCGGATGCAGCGCGGGCCGGGTCATGCCTGCCGGCCGGCCTGCGCTGCGTCGCTGCCCGGGTGCGGCCGCGTGAGCCGCTCGGCAAGCGACACGGCCTGCTCGAACGACGCCACCGCATGATGCGGAATCCCGAATGCCTTGACGGCGACCTCGCCGTGCTCGGCCACTTCCGCGCGCCGTTCAGGATCGGGTTCGACGCTGATGAGCGCCTTGCATACGGCGCCCAGCTCGGCCTTGTTCTGCTTGAGCCAGATCGCGCGGTGCTTGCGGTCGTCCTGCGATTCGTCGGTAGCGAGTTCGACGTAGACGACGACAAACGGTTCGCCGTGGCGCATCAGCGTGTCGATCTCGCGTTCCCAGCGGAGCGCGTAGCCCGGCGTCGCGTGTTCGGCGCGGAACACGCAGACGGGAAAGCGCTGGATGTCGTGTAACGCGAAGGCGTTCGGATCGAGAGCGGGCATCGAGGTATCTCCAGTGGATGAGCGACGCCGAAGCGTCGCGGCGTCGGGGCGGGGTTCAATGCGGGGCCGCCGGCGGTGCGTCGGCCTGCGCGACCGGCGGCGCGGCGCGCCAGCCGACGCCGAGCGACTTGTAGAGCGCGATCGCGCCTTGCACCTGCGCGAGCCGGCTGAGCGCGAGCGCATCGCGGGCGCGGTACGTCGCGCGCTGCGCGGTGAGCACCGACAGGTATTCGCCGAGGCCGTTGCGGTACAGCCGCGTCGCGCGCGATTGCGCATCCTGGCTGCTGTCGACCGCCGCGGCGAGCATGGCCTGCCGGTCGCGCGCGGCGCCGATCGCGACCAGCGCGTCCTCCACCTCGCGAAACGCGATGCGGATGCGCTGCTCGTATGCGAGCCGTGCGGCTTCGGCCGCCGCGCGCGCGGCGTCGACGCCGGCTTTTGCGCGGCCGCCGTCGTACAGCGTCTGGGTGCCCTCGAGCGCGATCGACCACGCGACGCTCGCGCCCGAGAACAGGTCCTGCACGAGGCTGGCTGTCGTGCCGAGACTGAGCGGAATCGCGAAATGCGGAAACTGTTCGGCGCGCGCGACGCCGATTTGCGCGGTCGCGGCGGCGAACCGCCGTTCGGCGGCGCGGATGTCGGGCCGCTCGCGGATCACGTCCGACGGCAGCGTGACGGGCAGCGCGGGCGCGACCGGCAGTGTCGCGCCGGGCGCGCCCAGCGTGTCGCGCAGCGTCTCCGGGAAGCCGCCGACCAGCACGCCGATCGCATGCGAGAGTTGCGCGACGTCGCGCTGCAGCGGCGGCAGCGTCGCCTGCGCGAGCTGCAGTTCGGCACTCGCCTGCGCGACCGCGAACGACGTGCCGAGGCCGCGCCGGTTCGAGCGCTCGGTGAGCTGCCGCGTGGCGTCGAGGCTCGCGACGTTGTCGGTCGCGATCCGCAACCGCTCCTGGGTCGCGCGCAGCTCCGCGTAATCCGACGCGAGCTCGGCCAGCAGGCTCACGAGGATCGCGTGGCGATCGTCGTCGAGCGCATCGAGCTGCGCGTCCGCCGATTCGATCGCGCGCCGTGTGCCGCCGAACAGGTCGAGTTCCCACGACGCGTCGAAGCCGAGCCGGTAGGTGCGCGACTGCCCGATCCCGGGCGGCCACTCGAGCGAGCGCGACGAGCGCAGCGCCTCGGCGTTCCCGCCCGCGGTGGCGGTCGGGCCGAGGCGGCTCGCGATCTGGTCGCGTTCGGCCCGCGCCTGCAGCAGCCTTGCCTGCGCGATCGCGAGATCCTGGTTGTGCGCGATCGCCTGGGCGACCAGCGCGTCGAGCTGCGCGTCGCCGAACGATCGCCACCAGTCCTGCAACTGCGCGGGATCGGCCGGCACCGTGTTGCGCGGCGCGGCCCAGGCGGGCGGATGCGCGGGCTGCGGTTTCACGTAATCGGGGCCGACGGTCGTGCACGCGGCGAGCGCGCACGCGCAGGCGACGACGAGGGCGGTGGCGCGGCGCGGCGCGCGCAACGGGGGAAACGGGCGTCGCATCGTCGCCTCCCTCACATCCATCCGTGCAGCCAGGCCGCGAGCCGGCCGCGCGGCGTGCGCTCGCGCCCGTGTTCGCCGACCTCGACGCTGCACGTCATGCCCGCCGCCAGCAGCACGCCGGCCGGCACCCGGTCGATCTCGATGCGCACCGGGATGCGCTGCGCGAGCCGCACCCAGCTGAAGGTCGGGTTGACGGCCGGCAGGCCGAGCTCGTCGAGCGTGCCGTTCTCGTCCGCGATGCCGCGGCCGATGCTCGTCACGTGCCCGCTCAGCAGCGGATCGAAGCCCATCAGCCGGATCGTCGCGGGGGCGCCCGTCGCGATGCGGCGCAGCTTGGTCTCCTCGAAATAGCCGGTGATCCAGAAGCTGTGCGCGTCGAGCACCGAGATGCCGGGCTTGCCCTCGACCGCGTAGTCGCCGTGACGCAGGCGCAGCTGCGTCACGTAGCCGTCGACCGGCGAACGCAGCGTCGTGCGCTCGAGGTCGAGCTTCGCGACGTCGAGCGCGGCCAGCGCCTTGCGATGCTCGGCCTGCGCGATCGCCACCGCGCGGCTCGAACGCTGGATGTCCTCGCGCGGCACGAGATCGTCGAGGCCGGTGCGCCGCCGCGCTTCGTCCTGCTTCTGGCGCACCGTCTCGGCGGTCGAGGCGACCTGCGCCTCCGCCTGTTCCACCGCCAGCGAGAAGCGCTGCGGATCGATCCGGTACAGCACGTCGCCTTTCGCGACCCGCTGGTTGTCGACCACGGCGACTTCGACGACGGTGCCGGACACTTCGGGCGCGATCCGCACGACGTGCGCACTGACGCGCGCGTCGCGCGTCCACGGTGCGAGGACATAGGCATGCCAGAGCGCGGCGACCAGCACGATCGCGACGGCCACCGTGGCGAGCGTCAGCAGGGAGCGGGTGAGGGGTTTGAGCGACATGACGCGATACGTTTCGACGTGAAATTACACATAGAGGATGAGCGTGGCGACAAGCACGAGCGAAATCGCGAACTCGAACAGCGCCGGGTGCCACACGCGGCGCAGCACGCCGAGCCGGGCGAGCAGCGCGCGCACGGCCAGGTAGAGCGGCACGGTGGCGCACGCATAGACGAAGAACGGCGGCAGGTAGATGCCGGCCAGCGGGAATTCACTGAGCATCGCGGGCGCGCTCCGGAACGGCGGTGAAATAGGCGGCGTACGTGTGCAGCAGCACATGGACGTCGGCAAAGGCGGCCATCAGCCCCTTCAGGTCGGTGTTGCCCGGCTGCGCGGCGGCGAGGCCGGCGAGGGCGTGCGCCGCGCGCCGCGCATGGCGGGCCGCGCGCGCGGGGGCGGCCGCGTGCCGCGCGAGGCCGGCGAGCCCCGCGCGCACGCGCTGCTGCGCGGTGGCGGGCAGGCCGTCGCGCGCGGCGCCGCGGCGGATCCGCAGCAGCTCCTTGCCGACGTGCAGCGCCGCGAGCGCCTCGATGCTCGCCTGCGTCATCGCGGCCGGCTGGCCGGCGAGCAGCGCGCCGAGCTGGGCAATGCGGTGCTGCTGGCGCTGCTGCCAGCCCGCCGCCGCGACCCGCTTGCCGGCCATGAGCGCGAGCGTGTCGTCGCGGATCGTGCGGCGCAGGCGCGTCGCGTCGGTGGCCAGGTTGCGCGGCAGGATCAGCCGGAACGTGAGCAGCGTGAGGAACGTGGCGAGCACCCACGCGACCGACTGGTTGAGGAACAGCGCGAAGTCGGGGCGGAACGGATTGGTGGCGCCGGTGAGCGTGTTGAACGCGACGAGATAGGCGAGCCCCGCGAGCGCGGTGCGCGGCACGCTCGTCGCGTAGATCCCAGGCATCCAGAACAGCGCGAGCGCGACGACGAGCAGCGGAAAGCCCTCGATGCGCGGCAGGATGCCGAACGCGCACACGAACGCGGCCGGCACGGCCAGGATGGTGCCCTTGATGAACGCCTGCGCGCCGGCGGCCGGGTTGCCGGCGGTCGCGAGCAGCGCGCAGTAGGGTGCGACGACGAGCAGCATCATGTCGCCCTGGTTCCAGCCGGTGACGAGCCAGAACGCGCCCGAGATCAGGATCGCGCAGGCCGAGCGCACGCCGTTGCGCACGGCCGCGCCCGTGTCGCGATGAAAGCGCACCCGCGCGGGTCGATAGCCCGGCCTCGGGCGCTGCAGTTCGACGAGGCCGTCGAGCGCGGCGCGGTAGTCGTCGATCTGTTCGATCAGCCGCTCGCCGGCGATCAGCAGGGCCGCTTCGTCGCGCGGATCGCCGAGTGCGATGCCGTCGAGCGCGGCGCGCAGCCGGTCGCGCGCGTCGCCCAGCAGCGCGTGCGCGCGGCCGGCGCCGCCGGGGCCTTCGCCCAGCGCGTCGGCCGCGGCCTGCCACGCGGCCGCGAGCTGCGGCTGCAGCGCCGCGACCGCACGCGCGCCGGGGCTGTCGGCCGGCAGCGGCGGCATGCCGCCCGCGAGCGCGCCGAACAGCGATGCCATCCCGTGCCGCACGGCGGCCGCGCGCTGCGCGAGATCCTCCGATTCGGCCTTGCCGAGCGCGAGCAGATCGTCGATGCCGTAGATGCCGGTGAACAGCGCGTGCCGCTTGTCGTCGGCGGGCGCCGCCGCGAGGCCGTTGCGCTGCGCGGCGATGACGCGCGCGACGTCGGCCGCGACGCGCGCCACCAGCGTCTCGAGTTTCGCGTGCACGTCGCGCGTGCCGAGCAGCATCGACACGAGGCTCAGGCACAGCACGCCGATCGCGACCGTCGAGCCGCGTCCGATCACGTGTTCGAAGGTCAGTTCGGGATGCAGCATCGCGCCGTAGGTCGCGAGGCCGATCGTGTAGCCGGCCACCACGGTGCCCGACGCGCGGAAGTGCCGCAGCAGCGTCATGCCCGCGACGCACACGCCGAGCCAGAAGGCGAAACCGAGGATGAACAGCAGCGGCTTCTGCGCGAAGCAGGCCATCAGCACGAACGCGACGACCATCCCGGCGATCGTGCCGACCACGCGCCAGACGCCCTTGCCGATCACGGCGCCCTGCACCGGATTGACCACGAGCAGCACCGTCGACGCCGCCGAGTACGGCGTTTCCAGTTCAAGCAGGTACGCGACGCCGAGCGCGAGCGCGGCGGCGATGACCGAGCGCGCGACATACGCGCCGCGCGGCGTGAAGATGTCGATGCGCGCGATCAGCGCCGCGGCCGCGCGATTCAGGCGGCGGGTCGGCGACGCGACGGCGCGCGTCTGATCGGCTGCTTCATGCACTGCGCTCGCTCCGTGAGAAAGGATGAGGCCAGTCTACGGTCGAGCCATGCGTGCGGAACAGTGATGTCTTTGCACTCGACGAGTGTGCGTGACGCATGCGTCACGCATGCGCCGGATGCAGCGCCGGCTGCCCGATGCACAGCCCGCGCACGACCCGCCGCAGCCACTGGTGCGCGGGGTCGCTCTGGAAGCGCGGATGCCAGGCCTGCGTGATCAGCACGGTTTCGAGCGGCACGGGCAGCTCGAACATGCGCACGCCGATCCCGGAGCGCACCGCGCCGCGCGCGAGATGCTCGGGCAGCGGCAGGATCAGGTCGGACGCCTGCAGCGAGAAGATCGCCGCATAGGGCGTCGGCACGACGAGCAGCACGTGCCGCGCGAGGCCGCGCGCGGCCAGCGCGTCGTCGATCGGCCCCGCCGACTTGCCGCGCCGCGACACGCCGATGTGCGGCCAGCGGGCGAACCGCTCGGGCGTGATGTCGTCGTCGAAGATCGGGTGGTCGTGGCGCGCGAGGCCGACGAAGGTGGTCGTGAACAGCGGCTGCACGCGGATCTCCGGCCCGAGGCGGCGCGACGCGCTGATGAACAGGTCGATGCGGCCGCTGCGCAGCGCGTCGTCGTCGATGTCGTCTTCCTCGGGCATGAAGCGCAGCATCGCGCGCGGCATCCCGCGCGCCATTTCCTCGAGCAGGCGGCTGCTGTGCAGGCCGACGAAGATGTCGTTCGCGCGCACGTTGAACTGTTTGTCGAGCGTGCCGAGATCGATTTCCGCGGACGGCGCGAGCAACTGCGACGCGCGCTCCACGGTCTCGCGGACGACGCCGCGCAGCTCGAGCGCGCGCGGCGTCGGCACCATCTTGCGGCCCGCCTGCACGAAGATCGGGTCGCCGACCGTTTCGCGGATGCGTGCGAGGGTGCGGCTCATCGCCGGCGGGCTGAGGTTCATGCGGCGTGCGGCGCCGACGACGCTGCCCTCTTCGAGCAGCGCGTCGAGCGAAATCAGCAGGTTCAGGTCGGGTGCCATCGGCTTCTCCGTTTCATCGCGTGCATGCGGCGCAATGGTAGTGCGGGATACGCGCGCGCGGCGTAACTGCAGCGCACGCAACGATTGCGCGCGGCATCACGCGTGACGCACGCATCGAGCGGGTCATCGCCCGGCGCCGGCATCGTGCGGCAGCGAGCGGACGGCGGCGAACGCGCCGTTGACGTACATCAGCGGGTTGACGTCGTCGGACATCGCGACGCGCGTGACCCGTCCGACCAGGATCGAATGCGAGCCGACCTCGACCTGCTCGAGCGTGTCGCAGAAGAACGAGGTCTGCGCGTTCTCGAGGTAGGGCAGGCCGGTCGCCGCGTCGGTGCGCCACGCATCGTGCGCGAAGCGCGCGTCGGAGCCGGTCGTGCTGCACGCGAGCGCGAGCGGCACGTGGCAGCTTCGCAGCGCGTTCACGCAGAAGCGCCGGCGGCCGGTGATCGACGCATGAATGCTGGCGCGCCGGTTGATGCACACCAGCACGGTCGGCGGATCGAGCGCGACCGACGTGAACGAGCTGGCGGTCAGCGCGTACGGTGCGGCGTCGGCGTCCGCGCCGCCGGTCGTGACGATCGTGACGGTGGCGGCGACGCCGCGCATCGCCTGTTTCAGTTGCTGCGCAATGTCCACGGTGTTCTGCATGATGCGGTCCTGTCGCAAGAAGGGGCCGGCGCCGCGCGGCGATCCGCGCGGCGCCGGGGCGGGCGTCAGCGCGGATAGGCGTCGGCCCAGGTCCACTGGTAGGACTTGAAGTCCGCGCGGCGCGACTTGAGCTCGGCGTCGCGCGCCTGTTGCTCGGGGCCGTCCGGCAGGTGGAACACGCCGCCGTTGCCGGCCGAGGCAAGCTGGATGCGCGCGCTGCGGTCGATCCGCAGGCGCTGGTACTCGACGAGCGCCGCGCCGAGCGCGTCCTTCGACGCGAGCCCGGTCACGCACCGGCCGAGCACCACCGCGTCCTCGAGCGCCTGCGCGGCGCCCTGAGACTGGTACGGCAGCATCGGATGGCAGGCGTCGCCGAGCAGGCACACGCTGTCCCATACCCAGCGCGTGAGCGGCTGGCGGTCGTGCAGCGACCAGCGGCTCAGGTCCGACGCGCAGCGGATCAGCCCGACGAGGCGCGGATCCCAGCCGTCGAGCTCGGCCTCGAGCGTCGCGCGGTCGCCCTTGCTGCTCCACGATTCGCGCGTGCTGCCGTCGCCGGGCACGATCACGACGAGGTTCAGCAGTCGGCGGTCGCGCACCCAGTAATGGATCGCGTGCCGCCCGGGCCCGAGCCAGATCGTCACCTGCGGCTCCGCGACGATCTCGTGGACGGGCGAGCCCGGATCGATCGCGTCGGCGTCGATCAGCGCGCGATACGCGTCGTCGCCGCTGTAATGCGGCGCGTCGTCGCCGAGCAGCGTCTGGCGCAGCGTCGAATGGATGCCGTCCGCCGCGACGACGAGATCGGCGCGCCAGCGCGTGCCCGCCGCATCGACGACCGTCGCGCCGTCCGGCCCGCAGGCGTCGAGCCCGCGCACCGCGACGCCGCCGAGTACGACGGCGGGCGGGCCGGCCGTGAGCGGGTCGCGCACGGCGTCGAGCAGCACGGCGTGCAGGTCCGCGCGATGCGCGTTCCAGTACGGCGCGTCGAAGGCGGCCTCGACGTCGGCGCCGAGCGGGAACGTGCCGAGCAGGCTGCCGTCCTGCCAGCGGCGGCGGATCGTCGCCGTCGGCGCGACGGCCGCCAGCCGCTGCCGGTCGAGCACGCCCAGCGCGCGCAGCGCGCGCGTGGCGTTCGGCACGACCTGCAGGCCGGCGCCGACTTCCCGAAAGGCCCGGCTCTGCTCGAGGACGGTGACCCGATGGCCGGCGCGGCGCAGCGCGAGCGCGGCGGCAAGGCCGCCGATGCCGGCGCCGACGACGATCGTGTCGAGCGACAGGGACGGTGTCATGGGCGGGTTCGCGGTAGCTCCGGAATCGATCGGCATGGCGTCACAGCCCCGGCAGCACGTCGCGGGCGAACACCTCCAGGTTGTTGCTCATCAGCTCGTACGGCTGTGCGCCGTAGTCGATGTGCCACAGGATCGTGTCGAGGCCGAGATCGGCTTCGAGCGCGCGGATGCGCTGGCGCACGGTCTCGGGCGTGCCGAGCACGGCGGTCGCGTCGAGGTCGGCCGTGTCCATGCCGCCCATCTTGTTCTTCATCGCCTCGTTGTAGCCCTGGTACGCCGACGACTGCACCTGCTCCCAGGATTTCGCGGCTTCCGCGAAATAGCGCCAGTGATGGCGCAGGCGCGGCTCCGCGAGCGCCAGCGCGTGCGCGTCCGAGGTGCCGATCATCAGCGGGATGCTGATCGCGACCTGCGGCTGGCGGCCGGTGTGGCCGTGGTGACGCGCGAACGTGTCGCGATAGAGCGCCACCATCTCCTGCGTCTTCGCGAGCGCGGCCTTGCGCGGCGGCGCGGCCATCAGCAGGTTGAAGCCGCGTTCGCCGATCCACTCGAAGCTCGACGGCGTGAGCAGCGCCGCGACCCAGACCGGCGGGCGCGGCTGCTGCGTCGGGCGCGGCAGCGAGTGCGCGTCCTGGTAGCGGAAGAACGGCGTGTCCTCGCTGACCGATTCCTCGGACAGGAGCCGCACCGTCGCGTCGATCGTCTGCTGGAACCGCGCCTTGCTCGAGTCGAGATCGATGCCGAACGCGTCGAACTCGTACGGCAGGAATGCGCGCGCGAAACCGAGTTCGAGCCGCCCGTTCGAGATCGCGTCGAGCTGGGCGGCCTCGGCGGCGAGCTGGATCGGATGGTGGAACGACGCCTGGATGCCGCCCGTCATCAGGCGGACCGATTCGGTCCGCGCGGCCGCGGCCGCGAGGAACATCAGCGGCGACGGGCTGTAGCCGCCGTACGGCTTCAGGTAGTGCTCGGTCATCTTCACGTACGTGTAGCCGAGCCGGTCCGCCAGCGCGCTGAGCTTCAGCGCGTGCGCGTAGTAGTCGGCCGCTGAGCGGTCGGCCGGGCCGGTATCGGGCAGAAAGGACACGCCGAACTTCATAGACACCTCACAGGTTGATGTGCTGCCGTTGTCTGCAAAGGGGAAACGATGCCGCGTCGAATGCGTCCCCTGGTCGGGAAACAGGATCGCTCGCAATGTACTTGCAAGGATGATCCAATCATAGGATGATTGGGTCTATGCAAGTCTTACACGTTGCAAGAGTTGCTGCAAGCGTTGCTCGGTTGTTGCTCCAGTTCCGCCCGCAAGCGGGCACCCCGGGGGCAGGCTGAAGTCGAACGGGCCGGCCTCTCCATTTCTGGCGAGGAATCACGGATGAACTCTCTTCTATCGGTTTCTGGCAAGGCGCTCAGGATGCGGCGCGTGGTGCGCGCCGCGTCGGGCAAGTGTTTGATGGTGCCGCTCGACCATTCGCTCGCGGATGGCCCGATCGCCCATCCGCAGCAGTTGCGGCAGCTCGTCGGCGACATCGCCGCGCACGGCGGCGACGCGATCGTCGTGCATCGGGGCCGCGCGCGTTTCCTGTCGCCCGAGGTGCTGAGCGATCTCGCGCTCGTCGTGCACCTGAACGGCAGCACGCGTTACGCGGAAGACGCGAATGCGAAGACGCTGTTCGCGAGCGTCGAGGACGCCGTGGCGAGCGGCGCGGATGCGGTCAGCGTGCACGTGAATCTCGGCTCCAGGACGGAAACCCAGCAACTGCTCGACCTGAGCCGCATCGCGACCGAGTGCGCGCGCTGGTCGATGCCGTTGCTCGCGATGATCTATCCGCGCGGCCCGGGCCTCGGCGATCGTCCGCAAACCGAACTGATCGCCCATGCGGCGAACGTCGCGGCGGATCTCGGCGCCGACATCGTCAAGCTGCCGTACAGCGGCGATGCCGCGAGCATGGCCGACATCATCGCCGGCTCGTCGCTGCCGGTGCTGGTCGCGGGCGGCGCGAAGCTGCCGGAGGACGAGTTCGTCGCGTTCACGTCGCGCGTGATGCATGCGGGCGCGCTCGGCATCGCGGCGGGCCGCAACGTGTTCGCCGCGCCGAAGGCCGCACCGCTGATCCGCCGCCTGTCCGATGCCGTGCACGGCGTCGAGCGGCGCGCCGCGCACCTGGCGGCCTGATCCGGCACGCCGGGCCGTCGCGCCCGGTTTCTTTCGATCATCGAGGGTTTCCATGCTTCGCTATCCGTGGATCGACCTGCGCGCGCTCGGCGCGCAGGCAGGCGCCGTCGCGGCCGATGCGGCGAGAGCCGGCGCGCGCCGCTTCGTGGTGGCCGAGGCCGACCGCGACGCATACGCGGCCGGCGCGGCCGCGCAACTGGCCGTTTCGCCGGCGGGCGTCGTGACGCTGGCCGACGACGCACATGCACCGCTCGCGGGCGTTTGCGTGCGGATCGGCGGCGCGGCCGACTTCGAGGCCGCGCGCGCGGCGATCGCGCGGCATGCGCTCGTCCTGCTCGACTATGCACTCGCGACCACGGTGCCGCTCGAGCGGCTGCTCGCGCAGGCCGGCGCCGCCGCATGCCGCATCGTCGTCTCGCTGGCCGATCCGCACGCCGCGGCCTATCTCGCGAGCCGGCTCGAGCAGTCGCCGGTCGACATCGCGTTCGCGCCGCATGATGCGGCCGCGCTGCGCGGGATGCTGGCCGCGTGCGGCGAGCTGCGCCCGCGCGAGCCGCTGAAACTGAAAACATTCGAGGTACAGAGTGTCGAGCCGCTCGGCGTCGGCCTGCACGCGGTGATCGACGGCTGCTCGCAGCTCGACGGCGACGAATGCGTGCTGGCCGGCGCGAGCGCGACCGGCCTGCTGCTCGTCGCCGCCGGCGCCGCACGCGCGCCGGGCCGGCCGCTCGCGTTCGGCATCGACGCGGGCTCGGCCGAATCGTTCGTGTTCTGCGGCGGCGACCGCACCCGCCAGCTGTCACGGCTGCGTTCGGGCGAACGGATCCTCACGGTCGACCCGGCGGGCGATACGCGCGCGATCGTGGTCGGCCGCGTGCGGATCGAATCCGCGCCGCTCGTCGCGCTGCACACGCGCAGCGCGTCCGGCGCGAACGTGCGCGTCGTGATGCGCGGCGACGGCGCGGTACGGGTGCGAACCGACGACGGCGCCTGCGTCGGTCTTGCCGATGTTGCGCCCGGCTTCCGGCTTGCGGGCCATGAGCCGGGCGTCGGCTGGGTGGATTGCCGGATGAGGGCCGCCGCGTCGCGTTCGGCCGTCTCCGTCAGCCGCTAGTTTCATCCTTGTCTTGTCCCTCAACCTGCGTTATCCCCATCGAAGGAGATTGGCCTTGAAGAAGCTTTCCTGGATTGACCTGCGCAACATCGGCGAGCTCGCGGACGAGATCACCGAGGAGGCGTTGCATGTCGGCGTGTCCGCATTCGTCGTGAAGGATGCGGAGCAGGCCGGGCGGTTGCCTCCGAGCGCGTGCAAGGTCGCGGTCGTCGATCGCCAGCCGGTCGACGCTGCGCTGCTCGAGCAGGTGCAGATCGTCCTCGTGAAGGACGGCTTGCCGGTCGATTTCGCGGTGCCGGACGGTGTCGAGCTTGGCGTGTTCATCGAGGTGACGGGCGAGACGACGCTCACGCGCGCCTGCGAGCTGTCGACGGTCACGCCGTGGCTGCTCGTCGAGTTCCTGCAGGATCCGAGCAAGATCCCGCTCGAAATCCTGCTGGCCGCCGCCGATCGCGCGTCGGGCGAACTGATCACCGTCGTCGCCGACCTCGAGGACGCGGAAGTGACGCTGAACGTGCTGCAGCGCGGCCCCGAGGGCGTGCTGCTCACGCCGACGCAAGTCGGGCAGGCCACGCAGCTCGTGTCGATCTGCAGCGACACGGTCGAGGACCTGCAACTGGAGGAAATCGAGATCGTCGGGCTCACGCACCTCGGGCCGGGCGAACGGGTGTGCGTCGATACGTGCTCGCGTTTCGAACAGGACGAGGGCATCCTCGTCGGCTCGTACTCGACCGGCATGATCCTGATCAGCAGCGAGACGCACCCGCTGCCGTACATGCCGACGCGCCCGTTCCGCGTGAACGCGGCCGCGCTCCATTCGTACGTCGTCGCACCGGACAACCGGACGCGCTACCTCGCCGAGCTCGAATCGGGCGCGGAAATTCTCGCGGTCAACGCGCAGGGCAAGGCGCGCCGCGTGGTGGTCGGGCGCGCGAAGGTCGAGACGCGGCCGCTGCTGCTGATCGAGGCGAAGAACGCCGCCAACCGCGCGATCAACATCATCGCGCAGGACGACTGGCACGTGCGCGTGCTCGGGCCGAAGGGCAGCGTGCACAACATCACGGAGCTCAAGCGCGGCGACCGCATCCTCGGCTACACGCTCGATGCGCAGCGCCACGTCGGCTACCCGATCCGGGAATTCCTGCACGAGCAGTGATCCGCGTGCTGCGTTGACGATGCGATCGCGCGGTGCATCACGCACCGGCGCGATCGGAACATGTTGAGGAGTGCTTTATGGAAAATGCGGCAAAACAGGTGCTGGATACGCTGTTCGGACGATGGCGCAGCCGGATCCTGTATGCGGGCACGCGGCTCGGCGTGTTCGATGAGGTGACGACGGATACGCCGGTCTCGTCGGCCGCGCTCGCGGCGCGGCTCGACGTGGACGAGCCGCTGCTGTACCGGCTGCTGCGGGCGCTCGCGTCGCTCGGCCTGCTCGACGAGGATGTGCGCCGCGGCTTCAGGGCCACCGAGTCGGGAGCGCTGCTGCACGCGGACGCCGCGAGCACGCTGCGCGACTTCGTGCTGTTGCAGGAGGGCCCGGAGCACTACGCGATCTGGGCGCACCTGCCCGACATGGTGCGCGAGGGGCAGCAGAACGGCTTCGTGCGCGAGTTCGGCGCGATGGCGTTCGACTATGCGAAGGATCACGCGCGCTACCGCACCGATTTCAAGCGCGCGATGTCGAGCTTCTCGACCGTGCAGTCGGAACAGGTCGTCGATGCGCTGCGCGACGTGACGTTCGCGCCGGGCGCGCACGCGTGCGACATCGGCGGCGGCCAGGGGCACATGCTGTGCACGCTGCTGCGGCGGTTCGGGGCGCTGACCGGCGTCGTGTTCGACCTGCCCGAGGTGATCGAAGGCGACGCCGACGGCTGGGCGCAGCGGATGGGCGTGAGCGCGCGTTGCAGCAAGGCGGGCGGCAACATGTTCGAGGCGGTGCCGGCGGCCGACGTCTACCTGCTGAAGCTGATCCTGCACGACTGGAACGACGACGAGTGCGTGGCGATTCTCAAGCGGGCGCGTGAAAGCGCCCGGGAAGGGGCGCGCGTGTTCGTGATCGAACGGGTCGTGCCGGCCCCGGGCGTCGCGCATTTCTCGAAGCTCTACGATATCCACATGATGTGCTGGGGCAGCGGCCGCGAACGCACGCGTGACGAATACGAGGCGTTGCTCGGCGCCGCCGGCTGGCGTCCGGCCGGGGTGCGCTCCGCGCCGGACGGGCAGATCGACGTGATCGAGGCGGTTGCCGCGTAGCGCCCGCCGCGCCCGTCGTCAGGCGGCGGGCGTCTCGCGGGTCTCGAGCCAGGTCATCTGCGGCTTGAGGATCGCGAGGGTCGCGCGCACCGCCTTGTTCTCGTCGCGCTGTTCGATCGCATCGAGCACCGCCTGGTGCGCCTGCATGTCGGGTTCGGGAATCTCGGCCTCGTCGAGTTCGACGAGGACGTCTTCCACGTTCGCGAGGATCGAGCCCGAGAAGTAGCGGTACAGCGCTTCGAGCGCGTGATTGTGCGATGCCGTGGCCACGGCGATGTGGAACGCGCGGTCGCGCTCGACGAACTTCTTCACGTCGCGCGCCGCCTCGCGCTCGCCGCGCGCCTTCAGCAGCTTGCGCAACGCGGCGAGATCCTCGTCGGTGCGCCGGCGCGCCGCGTAGCGCGCGCATTCCGTTTCGAGCATGCATTGCAGTTCGAGGTGGTCGCTGCGCGCGGCGCGATCGACGTTGCGCATCGTCTCGGCCGGATCGACGTTGCGCCGCACGTAGGTGCCGTCGCCCTGGCGCACTTCGAGCACGCCGGAATACGCGAGCGTGCGCACCGCCTCGCGCACCGTGTTGCGCCCGACCTCGAGCTGCTTCGCGAGATCGAGTTCGGTCGGAATGCGCTGACCGACGCGCCAGATACCCGACGTGATATTGGACTTGAGGATCTCGATTGCCGAATCGACGAGGGAGTGCCGGGTGGCCGGGGGCAGGCTGGACATTGCGTGGGTCACTTTAAACTTGAGAGTGACACTATCCTATCATCGGATCATTTATTTGGTCGTTCAGGATAACGACATTCATACATGACATTTTGTTAACGTCAGACGAATAGCGGGGCGATTCATTCATGCGCGCCGCACATTCGTCGATTGCGTCTACCGGCATTTACCCGCGCCGCTACGGCGTAAATGATTCCCATTTGCTGTTCAGTCGAGGCCGCCGTTGCAACGGTGGCCCTTCTCCCTACCCGCGGGCGCGGTGGATTCGCCGACGTCCGTCCCCGATTTTCGGATAACCCGATATGAGTCAATTACACACCGGCCGCCGTGCGCGGCCTGGAATTCCGTTGTCGCGCGCGGCATGGCGGCGTGCGCCGGGCTGGGCGGTCGCGCTGGCCTGTGCGGCCGCCATGCCGGTTGCCGTGGCGGCGCGGGATGTGCAGGATGCGCAGGACGCAGGCGAGCCCGCGGAGGCGCCGTTGCTCGCGCCGATCGTCGTCGACGGGCGGCGCGAGACGGGCGACGGCCCGGTGCGCGGCATCGCGGCCGACGTCTCGCGCGCGGGCACCAAGACCGACACGGCGATCGTCGAGGTCCCGCAGGGCCTGTCGGTCGTCACGCGCGAACAGATGGACCAGCAGGACGTGCACAGCGTCGGCGACGCGCTGCGCTACACGCCGGGCACCTACTCCGATTCGCGTCCCGGCGGCGTGCTCGAGAGCGTGTTCCTGCGCGGCTTCGGCGGCTTCGCGGCGGCCGCGATCAATCCGCAGATGCTCGACGGCCTGCCGCTGCCGAAAGGCATCAACTGGGCCGCGAGCGTCGTCGATCCGTGGACGCTCGAACGCATCGACGTGCTGCGCGGCCCCGCGTCGGTGCTGTACGGGCAGGCGAGCCCCGGCGGCATCGTCGACATGGTCAGCAAGCGGCCGACGCGCGACGCGCAGCACCTGATCGCCGTGCAGACCGGCAACCGCGATCGCGGGCAGCTCGCGTTCGACTTCAGCGGGCCCGTGACGCAGGACGGCACCTGGCGCTACCGGATCGACGGCCTCGCGCGCCGCGCGGACGAGCAGATCGATTACTCGAAGCAGCAGCGCATCGTCGTCTCGCCGTCGCTGACGTGGCAGCCGAACGCCGACACCAGCCTCACGCTGCTCAGCTCGTTCCAGCGCGATCCGCACAACAACTTCGCGGGCTGGCTGCCGGCCCTCGGCACGCTGTGGGAGGACGGAGGCCGGCGGCTTCCGACGCGCTTCTATCCGGGGCTGCCGGGCTTCGACACGTACGACCGCACGCAGGCGATGATCGGCTATGCGTTCGAGCATCGTTTCGATTCGACGTGGAAGGTCCGGCAGAACGTGCGCTATACGCACCTCGACGTCGACTTCGAGGGCGCGGCCGTCAATTTCTTCATGCCTTATCTGTCGCCGGGCGTACTGAACCGTTCGCTGTCGTGGTCGCGCGAGCACGTGAACCATCTCGCGCTCGACAACCAGGCCGAGATGCGCGTGATGACGGGGCCGGTCGAGCATACGGTGCTGGCCGGGCTGTCGTACGAGCATGCGGTGGCGAACCTCGTCGGCTCGGGCTTCGGCGCGGCGCCGCCGCTCGATACGCGTGCGCCCGACTACGGGCAGCCGTTCACGGTGCCGCCGGTCTCGCAGCAGACCCGCCAGACGCCCGACCGCATCGGCGTCTACCTGCAGGACCAGGTGCGCTGGAATCGCTGGGTCTTCACGCTCGGCGGGCGCCAGGAATGGTCGCGCACGACCACCGACGACCTGCTGCACGCGTCGAGCGTGCAGCAGAGCGCGCGCGCGTTCACCGGCCGCGCGGGCGCGGTCTACCTGTTCGACAACGGCTTCGCGCCGTACCTGAGCTATTCGACGTCGTTCGAGCCGGCGCTCGGCACGCGCTTCGACGGCCAGCCGTTCACGCCGACGAGGGCGAAGCAGTTCGAGCTCGGGCTGCGCTACCAGTCGCCGGACCAGTTGCACACCGCGTCGGTCGCCGCGTTCGACATTCGCCAGCGCAACGTGCTCACCGCCGATCCCGAGCATCCGTTCTTCAACGTGCAGACGGGCGAAGTGCGCTCGCGCGGCATCGAACTGGAGGGCCGCACGCGCGTATGGAAGCAGCTGGACGTGATCGCCGCGTATACGTATCTCGATACGACGGTGCAGGCCGACACCGATCCGACCGTCGTCGGCAAGCGCGTGGCGGCCGTGCCGCGCCATCTCGCGTCGCTGTGGCTCGACTACGCGGTCGACCGGCCCGGGCTGCGCGGGCTGAAGGTGGGCGGCGGCGTGCGCTACATCGGGCGCAGCGCGGGCGACAACGTCAACACGTTCGACGTGCCGGCCGTCGTGCTCTTCGACCTCGGGCTGTCGTACGACCTGGGCGTCGAGCGGCCCGCGTGGAAGGGGTGGCGCATCGGCGCGCACGTGAACAACCTGTTCGACCGGACCTATGTGTCGTCGTGTTTTTCGGCGGGCGGATGCTTTTACGGCACGCGGCTGACGGTGACGGGCGACCTCAGCTACCGGTGGTGACGGCGGGCGGCGATCGCGATCGCGGTGCGGCCGCGTAGCCGCCCGGATACACTATCGGCTTCGCCGCGCGCGTGACGGCGGCAGGCATCCCGGGATTCGTGGAGAGATCGCTCATGAGCATCGCCGTTCGTCGAAGCCGGATCGCCGCCCGCCTGTGCGGGTGGCTGGTCTCGGGCGCGCTGGTCGTTTTCGTCGCGGGTTGCGCGTCGACGGCGACCGAAGATACGTCCATCGCCGCCGATCTGCACGAAACCGTCGTCAGGGTTCCACTCGGCGAAGAGGCGGGTTCGCGCGAGATCGTCGCCACCACCTACATGCCGGACGGCCCCGGGCCCTTTCCGCTGATCGTGCTGAGCCACGGCAGCCCGCCCGATCCGGGCGACCGGCCGAAGGTGGGCCGCTACCGCGCGCTGCCGCAGATCCGGACGTTCGTGCAGCACGGCTTCGCGGTCATCGTGCCGATCCGCCGCGGGTACGGGGCGACGGGCGGCATCGACGAGGAGGACGCCGGTTCCTGCCGGCACCCGGATTACCTCGCCGCGGGCCAGCAGGCCGCGCGCGACGTGCTCGCGGCAGTCCGGTACGCGCAGGCGCTGCCGCAGGTGGACCGGAACCGCGTCGTGCTGGTCGGTCAATCGGCGGGCGGCTTCGCGTCGCTGGCGGCGGCAAGCCATGCGCCGCCGGGGGTGGTCGGCGTGGTGAACTTCTCGGGCGGCCGGGGCGGGAACCCGACGACCCATCCCGGCCAGCCGTGCGATCCGCAGCAGATGGCCGACACGATCGCGCACTTCGCGGGCACGACGCGTGTGCCGGTGCTGTGGCATTACGTCCAGAACGACAAGTATTTCGCGCCGGAAGTCGTGGCGACCTGGTTCGCCGCGTTTCAGGCGGCGGGCGGCCGCGGGCAGATGATCGTCGAGCCGCCGTTCGGCAAGAACGGTCACGGCATGTTCTCGGTCGAGACGGCGATCCCGATCTGGCTGCCGCACTTCGAGCAGTTCGTGGGGCCGCTGGTGGCGACGAAGCAGGGGAGTTGACGCCGGCGCCGCATGGCGTGAGCTTCGGCGTGAAGGCGTGAAGGCGTGAAGGCGTGAAGGCGTGAAGGCGTGAAGGCGTGAAAGCGTGAAAGCGTTACGGCGCGCAGGCTCAACCGCGCAAGCCGCCGGACTGCTCCACCAGCCAGTCGATCAACACCCGCACTTTCGGCGGAAGCAGCCGGTTCGGCGGATACAGCAACCAGACCGGCCCGCTGTAGGCGCGCGGCTCGAACAGCCATTCGGGCAGCAGGTGTACCAGCGTGCCGGCGCGCAGGTCGTCCCCGATCGCGAACTCCGGCAGGCTCGCGACGCCCCAGTCCTCCAGCGCGGCCTCGCGCCGGGCACTCACGTCGTTCGCGATATAGCGGCCTCTGACTTCGACGGTTTCCACGCGGTTGCCTTGCCGGAACGTCCATTGATGGTCGTCCGGCGTATCGCCGAGATACAGGCAGTCGTGCCGCGCAAGATCGCCGGGCGCGGCGGGCAGGCCGCGTGCGCGCAGATAGCCGGGCGACGCGCACGGCATCCACCGTACCGTGCCGAGCTGCCTCGCCACGAGGCCTTGCG
Source organism: Burkholderia paludis (assembly GCF_000732615.1). GTDB lineage: Bacteria > Pseudomonadota > Gammaproteobacteria > Burkholderiales > Burkholderiaceae > Burkholderia > Burkholderia paludis. Next base: position 55,645 of record NZ_JPGL01000050.1, read on the forward strand.
GCGGTGTCGGGGTGGGCCGCACGACGAGGTCGACGTGATCGCGTATCGGATCGACCTCCCGGTCGTCGAATACGACCTGCACCTCCACTTCCGGGTAGGCGCGCAGGAAGCCGGGAATTTTCGGATGAATCAGGCTTTTCGCGAGCGAAATCGGCGCGCTGATGCTGACCCGCCCGTGCGGCTGCGCGGTCAGCTGGCTTGCCGCGTCGACGGCGCCGGACGCCGCGTCCAGCATGTCCCGGCAGTGGCGATACACCTGCATGCCGGACTCCGTCAGCCGGATGCGCCGGGTCGAGCGTTCGAACAATCGCACGCCCAGCGCCCGCTCGAGCCGCTGCACTTGCCGGCTGACCGTCGAAGGCGTCGTGCCGAGCGGGCGCGCGGCCGACGAGAAGTTGCCGGCTTCGACCACCTGCACGAAGGTCGCGAGATCCGGCAGCAACGGGATGAGTTCGGTCGGTGTCATGGGGGAGCGGGGCTGATCCGGGTGTCGCGTCTATTTGTGCGCCGGGCGCACAGGACGTATTCCCTGCGACCGGATTATCGCCGCCAATGCACTATCGGACAATCTGGACCTTTCGTAGGGGAGGTTCGTCATGCGCTTCCGGTCCGGCGTTTCCGCCGATCTGCTGCTTCTCGTCGTGGCTTTCATCTGGGGCACCAGCTATGCGGTGGTGAAAAGCGCGCTGCTCGTCTATCCGGTGCTGGGCCTGCTTGCGTTGCGCTTCGGCATCACGTTCGTGCTGCTGTCGCCCGCGCTGTGGTCGCTGCGCGGCTTGTCGCGTTCCCAGTGGGGCAGGATCGTCGGCGCCGGGTGCGTGCTGCTGGGGATTTTCCTGGCCGAGACGTTCGGCGTGAGGATGACGAGCGCATCGAATGCCGCGTTTCTGATCAGCCTGTGCGTGGTGATGACGCCGCTGGTCGAATGGGCGTGGCTCGGACGTGCGCCGGCCGGTGTCGAGTGGGCGGCGACCGGGTTGTCCGTGCTGGGCGCCTTTCTGCTCGGCGGCGGCCGATTCCATCTCACGCCGGGCGATGCGCTGGTGGTGCTGGCCGCGCTGTTGCGCGCGATCAACGTGTGCGCGACGAAGCGCGTCATGCAGGTGAACGCGGTTTCCCCGCTGGCGATGACGGCCGTGCAGGCCGGCGTCGTGTCGCTGGGCTGCGCGCTGCTCGCGCTGAGCGTCGCGAGGTCGGAATGGCAGCCGCTGCCGGCGTTCGCCGGGAACGCGCGTTTCTGGATGATCGTCGCCTATCTGGTCGCGGGCTGCACGTTGTTCGCGTTCTTCGTGCAGAACTACGCGGTCAGCCGCAGTACGCCGACACGCGTCGCGCTGCTGATGGGCAGCGAGCCCGTGTTCGGCGCGTTGTTCGCATACGCATGGCTCGGGGAGCGCGTATCCGTGCCGGCGTCGATCGGCGGCGGGCTGATCGTGCTTGCCTCCCTGCTGGCGTCGATGCACGGAAAGGCAGGGCGCGGCGGGGAGGGCGTCATGGAGGTCGAGGAGCCGAAACGGCTGGCCGCCTGACGACGAGCGGCCGCGTGCGTGCGCGAGCCGGCGCCGGAACCCGGCAGGTTCGCCGCCCGACGCGGCCGGCCGTAGCCGCCCCCGCTATCCGCACGGTCGCGTTCGGGCGTCGGTCGGTTCACACCGGAAACCGGCCACGCCGGCCGAGGCTGGCCTGCTCGCTCCGTTGTCCGCGACGCATCAGGAAGCCATTCCCGCCGGTCCGCCGTGCGCGGCAAACGCGCCCGGCCAAGCGGCGGGCATCGACGCTTCATCCGGCCAACCGCCGCTTGATTTGCCGATACACGGCACAAATGTTGTATTCGCACTCAACTCTTGCCGGAACCTGTCGTTAACTCAGGGCGGCTGCCCCCGAGAGGGCGGTGCTCCGGCGTGTGGATCCGCCGGACGAGGGAGCGTCGAACGCGGCACCGGGGCCCATGCGCCCTGCCTGCCGCCGCGATGCCTCGAGCGATTGGTCAATTCCCCGTTTGCGCATTCGATGAGGACGCAACCATTCGCGGCAAGCAAGCGGGCGCCCCCTTGCTTGCCGCCGCGGGCGAGCCCGCAGGTTGCCGGATCGGAGTGCGCGGGCGAGGACTCTTCGTCCTGGTTAGAGAATGTATCCGAGCAGCTACGATGTTCCGATTGCGCGCCTCGTCGCGCGCCCGATCCTGTCCTGCGCGCCCGCCACGCCGGTGCGGGAAGTTGCGCGACGCATGTCCGCCGAGCGTTGCAGCTCGATCGTCGTGATGGAGGGGGAGCAGGTCGTCGGGATCTGGACCGAGCACGACGCCCTGGCGGCCGGCGACAATCCGCGCGGGATCGACCGGCCGATCAGCGAGGTGATGAGCCATCCGGTGCTGACGCTCGACGCGAGTACGCCGCTGGGCGAAGCCGCGATGCGGTTCAAGCAGTCGGGCGTGCGGCACTTCGTGGTGGTCCGGGAGGGCGCCGCGATCGGCGTGCTGACCCAGACCGACGTCGTCGTGAACCAGGGGGCGGAATTCTTCCTGCACCTGAAGGCGATCGAATCGATCCGCGTCCATCCGCCCATCGTGGTGCCCGAGCAGGCCACGCTGCACGAGGTCGTCGCGCGGATGCGCGCGCAGCGGCTCGACGCGGTCGTCGTCGGCTACGACGACGGCGAGCACGGCATCCTGACCGAACGGGACATCGTCCGGCTGCTGGCGGACGGCGGCGCGCGGGGCGCGGTGGGCGCCCACGCGAGCAAGCCGCTGCAGATGCTGACCGCGACGCAGAGCCTGTATGCGGCCCAGCGCTTCATGACCCAGCAGCACATGCGGCACGTCGGCATCCAGGGCGAGGATGGCCGGCTGACCGGGCTGCTGTGTTTCGCGGACGTGCTGCAGAGCATCGAGCACGAGTATGCGAACGAGCTGCGCAGCGCGTTGCGCGAGCGCGACGAGGCGCTGGGCCTTGCGCGCTTCAACCTGCGCATGGCGGATCGGGTGTTCGAATCGGCGCTCGAAGGCATCATGGTGACCGACCGCCACGCGCGGATCGAACGCGTCAACCAGGCCTTCACGCGCCTGACCGGCTACACCGAGGACGAGGTGATCGGGCGCGACCCGAGCCTGCTGAGTTCCGGGCGCCAGACGGCCGATTTCTACCAGCAGCTGTGGGCCGCGCTGACGACCGACGGCCACTGGCAAGGCGAAATCTGGAATCGCCGCAAGAGCGGCGAGGCGTTTCTCGAATACCTGACGATCACCAGCATCCGCGACAACGAAGGCGAGATCTCGCACTATGCGGCGATCTTCTCCGACATCACGCAGCGGCGCCAGGCCGAGGAGCGGCTGGGCTATCTCGCCACGCACGACGTGCTCACCGATCTCGCGAACCGCGCGCTGTTCGAGGAGCGGCTCGAGCACGCGATCGCCCACGCGAAGCGGCTCGGCCGCAAGGTCGCGGTGATGTATCTCGATCTCGACCGCTTCAAGCTGGTTAACGACACGCTCGGCCACAACGCCGGCGACGAGGTGCTGAAGAAGGTCGCGCGGCGCATCGTCGCGACCGTGCGCGCGAGCGACACGGTGGCGCGCATGGGCGGCGACGAATTCGCGCTCGTGCTCGAGGAGTTCGACGACGTCCGCGACGTCGGGCGGATCGCGCGCAAGCTGCTGGACGAAGTGGGGCGGCCGATCGATGTCGGTCGTCGCGAGATCTTCGTCACGCCGAGCATCGGCATCAGCATCTATCCGGACGACGGCACCGAGGCCGAGCACCTGATCCTGCTCGCGGACCAGGCGATGTACGGCGCGAAGAGCCGCGGCAGGAACGTGTTCCAGTTCTTCGAGAACAAGATGACGTCGTCGGCGATGGAGCAGCTGGAGACGCTCGGCGAGCTGCACCGCGCACTGGAGCAGAACGAGTTCCGCCTGTTCTACCAGCCGCAGTACGATCTGGCCAGCGGCCGGATCGTCGGCGTGGAGGCGCTGCTGCGCTGGCTGCATCCCCGCAAGGGCCTCGTGCCGCCGGGCGACTTCATCGGGCTGGCGGAGCGCTCCGCGCTGATCGTCCCGATCGGCCGGTGGGTGCTGCACGAAGCGTGCCGGCAGGCGCGCCGCTGGCTGGACGAAGGCTTCGAGTTCGGGCGCGTGTCGGTGAACGTGTCGGCGCGGCAGTGCTTCACCGACCACTTCCTCAGCGACCTGACGAGCATCCTCAGCGAAACGGCGCTGCCTGCCGAATGCCTGCAGCTCGAGTTGCTCGAAAGCATGGCGATGAACACCCGCGAGGAAATCGGCATCCTGCTGCGCGAGCTGGCGACGCGCGGGATCAGCCTGGCGATCGACGATTTCGGTACCGGCTATTCGTCGCTCGTGTATCTGAAGGATCTGCCCGTCGATACGCTGAAGATCGACCGGTCGTTCCTCACGGACTGCGGTTCGGGCAGCCCGGACGACGCGATCGTGCGCGCGATCGTCGCGATGGGGCGCGCGCTCGGGCTCGACGTCGTGATGGAGGGGGTCGAGACGGAGCAGCAACTGGCCTTCCTGCAGGAGATTGGCTGCCATCAGGTGCAGGGCTTCCTGTTCGCGCGGCCGCAGCCTGCCGAACAGCTGGCCGGGATGTCGTCGCGCCGCGCGGTCGAGTTGCTGGCCGAGTGACGCGGGGCGCGGCGTGATCGCGTGACGCAGGCGGCGCGGTACGTCGATCGGCATGTCGCAGGCGCGACATGTCTCGTTCCGGCGGAGGCGCTGTCGGTTCGGGGCGGCGTCGCTTCGATTGTCGTTTCCTCGATCCCGGGCGCCTGCGCCTGGCCGCATGCGCGCGGGTATTTCAACGGCCCGCCCGATCCGGTTCGTGACGGCGGTGCGCGGCCATTCGTCAGATGAATTGCATCGGTATGCCGATCGAGCGGCATACGTGCGCAGCACTAAACTTCTGCGGTCCCGATGCCGTTAAAGGTGCATCACAATCACGGATCACAGTTGTGTCTCTCATTTCCGGCTCCGACCGACCTGCGACGCGTACGCAGACATTTCTGCCCACCGGCCGTCCGGATCATCTGGCGCCATCCGTGACGGAGTGGTTGCTGCATGACGACCAGATCATGCGCGAGTGCTTTCGCCACGCCACCGAAATCCTCAAGTACGTGATGGGTGACGTGCTCGCGGTGGTGACGGTGCTGGATGCGGATCATCAGCACGGCGGCGGCGAGGGCGGCCTGTTGTTGCGACGGGCTTCGCAAGCGAGTCTGCCGTGCGATCAGGTGGTATGCATGGACGACGTGTTCGTGATCGAGGACACGCGGGCGTGGGACGACTTGCAGGGCTGCGCGCAAGTGGACCTGCCGTCTCACGTGCGGTTCTATGCGGGTGTACCGATTCGCCTGCCGGATGGCGAGACGATCGGCGAGCTGTGCGCGATGGCCTCGAGCCCGCGCCGTATCGGCGCCCGCGAGCGGGGCGTGCTGCGCCATCTCGGCGAAATGATCGAGAACGACCTGCGTCTGCGCATGGCGTCGGCAGTCGATCCGCTGACCCAGTTGTTCAATCGCCGCAGCATGCTGGATTACGTCCACGAACGCTGGCACCAGGCGCATCCGGGCGAAGGGATGGTCGCGGTGATCATCGATATCGACTGGTTCAAGCAGTACAACGATACCTATGGTCACCTGGCCGGCGATGCCTGCCTCAAGGCCGTGGGCGGCGTGCTGCTGGACGCCGCCGACCAAAGCAACACGCTGGTCGGCCGGGTCGGCGGCGAGGAGTTCGCGCAGTTGCTGATGAGCGTCCCGCGCGACGAGGTCGAGGGGGCGCTCGACCGGGTCCGCAGGATGATCGAGCAACTCGACATCGAGCATTGCGGTTCGCCGCTCGGCAAGGTGACCTTGAGCATCGGCGCCGCCTACATATCGCGCAAGAGTCCCGAGGATCGCGGCTATCGGGAGGCATTCGAGGCGGCGGACCAGGCGCTCTATCGCGCGAAGGAGCTGGGGCGCAACCGGGTACAGGTCGCTTGAACGGTGCGTCGGCGCGGCACGCCGCGTGCTCCCGGTGCTCTCGCATCCGGTGCGACGCGTGTCGGCGGCCTGGCCGATGCGTTCGGCAACCTGCGGCTTGATGTCCGGACCGCCGATGCCGCCGCCGCCGGGGCGGCGCGCATGCCTGGGCGGGCGGATTGAACGGCCGCCCCGCGCGTCGAGCGCAATGCGCGCTGGCTGGCCGGCCTGCGGCAGGCGCAGGGTCTTCAGTTTTTCGTCCGGATCCAGATTTGCAGAATGGATTCGATGCAGGAGCGGCACATCTGCTCCTCGATGGGGCCGACTCCCCAACTGTACCCGCCGGAAATCCGCGCCTCGTTGGCCATGCCCTGAATGAGGTTCCCGAGCAGATACGCCGCGTTGGCCGGATCGTCGATGCTCAATTCGCCACGCGCGCACGAATCGCGCAGATAGCGCTCGAACGGCAGCACGATCTGGAGCACGACGATCTGGCGAAAGTACTCCGCGATGCCGGGGATACGGTGGCCTTCGGACACCAGCAGCCGGTAGAACGCGACCGATCGCGGCTGTACCAGGTAGCCGAGGAGCCGCAGCCCGATGATCGGCAGGGCCTCCCGCGGCGGCTTGTCGGTCAGGTCGGCCGGAAAGAATTCGGCTTCCAGTCCGTCGAACTCACGTTGCAACACCGCCCGTAACAGGCCTTCCTTGTTGTCGAAAAGCTGATACGCAGTCGTCGCCGATCCGCCGGCCTTGCGGACGATGGTCATCATCGACGTCTGGGCGAAGCCGGCGGCGAGGAATTCTTCGGCGGCAACCTCGAGAAGCTTCGCGCGCCGGACCTCGCCACGCTGCGTCAGGGCAGCCTTGCTGCTGCGTTTGTCAATGTTCATCGCAAGTGTGTCATCGGCGCCGCTGAATGCAGTAGTTGCCTGCCTTGTCATTCGGCGCACGCGTCATTCAAAAGGTCAAGACAGTAATGTACTACACATTACGCATGCCATCACGGTGGCCTTGGCTCACCAGCGGGTCGCTGCACCTTCTCAAAAAAGTAGTGTATAGTACGTTACACTTTCTGCTGGAGCGGGGCGACCCCTTGCAGTGAGGGGGAGCGGTTCCACTTTCCGGATCGGCGCGCGGCGCCTGGCATGTCAGGGCGGACAAACGTGCGGCTCCCGGGGGCTCGGGGCGGGCGTGCGGTGTGCCCGGGGTCGTTTGCGAGATGAAACGAAGGATCGTACAGGCGAGGAGCCGTTCACTATGCTGCGCGAAATAGATATTTTCGGACTACTACTGAGTCCGATAGCGATGATGGTTCTTGTCTCCCTGGTGGGAACCGGCGTCATCGCGCCCATCGTCAACCGGTTGATTCCTCATCGGAGCAGCCAGCACGAGAACCTTCTTTACATCCTGATATTCACCGGCCTGCTGGCCGTGATGGTCAGAAATACGTTTTGAGAGTCACCATGAAGCGCGCTATCAGTATCTTCGTCACCCTCCTTCTGATCGGCATCACGGCATACGGTGTGATCTACATATGGAATCGATACATGTATACGCCGTGGACCAGGGACGGGCGGATACGGGCAACGGTGGTATCCGTCGCGCCTGACGTATCGGGCTGGATTCAAAGCCTGAATGCCGAGAACGCCCAGAGCGTGAAGGAAGGCGACGTCCTGTTCACGGTAGACGGGGCCCGCTATCAGATTGCGCTCGATCAGGCGAAGGCGCAGGCGGACCTCGCCGAAACCGACTGGGAAAAGGCGCAGCGTGTTTACCAGCGACGCAAGACATTGACCGACGGCGGCGTGAGTGCGGAAGAGATTGACGTCGCCCGCCTCGACATGGAAAACAAGGCCGCTGCGCTCAAGCAGGCGCGCGCGCGTGTGAACGAAGCCCAGCTCGATCGTGACAGGACGATCTATCGGTCTCCGGTGAACGGAAAGGTGATCAACCTGAATCTCGAAAAAGGCGACTACGTGACGCGCGGAAGCGAGCGGCTCGCGATCATCAAGGACAACAGCTATTACGTGACCGGCTACTTCGAGGAAACGAAAATCCCGGCCATCCGCCTGGGCGACAAGGTCGATATCTGGCTGATGGCCGGAGCCGGGCATCTGACCGGACATGTCCAGTCGATCAATAGCGGCATATCGAATGAAAATACGACGCCGGGGAATGAGCAACTGCCTTCCGTCGCCGCCACGTTTGCGTGGATCCGGTTTGCCCAGCGCATTCCCGTGGACATCGTGATCGACAAGGTTCCCGCCGACCTGACGCTCAGCTCGGGGATGTCGGCGACACTCAAGGTGAATATTCCGGAATCACGAAAAGCATTGCTTCGCGACGCGCAGAATTCCTGGAAAACGGATTTTGGCGCGGTGGTTCATTGAAAGCGGCAAGTCAGAATCTACGTGAAAAATGAACGACAGCCTGATATTCAGCTACCTGACTCCGAGTCGTGACGCCGTCAAGGCCGCGATCCGGATAAGTGTTTCCGTATGGGGGGCGATGATCATTGCGTTCCTCATGAATTTTGAGCACCCGGTATGGGCGATGATCACGGGGTTGATCTCGTTCTTCGCTCCCGACCAGGGGCAGGTGGTCAAGAAATGCCTGTATCAATGCATCAGCACGATCGTCGGGGGCGTGGCGGGCCTGCTGCTTGCATCGCTGACGGCGCAGAGCCCTTTTTTCGCGGCCATCGGGTTGGCTTTCCTGGTCGGGATCGCCTCCGCGCTTTCCTATCACAGCCGGGACGCCAACTATACGTTCTGCTTTGCGATATTTTCGGTGACCGTTGCCATTGTGGTGATGGTGCCGGTCTTTATCGGCACGAGTAGCGAAACGATCGCCGAGGTATTCATCGATCGAGTGGGTACGGTGCTCGCGGGTGTCGTCTGGGTATCGCTCGTCAGCACGGCCTTGTGGCCGAAATTCAATCTGGAATCGCTGAAGAAGGCATCGGGCAACCTGGCCGTGTCGGCACTGAAAATCGGCTGCCTGTTCACGGGCGACGAGCGTGTGTTCAAGGATCAAATCCATGCGCTGTTTGGCAGCCTGATCGCGTGCGAGGATCTGGCGAGCCATTGCACCATGGAGGGCGTGCGCGGGAAGAGAACGGCCAAGGGTGCCCGCGAGGTGAACCGCATGGTGGTCGACGTGGTCGCGATTGCCTATGCGTTGCGGCGGGCCTACTCGGCCGCGACGCCTGCCGGCAGGCAGTTCGTCTCCACCGAGATTGCCGGTCTCGCGCGACAGACCGAGTCGGCGGCAGCCGATCCGGCGCGCCTGGGTTCCTTTTTGCGCGACCGGATCGACGCGCTCAAGGCCGAAAGCGCGACGCGGAACGGCCCGGATGGCGCCGGGTTCGGTCAAATCATGAGCGAGGACCTGATCAATCTGTTCGGCCTGCTCGCGAAAATCTTCGAACGACACGACAAGCTCGAACAGGACGTCAAGGACGCTCCGGTCGGCATTGTCGTCAGGCGTCACCTTCAGATCAGAAATACGCTGGTCAACGGATTCAGATCGTTTTTGTACTGTCTCGCCGCCTTCGGGGTCTGGTATTCGACGGGATGGGTGTACGGGTTTCTGATCGTAGTCGTGCCCACGGTCTTGAGTATCGTCCTCGGAAAGGCGCCGCATCAGGAAGTGTTGCTCAAGAAAATTGCAATAGGAGTCGGCGTGGGCATCGTGGCGGGGCTCCCGGTCTATGTCTTGCTGGCTGGCGCGCCCTCCGCCGTGGAACTCCTGGTCGTGACGGCCGCGCCCGCGCTTTTTATCGGGCTGCTGGGGCTGTCGCGTCTCGACTCGTTCGCATACAGCCTCGGCTATGCGCTTTCCTACCTGATCGTCGTGCTGCCGATGAACAGCCATGAAGTCACGCTGAATGTTTCATTCGCGGTGGAGCGCTCGCTGTGCGTGGGTGTCGGCACAATCCTTCTCGCGATTCTGTTCGTCATCCTTCCGCGTACGCCGTTTCTGGGGCGCGATACGCGATCGGAACAAGCGTTTCAGGGCGAGATGAAGCGCGCGTTCCGGTCGCGACCGGATCCGTCGCATCTGGCCGATTGGCATCGGGAAATCGCGTTGATCGTCGACAAGGCCGTTTCGATCTGTGCGGAAGTCGATGCCGCCAGAAAAACCGATGTCCTGCGCGCTGCCGGTCGATGCATATCCGTCGTCTGGCAGGTCGCCCGTGTCGAAAGCTGGCTGGAGAAGCGGGTGGATGCCGGTCAGTCGGCGTCGCTTTTGAAGCCGTGGAAGGTGGAAATACTCGACACCTTTGTCAAAGGACGGCACTCGATCGTCAAACCTCTTTCGAATCGCCTTGCGGAAGCATCCGCGCCGGAGTGCCGGCGGCTGGCGATGGATCGATTCGTCGTCGAGCACGACTACCTGATCGGACAAGTGCTCGAAGAGCGTAGCCAGGAGCAGAAATGAACATGTTGAAGAAGGTCTCGATCCTGTGCGGCATCGCCGTGCTGTCGGCCTGTAGCCTGATTCCGGAATACACGCGACCGAACCTGCCGGTCAAGGATCAATGGCCGTCCGGTCAGGCGAGCGCGTCGGCCGGCCTGTCCGCGCCCGATGTCGCATGGCAGGACTTCTTTTCGGACGGCGACCTGAGAAAGGTCATCGCCGCCGGTCTCGCGAACAACCATGACCTGCGTCGGGCAGCCCTGACGGTCATGGCCTATCGCGCGCAATACCAGATCCAGCGTTCGAATCTCGCGCCGCAGGTCGGCGCGGGCGCGTCGGCCTCGATTCAGCGCCTGCCGCGCGATCTGGCGATCAGCGGCCAGCCGGGGATGCAGAATCAATATACGGTCGACGTCGGCCTGGCGTCGTACGAGGTCGATCTGTTCGGGAAGATCAGGAGCCTCACGCAGGCGGAACTCGAGCAGTATCTCGCCTCCGGCGAGGCTCGACAGAGCGTACAGATATCGCTGATAGGCGAGATTGCGAAGGGCTACTTTACCTGGCGCACCGATCAGCAACTCGAGAAGCTGAGTTCGGCGACCTTGAGCAAGGACGAGGATACGCTGCGACTGGTGGAGCGGAATGCCGAGCGGGGCGTGTCGTCGCGACTCGAGGTTTATCAGTCCCGTACCCGGGTCGACCGGTCGCGAGCACAGGTCATCGCCGATAGCCGGAACGTCACGCAGGACAGAAATGCGCTGGAATTCCTGATCGGCACCTCGCTTCCCGACGGCCTCGCCCAGGAAGACCCGCTCGAGCGGCCGGTCATTCCGGATTTGCCGATCGGCGTTCCTTCGACCGTGTTGCTCCGTCGTCCGGATATCAAGGCGGCCGAACATCGTCTGCTTGCCGCGAACGCGGATATCGGCGCCGCCCGGGCCGCCTTCTTCCCGAGCATCTCGCTGACGGCGTCGGCCGGAACGACCAGCGCGCAACTGCACAATCTCTTCAGCGGCGGGCAGGGGCTGTGGACGTTTGCGCCGCAGATCAACGTACCGATTTTCAGCGGCGGCCGCCTGCAGGCGAACCTGGATTACGCGAAGGTTCAGAAGGATCTGCGCGTGGTCGATTACGAGCAGGCGATCCAGAGTGCATTTCGCGACGTTGCCGACGGAATCGCCGCCAGGTTGACGTATCGGGATCAACTGACAACCCAGGCCAGCCTCGTGAGCAACAACGAGAAGTATCTGAACCTTTCCCAGGGGCGCTTCAGGAGCGGGATCTCCAGCTATCTGACGGTGCTGGACGCGCAGCGCGAGCTTTTCTCGTCCCAGCAGGCGTTGAAACGGGACCGGCTCGCCCAGCTTCTGGCCGAGGTGAGCCTCTATAAATCCCTCGGCGGAGGCTTGAAGGACAACGAGGCGGCTGAAGTGAAAGCCGACTGACATGGCGTTGGCGTTGGCGTCGGCGCACCTTGCGCCGAACGGATCGGCCGCGAGCGGTACGGGTCGCCCGGATGAAGGGCGCTGCGTTCGTAGCCGGTTCAATGCATGCATTGAGTAGTCCTGCTTGTTTAAACGAGTCGACGCGGCACGATCGGTGGAGTCAATGCAAACGACTCTGCCGGTGCGCGGGAATTCGTGTTGCCATCTGGATGGGTTTTGAATGGATACCGGAACGTGTTCCGCGATGAACGGTTCGCCCGACAGCCTGGGCGTGACGACGTTTCACCTGCTTTCGCGGGTTGAAGCGCTGGCGTCACGCCGACTGAATCGTTATATGGAACAGAGGTTTGGCGTCACCGCGTGTCAGGCTCGGCTGCTGCATGTGTTGTCGATGGACCGTGGAACAGGCGTGTGCGATCTTGCGAATGCAACCGGCATCGACGTGAGCGCTGTTTCCCGCATGGTCGCTCGCGCGCGCAAGTCCGGGCTTCTGGTTTGCAATCACGGCCTGAAGGACCGTCGGATCATGGCGCTGACCCTGACCGAGAAAGGGCGGGACGTTGCCCGCGCCATGAGCGAGATCAGCCATTGTGTCGAGCGTGAGCTGTTTTCCGATCTGACGATCGAAGAAGTCGGGTTTCTCAGGACGATGCTGGATCGAATCAAGTCAAATTCGTGCTCCTCCGGGCATTCAAGCGTGAGCACGAACCCGCACCCGCAATGAGTCGGTCGGCAGCGAACTATTCCGGGAGGATTGGAATCAATGCAAAGAAAGCATCAAATGAATCGGGCAGAGACAAGGAAGTGTCTTATCAGTGCGGCGCGAAAGGTATTCGTCACGCGTGGATTCTCGGTGGCGAGCATTGAGGAGATATCCAGGGAGGCGGGCAAGACCCGGGGGGCGTTCTATTCGAACTTCAAGGCAAAAACCGAACTGCTGATGGAGCTTCTTTGCGAGGATCGCATTCGGGCATTGGATTTTTTCAGGAATAGATCGGATCTCGAGAAAAACGGCACGAATTCCGAGTCCGCCTCGTTTGTCAGGTTCATCCTGTCCGTCGATTTCGAAGATCATCTGCTGTTGTGGATGGAAGGGCACCTGCTGGCGGCCCACGATCCGGAATTCGGCGTGCGTTACTGGAAGATGGTGCAGGAGCTGTTTTCCGAGATTCTGGGCGCGTCCGACGGATTTTGCGTGAACAGCCGGAACATCACGTACGTCGCGCTGTGCCACCTGATGCGCGAGGTGGCCGCCTCGCAGAATCCGGCCGCATCCCCGGGATATCTGTGAGGCCGTTCTCGCATGCCCGGCCCTGATGTTCCGACCCGGCGTTCGGCCGCCGCCAAACGGGCCAGAGGGCGCCCGTGCGGCACGGCGGACAGCGGGTTCGACGCACTCCTGCGGTGTGCCCAGCAAATGTTCGCCCGGCAGGGCTACGCCGCGACGAGCATGCGGGAGATCGCCGGCCTTGCCGGGGTCAACCAGGCGCTGATATCGCATCACTTCGGGTCGAAAGAAGGACTGTGGGCCGCGGTCATCGAGCAACTGGCCGGGCAATTCGATCCGTTGTTCGAGACGACGAGGCAACTGCGCAATAGCCGGATGTCCGCGATCGAGCGCATCAGGCAAGCGCTGGTACTGTTCATCGACACGCTGTTCGAAACGCCATGCGTCGGGATGTTGTTTGCCACCGCCGCGACCGAACACGGCGAGCGCCTGAACCTGCTGGTCGACCGGTTGATCCGGCCATATCGCGACGCATTCGTTCCGCTGCTCGAGGATGCAATGGATGCCGGCACGGTGAGGCACCGCAATCCTGAACTGATGTACGCGATGGTCGTGAATTCAATCAGCGCGACGGTATCTTACAAACACATCCTTGCCGGATTTTCCGATCTGACGGAGCATCCCGGTAAATTCAGGAAAAGCATTCTGGATATTGCCATGGAATTGATTCGTTAACCTGAAGATAATTCAGATTGCGCATAAAAAAATTGGTCATTGCAGTGGCGTGTGCGCATATCGGCAAACCCGTTCGCCGTTACGCCTAAATCAGCCCAATTTCCTCGTGCACGGCCTGCCCTGTCGATACCTGATTCGACGAAGCCGAAATGACAATTCATCGCAGGCAATCTGCGCATCAGTGTATTGCGTCAACCGGTTGCATTCGCCGGAAACTTTCAAAAGAACGCCGGCCGGGCCGGCCTGTACGCCATTTCGATCCGTTCCTGTTTTTCATCCATTCGATTTCTCCGTTAATTGAAAAACAAAACTTCGCAACCTCGTCTTTTTCCCCGCGCGGGAATTAATTATCGTCATGCCAACGATCAACAGGATGGAATCCGGAGACACTCACCGTGCGAAACATCAATGAAGACACCATCACCCAGGCCGTGATCGCCGCGATGGCCGACTGCGGGAATCCCCGGCTGCTGACGATCATGACCAGCCTGGTGCAGCATCTGCATTCCTTCGCCCGTGAGGTCAGGCTGACCGAGGCGGAGTGGGAGGTGGCGATCCGGTTCCTGACCGAGGTCGGCCACATTACCGACGACAAGCGCCAGGAATTCATCCTGTTGTCCGATACGCTGGGCCTGTCGACCCTCGTGACGGCGCAGAACAACGCCAAGCCGCCGGAATGCACGGAATCGACGGTCTTTGGCCCGTTCTTCGTCGAAGGCGCGCCCGAGTTGCCGCTCGGATCGGACATCGCCAACGGCGCGCGGGGAGAGCCCTGCTACGTCAGCACGCAGGTGTGCGGAATCGACGGCAAGCCCGTGGCCGATGCGCGCGTCGACGTCTGGCAGTCGGACGAGGACGGTCACTATGACGTGCAGGTTCCGTCCGCGACCGGCGCGCACCCCCATCGTGCGCGGGCGCAATTGCGTACGGATGCCGAAGGGCGGGTCTACTTCCGCTCGATCGTGGCGGTGCCGTATCCGATCCCGCACGATGGCCCGGTGGGCTGGATGCTCGACGCGCTGGGGCGGCATCCCTGGCGGCCCGCGCACCTGCATTTCATGATCGTCGCGCCCGGATACGAACGGCTGATCACGCATGTCTTTCGCGACGGCGGCCCCTATCTCGACTCGGATGCCGTGTTCGGCGTGCGCTCGACGCTGGTGGCCGACTGGGTGCGCCACGAGGCCGGTCGGGCGCCGGACGGCACGGAGTCGGAGGTGCCGTTCTACACGCTGCACTACAGCTTCGTGCTCGACACCGCGAACACCGGCGAGGTGCGGGCGTGATCCGGCACGTCGTCGGGTGGTGCTTCGCCGGCGAGTCGCCGGACGAGCGGAGGCAGGCGCGCGAGCCCGGTGAAGCCGGCCTTCGAGCGGCTGTGCGGCCGCATTCCGGGCCTGCGACGGGCCGAACGGGAAGCCGAACCGGACACATCCGGCGCGGACGCGCTCACCTGCCGTTCAGGTGAGCGTTCAACCGGCAGGTGCGATCGGACCACCGCTTGCGTCGCGTTGCACGCGGCTTTGGAGGGTGTCCGGTCGCCGTGAATCGATCCGTAACCGGACGGATCGCCGCGCACCCGTTGCGCTTCCCACAAACCAGTACAAAGAGACAGGACGATGGTGACTCAACAAGACCATGCTGCGCCGGACGCGCACGATTTCTATGACGTAGCCGTGATCGGCTATGGCCCGACCGGCCTGGTGGCCGCCTCGCTGCTGGGCCAGGCCGGATATCGGGTGATGGTGGTGGAGCGCTGGCCCGCCATGTACGGGTTGCCGCGCCTGACGCACATCGACGGCGAGACCGCCCGCATCGTCCAGGCCTGCGGGGATGTCGACCAGGCGATGCGCGATGCGCTTGCGCTGCATACCTATCACTATGTCAACGCCGACGGAGAGTTGCTGCTGGAACTCGAGTGGAAGGGCAAGCAGTGCGGCTACACGGCGCACAACGCCATCTACCAGCCGGACATCGAGGATGCCATTCACGATCGTGTCGCCGCAATGTCCAATGTCGACCTGTTGCGCGGTTGGGAAGCGGTATTCCTCAAGCAGGGCGACGACAGCGTCACGATAGCGATTCAACGCACCAACACCGCGAAGGACGGCGTTCGGGCGGGAATGGACGAGCAGTGGTCCTCGCCGGCGAAGTCGTTTCACGCCCGCTACGTGATCGGCGCCGACGGGGCCAACAGCTTCGTGCGGCGCAGCCTGGGCATCGAGCGGAACGACTATGGCCACAAGCACCGCTGGCTCAATCTCGATTCGGAAAACCTCTCGGACGCCGCGGAGCGCTTCAAACAGCTGACGATCTTCTGCGACCCGGCGCGAGGCCACATGTACATGCCCATCGGCGAAAGCCGCACGCGTTTCGAGGTACGCCTGCTGGACGGCGAAAGCGTCGAGGACTGGGAGGATCCGGCCCGGGGATGGCGCTGGCTGCAGGAGAAGTACGGCGTCGGTCCGCAGGACTTCAGGTTCCTGCGCAACGTGGTCTATACCTTCCAGACCCGCATGGCCGAGCGCTGGCGCGAAGGCAATGTGCTGCTGGGCGGAGATGCCGCGCACGCAATGATGCCCTATATGGGCCAGGGCGCCTGCTCCGGCATGCGGGACGGCATCAACCTGGCCTGGAAACTGGATCTGGTGCTGAGCGGCCGGGCAGCGCCCGCGCTGCTGGACAGCTACGAAGCGGAGCGCCGGCCGCACGCCCGGAAGATCATGGAGATGTCGCTGTTCCTTGGCCAGGTGACCAACGAGGACGATCCGCTGGAAGCCGCTGCGCGTGACGAGGCTTTTCGTACCCGCACCATGCCGCCGATGCCCGCCTTCCCGAAGGTGGAATGCGGCGTGGTGCACCGCGAGCCCGACGGCAGCCTGCTGCCTTCCACCGGTGCACCAGGGCCGCAGGCTTGTGTGCGGCACCAAGGTCGCGAGGGCCGGCTGGACGATGTGATGGGCCATGGCTTCCTGCTGGTGGCACACGAAGACCCGGCGCCGTTTCTTACCGCCGGCCAGTGCGCGTTTCTGGCCCGGCTCGGTTGCCGCATCGTGGTGCTGTCCGACGACGAGCGGACGCCCGGCGCCGTGACGGACCTGGATGGCGAGGTGTCCGGTTTCATGACGCAGCACGGTATCGCAGCCTATATCGGTCGCCCGGACTTCGTCATCTTCGGCTCGGTGCGGCGCATGAGCGATCTGGCTGCGCTGGTCGACGACCTTCGTCGCACATTGCACTGGACCGACGGCGCGCAGGACAGCGAGGTACCCGTGCTCACGCTGACGGAGTACACGGCATGAGCGCGGCGATCTCTTCCGCGACGCTGGCTTTCCAGCGCGCGATGCCCATGACCCGGCTGCTCGATTGCGGCATGGAATTCGCCGACGCCCAGGCGCTGTTTCTGCGGACCAGCGCCGGCGAGGAATGGGACCAGGTGGCCGAGTCGCTCGCGCTGGCGCAACTCGATCGCGCGTCCCGGGCCGCGGATGGCGGCTGCCGTGTGACGGCGACCGACGCCCAGGCGGCGGCGCTGGCCAATCTGTTGTTCGCACAAATGGCCTTCAACCATGACAATGCGCGCAAGCGCGCGCTCTACGATCGACTGGTCGCGGCGACTCGGCAACTGTGCGCGTGGTCCGCGGGCCGGTTGACGCGTGTCGAGGTGCCGTTCAACCAGGGCCGACTCGCGGGCTGGCTGGTGCGGCCGCGTTCGCGGCAGGCGCGCGGCACCGTGCTGGTGTTTGGCGGCCAGAGCGGCTGGGGGATTGCCTATCTCCCGATCGCGCGCGCGTTGGCCCGGAGGGGGCTGGCCACGCTGCTGGCCGAGGGGCCCGGCCAGGGCGAAACGCGCATGGTCCAGCGCATCCATCTGGATGTGGACGTCGAGGCCGCCTACAGCCAGTTCGTCAGCTTTATCCTGAGCGACGCCTCACTGGGGCAGCCGGGTATCTGGGGCAATAGCGTGGGCGGGCTGTGGGCGGCCCGCACCGCCGCGGCCGATTCCCGCATCCGCGCCTGTTGCGTCAACGGAGGTCTGGCGGCCCCGACGCTTTTGCCTTTCCGCACCTTCGCCGAACAGGCCGGCGCCATGCTCGGCACCGACGACGAGGATGCCATCCGCAAGAACTTCGAGCGCATGAGCTTCCGTCCCGCACGCGACCGCATCGCGTGCCCTCTGCTCGTTTTGCACGGCGGGGCGGATCCGCTCGTGACGCTGGAAGACCAGCAACCCTTCCTGGATGCCGCGGAAAGCGCGGATGCCACGCTGCGCATGTGGGAGGACGGCGAGCACACGATCTACAACCATGCCGCCGAGCGCACCGCCTTCGTGGCGGACTGGTTTGCCCGGCGGCTCGGGGCCGATCACGTTGCCTGATGCGCCACTCGAGGGTGCGCGGCGTCGGGCGCATCGATTTTCAATCAACCCCTGTCGTTCGGACAGGCAATCGCTTTCGTGGATCGGATGAACATCGGGCGTGGATGGACTCAATGACAATCAGGCTGTGTGATGAATAAAGAAGCTATGAAAAGCGCGTCGAGGCTGCTGCCGCTCGCCGCTGCATGGGTATTGTCCGGCTGCACGTTCGACGTGCTGAATCCGAAGGGCAGCGTGGGTGCCGCCGAAAAGGCGCTGATCGCGACGTCCACGTGGGCGATGCTGGTCGTCGTCGTGCCGGTGATCCTGCTCACGCTGTGGTTCGCGTGGCGTTACCGTGCATCGAACCGCAATGCAACCTACGCGCCGAACTGGTCGCACTCGACCGCGATCGAGGTCGTGATCTGGACGGTGCCGACGCTCATCATCCTGTTCCTCGGCGTGCTCACGTGGAAGACCACGCACGAGCTCGACCCGTACAAGCCGCTCGAGTCGTCGGTGAAGCCGATCGACGTCGAGGTCGTCGCGCTCGACTGGAAGTGGCTGTTCATCTATCCGGAACTCGGCATCGCGTCGGTGAACCAGCTGGCGATTCCCGTCGGCACGCCGGTGAACTTCCGCATCACGTCGGATTCGGTGATGAACTCGTTCTTCATTCCGCAGCTCGGCGGCCAGGTCTATGCGATGGCCGGCATGCAGACGCGCCTGCACCTGATCGCCGACGAGCCCGGCAACTATGCGGGCACGTCCGCGAACTTCAGCGGCCGGGGCTTCTCCGACATGAAGTTCCGCACGCTCGCCGAGCCGCGCGAACAGTTCGATGCATGGGTGCAGAAGGTGAAGGCATCGCCGGACCGGCTCGACGCGACCGTGTACGGCACCGTCGCGCAGCCCAGCGAGAAGGCGCCCGTGCGCTACTTCTCGTCGGTCGATCCGCGGCTCTTTCACAACATCATCGCGAAATACAACGATGGCCACGTCCTCGACCTGAAGGACGCCGCCTGCGGCACGAAGGGGTAACACATGTTCGGCAAACTCACACTCTCGGCGATCCCGTATCACGAGCCCATCATCATGGGGGCTGGTGTCCTCATGGGTCTGGTCGTGCTGGCCGTGCTCGTCGCGCTGACGATCGCCGGCCGCTGGAAATGGCTGTGGACCGAATGGCTGACCACGGTGGACCACAAGCGACTTGGCGTGATGTACATCATCGTCGCATTCGTCATGCTGCTGCGCGGCTTCACCGACGCGATCATGATGCGCATACAGCTCGCGCTTTCATACAACGGGCCCGGCTACCTGCCGCCGCACCACTATGACCAGATCTTCACGGCTCACGGCGTGATCATGATCTTCTTCATGGCGATGGTGTTCATGATCGGCCTGATGAACCTGATCGTGCCGCTGCAGATCGGCGCGCGCGACGTCGCGTTCCCGTTCATCAACTCGCTTTCGTTCTGGATGACGGCCGTCAGCGCGATCCTGATCAACGTCTCGCTCGTGATCGGCGAATTCGCGCAGACGG
>NZ_JPGL01000051.1 GCF_000732615.1 Burkholderia paludis
GGGCGCGCACCGCCCCGCACGCGGTGCGGGCGGGCGCGCGGATGTGCCGGTCAGTCGATCGAGAACGTGTCGAGCGGCTGGTTGGCGCGGGCGTCGGTCGCGAAACGCGCGGCGAGCTGTTCGTAGAGCCGGCGGGCCTCGTCGAGCGTCAGGTCGATCCAGTACGGATCGCCGGCCCCGTCGTTGAGGCGTTCGGGCGGGAACTGGATTTCGATCACACTGCCTTTGCGATACATGGCGCGAGTCTCTCTGCTGGGTCGGTCATTCTGCGAAACGCAAAGTGTAGCAACCGGCGCCGCGCCGATTCGCGCGCATCAGGCAATAATGAATTTCGCATTCGGCCGGCGCGGCCGGTGCGGTTTCGCGCCGCCGTCAAATGCCGGTCAAACGGGCGTAATACAATGGCCGGCTTACCCATTACCAGTCGCCTCGGGCGCACACGCGATGCTGGCGGAACAACGTCATCAATTCATCCTGTCGGAGCTCGGACGGTCGGGCGCCTTGTCGGTCGCGGAACTGGTCCGCTCGCTCGACGTGTCGCGCGAGACCGTGCGGCGCGACCTGAACGCGCTGGCCGCACGCGGCCTGCTCGTGATGACGCACGGCGGCGCGCTGGCCGCGGACCGCCGCGAGCCCAGCCTGTCCGAACGCGAAGCCGCGAACGCCGAGGCGAAGCGCACGATCGGGCGGCGCGCGGCCGAGTTCGTGCCCGACGATGCATCGGTGCTGATCGATTCGGGCAGCACGCCGCATGCGGTCGCGCTCGCGCTCGCCGACCGGCACCGGCTCTCGATCTACACGAACGACTGGCGCACCGCGTTCGTGCTCGCGCGGCGCAACGGCAACCGCGTGACGCTGCTCGGCGGCGAACTGTCCGACGACGAGGACGCCACCTTCGGGCTCGACACGATCCAGCAGCTCGCGCAATACCACGTCGATTTCGCGTTCGTCGGCGCCGGCGGCATCACGCCCGACGGCGAATGCACCGACTACTCGCGGCTCGCGGCCGAGGTGCGCAGCCGGATGATCGCGGCGGCGGGCACGACGCTCATCGTCGCCGACCATTCGAAATTCGGCCGCGTGACGCCGGTGCGTATCAACGGCACGGCCGCCGCCCGCTATCTCGTGACCGACCGCGCGCCCGACAAGGCCGTGCGCCGCGCGCTGACCGCGCGCGGGATCGAGCTGCTCGTGTGCGACTGACGCGCGTCCGACATACAAGGTTCATCGAACCGTCATCCTGCGGGAAGAAGCACCGTCAAGACTGACCCATTCATCTCGATCGGCCGGCAGGCCAGGGAGCAACGAATGACCGTCAGCGTGCGCAGCTATCTTTCCCCCACCCTGGTCCTGCTGGCCTTCGACTGGCCCGATGCGGCGTCGCGTACCGATTTCCTCGGCTTCGCGATCCGGCGCACGCCGGGATTCTGGTCGGCCGACGGCAAGACGCGCGCGCCGGACAGCTGGCTGCCGAACCGCCTGACGTTCGAGGGCCCGGCCGCCCACACGCAGGGCGATGCGCCGACCGACCAGGCGCCGATCCAGAAATTCATGTGGTGGGATGCGCGCATCGATCCGCAGGACCGCGGCGCGGCGTTCCGCTACGACGTGTATCCCGTCGTCGGCACGCCGGCGAACCTGCAGGTGCTCGACGCGCAGGCCGGCGTGTGCGACGTCGTGCTGCCCGCGCATATCGAGGACGGCGTCGGCACGTGGTTCAACCGCGCGGTGGTCAGCTCGCAGGCATTCGCGAGGCAGGTCGCGGCGCTCGGCCTCGCGCCGAATGCGGCGCCGAGCGCCGCGCAGGCGCTGAAGCTGCGCACGTGGCTCGCGAACGACATGGAGCAGGTGTTCGCGGAGATGCTCGACCCGGCGTCGCGCGCGGCGTCGGCCGTCTATCACCTGACCGACACGCTGTGGGCGCTGCCCGCGTTCAAAGCGTTCGGGCGCAAGCACGGCGAAGCGTCGCTCGCGATCGTCTACGACGCGCATACGACGGCGCGCAAGGGCAAACCGCCGCTGCCGTCGCCGAACCAGCCGGCCGTCGATGCGCTGCAGGGGCTCGCGACGCTCGCGCCGCGCAACAGGACGCATATCATGCACGACAAGTTCATCGTGACCGACGCGTCGTCGAACGCGGCGCCCTCACGCGTGCTGACCGGCTCCGCGAATTTCACGACCGAGGGGCTCACGGAGCAGGCGAACGTGCTGCACGCGTTCGATTCCCCCGCGCTTGCCGCGCTGTACAACGATCGCGCGCAGGCGCTGGCCGGGAATCCGTCGATCGCGGAGACCGCGAAGCTGTCGCCGGGCTGGTCGGAACCGATGACGATCGGCAGCGCGCAGGTGCGACTCGCGTTTTCGCCGGAGCCGGCGGGGCAGCGCACCGAAATCGACACGATCGTCGCCGCGATCGCGGCCGCGAAGCATTCGGTGTGCTTCTGCCTGTTCATGCCGACCGACGCAGAGCTGCGAAAAGCGTGCTTCGCGGCCGGCGACCGCGGGCTGATGATGTTCGGCCTGGTGAACAAGATCAACGTCGGCAGCGCGACGAAGGCCGATGCCGAGCAGCAGGCCGGCCAGACGATCGATGCGGCCACGCTCGCGAACCTCGAGCTGTACCACCGCAACGAAGACAACCACGACGTGATCGACGCCGAGTATTTCTCGCCGGCCACAGTGCCGCAGGGTTTCGAGCCCGAGTTGCGCCTGTTCCCGGGTGAACCGGCGCCGGCCTTTCCGCCCGTCGTGATCCATCACAAGTTCATCGTGATCGATGCGGAGGGCGCGAATCCGGTCGTCTATACGGGCTCGGCGAACATGAGCCGCAATTCCGAGCAGTACAACGACGAGAACCTGCTCGAGATCCGCGATCGGCGGATCGCGGCGATCTATCTCGCGGAATTCCTGCGGCTGTACGAGCACTATCGCGCGCGGGCATTGGCGATCAATGCGAAACGGCACGGCGGCACGGACGGAGGCACGGGCGCGCATGCGCGGCTCGCGCTCGCGCCCGATTCGAGCTGGGCGAAGAAGTATTACGTGGCGGGAAGCCCGGAAGAGAAGGCCCGGATCGCACTGGCGTCGACCGCGCCGACGGACTGACGCACGGGAGAGCGACGGGCGCGGATGTCGCGCGCCCGAGGCAGGGCTGGCCGGGGGAAGCCGGCCGCCGCCGCTTATGCGGCGACGTAGCGGAGTACGGCGTCGGCGATCGTGTCGCGATGCCGTGCGCGCAGGCGCGGCGCCGACGGGTCGCGGCCGAACGCGGCGCCGAACGTGTAGCGGTTCGACACGCGATGGAAGCAGAACGAACTGATCAGCAGGTGCAGGTCGAATGCATCGATGTCCTTGCGGAACGCGCCGCTCGCCGCGCCGCGCTCGACCAGTTCCTCGAGCGTCTTGATGATGCTGACGTTGCGGTTCTTGAACGACTTGAGCTGTTCGAGATACTTCGCGCCGTGGATGTTCTCGATCGACACGAGGCGCACGAAGTCGCGATGCTTGTCGTGATAGTCGAACGTGAATTCGACGAGGCGGCGCATGCCTTCGCGCGGCTCCATGTCGCCGATGTGCAGTTCCTGCTCGAGCGCGCGGATGTCGCCGTACACCTTCTCCAGCACGGCCTCGTACAGGCCTTCCTTGCTCTCGAAGTAGTAATAGAGCATGCGCTTGGTCGTGTTCGTGCGCTCGGCGATCGCGTCGACGCGCGCGCCGGCGAGACCCATCGCGGAGAATTCCTGCGTGGCGACGTCGAGGATGTTGCGCCTGGTTTGCTCGGGATCGTATTTGCGCCGCGCATCGGACGGAAGCGTGCGGGTCTCGGAGGTGGCGGCCTTGCTTCCTGCTTTCATGTGACTTTATTGTGGCTTCGGCGGCTTGGAAAAGGCATTCTAGCATGCGGTAAAACCCCGCCCGGCCGACCTTCCGCTCTAATCGGACGGGCCGTTCCGGCTGCCTGGGGCGCTCAGCGGCGGCATGACGCGAGCGCGTCGCGGGCCTGGTACGCGGTGTATGTGAGCTGCGCGGCGGCGAGGCCCGCCAGCCCGAACGTGCGCGTGAGCCCGAACGCCGCGAAGCCGTCCGGCACCGGGCGGCCTTCGGCCAGCGCGGCCGCGAGCGCTTCGCCGGCCACCGTGGTCGGCGCCATTCCGTGGCCGCCGAACGCGATCGCGTGCCACACGCCGTCGGCGTCGCGGCCGATCTGCGGCATCTTGTGCCGCGCGTAGCTCATCAGCCCGCCCCATGCGTATTCGACCTTCACGTCTTCCAGTTGCGGATACACGCGCAGCAGGTCGCGCCGCAGCAGGCGCGCGATCGCGTCGGGGCCGCGGTCGAGCACGGAAATCCGGCCGCCCCACAGGATGCGCGTGTCGTTCAGCGGGCGGTAGTAGTCGAACGCGAAGCGCGTGTCGTAGATCGCGTACGGTGCATCGATCGCATCGGGCAGGCGCGCACCGAGCGGTTCGGTCGCGATCACGTAGGTCGCGATCGGCAGCACCGCGCGCTCGATGCGCGGCGACACGCCGCGCGCATAGCCGCCGCAGGCGAACACCACGTCCTTCGCGCGCACCGCGCCCTGCGCCGTGCGCACGACGTACCCGGCGCCTTCGCGGGCGATGCCGAGCGCGGCCGAGCGCTCGTACACGCGCGCGCCGCCGCGCGCCGCGGCCGCCGCGACGCCGAGTACGTACTTGAGCGGATGGAAGTGGAACGCATTCGGTTCGAACAGGCCGCCGTAATAGCGCGACGTCTTCAGCCGCTTGCGCAGCGCATCGGTTGCAACGGGCTCCCAGTCGACGCCGAGTTCGTTCTTCATCAGCGCACGCACGCTGTCGAGCCTGGCGGGATCGTCGAACCAGTTCGCCAGCATCACGCCCTGGTCGACGATGTCGCAATCGATCCCGTAGCGCGCGATCCGCGCGCGGATCAGGTCGACCGCATCGACGGTGAGGCGGTACAGCCTGCGCCCTTCGTCGCGGCCGAGCGTGCGCAGCAGGTCGGCGTTGTCGAGGCTGTAGCCGCCGAATACGAAGCCGCCGTTGCGGCCCGACGCGCCGAAGCCGACCTGTTCGGCGTCGAGCACGACGACGTCGCGCACGCCGCGCTCGACGAGCCCGAGCGCGGTGCACAGGCCGGCGAGGCCGCCGCCGACGATGCAGACCTGCGTGTCGGTCGTGCCGGACAGGGGCGGGTAGGGCTGGCGGGTGACGGTGGCTTCGTAGAAGTTCTGCATGCGGTTTCGTTGATTCGTAACGGCAGATAGACGGACGGCGCGCGTCGATCTTGCCTGAACGCGCGCGCCGCGTCGAATGGGGGATGTCCGGGCGCCGGCTGCCGCGCGCGGGCGGCGGCCGGTGCGACGCATGACGCCGTGCTTCAGGCGCCCGGCGTCGGGTTGGCCGGACGGGCGACGTAGCTCGCGTAGCCGGCGTCGGCCCGCGGCGCGGTTTCGGGCGTCGCGCTGCGTTCGATCCACGGCGCGATTTCCATGTCCTCATAGCGCACGAGGCGGCATTTGCGCACGAGTGCGTAGCCGAGCCAGGTCGCGAGGAAGAACGGCAGGCCGATGTAGGTCGAGGCGACGCCGACCCAGTCGATCCGGTCGGAGAGGAACGCCTGGTAGTCCTGGCCGAGCGCGACGATCGCGCACAGGGCGAACGCGAACAGCGGGCCGAACGGGAACCACTTCGACCGGTACGGCAACTGGTCGAGCCGGTAGCCCTGCTTCAGGAACCCCTTGCGGAAGCGGTAATGACTGACCGCGATGCCGAGCCACGTGATGAAGCCGGCCATGCCCGACGTGTTCAGCAGCCACAGGTACACGGTCTTGTCGCCGTACAGCGACGTGAGGAAACACAGAGCGCCCACGGCCGTCGTCGCGTACAGCGCGTTGCGCGGCACGCCGCCCGGCGACAGCTTCGCGAACAGCTTCGGCGCGCGGCCTTCGACCGCGAGGTTGTAGAGCATCCGCGTGGACGCATACATGCCCGAGTTGCCGGCCGACAGCACGGCCGTCAGGATCACCGCGTTCATCACGCCGGCCGCGAACGCGAGGCCCGCGTGGCGGAACACGAGCGTGAACGGGCTCACGCCGATGTCGGTCACGTCGCTCTTGAGCAGGCTCGGGTCGGTATAGGGAATCAGCACGCCGATCACGAAGATCGCCAGCACGTAGAACAGCAGGATGCGCCAGAAGATCTGGCTCACCGCGCGCGGGATCGTCGTGCGCGGGTTTTCCGATTCGCCGGCCGCGACGCCGATCATTTCGGTGCCCTGGAACGAGAAGCCCGCGATCATCGCGACGCCGAGCATCGTCGCCCAGCCGCCGGCGAACGGCGCGTCGCCGATCGTGAAGTTGCCCCAGCCGGCGCTCGGGCCGCCCTGCATGATCCCGAAGATCATCAGCAGGCCGACGCCGACGAACGCGAGCACCGTCAGCACCTTGATCAGCGCGAACCAGTATTCGGCTTCGCCGAAGCCGCGCACCGACAGCGCGTTGAGCGCGAAGATCAGCGTGAGGAACAGCGCGCTCCACCAGACGCCCGGCACGTGCGGGAACCAGTAGTTCATCACGAGCTGGGCGGCGACGAGCTCGACCGCGATCGTCACGGCCCAGTTGTACCAGTAGTTCCAGCCGAGCGCGAAGCCGAAGCCCTCGTCGACGAACTTCGCGCCGTAGGTCGCGAACGAGCCCGACACGGGCATGAGCGCGGCCATCTCGCCCAGGCTCGTCATCAGGAAATAGACCATCAGGCCGATCACCATGTACGCGAGCATCGCGCCGCCGGGGCCGGCCTGCGAGATCGACGCGCCGGACGCGACGAACAGGCCCGTGCCGATCGAGCCGCCGATCGCGATCATCCGCAGGTGGCGGGCCTGCAGCGCACGGTGGAGGGACGGTTTCGCGGGCGGCGAACCGGACGGACGGGACGAATCGGGTCGGGCATCTGAATGCATGGCGGGCGCTGGGCGCTGTCTCCGGAATTGTTTTTTCGGTGACGAAGCGCGACGCGTTGCCGGCTGCGGGCCGGGCAGCGGTGATGCGGGACGGGGGCGGGCCGGATGAACCGGGCCGCGATGCGTGTCGCGTTCGTCGGTCGTCCGGCTGCGGTGGCGGCGGCCGGCGGCGCGCCGGGTGCTTTGCACCTCGACGCCGCAACGATTGTGTGTGCCCGAGGTGCGGGCGGCAAACGATATTTCCGCACAGGGTAATGCGGGTTTGTCATCAACCCGGGCGTCGTCGCAACCCGCGCGGCGGCCCGGCTGCAGGCTTCGGAAGGGTCCCGTATACATGAAGGAACACCCCCGGTTCGCTCGCCGAGGTGTTGCGTTTTGGGAATGAAGTCGTGAGTTAATATCAATAGCGGCCCGACTTGTGGCCACCGACAATGTATTTCATGGATCGTGCGTCGCGAGGCGGGCGCGCGCCGTCCGTCCGGCTTGCCGGCGGCGGCGCAGCGCGATGCGCCGGGCGGCGCACCGGCCCTCCCGCGCGGTGCATCCGCTTGCACCGGGCGCGCGAACGCGCTCCAATCGAATCACGCGGGCGGCGTCGCCGCCGCACCGATCAATCTGTCCCTGAAGAGGAAGTGATGCAATTCAACGACATTCTTGCCGCGCTCGATATCGATCTCGCCCAGTGGAAAGGCAATGCGCTGACCGCGCGTTCGCCGCTCGACGGCGCGACGCTCGCGACGCTGGCCGTCGACACGCCCGCCGACGCCGAGCGCAAGATCGACGCCGCGCACGACGCATTCCTCAAGTGGCGCACGGTGCCGGCGCCGGTGCGCGGCGAACTCGTGCGCGTGTTCGGCAACGTGTTGCGCGAGCACAAGGCCGAACTCGGCCGCCTCGTCACGCTGGAAGCCGGCAAGATCACGTCGGAAGGCCTCGGCGAAGTGCAGGAAATGATCGACATCTGCGATTTCGCGGTGGGCCTGTCGCGCCAGCTTTACGGCCTCACGATCGCGTCCGAGCGCCCGGGCCACCGGATGATGGAAACGTGGCACCCGATCGGCGTGTGCGGCGTGATTTCGGCGTTCAACTTCCCGGTCGCGGTGTGGGCGTGGAATGCGGCGCTGGCGTTCGTGTGCGGCGATTCGGTCGTGTGGAAGCCGTCGGAGAAGACCCCGCTCACCGCGATCGCGTGCCATGTGCTGCTCCAGAAGGCGATCCGCGAGTTCGAGAAGACGCATCCGGGCGTCGCGCCGGCGGAGCTGAGCCAGCTGGTGCTCGGCCTGCGCGATGTCGGCGAGGTGCTGACCGCGTCGAAGAAGGTGCCGGTCGTCAGCGCGACGGGCAGCGTGCGGATGGGCCAGGAAGTCGCGAAGGTGCTGAGCCAGCGTCTCGCGCGCGGCATTCTCGAACTCGGCGGCAACAACGGGATGATCGTCGCGCCGAGCGCGGACCTGGATCTCGTCGTGCGCGCGGTCACGTTCGCGGCGGTCGGCACGGCCGGCCAGCGCTGCACGACGCTGCGCCGCCTGATCGTGCACCGCAGCCTGGTCGAGCAACTGCTGCCGCGCATCGAGAAGGCTTACGCCTCGGTGAAGGTCGGCAACCCGCTCGAGGAAGGCACGCTGGTCGGCCCGCTGGTCGATCGCGCGTCGTTCGACGCGATGCAGAAGGCGCTCGGCGATGCGCGCGAGCAGGGCGGTGAAGTGAAGGGCGGCGAGCGCGTCGACGTCGGCGCTCATGCGGATGCGTACTACGTGCGCCCGGCAATCGTGCGGATGCCGAAGCAATCGGCGGTGGTCGAGCGCGAGACGTTCGCGCCGATCCTGTACGTGATGGTCTACGACAACTTCGACGACGCGATCGAACTGCACAACGCGGTGCCGCAAGGGCTGTCGTCGGCGATCTTCACGAACGACATGCGCGAGGCCGAGCAGTTCATGTCGGCAGCGGGCAGCGACTGCGGGATCGTCAACGTGAACATCGGCACGAGCGGCGCGGAAATCGGCGGCGCGTTCGGCGGCGAGAAGGAAACGGGCGGCGGCCGCGAATCGGGTTCGGATGCATGGAAGGCGTACATGCGCCGCGCGACGAACACGATCAACTACAGCCGGCAACTGCCGCTGGCGCAAGGCGTGAAGTTCGACGTGTAACGTCGCGCAGCCCGTGGCGTCGCGCGGCGATGCCACGGGCCGCCAACCGGGCCGGCACCACGTAGCTGGGCGGCCGAGGGCCGGGTTCCGTATGACACGGGGCCCGGCTCTTTTGTTTTGGGCCTGCGCTCGTGGCCGGGGCGTGGATTTGGCGGCTCGACGCATCTCGCTGCCGTTTCCCGTTGTCGGCGCGCATCGGGCGATCGCATCCGGACTTCGGCGTGCCGCCGGCGCGTGATCGAGGCAGCGGCCCCGGCGTGCCCTGCCGGGGGCAGCGCGTACCGCGTCAGTGCTCCGCCGCCGGCATGTTCTGCACCACCAGCACCTGCGGGCTCGACAGCGTGATTCCCGCCGCGCGCAGTTGCTTGAGGATCTCGAACAGCAGATCGCTTTTCGTCGAGCTTGCGATCCGCGGGCTCGACACGTACCCCGTCACGCTCAGCGTGATGCCGTCCGGCGTGAGCTGGCTGAACGTCACCGACGGCGCGGGCTTCTCGAGAATCGCCTGATGCGTGCGATACGCGTGCAGCAGCAGGTCGCGCACCTGCTCGGGATCGGTGTTCAGCGGGAACGTCAGCGCCAGCGTTGCGACGCCCTGCGTGCTGTTGCCCATCGTCACGTTGCGCAGGTTCTGCGAGATCAGCTGCGAGTTCGGCACGATCACGGTCGAGCGGTCGCTGAGCTGGATCTCGGTCGCACGCACGTTGATGCGGCGGATGTCGCCTTCGACGCCCGCGATGCTGATCATGTCGCCCACCTTCACCGGGCGCTCGGTCAGCAGGATCAGCCCGGACACGAAGTTCTTCACGATCTCCTGCAGGCCGAAACCGATACCCACCGACAACGCGCTGACGATCCACGCGAGATTGTTCCACTTGACGCCGAGCAGCCCGAGCGTCATCAGCACGAGCAGCACGTAGCCGACGTTGGTGAACAGCGTGATCAGCGTCACGCGCATCCCGGTATCCATGCCGAGCGCGGGCATGAACTCGCCGTCGAGCCAGCGGCGCAGCGAGCGCAGCAGGTAGAGGCCGATCGCGAGCCCGATCACGGCGTTCATGATCCGGTCGGGCATGATGTTCAGGCTCTGCAGCCGCTGGCTGCCGATCATCGCGATCGCGCTGTCCAGCAGGTCGCCCGGCGTCGTGCCGAAGCCGCCGGTCAGCAGGGCGATCGCCGCGATCAGCATCAGCAGGCTCGTGCCGAAGCCGGACAGGACCGTGCGGGCCTGGTCGAGGTGACGGTCCTCGAGCGCGAACAGGTGCTTGATCTGCTGGCCGGTCGGCAGGCTCGACGAGAACAGGCTCTCGCTCGCGTCGCGCGTCAACTGGATCAGGATGTAGGTGGCGCACAGCACGATCTCGAACCACACCAGCTCGTAGGTGATGAAGCGCGCGACGGTGATGTAGCCGATCAGCAGCGCGATCAGCGACACGACGATCGCCAGCGTGACGCCGGCGTGGATCAGCCCGGCGAGCGTCGAGCGCTGCTCGGGCGCCTCGCCGGCCGCCGCGAGCGCGCTGCGCGCACGGTTCGAGCGCAGCAGCGACGCGCCGACCGTCAGCGCGACGACGAGCGACACGATGCCGCGGCCGAACAGCGTGACCGACAGGCTGGTGTCGACGATGCGGTTGATCGATTCGAGCGTGCCGGACATCAGCAGCAGCGCGGCCAGGATGCCGGGAAACGGCTTCATCGCGCGGGCGACGGGATCGGCGAGCGCGGGCAGGCGCCACGACGGATGCTTCGTGCAGAGCAGCGCGCGGCCGAGCCCGGCGATCAGCGCGCAAGTGGCGGCCAGCTTCGCGAACTGGTCCCACAGGTCGGTCAGCGCCGGCGTGAGTTCGTAGTGACGCGCGACGGCGAGGTAGAGGATCTGGACGGCGATGGCCGTGGCGATCAGCGTCGACAGTGCGGTCGACAGCGCCAGCGCGCTGCGGCGCAGGCGGGTGGCCGGCAGGCGGTTCAGGCAGAGCCAGCCGAGCCCGCGCTCGATGAGCCGGCGCCCGCCGACCCATGCCGCGAGCGCGGCGATCAGCAGCAGCGAGGTGATCGCCC
This sequence comes from Burkholderia paludis, assembly GCF_000732615.1. Classification (GTDB taxonomy): domain Bacteria; phylum Pseudomonadota; class Gammaproteobacteria; order Burkholderiales; family Burkholderiaceae; genus Burkholderia; species Burkholderia paludis. The sequence goes on from NZ_JPGL01000051.1 coordinate 11,169, forward strand.
GTTGCCCGGGCACCCACGACGAACGCACCATGTCGTGCAATTCGTCGTCGAAATCTTCCAGCCGCTGGCGGTCGTCCGGCGACAGGTGGAACAGCGGCAGCCAGAACTGCGCGCTGAAGATGCCGCCCGAACGGAACGCGAGCTGGTTTTTCAACAGGCCGCGATGCAGCTTCGCAAATTGCTCGGCCAGGTTCGTGAGGCTGGTTTTCTGGTCGGCGGCCTGCTTCAGCGCCGCGTCGATCTGGGTCTTGCGCGCATTCAGCATGGCCCGTTGCCGCGCAACGGCCGGCGTTTCCGGCGCGGCGCCGTCGGCAGGCGGCGGGCCGAGCACGTCGAGCTGCGCCTGGACCTGCGCGCGCTGCGGCGCGAGGTCGTTCTGCAACTGCGCGACGTCGGCGCCCAGTTCCTGCGCCGAATCGTCGAGCGCGTCCAGCTCCTTGCTGTTGGACGTTGTCGACGTCTGTTGCTTGATGCGGTCGAGTTCGACCTGCATCTGCTTGAGCTGCGCGAGCGCGTCGGGCAGCGAGATGGCCGGCGCGGGGGCGCCGACGCCGCTCGCGACGGGCGCGGAAGCGGCCGCCGGAAGCGCCGATGCCGTCGCGACCGCCGCGAACTGCAGCAGCGCGATCAGCGCGATCCGGCGGGCGTACGTGAAGAGTCGTGATGTGGACATGGAATGCTTACGATTTGCCGACAGTGCCGATCGCCGAAAGGCGCCCGGAAGCCGGTGGTTGGTCCGGTAGCATGTTACCGGGGTGTGGCGATGTACGATTTCCGGATGTGCATCCGTGGGGGCCCTCAGCCGGGCATGCGCGACGGGCACGGAAAGTCCCTTTCGCCCCGTTTTACAGGGGCCGTGGCGTCCGGGTTGCGCCGGAACGGGCGTATTTCCGGCAGCCCGCGACGGGACAGATGGTTACGAAATTTACATGCGATCGGCGCGGGATCGAACCGGATAAGCGGAGCAGGCGTGCCCGCCGCGTGAATCGGGCGACTTGAACGTGGCCGATGTCCGTCGGACCCGACATCGAAATCGAGGCGATGAATGGCCGTTCACCGGGAGAAGATCGAAAGCGTACTGCGGCTCGACGCTCGCGCGCGATTCGACTATTTCATTCGCAGGATCGCCGATTCGGAGGTCGTGTGGGGCCTGTTCGATACGGGGTGGGCGACCGCAAGCGCGGATGGCCGCATCGCGATCCCGGTCTGGCCGGAGCAGGACTTCGCGGCGATCTGCGCCGACGCGCAATGGGCGTGCTTCCATCCGGAGGCGATTCCGCTCGACGCATTCCTGACGCGCTGGCTCCCCGGGATGGCGAAGGATCGCAGGCTGTGCTCGGTGTTTCCGGTGCCGGCGGGCCGCGGGCATCTCGTGTCGCCGCCGGACCTGCTGGCGTCGATCCGGTCGGAGTCGTCGCAATATGAGTGAACGGAAGCGTGCGCCTCGCTAAAATGCGCGGAGCCGCTCGCCAGCTTTCCCCTGGCGGCGCCAAGACAATCAAGAATCCGGAGACTTGCCACCATGGCATCCACCCAGCCTGCCCCGCTTGCCGCAGCGGACGCCGCCCGTTCCGGGGCGATCGACCCCGGCGCGATCTCGGCCCGCCTCGACCGCCTGCCGCCTACCCGCACCGTCTGGAAACTCGTCGTCCTGCTGAGCCTGGGCTTTTTCTTCGAACTCTACGATCTGCTGTACAGCGGCTACGTCGCGCCCGGCCTGGTGAAAAGCGGCATCCTGTCGGCGACGACACACGGCCTGTTCGGCACCACGGGCGTCGCGAGCTTCATCGCGGCGCTGTTCTCCGGGCTCTTCATCGGCACGATCGCGTGCGGCTTCCTCGCCGACCGCTTCGGCCGCCGCGCGATCTTCACGTGGTCGCTGCTGTGGTACACGGCGGCCAACGTCGTGATGGCGTTCCAGGACACCGCGGCCGGGCTGAATTTCTGGCGCTTCGTCGTCGGTCTCGGCCTCGGCGTCGAGATGGTGACGATCGGCACGTACATCTCGGAGCTCGTGCCGAAGCAGATCCGCGGCCGCGCATTCGCGTGCGAGCAGGCGGTCGGCTTCGTCGCGGTGCCGGTGGTCGCGTTCCTCGCGTACCTGCTCGTGCCGCACGCGCCGTTCGGCCTCGACGGCTGGCGCTGGGTCGTGCTGATCGGCGCGCACGGCGCGCTGTTCGTGTGGTGGATTCGCCGCGAACTGCCGGAAAGCCCGCGCTGGCTCGCGCAGCAGGGGCGGGTCGACGAAGCCGACCGCATCATGCGCGCGCTCGAGGCGAAGGTCGAGGCCGAATACGGGCGGCCGCTGCCGCCGCCCGCGCCGGCCGAGCCGGTGCCGCCGCGCGGCAGCTTCCGCGACATGTGGGTGCAGCCGTATCGCAACCGCACGATCATGATGACGATCTTCAACGTGTTCCAGACGGTCGGCTTCTACGGCTTCGCGAACTGGGTGCCGACGCTGCTGATCAAGCAGGGCATCACGATCACGTCGAGCCTGATGTATTCGAGCGTGATCGCGCTCGCGGCCCCGATCGGCCCGCTGATCGGCCTCGTGATCGCGGATCGCTTCGAGCGCAAGTCGGTGATCGTCGCGATGGCGGCGGCGATCGTCGTCTGCGGGCTGCTGTTCAGCCAGACGACGGTGGGCGTGTTCCTGATCGTGCTCGGCATCGGCCTCACGCTCGCGAGCAACATCATGTCGTACAGCTTCCACGCGTATCAGGCCGAACTGTTCCCGACCTCGATCCGCGCCCGGGCCGTCGGCTTCGTCTATTCGTGGAGCCGCTTCTCGGCGATCTTCTCGTCGTTCGTGATCGCGGCCGTGCTGAAGGGCTTCGGGACCTTCGGCGTGTTCGCGTTCATCGCGGGCGCGATGGTGGTCGTGATGGCCGCGATCGGGTTCATGGGGCCGCGCACGAAGGGCATCGCGCTCGAAACCATTTCGCGGTAACGGCGGGCCGTACGCGCGTGCCGCACGTTTCATGCGGCACGCGGTACGCGATACGCGTGCGATATGGTTGCGTCGGGCAATGTGGCATGGAAAATGATTCGATATCCGAATCGATTGGCGCAATGCGATCGAATCGTTCCGAAAAGGAGTTGGCCTGCGTGTCGGGTTCGAACGCCCGACCGGCAAGATTGCCACATGCCGAAAATGCGAACGGCAACCGGTTGAAACAAAGCGTGACGAAGCGCAAATCCGCCGTAAAGCGCGATTGCCGTCGCTGCCGATTTCCGTGCGGACGCGTAAAATAAAAGACCTGACGACTCATTAGCCGCCATCGGACCATCCGCGTTGCAACGGCGAACGGCTCCGCCGCGAAGAGGCGTCGGCGTCGGGCGCGCACGATGTGCCCGGCGTGTCGACGGCTCGCGCGGAAGATGCGCCGTTCGCGACAGCAGCATGCGGCGGCGGGATCGGCCGGTGGTTTCGAACCCATGATGCCTTTCAGCCTGACGCGGCCATTTGCGAAGCCGCGTTGCCTTGCCCGCGCAGCGGCCGCGTGTCTCTGGCTCGCCGCCGCGCTGCCGATTTCCGTGCTTGTCGGGCAGCCGGCCCTTGCGGCGTCCGACACGGCAGTGCCCGCCGCGGCGTCATCCTCTTCGATCGAGCCGCCCGCGGTAGCGACTTCCCGTGCGCATTCCGCAGCGCCGGCGCGTGCATCGTCCGGCGTTTCCGCCGCGCAGCCTCCTGCGTCTGCGGCCTCATCCGCGCATCCGGCGGAACCTGCCGTCCCGGCGTCGGGCGCATCGGCGGCATCGGCGGCATCGGCGGCATCGGCCGCTTCCGCCGCCGCGCCTGCTTCGGCCGCGTCCCCCGCGCCTGCCGGCGAGGCCGAGCCGGCTGCGCCGATCCCGCCGCGCCGGCATCCGCCGCTGTCGGCGGAGGAGGCGAAAAACGCGACCGCGCGCGCGGTCGACATGCGCAAGCGCTTCACGCAGGAAGTCACGCGGCGTCTGAACGTGCCCGCGAGCGAGCAGCGCGCCTACGGCGAGCGGCTCCAGAAAGCGCTCGCCGATGCGGATCTCGGCGACCTGGCCGGCGAATACGTCGCGTTGGTCGACCGCGCGCCGAACGTGCAGGCGCTCTTCATCTATTTCCGCGCGACGCCGGCCGACGCGTGGCTGATGATCGGCGCATCGCCGGTCGGCACCGGGCGGCCGGGCCAGTACGATCATTTCCTGACGCCGCTCGGCGTATTCCATCATTCGCCGGACAACATGGATTTCCGTGCGGAAGGCACGACCAACGAAAACGGCATTCGCGGCTACGGCCGCCGCGACCTGCGGATCTACGACTTCGGCTGGGTGGACGGCGAGCGCGGCTGGGGCAAGGGCGGCGTCTCGCCGATGCGCTTCCAGATGCATGCGACCGACCCCGATCGCCTCGAGCCGCTGCTCGGTATCCGGCATTCGAAGGGGTGCGTGCGGATTCCCGCGTCGCTGAACGTGTTCTTCGACCGGCACGGGCTGCTCGACGACGATTACCAGGCGCGCGTCGAGGCCGGCAAGTCGCTGTGGGTGCTGCGCCGCGATCGCGACATCACGCCGATCGCGGGCCGCTACCTGGTCGTGATCGACAGCGCGCGCAAGACGCGCCCGGGCTGGTCGCCGTTGCCGGGGCGCAAGGCGTGGTCGAAGGTGCCGAAGAGCGGCGACACGGCGGACTGACGCCGGCCGGCCGGGCGGGTGCGGGCGCGGCCGGGTTGAGAATAAATCCGTTTTATCGACACATAAGAAAAGCAAACTTTTATTATCCGATCCGGGTTCGTATAGTCGAGGCCAGTTTCGCGGAACCCTGCCGCGCCTGGACCACCACCGATCACACGACCCGCATGAAAACTTTCTACAAGCTCGCCCCGCTCGCGATGCTCGGCGCCTTCGCGACGCATGCCAGTGCGCAAAGCAGCATCACGCTGTACGGTCTCATCTCGGCCGGCGTCGGGTTCGCGACCAACCAGGGCGGCAAGAACGCCTGGCAGGCGCTGTCCGGCACGAACCAGAACCCGCGCTGGGGGCTGAAGGGCAAGGAAGATCTCGGGCAGGGGCTGTCCGCGGTCTTCCAGCTGGAGAACGGCTTCAACGTGATGACGGGCACGGCCGCGCAGAACGGCCGGGAGTTCGGGCGCATGGCCTATGTCGGCCTTGCCGACCGCACCTACGGCACGCTGACGTTCGGCCGCCAGTACGATGCGATCCACGACTACATCGGGCCCGTGATCATCGCGAGCAACGGCGTGAACATCGGCGACAACGACAACGGCTACAACGACATCCGCGTGCAGAACTCGGTGAAGTACGTGAGCCCGGATTACCGCGGCCTGAAATTCACCGCGCTGTACGGCTTCAGCAACGCAACGGGCTTCGCGAACAACAGCGCGTACAGCTTCGGGCTCGGCTACGAGCATGGGGCGCTGCGCTGGAGCGCGGTCTATGCGCAGTACAACCATCCGTACAGCGCGACGAACCAGGATGGCGCGATCGCGAACGACTATGCGTCGCCGCTGCTGATCTTCAGCAAGAGCGCGATGACGCCGGCCGCGTATGCGAGCCGGCAGCGGATCGCGGGCACGGGCGGTTTCTATACGATCGGCCGCGCGCAGTTCGCCGCGATGTTCACCGACGTGCGCTACGATTACCTCGACAACACGCATCTGCACCTGCAGAACCTCGGCGTGAACGTCGTCTACACGATGACGCCGCAGCTCTTTCTCGGCGCCGCGTATGCGTTCACGAACGGCAAGTACGACGTGATCGACAAGCGTCCGCGGTGGCACCAGGTGAACCTGCAGGCCGATTACTACCTGTCGAAACGCACCGACGTCGCGCTGACCGTGATCGCGCAGCAGGCGGCCGGCGACGCGGAGCATGCGCAGATCTTCGCGTACGCACGCTCGACCGGCACGCGCCAGATGATGGCGACGCTCGGCATCCGGCACGTCTTTTGAGCCCGACCATGACCCATCCGATCGCATCCCGACGCACCTTCCTGAAATGCTCCGCCGCGCTGGCCGGCACCGCGCTGCTGCCCGGGACGGGCGCGTTCGCCGCCGGCGGCGACGCCGCTCGCCGCACGGTGATCATCGATACCGACCCGGGGCAGGACGACGCCATCGCGATCCTGTTCGCGCTGGGCGCGCAGGACCGGCTCGACGTCCGCGCGCTGACCGCCGTCGCGGGCAACGTGCCGCTCGACCTGACCGAACGCAATGCGCGGATCGTCCGCGACTGGGCCGGCCGCACGAAGACGCTGCCCGTCTATGCGGGCTGCCCGCGGCCGCTCGTGCGCGAACTCGTGACGGCCGCGAACGTGCACGGCAGGACGGGGCTCGAAGGCGTCGAACTGCACGAGCCGCTGGCGCCGCTCGCCGCCGGTCACGCGGTGTCGTACCTCGTCGACACGCTGGGCCGCGCGGCGCCGGGCAGCGTGACGCTGTGTGCGCTCGGCCCGCTGACGAACATCGCGACCGCGCTGGTCGAAGCGCCGCAGATCCGCGGCGCGCTGCGTGAAATCGTGCTGATGGGCGGCGCGTTCTTCGAGCGCGGCAACATCACGCCGGCCGCCGAGTTCAACATCTACGTCGATCCGCAGGCGGCCGACGTCGTGTTCGGCAGCGGCGTGCCGATCGTCGTGCTGCCGCGCGACGTCGCGGTGAAGGCGCCGATCACGCCGGCGCGCGTCGCGCCGTTCCGCGCGCTCGGCAACCGCTGCGGCGCGATCGTCGCGGACATCATGACGGCCGAGCTGGCGTACAACCGCAAGCGTCGCGGTGTCGACGACGCGCCGATGTACGACCCGACCGCGGTCGGCTATCTCGTCGATCCGACGCTGTTCGGCGGACGCAAGGTGAACGTGGCGGTCGAGACGGCCGGCCAGTGGACGCTCGGCGAGACGGTGGTCGACTGGAACGGGCGCAGCGGCCGCGCGGCGAACGCGACGTGGATCAACGAAGTCGACGCGGACCGCTTCTACGCGACGCTCGTCGAGCGCATCGCGAAGCTGCCCTGAGTGCGGGCGCGGCGGGCGGACGCGTCAGATGTGTTTCGCGATCCACTCGCGGCATGCGCGCACGTGCGGGCCGCGATCGTCGCCGGCGAGCGAGATCAGCGAGATCGCGCGCGTGACGCGCGGCTTGTCGACGCGCAGCGCGACGAGTTCGGGGTCGTGCAGATGCATCGTGTAGAGGCTCGGCAGCACGGCGGTCGCGAGGCCGTTGCGCGCGAGCGCGTAGAGCGGCTCGGTGTATTCCATCCGGTACGTGACGTTCAGGCGCAGCTTCTCGGCGCCGCCGGTGCGATGCAGCGATTCGCTGACGCTGCCGCGCACGAACACCGCAAGCTCGCGATCGACGAGTTTCGCCCATGTGACGCTTTTCGCGCGGGCGAGCGGATCGTCGCGCCGCACGACGATCACGATCTCGTCCTCGAAGAGTTGCCGGTAGCGCAGCGTGCCGTCGTCGCCGTCCGGCTCGCGCACGCCGATGCCGAGATCCGCGACGCTGTCGCGCACGGCCTCGACGAGCGCGCTGTTCGGCAGGTCGGTGAGCGTGAAGCGCAGCGTCGGGTGGGCGGCGCGCAGTGCGTTGAGCGCGGGCAGCAGGCGGCCCGCGACCGACGGGATGAAGGCGATCCGCACCGTCTGGATGCGTTCGCCGATGAGCCGCGTCATGTCGTCGAAGGTGCCGCGCGCCTGGTTGAGCAGGCGTTCGGCGAGCGGCAGCACGGCTTCGCCGGCGGAGGTCAGCGAGAGCCGGTGCGCGGAGCGCGCGAACAGGCGCCCGCCGAGCAGGAACTCGATCTGGCGGATCGACGCGGTGAGCGCGGGTTGCGTGAGCGACAGCGCCTGCGCGGCCTGCGTGAAGCTGCGCGCGTGGGCGAGCACGACGAAGTGCTGCACCTGCCGCAGCGTGAGCGCGGGCAGCAGCGACGAGCGATCGGACGACATCGGGCAATAACGGTCGGGATGCGGTACGCGGCAGTATAAGACCGCGCCGCGCGAACCGACACAGGACAATATTCGGAATCACGGGAGAACCACCATGTCAGCGACTGACACGATGCCGGCGCGCACGCCGGCCAACTGGCTCGAACGCCGCTTCGCGCTCGCGGCGCGCGGCACGAGCGTGCGCACCGAGACGATCGCGGGCGTCACGTCGTTTCTCGCGGCCGCGTACCTGCTCGTCGTGATCCCGTCGCTGCTCGCGACGGGCGGCATGGAGCGCGGCGCGGCGACGACGGCGACGATCGTCGTATTCGTGCTGTTCACCACGCTGATGGGGCTCTACGCGAACCTGCCGTTCCTCGTCGGCCCCGGCATCGGCGGCTCGGTGATCATCGGCGTGACGCTCGCGACCACCGAGCACGTCGGCTGGCAGACGGGCCTCGGGATCGCGTGCGTGTCGGGCGTGCTGTTTTTCCTGCTGACGATCCTCGGCGCGCGCGGCGTGGTGATGAAGCTGATCCCGGTGCAGATCAAGCTCGGGCTCGGCGCGTCGATCGGCCTGTTCGTCACGATGCTCGGGCTGCGCAACGCGGGGATGGTCGTCGCGAACGCGAAGACCAACGCATTCGCGCTCGGCGATTTCTCGCGGCCGGGCGCGCTCGTCGCGCTGATCGGCCTCGCGGTCGCGATCGTGCTGCAGGCGCGCAAGGTGCCCGGCGCGATCCTGATCGCGATTCTGGCCGCGGCGGCGGCCGGGGTGCCGCTCGGCGTCACGCACCTGCCCGCGTCGTTCGTGTCGCTGCCGCACAGCATCGCGCCGATCGCGTTCAAGCTCGACATCGGCAGTGCGCTGAGCCTCGCGGCCGCGCCGTACCTGTTCGCGTTCTTCGCGGCGGAATTCTTCTCGACGCTCGGCACCGCGCTCGCGGTCGGCGCGAAGGCGAACCTGCTCGACGAACAAGGCAACCTGCCGAACATCAACCGGCCGTTCCTCGTCGATTCGCTCGCCGCCACGATCGGGCCGGTGTTCGGCATCCCAGCGCTGACCGCGCTGATCGAATCGGCGGCGGGCGTCGAGGCCGGCGGCCGCAGCGGGCTGTCGTCGCTGGCCGCGGCCGTGCTGTTCGCCGCGATGCTGCTGTTCGTGCCGGTCGCGCTCGCGATCCCGAAGGAGGCCACCGCGCCGGCGCTGATCCTGATCGGGCTGTCGATGTTCGCGACGATCCGCCACACGCATTTCGACGATTTCACCGATGCGCTGCCCGTGATGTCGATGGTGCTGCTCACGCTGATGTCGAACAGCTTCGGCACCGGCATCGCGGGCGGGCTGCTGTGCTACGTGCTCGTCAAGCTGCTCGCCGGCCGCCGGCGGGACGTGTCGTGGGGGCTCGTCGTGCTCGCGATGCCGCTCGGCTATTACTTCTGGACCGTCGTGAAGCCGCACTGAGAGACGGCTTGCGCGACGCATCGGCACCACCGCAACAAGAGACTGACATGAACGGAACACCAGGGAACGTCCCGGCCGCGCGCACGGGCATCGAGATCACGCCCGCGCATCGCGCCTTCTTCCACGCGCTGCCGAAGGTCGAGCTGCATTGCCACCTGCTCGGCGCGGTGCGTCACGAAACGTTCGTCGCGCTCGCGGCGCGCAGCGGCGCGCCGATCGAGCGCGCGGAAATCGACGCGTTTTACGCGCGCGGCGAAAAGCCGGTGGGCGTGCTGCACGTGCTGCGCGCGCTCGACAAGTATCTGCTCACGCGGCCCGACGACCTGCGGCGGATCGCGTACGAGTATCTGGAGGACGCGGCCGCGCACCACGTCCGGCACGCGGAATTCTTCTGGAACCCGACGGGCACGGTGCGCGTGTCGGGCATCGCGTATGCGGACGCGCAGGCCGCGATCGTGACGGCGATCCGCGACGCCGCGCGCGACTTCGGGATCGGTGCGCGCCTGATCCCGAGCATCGACCGCGAGCAGGACCCGGACGAGGCGGTTGCGATCGTCGAGTGGATGAAGGCGCATCGCGCGGACGAAGTCGCGGGGCTCGGGATCGACTATCGCGAGAACGACCGGCCGCCGGAACTGTTCTGGAAGGCTTACCGCAATGCGCGCGCGGCGGGATTTCGCACGACCGCGCACGCGGGCGAGTTCGGGATGCCGTGGCGCAACGTCGAGACGGCGGTCGATCTGCTTCAGGTCGATCGCGTCGACCACGGTTATACGATCGTCGACAACCCCGAACTGTGCGCGCGCTACGCGGAACGCGGGATCGTCTTCACCGTCGTGCCGACGAATTCGTACTACCTGCGCACGCTCCCGCCGGAGCAATGGGCGGAACTGCATCCGATGCGCAAGATGCCGGGCCTCGGCCTGAAGATCCATCCGAACACCGACGATCCGACGCTGCACAAGGTGAACCCGTCGGAGGCGTGGGAGCTGATGTTCGGCCATTTCGGCTTCACCGTTGCCGAGCTGAAGCAGTTCATGCTGAACGGGATCGACGGCGCGTGGGTGGACGACGCGACGAAGGCCGCGTGGCGCGCGGCGTGGGCGCCGGAATTCGACACGCTGGCCGCCGCGCTCGCGGCGGGCTGAGCGCCGGGCGGGTGTCCGCCGGCCGAGGATCGGCCCGCCGGCGGCCCGAGCGGGCGCCCTGCCGGTCGGGTGTCGTGTGGCACGGTTCGCGTGCGTTCGCTATATTGGCGCCCGGTTGCGCGCGAATCGGCCGAATCGGCACGAATCGGCGCGAGACGACACGACAACGACGAGGGCGACCCTTCCGATGGGCAATCGAGCATGGCTCTATCTCCAGGCCGGTGACGGCGACGACGCGCGGACGATCGAGTTCGCGGAATCCAACAATCACTTTCCGCTGCTGTGGCGGCTGCTGCTCGCCGACGGCGGCGCGGGCGAAGCGATCACGGATCAGCGCGTGTTCGGCGACGCCGGCACGCCGAATCTCGCCAGCGATGCGCGTGCGGCGCTGGCGCGCATCGACCGGCTGGCGTCGTTCGTCGTCGCGCATCCGCTGCCCGGCGACGATCCGGCGCTTGCGCGGCAGTTCGATGCGCTGGTGCGCCATCTCGGCGAAACGATCGACGCGCTCGGCGAGGCGCACGGCGCGCCGCGGATTTCCGCGAATCTCGACGAATTGTCGTGGCTCGACGGCAATCCGGACGACTACATCGACCGGGAGCGCGTGACCTGCACGCGCCTGTGGTGGCGGGTCGCGAACTGCATGGACTTTCGCGACGTGCGCGGCGTGCGCGATGCGCTCGAGATCGACGCGCGGCCGGACTGGCGCGACTGGGCGTGGGGGTTCGGTTTCGGTTGCCTGTCGCATCACTATTTCGCGCGCCAGGAGCCGCCGCGCGGCGTGACGTTCGCCGGGATGTTCGATCCCGCCGAGGTGCAGGGCAACTGGCTCGACCACGACACGTTCAGCTTTCGCGGGCGCAACGGCCTGTGGGGCGTGCGGCGCGAAAGCGACGATGCGTGGGAGGTGATCGTGCCGCCGGAATGGACGGGCCTGTGGCGCAGCGGCGCGCGCGATCATCTCGTGCTGTGGGCGGCGCGCGACGGCCGGGTCGGTTTGCTGTCCGCCGGCGTCGCCGGGGGGCAGGTTTTGCGCGAGCCCGCGTTCGACGAGGTGTGGGACTTCACGGACGACATCGCGTGCGTGCGCGTCGGCGAGCGCTTCGGGTTCGTGCGCCCGGACGGCGCGTGGATGCTCGAACCGGTGCTCGACAATGTCGGCGAGTTTTCCGACGGGCTGGTGTCCGCGAGCGTGGACGAGCGCTGGGGCTTCGTCGACACGAACGGCGCGTGGGTGATTCCGCCGCGCTTCGACGATACGCACGAGTTCGTGGACGGCAAGGCCGTGGCGGTGCGCGAGGGCGAGCACTGGGGGCTGGCCGGCCGCGACGGGCAATGGCTGGCGCGGCCCGAATGGACGTCGCTCGAATGGTCGTCCGAATGCGGTGCGTTTCTCGCGGAGCGGGGCGGGCACACGGGCCTCGTCGATCTGAAGGGCCGGACGGTCGTCGCGCCGCGTTACGCGGAAATCGCGAAGCTGATCGACGACGGGCGGACGGAGGACGTGGCCGAGCCCGGCGCGATTCGCCACATCGTGCGGCGCGGCGACGGGCGCTGCGCGATCGTCGACGGGCTGGACCGGGTGCTGACGCCGTTCGACTTCCTGAACATGGGCGCGCTGTCCTGGTTGCCGGACGACGCGGCGGTGCCGCGCGAGCTGTTCACGCGCTATGCGGTCGGCATCGAGTCGGCCGAGCCGGTGCGGTTCGCGATCTGCGATCTGGATGCGGGCGCAACGATTTCGCTGGGGCGATGCGACGATGTGGCCGGCCTGTTCTTCGGTAACGGTTACGGCTGGCTGGCCGGCGTGGAGTGCGACGGCGGCGACATGCGCGCGGGCGTGTTCCGTGCGGACGGCACCGTGCTGCATCCGGCCCGATACACGAGGATCGGCGACGACGCGCTGTTCGACGGCAACGCCGCGCGCACGTTTCTGATGCCCTGGCATGTCCGCCGCGCCGCGATCGCGCAACGCTGGCGCAACGGCGAACCGGTCGCGGCGATGCGCGACGACGGCGTGTCGGTCTGGCTGTACGCGGACGGGCGCGCGACGACGACGCGCGGCTGAAGCCGGCCACCGGCCCGCATGCCGGCGCGGTCGGCGCGCGCGCCGGCAACGCGGGGCCGCGCATCGCGGCCGGCCGGGCGTCGCGCGAGGGCTGCCCGATCAGCGCGGCGCGACGCCGGCGGCTGTGGCGACCACGTCCGCGAGCCGCTGCGCGGCCGCTTCCATCTGTGCGCGGCCGAACCCGCCGAAGCCGAGCACGAGCCCCGGGCGGGCGGTGCCCGGTGCGAACATCGGCGACACCGCGCGCACCGCGACGCCGGCTTGCGCCGCGCGCGCGACCACGTCGAGATCGTCGATCCCTTCCGCGAGCCACAGCACGACGTGCATTCCCTGGTCGCCCGGTTGCACCCACGCGCGTTCGCGCGGCAGCCGCGCGCCGAGCGTGTCGATCAGATGCGCGCGCTGCTCCGCATACACGCCGCGCACGCGGCGGATGTGGCGGTCGAGATGGCCTTCCGCGATGAACGCGGCCAGCACGTGCTGGTCGGCGGTCGGTACATGGCGATCCATCAGCGCGCGTGCGCCGCAGAATGCCGGCACGAGATCGTCGGGCGCGATCACGTAGCCGAGCCGCAGCGACGGAAACAGGATCTTGCTGAAGGTGCCGAGATAGATCACGCGATCGGGATCGAGGCCTTGCAGCGACGGGAACGGATGGCCTTCGTAGCGCAGCTCGCTGTCGTAGTCGTCCTCGACGATCCACGCGCGATGCGTGCGCGCCCACGCGAGCAGCGCGTTGCGCCGCGCCATGCTCAGCGGCATGCCGAGCGGGTACTGGTGCGACGGCGTGACGAACGCGGCGCGCGCATCCGGCGCGACGCGCACGCCTGCATCGACGTCGAGACCGTCGGCGTCGACCGGCACGCGCACCATCGCATCGGGTCGCCCGGAGCTTTCGAGCAGCGCGGTGATGCCGCGATAGGCCGGATTCTCGACCCAGGCCCGATCGTGTTCGCCGAGCAGGATCCGGCTCGCGAGATGCAGCCCCTGCTGCGTGCCGCTCGTGATCACGACCTGGCCGGCATGGCAGCGCACCGAGCGCGACCGGCGCACGTAGTCGGCGATCGCCTCGCGCAGCGGCAACGCGCCTTGCGGATCGGCATAGCCGGACGGCGCGCCCGCGCCGCGCGCGCGCAGGCGGTTGCCGAGCCGGCGCCAGATGTCGTCGGGCGCGGTGAGGCCGATCGGCACCGAGATCGCGAACGGCATCGCCGGCAGCGGGCGGAACTCGTCGGCGATCCGCGCGAAGGTGGCGGCCGGCTCGGGCAGCCCGGAGGGCGCCGGCCGGCGCCGGGCGGGTGGCACGAGCGCGTCGGCGGGCGGCGGCTCCGCGAGCGCGTGGGCGACCCGCGTGCCCGCGCCGCCGCGCGATTCGAGAAAGCCCTCGGCGATCAGTTGCGCGTACGCATCGACGACGGTGCCGCGCGCCACCTGCAGCGCCGCCGCCAGCAGCCGTGTGGACGGCAGCGTGTCGCCCGGGCGGACGTCGCCGCGGCGCACGGCGTCGCGCAGCGCCTGCGCGAGCTGGCGGCTCAGGTCGCCCGCCGAGCGATCGAGCGCGCCGAGCGACGGGATGTCGACGTTGCGGGCCGTTCTTGCCATGATTCTGGTCTGCTCAAATTGTTCCAAACCGGTTCTACAGCATAAACCAGTTTGCGATCACAATCGGCGGATGACGGGCCGGCGCCCGTTCCCGTTCAACCCCGCACGACCATGGAGCCGACATGTACGTCCCCGCCGAATTCAACGAGCCCAACCCCGACGTGCTGCACGACCTGATCGTGCAGCACCCGTTCGGCAGCCTGATCACGCACGGCAGGAACGGACTCGACGCGATTCACATCCCGTTCGAACTGGTACGCGTCGACGGCGGGCTCGGCGAACTGCACGCGCACGTCTCGCGCGCGAATCCGGTCTGGCAGGAGGTCGCGAACGGCGACGAGGTACTCGTGATCTTTCGTGGGGGCGACGCCTATATCTCGCCGACCTGGTATCCGAGCAAGCACGTCGCGCACCGGCAGGTGCCGACGTGGAACTACGTGGTCGTGCATGCGCACGGGCGCATCACGGTGCGCGACGACGAGAAGTTCGTGCGCGGCGTGGTCGCGCGGCTGACGCGCACGCACGAAGCGTCGCAGCCGGCGCCGTGGAAGATGGGCGACGCGCCGAAGGACTATCTCGACATGATGGTGCAGTCGATCGTCGGGCTGCAGATCGAGATCACGCGGTTCGTCGGCAAGCGCAAGCTCGGGCAGAACAAGGACGAGGCGGATATCCGCGGCGCGGGCGACGCGCTGGTCGCGAACGGCAACCTCGCGATCGGGGAAGCGATGATCGAGGCGGCGGACGCGAAGCGCACGTGAGCGCCCGGAGCGGGCGGGCCCGCGCGCCGGCGCGTCACTGCGCGTGCGGTGCGCCCTTCGCACCGTCTCCCGCCTGCGCGAGCGCTTCGCGAATCGCGGCCTCGGTCGTGTCGTACCCGCCTTCGCCGTAGCGCGTATAGACGACCTTGCCGTGCGCGTCGATCAGGTACAGCGCGGGCCAGTACTGGTTGCCGTACGCGCGCCACGTGTCGTAGCGGTTGTCCTGCGCGACCGGATACCGGATGCCGAAGCGCCGGATCGCGTCGGCGACGTTGCCCGCGTCGCGTTCGAACGGATATTCGGGCGTATGCACGCCGACCACGACGAGCCCCTGGTCGCGATACTTCCGGTCCCATTCCTTCACGTACGGAATCGTATGAATGCAGTTGATGCACGAGTACGTCCAGAAATCGACGAGCACGACCTTGCCGCGCAACTGGCCGAGCGTGAGCGGCGCGCTGTTGTGCCAGCGATCGATGCCCGCGAAATCGGGCGCCGCCGTACCGGCCTGCGAGGCCGGCATGCCGGCGTCGTCGCGGGTGCCGGCGAAGGCGGCGAGCCCGGCCATGGCGGCGAGGGCGATGACGAGGGCGGCGGTCTTGAGGCGGGTCGGCATGGCGTTCTCCTGAGCGGGAGGCCGCCGCGCGGAGGCGGCGGCCGGACGGGTTTCGACAGGCCCCATTAGGCGGCGCGGACGTATCTGCGATGTGTCCGGCCGGCCGCGCGTGTGCAACGTTGTGTGTCGTCATGGCGGCGCGATACATTGGGATACAAACGCGGGCCCGCCGTGCGGTATAAAAGCGGGCATCGCCTGCCCGGCCACCTCGAACCCGACACGACCCATGGACAAGATCGATCACGTGCTGATCGTCGACGACGATCGCGCGATCCGCGAACTGATCGCGGACTATCTGGAGAAGAACGGCATGCGCGTGTCGCTGGCCGCGAACGGCCGCGAGATGCGCAACGCGCTGGACGACGGTGCGCCGGACCTGATCGTGCTCGACCTGATGCTGCCGGGCGAGGACGGCCTCGCGCTGTGCCGCGACCTGCGCGCGGGCCGGTTCCGCACGGTGCCGGTGCTGATGCTGACCGCGCGCGGCGAGGAAACCGACCGCATCATCGGCCTCGAGATGGGCGCGGACGACTACCTGGCCAAGCCGTTCGCGGTGCGAGAGCTGCTGGCGCGAATCCGCTCGGTGCTGCGCCGCGCGCGCATGCTGCCGCCCGGCATGCAGGTGACGGAAACGGCCGCGATGCTCGCGTTCGGCGAATGGCGGCTCGACACGACCGGGCGCCACCTGCTCGACGCCGAAGGCACGCTGGTCGCGCTGAGCGGCGCCGAATACCGGCTGCTGCGCGTGTTTCTCGACCATCCGCAACGCGTGCTGACCCGCGACCAGTTGCTCAACCTTACGCAGGGGCGGCAGTCCGACCCGTTCGACCGCTCGATCGACCTGCTGGTGAGCCGGCTGCGCCAGCGCCTGCGCGACGGCGCGCGCGAGCCGCGCTACATCAAGACGCTGCGCAACGAGGGCTACGTGTTCTCGTCGGCCGTGACCGCCGTCGACGGTACGCCATGAGCGCGCGTATGCCGTGGCGCTGGCCGCGCTCGCTGTTCGCGCGGCTCGCGCTGATCCTGTGCGTGGGCCTCGCGCTCGCGCAGACGCTGTCGTTCTGGCTCACCGTGACCGAGCGCGACCAGGCGACCACCAACCTGATGATGGGCTACATCGAGCGCGAGGTGGCAAGCTCGGTCGCGCTGCTCGACCACCTGCCGCCCGCCGAGCGGGCGGCCTGGCTGCCGCGCCTCGCGCGGCGCAGCTATGCGTTCATCCTCGGGCCCGGCGAGACCGGCACGCCGCCGGAAGCGCGGCTGTCGGCGCGCGTCGAGCGGTCGATCTCGGACGGCATCGGCGGCGACTACCCGCTGACCGCGAACGCGATCCCCGGCGACCGCGAGCATCTGCAGGTGCATCTGCGCCTGACCGACGGCTCGCCGCTGACGATCGACATCCATCCGATGTCGACGGTGCCGCTGTCGGGCTGGCTGCCGGTCGTGTTGGCGGTGCAGCTCGCGGTGCTGGCCGCGTGCTGCTGGCTCGCGGTGCGGCTCGCGACCCGGCCGCTCAAGCAGCTCGCGCAGGCCGCCGACGCGCTCGGCCCCGACCTGAAGGGCGAGCGCCTGAACGAAGGCGGGCCGTCGGAGGTCGCGCGCGCCGCGCGTGCGTTCAACGCGATGCAGGACCGCATCGCGCAGTACATGACCGAACGCATGCAGATCCTCGCATCGATTTCGCACGACCTGCAGACGCCGATCACGCGGATGCGCTTGCGCGTCGACGTGATGGACGACGACGCGCAAGGCGCGAAGCTGCGCCAGGATCTGCTGGAGATGGAGCATCTGGTGAAGGAGGGCGTCGCGTACGCGCGGACGCTGCACGGCACCGAGGAGGCCGCGCGCCGCATCGATCTCGATGCGCTGCTCGACAGCATCGTGTGCGACTACACGGATGCGGGGCAGGACGTCGCGCTGCACAGCCGCGCGCCGCTCGCGCTCGTCACGCGGCCGAAGGCGCTGCGCCGCATCGTCGGCAACCTCGTCGACAACGCGCTGAAGTTCGCGGGCGCCGCCGAAATCGACGTGCAGGCCGCGCCGGACGGCGGCGCGGTGATCGCGGTGCTCGACCGCGGGCCCGGCATTCCGGACGATCAGCTCGACGCGGTGTTCGAGCCGTTCCGGCGCGTGGAAACGTCGCGCAACCGCGAGACGGGCGGCACCGGGCTCGGCCTCGCGATCGCGCGGCAACTCGCGCTTGCGATGGGCGGCACGCTCGTGCTGAGCAACCGGGCGGACGGTGGCGGGCTGGAGGCGCGGCTCACGCTGCGCAATGCGGGGTGACGAGGGACGGCGTGTGAGCCGCGCGGTGTCCGGGGCGCGACGAAACCAAAACCGAAGCTGACGTCGAAGTCGAAGTCGAAGCCGAAGCCGATGCGTGCGACGTCACACGCGCTGCAGATGCGCATCGACGAGCGGCGCGAGCGTCTGCGCATGCACGGCCGCGAGATCGTGCCGGCCGCCCGGCACGACATGCAGCTGCGCGTCGGGCAAGCGTTCGAGCAGGCGCCGGCCGGCCGCGACGGGGCTGATCGGGTCGTCGTCGCCCCACAGCAGCAGGGTCGGTTGCGCGATGCGGCCGATGTCCCGCGACAGGTCGGCGCGGAACGTCAGGAACCAGTCGGGAAGCTGCGGGTTGGCTTCCGCGAAACCGGTGCGCCAGTCCTGCGCGCCGAGCCCTTCCATGTCGAGTCCGCCGGACGTGACCGTCAGCACGAGGTGCGTGATCAGGCCGGGTTTGTCGAGCGCCGCGCGCATCGCGATCACGCCGCCCATCGATTGCGCGATCACGGCGGTTGGCCGGTCGATCGGTGCCAGCACGTGACGCACGAGGCCGTCGAAATCGTCGACGGACGGATCGCGCGGCGTGTCGCCGAAGCCCGGGTAGCCGACGATCCGGCGCTCGGCCGGATGCGTCAGGCGGCTGGCGAGCGGTTGCCAGAAGGCGGTGCTGCCCGAGGCGCCGGGCAGGAAGAGCAGTTGCGACGGTACAGGCATGGCGCGGTTTTCCAGGAAACGAAGCGGGGTGGAGGGAGAATGCGCGGGCGTCAGCACCGGCCGGTGCGTAGCGCGACGCTCCAGTCGTCGCGGCCGCGCGACGCGGCGGTGGACGCCGTCGAGCACCGCGTCGAGCTTGCCGTGGATGTCGGAGCGCGCGGCAATCTTCATGGCGGCCGTCGGGCCAGGGAACGGCGATTGTCGCCAATTCGGCGCGGGCCGTCCAATGGCGGGCGAGGGCGGGGCCGCAGGCTGCGCGTCAGTCGGTCGCGAGGCGCGCGTACATCGCGAAATCGCCCGGCGTGCCGCGCACCATCTTGTACGCGCGCAACAACCCTTCGTAGCGGTAGCCGCACTTCTGCAGCACGCGCGCGGAGCCCGCGTTGCCGGTCAGCACGACGGCCTGCATGCGTATGAAGCCGCCGTCCGCGAATGCCCACGCGGTGACGGCCTCGCACAGTGCGCTCGCGATCCCACGCCCCCAGTGCGACGGTGCGAGATCGTACGCGATCTCCGCCGAGCGGTTCACGGTGGATACGGTATGCAGGCCGATCGTCCCGACGAGCGCGCCCGATGCGTCGTCGATCACGGCGAGACGACGGACCGAATCGGGGTCGACCGATTCGATGGCGTCGAACAGCGGAAGTAGATCGTCGGGCGAGCGCAGGTTCCAGCTCGTGTGGCGGAAGACGTCGGGGTTCGTCAGATACGCGTACCACGCGTCGAGGTCGGCGCGTTCGAGCTGGCGGAGTGTCAGGCCCGGTACGCCGGAGCGGGGCGGTGCGGCGATTCTCATCGGCGCGGCCCCCTACGCGGCTTGACGCCGGTACGGCGCCGGAGAACCGGTCGGCGCGAGCCGCAGCGTGCCGTCCGTGCGGTCGAGGCACGGCACGCCCGCGCGCTTCGGCGGTTGCGCCGCGTGTGCGCCGGGCAGCGCGCGGCCGGACCGCATTGCGCCCGCGAAGCCGCGGGCCGCGCGGCGCACGCCGCAGCGCGAGCCGCCGGCCGGGCCGGCGGGCGCGATGCCGGCGAAGTGCAGCGGGGTCGTTTCGTGCATGAAGTCACTCCCGATGGATGCGTTCGACGATCGGCGGGGCGCAGCGCCACGCGCGGCATACAGGCACGGCGCATCGCGTACACGGCGCTCCCGTTCGACTATCTCAATTCTGGCAAGAAACTGTTTTCATTGTCTTGCTTTCGAATGGAACCGGTTCCATTTACCATGGCGGCCGCAGCGGGCATGCCCGCCGCGTCGTCGCGCGCGGCCGGCGCCGGCCTCGCACCGCCGGCGAATCTCGTCGCCCGCGCGCGTCACCACTACTCGCAACAGCCAGCCAGAACAACGGGTTCGACGCCCGGAGACACACAATCATGAACAAGCAACTGATCGCAGCCCCGCTGCTGCTCTCGTTCGCGGGCATCGCGTCCGCGCAAAGCTCCGTGACGCTGTACGGCGTCGTCGACGCAGGCGTGACCTATCGCAGCAACGAACGGGTCGGCTCGGCGGGCGCGTACACCGGCCATTCGGACGTCGCGCTGACGACCGGCAACCTGACCGGCAGCCGCTGGGGCATCAAGGGTAAAGAGGATCTCGGCGGCGGGATGCGCGCGCTGTTCGTTCTCGAGAACGGCTTCGACATCACGAACGGCACGTCGGGCCAGGGCGGCCGCCAGTTTGGCCGCCAGGCGTTCTTCGGCGTCGGCAGCGACCGTTACGGCACGGTCACGCTCGGTCGCCAGTACACGTCGCTCGACGACTTCGTGAGCCCGGTCGGCCCGTCGTCGTTCATCGGCGGGTTCGGCGCGCACCCGGGCGATATCGACGATCTCGACCAGACCGCGCGCGTCGACAGCTCGATCAAGTTCACCAGCGCGAACTACTCGGGCTTCACGTTCGGTGCGCTGTACGGCTTCGGCAGCCAGCCGGGCAGCATGAAGCAGCGCAACACGTGGAGCGTCGGCGCGGCGTACGCGGCAGGCCCGCTGCGGTTCGGCGTCGGCTACGAGCGCGCGGACAACAGCAAGACCGGCGCGACCGACCCGACGACGGGCAAGTGGCAGGGCACCGACGACGGCCTGTTCAACTCGTCGATCAACGAGGGCTACGCGAGTGCGCAGTCGCAGCAGATCGTCTCGACCGGCGCGACGTACGACTTCGGCGCGGCCGTCGTCGGCGTGAACTACAGCAACGTGCAGTACCGCAGCGGCGGCCAGTCGCTGTTCACCGGCCGCGCGACGTTCAACGTCGCGGGCGTGTTCACGCGCTGGAACGTGCGGCCGCAGACGCAATTGTTCGCGGGCTACAGCTACACGCGCGGCAGCGATGTCGACGGCATCGACGACCGCGCGCAATACCACAACGTGACGCTCGGCGCGGTCTACGATCTGTCGCGGCGCACCAGCGTGTACCTGCTCGGCGCGTACCAGCATGCGTCGGGCATGACGCTCGATGCGCTCGGCCGCCCGGTGGCCGCGACCGCGTCGGTGTCCGACAAGGCGAACGGTCACTCGTCCGATTCGCGGTCGCAGGCGATCGTCAGCGTCGGCCTGCGCCAGAAGTTCTGACGGCTGTCCCGACGCGGCACGATCGTTGCGGGCGCAACGGTGTCGGCAGCCGATACGGGCTGCGCGGCACGCTTGCGCCCGCGACGTCGCCGATGCGCCGTCGGAATCCGTCGACGACCGGAGCGGCCCGACGTTCGACGTCATTGTCCGAATGACTGCGGCCGCGTGCCGGCATGGCCGGCGCGCGGCGTTCCCGCCTTTCCCCCATTCCTGCTGCCGCGCCGGATCGCGTTATGGCGATTGCGCCGAGCATTATTTTTTCTCTTTCATTTAAATTTCGATTTGTAATCATCGGAACCGTTTTTGTGGAATGAAAAAGGCAATACGGTCGCTTCAGGAAAAATGACGCATTTGCGTGCGTGTGGTGCGGAAGAAAATGCCGGTGAAACCTACCGGAACGGTGCGCCCGGCAAGCCGCGGCGGCGCATCGAGCGGGACTGACCGTCTCTGGCGGAGTGGCGCGGCGGATAAAAAAATGTGCCGAACAATTCGGGGAACGGACAATGCGTATCGGCCTGAATCATCCATATTTAATGTGCTGCGATTTACAGTATCGGCAAACGATCGTCCGGGAGCACTATTCATGTCGATGAAACGGATTCGCGCGGTATTGCTCGGAACGTGCATGGCGATGCTGACGCCTGCGAGCCACGCACAAGTGGGGTACTCGACCGACTGGCTCGCGAACACGTACGGCACGCTGGCCGCGCATGTCGGCAACGCCGCGCGCTCGATGTGGGTCGCGCCCGAGGGCGTGGTCTACACGGCATCGCGCTGGGACGAGAACGCGGGCGGCGTCGCGCTTTACCGGAACGGCCAGACGATGGGCACGATCGGCATTCACGACGAACTCCAGGGCGGCGCGATTACCGGCAACGCGACGTCGATCTTCGTCGCGCTCGGCTACAACCGCACCTTCGGCAGCGGCTCGGTCGGCCGTTACGACCGCACGACGAACCGGCGCGACCTGCGCATCCCGGTCAGCACGTGGACGGGCCTCCCGAACCCGGACGTGATCACCGGCCTCGCGACGGCCGGCAACCTGCTGTATGCGAGCGATTTCTACGGCAACCGCGTGCGCGTCTACACGACGGACGGCGTCTGGCAGCGCGACATCGGCGTAACCGGGCCCGGCGCGCTGGCGCTCGATGCGGCGGGCAACCTGTGGGTGGCGCGCATGAGCGCGGGCGTGGTCGTGCAGTACAGCCCGACCGGCACGTTGATGAACACGATCCAGGTGGCGGCCGGCGCGCGGCCGTCGGCGCTGTATTTCGATGCGTCGATGGGGCAGTTGATGGTGGGCGACCAGGGCCCGGACATGAACATCAAGATCTACCGTCTCGCCGGGGCGCCGCAGCAGATCGGCACGTTCGGCGTGCAGGGCGGCTATCTCGACACGACGACGGGCATCAAGGGGCAGGTCGGCGACAAGCGCTTCACGCGCGTGGTCGGCATCGGCAAGGATTCCGGCGGCAACCTGTACGTGCTCGACAACGCGTGGGGCGGGGGCTGGGATCTCGGACGCAACGGCAGCACCGACCTCCACGCGTACGGCCCGACGGGTGCGCTGCAATGGAAGCTGCAGGCGCTGAACTTCGAGGCGATCGCCGCGCCCGACCCGTCGACCGACGGCGCGTTCTTCTACAGCGGCAACAACGTGTATACAGGCTCGGCGGGCGGCACGTTCGTCGCGAACACGATCGATCCGTTCACGTACCCGAAGGACCCGCGCCTCGACATGAACGACTACCAGCGCGGCCAGCACTTCGGCCAGCTCGTGACGGTCGGCGGCAACCGGATTCTCGTCGCGTCGGGCCAGAACCCCGGCAACTTCAACTTCTACTACTTCACTCCCGCGAGCGGCTACATCGCGAATCCGGCCGGCTCGCTGCCGGGCAAGCCGTTCAACACGACGCTGCAGGTCACCGCGGGCTTCGCGATCGACGGCAACGGCGACGTCTGGGCCGGGCTGAACGGAACCGACGCGATTACCCGTTACCCGATGACGGGCTTCGACGCGACCGGCAAGCCGTCATGGGGCAAGCCGTCGACGACCGCCGTGCCGGGCACCGTGGCGCCGGTCACGCGCATCGTCTACCAGTCGGACAGCGACACGATGATCCTCGCGCAGGGGCTCGCGGGCAGCTGGGACTGGACGGCGATGAACGGGCACATCGAGGTCTATCACGGCTGGAAAGGCGGCAACACCGGCGCGCCGAACCCGGTGATCGACCTGACGAGCGCGAACCCGAAATCGATCGCGGCGGCCGGCCGCTACCTGTTCGTCGGCTACGTGCACACCGTGCCGAACGTCGACGTGTTCGATCTCGACACCGGCGCCCTCGTCGCGACGCTGACCAACTCGAACGCGTCGGCGATGGACGTCGGCAACGACGTCGACTCGATGTACGGGATCCGCGCGTACCTGCGCTCGACCGGCGAATACGTGATCACGAAGGACAACTACAACGGCACGAGCATGATCGTGTATCGCTGGCGGCCGTGAGCGCCCGGGCCGCGCCGCGCCGGCCGCCCGGACGCCCGGACGCCGCGTCAGGGCGCGCCGAGCACATGTCCGTTCACGCTGCGCCCGTACATCGAATCGGGCGCGTCGTGGAATTTCGCACGCGTGTCCTGTACCGAGCCCGTGAAGCGCGGGTCCTGCGGACGCTCGTGGCTGTCCATGAAGGTCGCGACGTCCCACGCCTCCTGATCGGTCAGCGTGCCGCCGAGCCCGAGCGGCATGTTGGCCTTGATGAAGCCGGCCGCGTTGCGGATGTCGCCCATTCCCGCGCCCCAGTTGAACGAGCGCGCGCCCCACAGCGCCGGGAAGACCGCGTGGCCGCCGCTCGACTGCCCCTGGCCGTCCGCGCCGTGGCACAGCGCGCAGTGCTGCGTGTAGACCGCGGCGCCGCGCGCATAGTCGGCCTGCCGCGCGGGCGGCGGCAGTTTCGGGAAACCCTGCCCCGGCAGCTTCGCGCCGACCGGCGCGCCTGTCGCGAGCCAGTACGAATAGGTTTCCAGCGCGACGAGGATCGGGTCGCCGGCCGGCGGCGCCTTGCCGTTCATGCTGTAGCGGAAGCACCCCTGCAGGCGCTCCGCGAACGTGTTCACGTGGCCGTTCTTGTTGCGGTACGCCGGATACAGCAGGTACGCGGCCCACATCGGGCTCGAGTCGGGCCGGCGGCCCGCGTCGAGGTGGCAGCTCGCGCAGGTCAGCTTGTTGCCGACGTACTTGCCCGCGAACTCGGGCGTGTGCAGGAAGATCTGCTCGCCGAGCTTCACGGCCTTGCCGAACGCGTCGGCGGGGATCGCGGATTCGGCGGGCGGCGCGAACGGTTTCGTCGCCGCCACCGTGGCGGTGGTCGCGGCGGGCGTGGAGGCGGCGGCCGGGGCGTCCTGCGGCGCGGCCGCGAAGGCGAGCGCGGGTAGCCAGGCCGCGCCGAGCAGCGTCGCGCGGGCGGTGCGGATCAGCGTCGTGCGGTCGATCATCGCTTGTCTCCCTGGGCGGCGCCGCCGCGCGCATAGTAGGCCGCCACCGCGTCGATGTCGGCGTCGGACAGCTTGCCGGCGATCATCGGCATCAACGCCATGGGCCCGGGCGGGCGCAGGCCGTGTTTCCAGCCGTGCAACTGGCCGGCGAGGTACGCGGCCGGCTGCCCCGCGAGCGGCGGAAACGCGGCGCCCACGCCGAGGCCGCCGGGGCCATGGCACTGCGCGCACGCGGGCAGCCCCTGCGACCAGCGTCCGCGCGTCGCGAGCCACGCGCCGGTGTTCGCCGGATCGATCGACGCGCCGTCGGGCGTCGGGACGCCGGCCGGTGCGGGCAGGCTCGCGAAGTACGCGGATACCGCGTCGCGTTCGCGCGGCGACAGCTGTTTCGAGAGCGGTTGCATGACGGGGCTCTGGCGGCTGCCGTCCGCGAACGCGGCGAGCTGCGCGGACAGATACGCGGCGTGGATGCCCGCGAGGCGCGGGAAGCCGGCCGCCGCGTTGCCTTCGCCATGACTGCCGTGGCAGCCGATGCAGGCGGCGACGCCCGTGGCCGTGCCCTGCGTCGCGATCATCCTGCCGGGCGTCGCGTCGTCCGCGTGCGCGCGGCCGGCCAGCAGCGCGGCCGCGGCGAGCAGCAGCGGCGCGAACCGGCGTCGCGGTATGTCGACCGTATCGTTCATGTGTCCCCTCCTTGTCGTCTGGCGCGCGTGCGGCGGCCGTCAGCCGTCAGCCCGCGGCGGGCCGGTCCTGCCCGGGCGTGAGGTGCGACGGCGGCGCCGCCGTATCGTATCGGCCGAAGCCGTAGCGCTGGAAGATCCGGAACGCGTCCGGCGACCGGATGAACGCGAGCCACGCGCGTGCGGCTTCCGGGTGCGGGGCGTCCTTCACCATCGCCCCCGCATAGATCGCCGTCGTATTCTGCTCGGCCGGAATGTCGATGTGCATCAGCGGATGCCCGACCTGTTCCTGGAACGCCGCCTCGGACTGCCACAGCACGCCGGCGTCCGCGCGCCCCTGCATCAGGAACAGCGCGGTTTCCCGATGGTGGATGTGCGTGAGCTCGGTCGTGCCGGCGCGCACCTTGTCGTCGTAGACGGTGCGCGCGAGTGCGTCGCCGCCGGCCTTCACGAGCGATGCGCGGATCTGCCGCGCGACGCCTTCGAAGGCCGGATTCGGCATCGCGAGCTTCACGTCGGGCCGCGCGAGATCGTTCAGCGATGCGATGTGCTTCGGGTTGCCGGCGCGCACCATGATCGCGAGCTGGTTCGTCACGTACGGCACGGCCGGGCCTTCGAGCGTGCCGTCCGCGATCAGCCCGTCGATCTTGCCGAGCCCCGCGAAATACGCGTCGGGCCTGACCGTCCACGTCATGTTGCCGACGGTGATCGTGCCGCCCGCGTGGATCTGCGTCACGAGCAGGCCGGGCGGAATCGTTTCCCAGTAGATGCGGCCGCGGTACTCGGGATGATCTTCCTCGAACTTCGCGACGAGCGGCGCCATCGCGAAGAAGTAGTTGCCGCCGACGAACAGCACCAGCTTCGGCGCGGTGAGGTCGCCGTGGAAATCGGCGAGCACGTCGACCTGCGGCACCGTGAATTCGAGGCCGCGCCGTGTCGCGTCGTTGTTGCGGCCGTCCTGCCACGGCGGAAAGACGGTTGCGGCGGTATCCGCGGGCGCGGCGAGCGGCAGCGCCGATGCGCAGCACAGCCACGCGGCCAGCACGGCGCGCAGCGCGCGGCGCGGGCTGCGCGGTGTCGAAGGGGGCGTCTGGATCGATGTCATTGCGGGGCTCATTTGGCGTACGTGAAACCGGCCAGCTGCAGCTCGGGCAGCGTACCGACCGCACCCGGCGTGACGATTGCCGACGGAATCACGTGGTTGGTCAGGTCGGCGGCGAGTGCGTCGAGCGGCAGCTTGTCGGGGTTCGCGTTCGCACCGTCGAGCCGGTCCGCGAGCTCCCAGATCGCGTTGTGGCACGACAGGAACACGACACCGCGCTGCTGCAGCGCGGCAATGCTGTTGTCGTGCAGCGAGAACGCGCCGTCGGGCGACTCGTGACCCTGCGCGCCGTTCGATTGCGCGGGCTTCGCGTCGAGCAGCGTGTTGGCCGGGAACGCGGCGCCGGCGAATTTCGCGAGGCCGTATTTGTCCCACGCGGCCTGGTCGAACAGCGCGAGGTGCGCGCTGCCGTGCGTCGCCGACACGACGAGGAAATCCGGATGGCCGTACGACCAGATCTGCGCGTTCAGCGAATTGCGCATCAGGTTCAGCCACGGGCCGCCGAGATCGGTGTTGTCCCACGCCTGCTTCGGCCCGCCGCGATAACCGATCACTTCGGCCAGCGCCGCGTGATCCCACTGATCGGGGCGCTCGAGGATCATCGGCACCGTCTTGAAATCGCGCCGTCGCGGCGCGGCCGCGAGGCGGCGCGTGAGGTCGGCGAGGCGGGTCGCGCTGCCGGGCAGCAGCGCGCCGGTTTCGGGGGCGGCGGCATGAGCCTGGCGCGTGGCCGCGAGCAATGCGGTGCCGGCCGCGAGGCCGAGTGTCTTGAGCGCGCCTCGGCGCGCCTGCCGGTCGGACATGGGGTATCTCCCGGAATCGTTTTTGTGGGGCGTGCCGCGGTGCCGTGCGGCGTAGCCAGTCTAGAGGCATCCCGGTGACAGCGGAAATCGCGATAGCGGATGGGAGGTATTCGGGGGTCCGATGATTGAGGCGACGGCCGCGCGAGGGATGTGTGTATTGTTGCTTCGTTGCTTCGTTGCTTCGTTGCTTCGTTGCTTCGTCGCGTCGGCGGGCGACCGGACGGCTTCCGGCTGGCGTCGCCGGGTTCCCCCGGCGGTTGCCGTGCGCGACGCATTCAGTCGCCGAACCGTCGCGACGTTGTGGCGAGCCGATGTGCGTCGGCTCGGGACGCGGCGGACGAGTCGCATCGGGAAGTCGCGGGAGATTCAATTGATTCGGATACCTGATCGTATGGTCGGAGTGGCCGATGCCCGGCTTGTATAATCGGTCCCGGACGGAGCAACAGGGCTTTGGCGAGAGAGAGCGTTATTCATGAATTGGGACGATGCACGGGTCTTTTTGGCGGTTCATCGCGCGGGGACGCTGCGCGAGGCCGCGGTCGTTCTCGATGTCGATCAGGCGACGGTGGGGCGGCGGCTGACCGCACTGGAGAAGGCGCTGGGTGCGAAGCTGTTTCTGAAGACGTCGTCGGGCTATGCGCTGACGCAGATCGGCGAGCATTCGCTGCGCGCGGCGGAAGCGATGGAGCGGGCGGCGTGCGAGTTCGAGCGGGGCGCGCACGGTTCGGACGACCGACTCGAAGGCGAGGTCCGGGTGACGACGACCGACTCGCTGGCGATGGACTTCGTCGTGCCGGCGATACGGGAGCTCCGGCAGACATGCCCCGGGGTCCACGTGGTCCTGACGACCACCGTGCAGGTGCTCAACCTGACGCGGCGCGATGCGGATCTCGCGATCCGGACCGTGATGCCGGAGAACCCCGATCTCGTTCGCCGCAAACTGGCCGAATGGGACGTCGGGTTGTTCGCGAGTCGCGAGTATCTGGATGCGCGCGGCGCCCCCGAGATCGGGGCGGCTTTCGCGGGGCACGACCTGGTCGTCTATCAGCCTTCCGTCACGTCCAACCAGGGCCACACGCTGTGCGGCGAGCCGATGGAGGGCGGCCGCGTGGTCGCGCAAGTGAGTTCGAGCCTGATGCTGGCGACCGCGATCCGGTCGGGCATCGGCATCGGCGAGCTTCCGTCGTACATGGCGCACGACGACGATTCGCTGGTGCGGCTCTGGCCCGACCGGACGCGAGCCGCACCGTACCAGGTCTGGCTCGTCTCGCATACGGACCTGAACCGGACCGCGCGCGTGCGGGCGGTGACCGCCGCGATCGCGGCGTCGTTCGACCGTTATCGATAGCGGCCGGCCGTTCGCGGGCGCGAGGCCGCGTGCTCAGCGCGGCAGGGTCTTGCGCATCGACGGCGTGCGCCGCGCGGCATGCCAGCGGGGCACGATCGCGACGGCGGCGACGATCGCGAAGAACGGGATGGCCGTGGCGAGCACGTGGCTGCCGGTACCGAGCAGTCCGCCGGACAGGGTGGCCGCGAGCGACGCGCTGCCGATCTGGAAGAACCCGACCAGCCCGGACGCGGTGGCCGCTCGCCCGTGTTCGCTCGCGATGGCGCCCGAAACCGCGAGCGACAGCGACGATCCGTTCGACAGGCTGACGAGCAACATCGGCAGCACGATCGCGACGACGCCTCTGACATGCAACGATTCGCACAGGACGAACGCGATACCGCCCGCGACGAAGCAGCCCACGCCGGCCATGACGATCGAGTCGTAGGCGAGCCGGTCGAGCATCCGGCGCGAGACCAGGTTGGCGGAAACGATGCCGGCGGTCAGCGGCAGGTAGAGCCAGCCGCTTTGCTGTTCCGACAGGCCGAGGCCCGAGAAGATGAACGGCGACTGCGTCAGGTAGACGAACCACGCGCAATAGATTGCACAGACGACGAGCGTGTAGCGGATGAACGCGCGATCCCCGAGCACGTTGGAGAAGCCGGCCAGCGGCGCGGCACGATGTTGCCCCGGTGCGACCGGCGGGCGCGTTTCCTTCAGAAGAAACTGCACGAGCGCGAGTGCGACGACGCCGAACGCGGCGACGAACAGGAAATCGCTGCGCCACCCGAACCACGCCGCCAGGTATCCGCCGATCGCGGGCGCGATTGCCGGGGACAGCGACACGAGCGGATACACGATGCTGTAGACCTTCGCGGATGCGTTCCTGTCGCAGGTGTCGGCGATGATCGCGCGCCCGATGACGAGACCGGACGCCGCGCCGAGCGCTTCGAGGATGCGCCAGCCGAGCAGGCTCGCGAAGCCGCCCGAGCTTGCGCAGCCGATCGAGCCGGCGATGTACAGGAGGATCCCGGCCGTCAGCACGGGTTTGCGTCCCCATCGATCGGAGAGGGGGCCGTAGAACAGTTGCGCACAGGCGAGCGCGATCAGGTAGGCCGATACCGTTTGCGGCATCTGCCACGCGCCGATCGAGAATTCGTGGGCCATCGACGGCATCGCGGGCAGGTAGACGTCGGACGCGATCAGGCCAAAGGCGCTCAACATGGAGACGACGAGGATGAGTGAGAAGTTGGACATGTTTGCTGGGTGGTTGGGGCGAAGCGCGTGAGCGGAGGGACATGACGGCGCGCATAGGGCAGCCCTGAGACAAGGCCGGGGCGATCATACGGTGTGCGATGCGGTTCGGGAGCGGGCAGAATTGCATCGTCCGGATGCATTTTTGCGGGCGGCGAAGCGGGCGCCGGAGAGGCGCGTGGATGATGGCGTTACGTGTCGCGCGAGACGCCGGTCAAGCGGAATCTGGCGCGGGTGTCGGCGGCGAGCAACGGGGCGCGTCGCTGTCGTTTTCGTTTCGCCCGGTGATGGGGCGATGTTTTGTCGCCGGGTGGTTCGTTGTTGCCCGGCATCACGCGCGCGGATTCGCCGTGACAGGTCGCGAAGCGGCGGGGATGACGTGCCGGGGAGAATGGGCGAGCCGCTACGCGTAGCGAGCGGCTGTGGATGCGGGCGTTGTACGTGGGCTGCCGCGTTCGGGCCGACCCACGCACGCATCAGGCCATCGGAACATCAGGCCATCAGAACGACACCGTCGTCGTCAGCGTGACGAGCCGCGGCTCGCCGACCGCGACGATCAGGTTGCTGTTGCTCGACGGGTAGTAGGTCTTGTCGAGCAGGTTCTTCACGTTGAGCTGAAAGCGCGTCGGGAACTTGCCGATCGTCGTTTCGTAGGCCGCGAACGCATCGACGGTTACGTAGCCGGGCAGCGTGAAGCTGTTCGCGGTGTCGCCGGAACGTGCGCCGACGAGGCGCGCGCCGCCGCCGAAGCGCCAGCGGCTGGGCAGGTTCGCGATGGCCGTGTCGTACACGGCGAACAGGCTGCCCGTGTGGCGCGCGACGTTGGCGAGCGGCGTGTTGCTGTCGCGATCGGTCGCATTCGTATAGGCATAGCTGCCGATCACGCTGAGGTGACGTGTGATCTGCCCGGCGACGTCGAGCTCGATCCCGCGCGAGCGCGCGGTGCCGATCGTCGACGTGATGTCGCCGACTGTGACCGCGACGTTGCGCTTGTCGATCTGGTAGACCGCGAGCGTGCCGGTGATCGCGGGTTTCAGGCTGAACTTCAGCCCGGCCTCGAGCACGCGGCCGTACTCCGGCGCAAGCGGCGCGGCGACGTTCGATGCGACGTTCGGCTTGAACGAGCGGCTCACGTTCGCATAGGCGGTCAGCGAAGGCGTCAGCGCATACGCGAGACCGAACTGCGGCAGCCACACGTTGCCGTGCGAGCGGTCGGCGAACACGAACGGCCGGCCCATCCCCGATTCCTGCTGCCAGTTTTCCCAGCGCAGCCCGCCCACCGCGGTGAGGCGGTCGGTGAGTTTCACCGAGTCCTGCACGATCGTCGAATACGCACGCACGACCGAACGCGAGTCGCTTTGCTTCGGGTTGGGCATGCCGCCCGGCGCGAGCATGCCGTAGACGGGATCGTAGAGGTCGAAGCCCGGGGACGCCTTGCCGCGGATCGTGTCGCCGCGGAAGCTGCGCTGCCGCTCGTATTCGCCGCCGATATAGATCGCGTGGTTCATCCCGGCGAGCGTCACGTTGCCGAGCAGGCCGAGCGTCGCGATCTGGTCGGAGTCGTTGCGCCCGAGGTTCGCATCGGACGAGCGCGTCATCGCACCGGTCCTGCTGTTGAACGCGGTCGCGCGGGTGATGTACTGGTCGTAGCGGTCGCGGCCCCAGCCGTAGGTCGCGCGCACGCGCCACGCCTCGGAGAAGCGGTGCTCGATGCGCGTACGCAGCGTTTCCTGGATGCCGCTGCTCTGCGACCACGCTTCCTCGTAGCGGCGGTAGCGCAGCGCGTCGTCGAGCTGGCCGTTCACGAGCACGGTGCCGCGATCGAACGGCATCGTGTAGTCGACGTACTGGTAGCTGACGTCGATCGACGTGTTCGCGTCGTGCCACGACAGCGCGGGCGCGATCAGCGCGTTGCGCTCGCGGCCGAAGCTGCGCCAGTAGCGACTCGTGTCGTATTCGCCGGTGAGCCGGAACGCGAGCGTGCCGCCCGCGACCTGGCCCGGCTTGCCGAGCGGGCCCGTGAGATCGAACTGCGCGCTGCTGCCGCCGTGGTTCGTGCGCGATGCGGAGATCGAGCCGCCGAGCGTGTCTTCCGGCTTGCGCGTGACGAGGTTGATCACGCCCCCCGGATCCTGCATCCCGTACAGCAGCGACGCCGGGCCCTTCAGCACCTCGACGCGGTCGATCGTCGCGAGATAGCTGTGCAGCACCGGCGTGCGCACGCCGTCGACGAGCACCGAGCCGTCGTTGTTCGACCCGAAGCCGCGCTTGATGAACGCGTCGCGCGTGCCGCCGAGCGTGTTCGTCTGGGTGACGCCGCTGATGTTGCCGAGCACGTCGTCGAGTGAACGCGCCTGCTGGTCCTGCATCACGCTGCTGCTGACCACCGCGACCGATTGCGGAATCTCCTTTAGCGGTCGGTCGCTGCCGCCCGCGATGCTCGTGGTGCGCGGCTGATAGCCGACCGTCGGATCGACGGTCGCGGCCGCGTTGACGCTGATCGCCGGGAGCTGGCGCACGGCCGGCCGCGCGGATGGCCTGGCGGAAGAGGTCGGCTCGGCGGGCTCGGCGGCGGCGTTTTCGGCGGCGGACGCATGGGTGCCGCTCGCGATGCAAAGGGTGATCAGGGCAGGCAGGCTGGTACGCCACGGACGGAGGGGCCGGGCGTGGTGGAGTGTTCGACGGGATGGCATGAATCGATGCGGAACGGAGTACTAAGGATCGTGTCGCGGGCCGAGGGGCTTCGCAGCGGCCGGGGTGCGTATGATAAACGTAATGATAATCATTTTCAATTGTAATGAGGCGGGTGGCGGTACGCGGGCGTTGGTTGTCGGGGCGTCGGCCGTCTGCTACCGTAGCGGCCAAAATCAGACGCAGTGAAATTCAATGAGAGAACCGGGGGCCGCACCATGTCATCTTCCTGTCACGTCGCGTTCCGCGCGGCGCCACGCACCGCGCACGACCATGCGGGCGATGAAGTGATCGCAGCCGTCATCCGCCATTCGAACGATTAAAGCAACGGAAGCGAATTCATCCGGCATTGCGCCGGGCTTCAATCACTTCAACCACCACGCTGGACGGGAGACCACCCATGAAGAAGATTTCCGCGCCGTTCGCGGCGGCCGCGCTTGCGGCATGCACGCTGCTGGCGGGCGTTCACGAGACCGCTTGCGCGGCTCCGGACGCCGGACCCGCGATCGACGCCCATTACGGCGCCGTGATCGAAGCCTATACACAGGACATGGCCGCCGCGAAGACGAAGTACGACGGCAAGCGCCTCGTGTTCGTCGGCGCCGTGATCCGGATGGGCGGCGACCCGGGCGGCACGTATTTCGGCGCGCTGACGGCGGACGGCGAACAGTTCGACACGCATTTCGACGTGGCCGACCAGGATGCGCTGAAGCCGAAATTCCCCGGCGGCGAGATCAAGCCGTTCGTCACGTCGGCGGCCTTTCGCTTCAGTTGCCTGAACGAAGGCTATATCGACGCTCCTGTACTGCCGGGACTGAAGCTGACGCACTGCCGCCTCGCCAACTGACCGGCGCGCCACGGCGGCGGCATCGCAGTGCCGCCGTCCGGCGGCCGCGCGTCACCCGCGCGTGCCGTCGCCTTCGAGCCGCCGCATCGCTTCCGCGACTTCGTTCCTGAACCGCACGAGCGCCGCCTGTTCCGGCGCGGGCGGCTGCACGGCGGCCCACAGCATGTCGACGAGCTGCGTGGCCGTCGCCTCCGTATCGAGCTTGCGGTGCCCGAGGATCGCGTCCCACAGCACGTGCTCGATCGGCCCGAACACCATCGAGCGCAGCAGGCTCAGCGGCAGATCTGCGCGGACCTGCCCGGCCGCCTGGCCGCGCGCGAGCACGTCCATCAGCGGCGCCGTATAGCGGCGCTGCAGCGCGGTGAGCTCGTCGCTCAGCGCATGCTGCTTCGCGCGGCCTTCCGACAGCACCAGCGCGCACAGCCCCGTGCCGTTCACCAGCATCAGCCGCAGGTGGGTGCGCACGATGAATGCGAACTGCTGCTGCACCGACGCATCCTGGGGCATCCCGTGTTCGAATGCGGCGATGATTTCGTCGTACCAGTCCGCGATGACGCGCGCGCACAGCTCGCGCTTGCCGCGGAAGTAGCTGAAGACCGTCGCCTCGGAGACGCCGACGCGCTGCGCGATCTCGGCGGCTGTCGCATGTTCGTAACCTTTTTCGGCAAACACTTCACGACCGGCGCGCAGGATGTCCTGCACGCGCTGCTGGGATTTGCGCCCGGCGGGCGCGCGCGGCGCGTCGGCGCGGTCGGCTTTGACGGTGGCGGTCATGGTGTCGGCGGTAGCGGCTGTCATCTCGGCATGATATCTGAGTAACACTCAAAAAACTATTGACGCCCGACCCGACGAGGCGCGAAACTGTGCAAAATTTCCGCTGTATTGGTCAATGAATCTGCGCATTCATTCGATTTGAGCGAAACTCAGAAATCGGTGAGTGCCACACACTTTCTGGAGACGGAGGAGACATGATCAACCTGCCCGGTGTGCAATTCATGCTCGGTGAGGACATCGAGATGCTGCGCGACGCCGTCGCGACGTTCGCGGCGAAGGAAATCACGCCGCGCGCGGCGGAGGTCGACCGGACCGACCAGTTTCCGATGGATCTGTGGAAAAAATTCGGCGATCTCGGCGTGCTCGGCATGACGGTGGCCGAGGAATACGGCGGCGCGAACCTGGGCTACACCGCGCACATGGTCGCGATGGAAGAGATCTCGCGCGCGTCGGCGTCGATCGGCCTGTCGTACGGCGCGCACTCGAACCTGTGCGTGAACCAGATTCACCGCAACGGCACCGACGCGCAAAAGCAGAAATACCTGCCGAAGCTCGTGTCGGGCGAACACATCGGCGCGCTCGCGATGAGCGAGCCGAATGCGGGTTCCGACGTCGTCAGCATGAAGCTGCGCGCCGACAAGCGCGGCGATCGCTACGTGCTGAACGGCACGAAGATGTGGATCACCAACGGCCCCGATTGCGACACGCTTGTCGTCTACGCGAAGACGGACATCGAAGCCGGCCCGCGCGGCATCACCGCGTTCATCGTCGAGAAGGGGATGAAGGGCTTCTCGGTCGCGCAGAAGCTCGACAAGCTCGGCATGCGCGGCTCGCATACGGGCGAGCTGGTGTTCCAGGATGTCGAAGTGCCGGAGGAAAACATCCTCGGCCAGCTCAACGGCGGCGTGAAGGTGCTGATGAGCGGGCTCGACTACGAGCGTGCGGTGCTGTCGGGCGGCCCGACGGGCATCATGGCCGCGTGCCTCGACGCGGTGGTGCCGTATATCCACGACCGCAAGCAGTTCGGCCAGGCGATCGGCGAATTCCAGCTGATCCAGGGCAAGGTCGCCGACATGTACACCACGTTCCAGGCATGCCGCGCGTACCTGTACGCGGTCGGCCGCCACCTCGATTCGGCCGGCACCGACCACATCCGCCAGGTGCGCAAGGACTGCGCGGGCGTGATCCTCTACACAGCCGAGAAGGCGACGTGGATGGCCGGCGAGGCGATCCAGATCCTCGGCGGCAACGGCTACATCAACGAATACCCGGTCGGGCGCCTGTGGCGCGACGCGAAGCTGTACGAGATCGGCGCCGGCACGAGCGAGATCCGCCGGATGCTGATCGGCCGCGAGCTGTTCGCGGAAACGATGTAACGCCCCACGTCACGCGAACGGAGCCCCGTCGATGCCGATCATCGAATCGAAACTGAACCCGCGCTCGGAAGACTTCCGCGCGAACGCCGCCGCGCTCGAGGCGGTCGTCGCCGATCTGCGCGCGAAGATCGAACAGCTCGCGCAGGGCGGCGGCCAGGCCGCGCGCGACAAGCATCTGTCGCGCGGCAAGCTGCTGCCGCGCGAGCGCATCGCGCAACTGCTTGATCCGGGCGCGCCGTTCCTCGAGTTCTCGCAGCTCGCGGCGAACGGCATGTACAACGACGACGCGCCGGGCGCGGGCGTCATTACCGGGATCGGCCGGATCGCCGGCCGCGAATGCGTGATCGTGTGCAACGACGCGACGGTCAAGGGCGGCACCTACTACCCGATAACGGTCAAGAAGCACGTGCGCGCGCAGGAGATCGCCGCCGAAAACCGGCTGCCGTGCGTGTACCTCGTCGATTCGGGCGGCGCGAACCTGCCGAACCAGGACGACGTGTTTCCCGATCGCGATCACTTCGGCCGCATCTTCTTCAACCAGGCGACGATGTCGGCGGCGGGGATCGCGCAGATCGCCGTCGTGATGGGCTCGTGCACGGCGGGCGGCGCATACGTGCCGGCGATGAGCGACGAGTCGATCATCGTGAAGGACCAGGGCACGATTTTCCTCGGCGGTCCGCCGCTCGTGAAAGCCGCGACCGGCGAGGAAGTGAGCGCCGAGGATCTCGGCGGCGGCGACGTGCATACGCGCCTGTCGGGTGTGGCCGACCATCTCGCGCAAAACGACGCGCATGCGCTGTCGATCGCGCGCAACATCGTCGATCACCTCGCGCCGAAGATCGCGTCGCCGGTGGCGCTGCGCGAGCCGAAGCCGCCGCGCTACGACGCCAAGAGCCTGTACGGCGTGATCCCGGTCGACACGCGCAAGCCGTTCGACGTGCGCGAGGTGATCGCGCGGATCGTCGACGATTCCGAGTTCGACGAATTCAAGGCGCGCTACGGCACGACGCTCGTCACGGGCTTCGCGCACATCTGGGGCCACCCGGTCGGGATCGTCGCGAACAACGGCATCCTGTTCTCCGAATCGGCGGTGAAAGGCGCGCACTTCATCGAGCTGTGCTGCCAGCGCAAGATTCCGCTCGTGTTCCTGCAGAACATCACAGGCTTCATGGTCGGGCGCAAGTACGAGAACGAGGGCATCGCGCGGCACGGCGCGAAGATGGTGACGGCCGTGTCGAATGCGAAGGTGCCGAAGTTCACGGTGATCATCGGCGGGTCGTTCGGCGCCGGCAACTACGGGATGTGCGGCCGTGCCTTCGGCCCGCGCTTCCTGTGGATGTGGCCGAACGCACGCATCTCGGTGATGGGCGGCGAACAGGCCGCGTCGGTGCTCGCGACGGTGCGCCGCGACGGCATCGAGGCGAAGGGCGGCGCGTGGTCGCCCGAAGAGGAGGACGCGTTCAAGCAGCCGATCCGCGATCAGTACGAGCGCCAGGGCCATCCGTACTACGCGAGCGCGCGGCTGTGGGACGACGGCGTGATCGACCCCGCGCAGACGCGCGACGTGCTCGGGCTCGGCCTCGCCGCGTCGATGAACGCGCCGATCGACGAGACGCGCTTCGGCGTGTTCCGCATGTAACGGCCGGGAGAACTGACCGATGCGATACGAAACGATCAAGGTAAGCGAAGCCGGCCGCGTGGCGACCGTCACGCTCGCGCGTCCCGACGTGCGCAACGCGTTCAACGAGACGACGATCGCGGAGCTGACCACCGCGTTCGAATGGCTCGACGCGCACGCAGGCGTGCGCGCGATCGTGCTCGCGGCGGAAGGCGTCGCGTTCTGCGCGGGCGCGGACCTGAACTGGATGAAGAAGATGGCCGGTTACTCGGACGACGAGAACCGCGCCGACGCGCGCAAGCTCGCGCGGATGCTCGAGGCGATCCATCGCTGCGGCAAGCCGGTGATCGCGCGCGTGCATGGCGATGCCTATGCGGGCGGGGTGGGCCTGGTGGCTGCGGCCGATATCGCGATTGCCGCCGACGGCGTGAAGTTCTGCCTGTCGGAAGCGCGGCTCGGGCTGATTCCCGCGACGATCGCGCCGTACGTGGTGCGCGCGATGGGCGAGCGCGCGGCGCGCCGCTACTTCACGACGGCCGAGGTGTTCGACAGCGCACGCGCGGCGTCGCTCGGCTTCATTCACGACGCGGTGCCGGCCGAGGCGCTCGACGACGCGGTGGCGAAACTGGCCGCGACGCTCGTCGCGAACGGCCCCGACGCGGTGCGCGCATGCAAGCGGCTCGTGGCCGACGTGGCCGGCCGCCCGCTCGACGCGACGCTGATCGAGCAGACCGCCGACTGGATCGCGCGCACCCGCGCCGGCGCGGAAGCGCGCGAAGGGATTGCGTCCTTCCTCGAAAAGCGCACGCCGTCGTGGCGTGATTGATCGCGCAGATCGCGTGCCCCCCTCTTTCCGGACGACATCGAAGCCATGTTCGACAAGATTCTGATCGCCAACCGCGGCGAAATCGCGTGCCGCGTCGCCGCGACCTGCAAACGTCTCGGGATCGCGAGCGTCGCCGTCTACTCCGACGCGGACGCGAACGCGAAGCACGTGGCCGCGTGCGACGAAGCCGTGCACATCGGCGGCCCGGCCGCCGCGGACAGCTACCTGCGCATCGAGCGCATCATCGAAGCCGCGCGCGCGACCGGCGCGCAGGCGATCCATCCCGGCTACGGCTTTCTGTCGGAGAACGAGGATTTCGCGCATGCGTGCGAAGCGGCCGGCATCGTCTTCATCGGGCCGCCGGTCGACGCGATCGCGGCGATGGGCTCGAAGGCCGCCGCGAAGGCGCTGATGCATGCGGCCGCCGTGCCGCTCGTGCCCGGCTACCACGGCGACGACCAGGACGCGGCGCACCTGCATCGCGAAGCCGATGCGATCGGCTACCCGGTGTTGCTGAAGGCGAGCGCGGGTGGCGGCGGCAAGGGGATGCGCGTGGTCGAGCGCTCCGACGATTTCCCGGCGGCGCTCGCGTCGTGCCAGCGCGAGGCCGCGAGCAGCTTCGGCAACGACCGCGTGCTGATCGAGAAATACCTGACGCGGCCGCGCCACGTCGAGGTGCAGGTGTTCGGCGACACGCACGGCAATACCGTGTACCTGTTCGACCGCGACTGCTCGGTGCAGCGCCGTCACCAGAAGGTGCTCGAGGAAGCGCCGGCGCCGGGCCTGCCCGGCGACGTGCGCCGCGCGATGGGCGAGGCGGCGGTCGCGGCCGCGCGCGCGGTCGGCTATGTCGGCGCGGGCACCGTCGAATTCATCATGACCGGCGACGCGTTCTACTTCATGGAAATGAACACGCGTCTGCAGGTCGAGCACCCGGTCACCGAAATGGTCACGGGGCTCGATCTGGTCGAATGGCAACTGCGCGTCGCGTCGGGCGAGCCGCTGCCGCTGCGGCAGGACGCACTGCGCGTGCAGGGCCACGCGCTGGAGGCGCGGCTTTACGCGGAGAACCCCGCGCGCGGCTTCCTGCCGTCGACGGGCACGCTGAAGCACCTGCGGCTGCCGGCCGGCGTCGAGTTCGCCATCGGCGCGGCGGTGCGCGTCGACAGCGGCGTGCGCGAAGGCGATGCGATCACGCCGTTCTACGATCCGATGATTGCGAAACTGATCGTCCACGGCACGGATCGGGCGGAAGCGCTGGGCCTGATGCTGCGCGCGCTGCGTGCGTGCGAGGTGGTCGGCCTGCATACGAACGCCGCGTTCCTGCAGCGGATCGTCGCGTGCGCCCCGTTCGCGACGGCCGACCTCGACACGGGCCTGATCGAGCGCAACCACGAGGCGCTGTTCGCGCCGCAACAGCCGCCGCGCGCAACGCTGGCGCTTGCTTGCGCGGCGCTGCTCGCACGCGAACGCGGGGCGGCCGCGCAGGGGGCGTCGCCGTGGGGCGCGCTGCCGGACTGGCGGCTGAACGGCGGCTATCGCCGTACGCTCGAATGGCATGCGGTCGATCGCGAAGCGGACGTGACGATCGCGTATGAAAACGACGGCGCCGGTGCGCGCCTCGCGATCGGCGATGCGGCCGCGCAGCCGTTTGCATGGACGCGCGGCGCGACGCCGCTCGAATTCGACGTGACGCTCGGCGGCGTGCGCAGCAGCGGCCGCGTGTACGCGGACGGCGATACGTTCCATGTGTTCACGCAGGGCGCGGCCGAGACGTTCGAATGGCGCAACCTGCTTGCGCATGCGGGCGACGTGGAGCAGGGCGGCGGCCGCCTGACCGCGCCGATGCCCGGCAAGGTGATCGCGGTGCTGGTCGAGCCCGGCCAGAAGGTCGAGGCCGGCACGCCGCTGATCGTGATGGAAGCGATGAAGATGGAGCACACGATC
This sequence comes from Burkholderia paludis, assembly GCF_000732615.1. Classification (GTDB taxonomy): domain Bacteria; phylum Pseudomonadota; class Gammaproteobacteria; order Burkholderiales; family Burkholderiaceae; genus Burkholderia; species Burkholderia paludis. The sequence goes on from NZ_JPGL01000051.1 coordinate 51,055, forward strand.
GGCGCGCCGAATGCGGGCGTCGTCGCGGAGGTGCTGTACGGCGTCGGCGACCAGGTCGCCGACGGTGCGCAGTTGCTGATGATGAGCGACGCCTGACCGACGTTCGCCAACGCGCCTGACCGGCCCCGGATCGCCGCACGACCCGACGTGCGGCGATCCGGGGCCGGCTGTTTCACCGCGTCACGTGTTTCGGACGGCCGCGCCGGACCCGCGATGCGCATGTGCGTGAGCCCGTCGTTCCGCACGGATATCGTTCCTCGGACGGCCCGTCACGCCGATCCTCCCGCATGCCGAACCGGCGCCCGCGATACCAGGCCTGCCGCCGGAAGTGTCCGGTCATTCCCTGGACGCGCCGGGTTGCGGCGGCCTCCCATTCCCATCCCCTCTTTGTCTGCACGCCTCGATCGCCGGTGCGCGGCGAAGCGCAGGACGCCGATTGATTCTCCTCGATGAGTAATTTTTTGGGGAATTCCACGAAGGTAGATGATCGAGGCGGAATGAATGATTCTCCCCCCTTTAAAAATTAAAATTTTCGTCAAAGAAATTTCATTGAATGTAAATTAACTATCCGGACCACTTTGAAGAATTTCGGTTGGGTGTATGTTTCGCCATGAAGATTTACACGCAACCAGTCATCTGAAAAATAGAAATTCAGGCGCCTTGAAACAGTGTGGACCTTCGTTTGCAGCGTTGGTCGTGTCTTTCGCATCGAGCCGGCGTCCGTTCAATTTTTTTGGAGACTTACCCATGCAGGAACTCAATCAACAGGAAATCCAGGCAGTCTCGGGCGGCACGTCGTGCCTTCCGGGCGGAGTCGCCCATTGCGTGACCCATGTCGTCGATTCGCGGCATGGCTGCAGGTCGGGCGCACCGTCGTCGGGCTGCTCGGGCAGCAACTCCGGCAACTCCGGTAACAGCACGGTTACGCAGAGCTGATGCGGAACGCGAGGGCGGCAGTGACATGCTGCCGCCCTCGCGGCGCACAAGGAGGCGCGGCGGCGCGACCGGATGCCGTTGAAATTTCCGGACATGTCGGTAAAGCCGGAAAAATCGCCAAAACCTGCCAGCGTAATTTAAAGATCGCGGCGCTTGTGTGCGGTAGATGACAATAAATCGATTGGCGGCTGATTAAAATAAATTGCGCGGCATTGAGTCGGCAATTTCAAATGACGGGTTTCGGTTGAAGCCGCGTTTCGGTTTTTCCCGTTCGTGATGTTTTATAAATATTCAGACGAATTGCGTGTCGCGGGTTCTGCATGCCGCGTCGCATCGTTTCCACTCCTTTTATCGAGATCGGTGCCGTGACACCCCCGCCGTCGCTCTTTCGTTCGGAGGCCAGGCAGGCTCAGGAGGCGCGAAGCCTGGGCGAGATCCTGCTGATCCGACCGTTGTCGCTGACCGTGATGACGGCCGTCGCCGCATGCATGGGGGTGGCGGTGATCGTGCTGCTCGCATGCGGCACCTATACGCGCAGGACGACGGTCGACGGCCTGGTCGTTCCCGACGCGGGGCTCGTGAAGATCTATGCGCAGCAGCCGGGTCTCGTGTTGAGCAAGGCGGCGGTCGAAGGCGCGCGGGTCGCGCGCGGACAGGCGTTGTACACGATTTCGACCGATGTGCGCAGCGAGGGCGCCGGACCGACGCAGGCGGCGCTCATGACGCAGGCGCACGAGCGAAAGGCGTCGCTGCAGCATGAAATCGCGGCCACGCGCGAATTGCAGGGCGACGAGCGACGTACGTCGCAGGCGAAGGTCGACAGCTTGCGGGCCGATCTGGCCGGCATCGACGACCAGATCGCGGCTCAGCGCACGCGCGCGGCGATCGCGGCCGACGCGGCCACCCGCTATGCAGGGCTTCTGGCCCAGGACTACGTGTCGAAGGATCAGGCGCAGCAGCGCGACGCCGACAGCCTCGATCAGCAATCGAAGCTTCGAAGTCTGCAGCGCGATCGCGCCGGTATCGTGCAGCAGCTCGCGGCCGCGACGAGCGATCTCGCCGGACTCCCGCTCAAGCAGCAGAACCAGCTCGCGCAGATCGACCGCAGCGTGATGGACGTCGATCAGTCGCTGATCGAAAGCGCAGCGAAAAGCACTCTGGTTGCGACCGCACCCGAGGCGGGCATCGCGACCGCGATGATCGCGCAACCCGGCCAGTTCGTCGATACGGAGCATCCGCTGGCCAGCATCGTGCCCGACGGCTCGCACTGGCAGGCGCAACTGTTCGTGTCGAGCGCCGCCATCGGATTTGTCCGGACCGGCGATCCGGTCCTGATTCGCTACCAGGCCTACCCGTATCAGAAATTCGGCCAGTACCGCGCGCATGTCCTGTCGATCGCACATGTCGCGTTGTCGGCGGCGGAACTGGCGGTCAGCGGATACCCGGCGGGCGCGGCCGCGGGGGCGCTCTACTACCGGGTCACCGTTGCCTTGCAGGACGAATCTGTCGTCGCGTACGGCAAGCGGCAGCCGTTGCAGGCCGGCATGGCGCTGCAGGCCGACATCCTTCAGGAACGCCGCCATCTGTACGAATGGGTGCTGGCGCCGCTTTACAGCCTGACCGGCAAACTCTGACCGGAACGTTCATGTTCAATCTAGATCGCCTTGCTTTCGGCCATCAACACAAGCTGCCGATGGTGCTCCAGACGGAGGCCGCGGAGTGCGGGCTGGCATGTCTCGCGATGATCGCCGGGTATTACGGCCACCACATCGATCTGGCGGAGATGCGAAACCGCTATCGGGTCTCGCTCAAGGGGACCGGTCTCGCACGCGTGATCGAGATCGCGCATCAGATCGATCTCGGCACGCGGGCGCTCAAGCTGGATCTCGATCAGATCGGGAATCTGCGCGTGCCCTGCCTGCTCCACTGGAACTTCAACCATTTCGTCGTGCTCCAGCAGGTCGGCGCGCGGAGCGTGACGATTCACGACCCGGCCCTGGGAGTTCGACGACTGTCGTTCGACGAGATGTCCCGCGCGTTCACCGGCGTTGCGCTGGAAGTCTGGCCGACCGGCGCGTTCGCGCCGCGCAAGGCGGCGCCGAACATCAGGCTGCGGTCGCTGCTCGGGCCGGTCACGGGCCTGACCCGTTCGTTGGGACAGGTGCTGGTGCTGTCCGCCGTGATCGAGATATTTGCGCTGGTGTCCCCGTTCTTTCTGCAATGGGTGATCGACGAGGTGATCGTCGGCGCGGACCGGGATCTGCTCACGTTGCTCGCACTCGGGTTCGGGTTGCTGATGCTGATGCAGCAGGCGACGCAGGCGCTTCGATCGTGGGCGATGATGTATCTTGGCACGACGCTCAACGTGCAGTGGCGTATCAACGTTTTCACGCACCTGCTCAATCTCCCGGTCGCGTATTTCGAGCGCCGCCGTCTCGGCGATGTCGTGTCGCGATTCGGATCGATCGACACGATCCAGCAGACGCTGACGACCTCGTTCCTGAGCGCCGTGCTCGACGGGATCATGACGGCGGTCACGTTGACGATGATGTTCGTCTACAGCTGGCGGCTCGCACTGATCGCCGTGGTCGTGATGACGCTCTATGCGGCGTTGCGCGGGTTCCTGTACCTGCCGCTGAAACGCGCCGCGGAAGACCAGATCACGCATGCGGCCAGACAGCAGGGCTATTTTCTCGAGACCGTGCGCGGGGTGAAGGCCGTCAAGCTGTTCAACCGCCAGAACGAGCGCCGGTCGAGCTGGCTCGCGCTGCTGGTCGACCAGGTCAACGCGGGACTGCACGTGCAGAAGCTGCAATTGCTGTTTCAGCAAGCCAACGGCCTGCTGTTCGGCGTCGAGGGCGTGCTGATCGTCTGGCTGGGTGCGCGGCTGGTTCTGGACGGTCATTTCACGGTCGGGGCGCTGATGGCCTTCAATGCTTACAAGGGGCAGTTCGACGGTCGCGTCGGCAGCCTGATCGACAAATTCTTCGACGTGAAGATGCTGCAGCTGCAGGGCGAACGCCTGTCGGATATCGTGTTCGCCGAAGCGGAATCGGATGGCGTCCCGCGATACGTGCCGGGTGAAGCCGACGATCTCGACGCGAGCATCGAGGCGCGGGATATCGTGTTCCGATACGCGGACGGCGAGCCGGCGGTGCTCGACGGCCTGTCGCTCCGGATCGAGGCCGGCGAGTCCGTCGCGCTCGCCGGCCCGTCCGGCTGCGGCAAGACGACGCTGGTGAACCTGCTGCTCGGCATTGTCGAGCCGAGCGCCGGCTCGGTGCGCATCGGCGGCGTCGACATCGCGCATCTGGGCAAGGAAAGACTGCGCTCGATGGTCGGCACGGTGTTGCAGGACGACGTGCTGTTCGCCGGCTCGATTGCCGACAACATCAGCTTCTTCGCACCGGACGCCGATCCGGAGTGGATTCGCGAGTGCGCGCGCATGGCTGCCGTCCACGCCGACATCGCGGCGATGCCGATGGGTTACAACACCCTGGTGGGCGACATGGGAACGGTGCTGTCCGGCGGGCAGCGGCAGCGTGTGCTGCTGGCCCGCGCGCTTTACAAGCGGCCGCGCATCCTGGTGCTGGACGAAGCGACGAGTCACCTGGACGTCGATCGGGAGCAGCAGGTGAATACGGCGATCGGCATGTTGCGGATGACCCGCCTGATCGTCGCGCATCGTCAGGAGACGATCGCGTCCGCGTCGCGCGTGATCGTGATGGACGCCGGAAAGGTGGCACGTGACGGAGCAGCGGCAACCGCCGGGGGAGCCGCGCGTGTCGGCTGAGTTCCTCGCCAGGGTGGCCGTGGCGCTGATCGTCGCACTGATGCCGATGCGATACGCCGACGCCCAGTTGCTTGACGTGTACGGGACCCGGGGCATGACCGGCGCATCGCCCGCGGCCCCGGTATTGCGGAACGCGTCATGCGAGCCGACGATCGAAAATCGCCCGGTCGATCTGGACGACGTGATGTTGCAGGCGGTGTGCGCGAGCCCGCTCGCCCGTCAGGCGTGGGCGAACGCGCGTGCCCAGGCCGCCCAGGTCGGCGTCGAGGAAGCCGCGTATCTGCCGCGGCTCGACGCGACGACGGGCGTCGAGCGTGACAACCTGTCGACGACCTACGCCGAGCCGGGCTATGGCGGGGTCACGCAGTCGCAGAATTCCACGAGCCGGTATCTGATGCTCCAGTTGAATTGGCTGCTGTTCGATTTCGGGCGCCGCAGCGCCAGCGTGCGGCACGCGCGCGATCTGCTGGAGGCCGCCAATGCCGCGGAGGCGTCCGCGTTGCAGACCGTCCTGTTCAATGCCGCGCAGGCTTATTACGATCTTCGCGATGCGCAGGCGACGGCCGACGCGGCGCGGGCGTCGGAGGCGGCGGCCAGGGAAAGCCTCGATGAAGCCCGGGCTCGACACGACGCGGGCGCGGGCACGCTGAGCGACCAGTTGCAGGCGCAAACCAGCTATCGCCGGATGGTGCTCGACCGGGTGAGCGCGGACGGCGCCATCGAGTCGGCGCGGGGAGCGCTCGCGGTGGCAATGGGGTTGAGGGCCGATGCACCGTTGCAGCTTGCGCCCGAAGCGTCGCGCGTCGCGCCCGATGACGTGGTCCGGGAAGTGTCACGGGCGATGGACGTGGCAATGGATCGGAATCCGCAACTGCTCGAGGCGCGCGCGAAGCTGGATGCCGCGCGCGCAAACGTGGACGTCGTGCGCGCGCAGAATCGGCCGAGCGTTTCGTTGACGGGCAGCCTGGCACTCAACAATCCGTCGTATCAGCAGCAACCTTCGCAAATTCCGGTGAAGAGCAGCCGCGGCAACACGATCGGCATCCAGGTGTCGATTCCGCTGTTCGACGGGTTCTCGTCCGGGTACCAGATCGCGGCGGCGCAAGAGCAGGCGAATGCGGCGGAGGCGGATCTGCACGGCAGCGAGCTGCAGGTCTCGCTCGACGTCTGGAAAGGCTTTCATGATTTGCAGGCCGACACGTCGAATCTCGACAATACCGAGCAGCTTCTCGCCGATGCGCGGCAATCGCTCGACGTCGCGCGAGGCCGCTACAGGGCCGGCGTCGGCACGATGACCGAGCTGCTGGCCGCACAGTCGGCGCTTGCCGACGCACGCAAGCTGCAGGCACTGGCCGTGTCGAAATGGCATACGGGACGCCTCAAGCTGGCGACGAGCCTCGGCGAGCTGAGCGTCGACGCCGCGCGTTGAGCGGGGCTGGCGCGATACGCGATACGCGGGCCGGTGGCCGCGGGCTTGCGGAGGCGGCCTGGCGACGCGCCGTGTTTTCGCCATGGCGAGGCCGCCGCTTCGATCGTATTGCCACGCGAGCGAGCGTCGCACGGGCCTGCCGGACGCTGCGTTTTCGCCGCTGCAATCCGTTCCTTGTCGCCATGCATGGCATGGCCTGCCGCATCGCGTTAAGCCCGTTGTAAGCCTCTCCGTGCGACACCGCCGTGTAACACACCGTAATTAGCATCTCGCCGTCGAGATGGCCGGCGCGTTCCTGCGCTCGAGCCACGTCGTCCCCCCCACGGAGATACGATATGCGAAAGTCGGCCCTACGGCCCATCGCGGTCGCCGGCCTGCTTGCACTGATCGCACTCCTCAGCGCATGCGGCGACGACCTGAACGCGGACCCCGCACCGGTCGTGCAGCAGAAGGCCGCGTGCGGCGGCGGTGTCGTCGCCACCGCGCAGATGCGCTGCCCGCCGGGTTTCACGGCGCCTGCTTCCTCGCCCGCTTCCTGATACCGGCCGTTTCCACCAGAACTCCAATCAAGAGCAACCAGCATGGCCACCCATTCGCGACGCGATTTTCTGAAGTTCTCCGCCGGCCTGGCCGGCGCGACCGCCGCTTCCGCACTGCTTCCCGAGTCGATCCGCAAGGCGCTGGCGATCGAGCCGAACACCGTGACGGGCACGATCCAGGATGTCCAGCACATCGTCGTGTTCATGCAGGAGAACCGCTCGTTCGACCACTACCTCGGCCACCTGAGCGGCGTGCGCGGCTACAACGACCGGTTCCCTGTCACGCTGCCGAACGGCAAGCCGGTGTGGTTCCAGCCGCGGCAGGAAGACAAGACGAGCGTGATCGCGCCGTTCCGCTACGACACGACCAATCCGGGCGTCAACGCGCAGTGCATCGGCGGCCTGCCGCATACGTGGGCGACGACGCACGGCGCGATCGACAACGGCCGCGCGGACCAATGGGCGGTGCAGAAGTCCAACATGACGATGGGCTACCACATCCGCGACGACATCCCGTTCCATTACGCGCTCGCGGATGCGTTCACCGTGTGCGACAACTACTTCTGCTCGATCCCGGGCAACACGCACCCGAACCGCATGTACCTGATGACGGGCATGGTCGATCCGCTCGGCACCGGCGGCGGCCCGCTGCTCGACAACACCGACTACATCGACAACCAGTTCGACAAGATCCAGCTGCCGCCCTTCAGCTGGACGACGTATCCGGAGCGCCTCGAGAAAGCGGGCATCTCGTGGCAGATCTACCAGCAGGGCACCGGGTTCGACAACTTCACCGGCAACTACGGCACGAACATGCTCGCGTGCTTCAACAATTTCGTGAATGCGCCGGCCGGCTCGTCGCTGCAGACGCGCGGGATGAGCACGCGCCCGATCACGCAGCTGAAGGCCGACGTGCAGGCGAACGCGCTGCCGCAAGTGTCGTGGCTGCTGCCGCCCGCCGCGTATTCGGAGCATCCGAAGTTCACGCCGCTCTACGGCGCGTACTACCTGTCGACGATCCTCGATGCGCTGACGTCGAATCCGGACGTCTGGAGCAAGACCGTCCTGCTCGTCATGTACGACGAGAACGACGGCTTCTTCGACCACGTCGTACCGCCGTCGGCGCCGACGCTGCCGGGCTCCGGCATGAGCACCGTGGACATTTCGCTCGAGCGGCACAACGTCGTCACCTCGACGCAGGCCGGCACCTATACGGCCGACAACCTGCCGTACGGTCTCGGCCCGCGTGTCCCGATGTTCGTCGTGTCGCCGTGGTCGAAGGGCGGCTTCGTGTGCTCGCAGGTGTTCGATCACACGTCGGTGCTGCAATTCATCGAGAAGCGCTTCGGCGTGATGGAGACCAACATCTCGCCGTGGCGCCGCGCGATCTGCGGCGACCTGACGTCGGCGCTCGACTTCTCGAAATCGGACGCCACGCTGCCGGCCCTGCCGAGCACGCAGGCGTACGTCGCGCAGGCGGACCTGCAGTGCTCGCGCGCATCGTCGCAGACCGCGCCGGCCAGCACCGCGCAGCAGGTCGTGACGGCGCAGGAGCCCGGCACGCGGCCGGCGCGCGCGCTGCCGTACGAATTGCACGTGACCGGCCAGCTCCAGGCGAACGGCTACGCGCTGACGTTCGCGAACACCGGCACGCAGGGCGCGCACTTCTGGGCCTACACGGGCGACGCGACCGCGATGCCGCGCCGCTATACGGTCGAGGCGGGCAAGCAGCTGACCGATACGTGGGCGCTCGATGCGAGCGGCAACTACCGGGTGAGCGTGTGGGGGCCGAACGGCTATTTCCGGCGCTTCGCGGGATCGGCGGCCGCGGATGCGGGCGCGAAGCCGGAGATCAGCGCGTGCTACGACGCCGCCAACGGCGACGTATACGTGACGTTCGCGAATGCCGGCAGCGGCGCGCTGACGGTCACGGCCACCGACGTCGCGTACGGCGGCGCGCCGCGCACGTTGACGATTCCGGCGGGGCAGCGCGTCGAAGCGCACTGGGATCTGTCGTGCAGCAGCAGCTGGTACGACCTGCAGTTCTCGGTGGCGGGGAACGCGGGCTGGACGCGCCGCATCGCGGGGCACGTCGAAACCGGCCGGCCCGGCATCACCGACCCGGCCGCGGTGGCGCCGACCACGACGCCGGTCTGAACTCGGCGCCGCATGCGGGCCGGTCGCTTCCGGCCCGCATGTGCCGGCGCTGCCGCGGTCGCGGCGCTGGCCTCAGGGCAGTTGCCCGTCGTCGTGCGCCATCATCAGCGCGCGCATCGCCGACCACATCCCGTAGTAATGCACGATGTAGCTGTCCGGGCGGCGAAACAGCCAGGGCGTGTTGAAGCTGACGAGGTCGGACACGCCTTCGCCCTGCAACTGCCCGTCGCGTTCCATCGCGCGGATGAAATGCAGCTGGTCGCCGTCGCTCGCATAGACGCTCGACCGGTCGTGCAGCGCGGCGATCGCCGTCATCATGTCGCGCAGCATCGCATTGTTGCGTTCGGTGCGCCGGAACGCCATCACGCCCGAGTTGAACGCCCACTGGCCGATGTCGTGCGCGAGCAGCCAGTCGCGCCCTTCCAGCAGCGGCTCCAGCGCGCGCTGCTGGTCCGCGATCAGCACGTCGGCGTCGAGCCACACGACCCATTCATGGTGCTGCAGGTACGCATGCAGCAGCCACGGCTTGAACCAGTTGCCGGTCGCGTTCATGCCGATTTCGGCGGGAATGTCGCGATGCACGTAAAGCGTGTAGCCGTGCGTGTCGCAGTAGCGCCGGAAATTCCGTTCGGCGACGCGGGCGTAGCTGCCGATGTTCGGCGTGTAGAGCGTCATCAGCGCAATCGGGCGGCCGGGATTGAAGGTGCTGCGCTCGGCGGCTTCGTCCGGCGTGCGGGCGGCGTCGTGATCGAACGAGAACATCGGCCGGCCGGCGGCGCGGCAGCGATTGACGTATGCGACGAGCGTATCGCGGAAGCGGGGCGTCGCGCCTTTCCGTTCGGGTTCGCGCGGCGTGTCGTCGATGCTGATCGCGAACGTCGGTTCGCGGCTCCACATCGGGTCGAGGCCGGGGCTGGTCGGCATGACCGGATACAGCCCGTCGATCGTCGTCATGTAGGAGTGCGTGTCGAGATCCGCGAACAGCGCGGCCTCCGACGTCAGCCGCGGTTCGGTGCCGAGCTTGCAGCGCTGCACGAGCTGCATCACGATCGCCCGCACGGCCGCCGTGTTGCGCCAGACCTGCACGTCGACTTGCGGCAGCGGGGGCGCGAGTGCGTCGACGAACAGCATGTCGCGCCCGCTCATCAGGCGGTCGAGCGCGACGGGTTCGATGATCGCGGCGTCTTCGCTGAGCAGCAGCACGAGTTCGTCGGGCTGCGCGCCGCGCAGCACATGGAGCAGCGACTCGTAGCGATGCAGCGGCCGCAACGGCAGCGCCTGCGGCATCGCGGACGCGTCGACGACGTCGTGGCGATACCCGTGCGCCTGCGCATAGCGCCGGTGATTCTCGAGGCTGGCGGGGGCGTGCTGACCGAAGTGGCTGAGGACGATCATCGCGCGCTCCGCGGGCCCGGCGGCAGGCGGCGGCGGGCCGGCGCGGCGCCGCAGCCGGGGGCGCTTCGGCGCGCGAGCGGCCGCGGCGCGTGATGGATTGCCCGGAAGACTTGCGCGGCGTCGCGTTCCATTTTGTCAGCCTTTTTTCCAGCAGCGTCGCTGCGAGGTCGTTTCCTGTCCGTCCCGATTACCGGCCGCACCCGGCAATCCGGAGGCGACGGCGACTTGTCGCCGGAGTATCGCACAGGCACCTCGCGGTTTCGTGCGTGCCGGCCGGGGGCTGACCATCCCTGACAGTGTGCGGGCGGCGCTCCGCTAGAATGGCGGGTTGCCGCCGGCGTGCGCCGGCGCTTGACGCGGACGGCGCCTCGCGCGCTACACTGCGTTCATTCCACCCCCATCCAACCTTCCATCCCGCCGACGATGACGTCTCCTGCCCTGAACGGCCTGCGCATCGGTATCACGATCGGACTGCGTGCTCCCGACGAAAGCATGTGGATCAACGGCATCAAGCAGAACGCGCTGTTTCTCGCGAAGCTGCTGATGGCGTCGCCGCACGGCTACCGCGTGACGCTGATCAACACCACCGACGTGCCGCTCACCGATGCGCTGCCGTGGGATCGCGGCACGTACGACACGCGCGCGTTCGCCGACATGAAGGATGCGCTCGACGTGGTGATCGAGCTCGGCGGGCAGATCGACGCGGCGCAGACGGCCTACCTGAAATCGCGCGGCGTGAAGCTCGTCAGCTACTGCTGCGGGGTCGAGTACGTCAACGTGATGGAGTCGATCCTGTTCGGCCGCCGGATGTGGGAGTCGCTGTTCATCAACCGCGGCTACGACGAGGTGTGGGCGATTCCGCAGATTGCGCCGTCGTCGCTGCCGTTCCTGCAGTCGCTGCGCCGCTGCCCGGGGCGCGTCGTGCCGTTCGTGTGGGATCCGATGTTCCTGAGCGCGCGCGCGCAGTCGCTGCCCGACCGTGGCGAATACCGGCCGCGCAGCGAGCCCGGCAAGCGGATCACGGTGATGGAGCCGAACCACGACGTCGTGAAGTTCTGCGTGTATCCGATGCTGATCATCGACGAAGCGTACCGGCGCGATCCCGACGCGATCTGCTTCGCGCACGTGACCAACGCCGATCGCCTCGCGCACGACAGCCCCGAGTTCGTGATGCTGATGAACTACCTGGACATCGTGCGGGCGGGCAAGGCGAGCTTCGTCGGGCGCTTCGAGACGCCGCTGTTCCTGGCCGACCTGACCGACGTCGTCGTGTCGCATCAATGGTCGAACCCGCTCAACTACTTCTATTTCGACGTGTGCTGGCAGGGCTATCCGCTGGTGCACAACGCGAGCCTCGCGCCCGATCTCGGCTACTACTATCCGGACAACGACGTGCAGCAGGGCGCCGATGCGCTGCTGCGCGCGCTGCATGCGCACGATGACGACTGGGAGGCGTACACGCGGCGGCAGCGCGAGATCCTGGGCCGTTATACGTCGGCGAATCCCGCGCTCGTCGCCGAGTACGATGTGCTGCTCGCGAACCTGGTCGGCGCGACCGCCGCATAAGGCCCGATTTTTCCGGGGCGCGGCCCGTTGCGCCGCCTCGCGCCATCGGGATTGTCCCGCCCTAATGTCTGACGAAATAATGCCGTTAAAAAAGAAACCGCCGAACCCGATCGGTTCGACGGTTTTTGAAGGCACGAAATTGACGGCTCCGAGGGAAGTCCGTCGAAAATAATTTTATAGGTTAACAAGTCTTTAAGATTGTTAAATATGTTTCAATCCGAAATCGTCTGATATTTGAAATTCGAATTTTCGATTCGGAATGGCCTGATTCGGTTTTGAAGTTAAATAATTCGTTTGAAACGAAAAAATTGAATGCTGTAATGATCGAATGGCGTGCGGCAGCGGGTTTTCGGCGGGCGACAGCCCGATAATCCGGGCATCCCGGCCGGTTCCTCGCCGGCTGACGGCAAGGTTTCGCGGCCCGCCATTTATCTGACTAATTGAAAAAATCCCTGATTGGCGAGACCTGAAAACCGCGGGAAAATTGATTTGGATAAATCTGCATCGATAAACGATTCGAGAGTCGGGTTTCCGTAATCTGCGTTGTGTAACCTGTCGCACAGTCGGTATCGCGTGTACATGGTGTATTCACAGTAACCGAATATCGTTGAAAATATCGAATTTGACGGCGCGCCGAAGCGAAAAGTACGCTCCCGGAAAAGATCGACACAACAGGATGGGCCGGGTAGGCGGCGGGGCGCGTCAGCGTTGGCGTGCGCCGCGTGTTTCTTGAGGTCGAGCCGTCATCGGCGGCTCGCCATTTGCCGGAGCGCCGGATGAATGCGGTCGAAGCTCGCCAGGAGGCGAATCGGGAAGCAAATCGCGACGAAATCGATCTCGTGTTCGGTGCCCCCGACAATCATCCCGACCTCGAGTCGGTACGCAGTTTCGTGGCAAGCCGGCTCGGGTTCGCGCAGGAGCCGGTGTGCCGGTCCGACCTGTCGGGCGGCGTGCTGTACCAGGAGTGCCTGGCGCGGTTGCGGTGGGGCGAGCGGGACGTGCTCCCGCCGGCGGCCTTCCTGCCGCGCCTGGAGGCGCTCGGGTTGATGCGCTGGTTCGACCGGCTGGTGGTCAGCCGGACGATCGACCGGCTGCGTGCCGATCCGACCGCCGTATTCGGGTGCAACGTCGCGGCGGCGAGTGCGGTTGTCGACGGCGCGTGGCTGGCGATCTTCAGGCGGCTCGAACTCGAGCCGTCGGTGGCCGCGCGGCTGGTGGTCGAGATCACGGAGACGGGGCCGCTGAATCCCGTCGCGGGGCGTTCGTTCGTGAACCGCCTCCGGCAGGCCGGGAGCCGCATCGCGATCGACGATTTCGGCGTCGGCTTCAGCGCGCTGAACAATCTGGTGGTCGGCAATCCCGACATCGTGAAGCTCGACCGGTCGATCCTGTCGATGATCAAGCGCAACGCGATCGGGCGTTACCAGTTCCGCAGGCTGATCGCGTTCGCGCATGAAGGTGCGCGGCACGTCGTCGCCGAAGGCGTGGAGAGCGAGATGGACCGGCAGATCATCATGGATGCCGGCGTCATGTGGGCGCAGGGCATCCGTTTTTCATGGCGGTCGCCCGCCGCCGCGTGATGGCGCGGGAACAGGCGGGACGGCGCGTACGATGCGCGCCGGTGTCGGGCGTGGCCGGCGTATGGCCGGAGCGAATCGCAAAGGGGCGTGGCATGGCACGGATGAAGGCGGGAGGCGGAACGGGCACGCGGGCGGCCGGCGGGCGCGACCTCGTCGCGATCGCCGAGCTGGCCGACATGCTGTGGCAGCTCGGCGCCGAAGCGACCGACGTGCCGCTCGACGTCGCGCCTTACCTCGACGGCCTGAAAGCCGTTGCCCGGCGCATCCAGCGGATGAAGCCGCTCGACGCCGTCGGCCGCGAGCTGGCGGCGCGGCACTACTATGCGGGCGTCATCGCGGGCGCGTGCGGCGACGATTCCGCGATCGCCCGCGGGGTTTCCGACAGCCTGGTCAGGCCGTCCGGCAGCATCGGCCGGCTCGCGGCGCGTTGCTGCGCGGTGCTTGCGCGGATCGGGCGGCGGCACGGCCGCGCGTTCGCCGCGCAAAGCGGCGATCGGGCGCTGGCCTAGGGCCGGCGCACACCGGCCCCCGGCGGGTGAACTTTCCGCCGATGCGGTGGCGTGCCGGCGTGCCCGCGCAAGCAGCGACGTCGTCGGCGCGCGGCGGCCCCGCCGTGCGGCAAGCCGGTCAATCCTTCCCGAATCCCCCGAGCACGAACGCCATCGCGCGGTCGACCGCATCGTCCCATCGTCCGACGTGCGCGGCGCGCACGATCCGGATGCCCGGATAGAGCGCGGTGCGCGAGCCGGTTTCCCAGCGCGCATCGGCTTTCGGGCTGAGCAGCAGCACGGCCGGCACGCCGAGCGCGCCGGCGAGGTGGATGTGCGCGGTGCAGGTGGTCACCACGGCGTCCATCGCGAGCATCAGCGCCGCCAGGTCGCTGAAATCGCCGATCGCGTGATGCGGGAACGTCACCGGCAGGTCCGATTGTTCCGACTGCGCCGACAGGTCGCGGTTGATGCAGTACGCGGCGTGGCCGTGCAGCCGCGTCAGCGGCGCGAGGTCGCGCAGGCTGGCGGCCCGATGGAAGCGTGCGTCGCTCTCGTCGCGCCCGCGCCAGTTGAGGCCGATGCGGCGCGTGCCGGGCGGATGGCCGTCATGCGACACGCGCTCGCGCCACGCGGCCGCGGGCGCGGGCGGGCACGACAGGTACGGGGCCGCGGGGCCTTCGGGCGCTGCCGCGTAGCCGAACTGCGCGGCGAGCACCAGGAACGAACACCAGTAGTCGTGCACGATCTGCGACGTGTCGACCCACGCGCCGTGCGCGCCGATGAAGTCGATGTGCGGGAACGTATGGCGCAGCAGGCCCGTCAGCGCATCGGGCACGACGACGGTCACGCTCGTGCACCCGAGTGCGCGGAGCGCGGGCAGGTAGCGGGCGTACTGAAGCTGGTCGCCGACGCCGCCGTAGCTGAGCACCAGCAACCGCTTGCCCGCCAGCGGCTGGCCGTGGTAGAGCCGCTCCGTCGGGAGTCCGAACTGCGCGGCCGTCAGCACGTTTTCGCTGGCGATGGTGGCGCGTGCGGCCTCGGCGCGCCGGCCGGCGCGCAGCAGCAGCGCCGCGCGCGAGAGTTCGACGCGCCCGCGCGTCGCGTCGGGCAGTGCGTCCGGCGCGCCGAAGCGCTCGAGCGCCGCGAGCCCGGCGTCGGGCACGCCCGCGAAGCCGTAGCAGGACGCGAGCTGCAGCGCGATCGCATCGTCGTCGAGCCCGCGGCCGCGTGCGCGCTGCCAGCGGTCGATCGCCTGGCCCCATTCGCAGCGCGATTCGTGATCGAGCGCGCGGTTCCAGTGCGTCTCCGGCGCATCGTCGGCGTCGGTGCGCGCAGTGGCCGGGCCGGCGCCGCTGTCGCCGCTTGCGCCCGGCTGCGCGACGACGATCGGTTCGCCCGAGATGAACAGGCGTTGCCGGTCCCAGTGCGGGTTCGGCACGCACAGCATGTTCAGCCGGTCGATCCGGTAGAACGTGTAGTCGAGGCCGGCGAAGGCGTCGACGATCGGCGCCTCGCCGACTTTCCAGTATTCGATCCAGCACCACGGCAGGTGCGTCTCGATCAGCCGGCGCGCGCCGCGCAGCGCGTCGATCTCCATCCCTTCGATGTCGAGCTTCAGGAAATCCAGCCGCGGCAGGCCGAGCGAATCGAGCCGGACGACGGGCGTCGGCGTGCCGCCTTCCGCGTTCGGGGCGACGAGCGAGACCTGGCCGAAGTCCCGGTCCTGTCCGTAATCGATGTCGGGCACCTTCATCGTGCCGTTGGCGCCCGCGAGCCCCATGTTCAGCAGATGGACGTTGTCGAGCTGGTTGAGCGCGACGGTGCCGCCGAGCGCATGGAACAGCGTGCGCTGCGGCTCGAACGCGTACACGCGGCCGCCGCGCGCGCGCAGCCGGTGCGCGATCGGCACGCACACGAGCCCCGCGTTCGCGCCGCCGTCCACCGCGATCGCATGGTCCGGCAACTGGTCGATCACGTTCAGGAGCATGTCGAGCTCGTCCTGGATGTGCGGCCGGCCGGTCCTGAACAGCGTCTCGGCCTGATACGTGCAGTGCCGGTTGATGACGAACGGGCCGTGAATCGAATCGATCACGACGAAATTGCGGACGGTCTGATTCATGGGCGGTGGCGTGGACGAATACGGTCAGCCGGGCACGCGGTCGGCGAACAGCCGCTGGATCTGCGCGGAATACGCGCGGACGTTGTGTTCGGCGAGCGTGTCGACCTGGTGCAGCGCGCGGCGGGCTGCCGCCGCGTAGTCGTCGAGCCGCGCGTCGTGCGTCTGCGCGGCGGTCGCGATCGCGCGCGCCGCCTCGAAGATCTCGAAGTCAGGGTAGTAGTAGCCGACGTCGCGCAGGAACGGCGAGTTGTGCACGAGCGGATAGTTGCCGTACAGCGCGTCGTACAGCAGGTAGTTGAGGCCGTTTTCCCAGTGGTGCGACACGACGATGTCGGTATGATGCGCGGCCCATACGACGAACGGCGCGCGCACGTCGGCGGTCGCCTTGCCGTCGCGCACCATCTCGAGCCCGAGCGCGAGATGCTTGAAGGCGACGTTTTCCTTCTTGTCGAACGTGTTGGTCATGTACACGTGCTCGACGAGCTCCGGGTGCTCGACATAGCACGCGTTCGCGGCGAGCATCGGCACGACCGCGCTTTTCACGACGTTCAGGTTCGGCTCGAAGAACGCGATGCGTTTCGCGGGGCCGTGGTTGCGGTAGCCGAAGCGCGCCTTCAGTTCCGGGTCGGCGTCGAGGCTGCGCTCGATGAAGTACGGCGACCAGATGTGCGGCAGCTCGATCACCGGCGCGCGGTAGACGGCCTGGAAATAGGCCGCGCACGTGTGCATGTGCTGCGGGTTGGTCCAGATCTCGTCGAACTGCACGCGGTGCGGGTTCGGCCGCCAGTCGTTCTTCTCGAAGTTGATCGTCTCGACGGCGATCACGTAGTCGTTGCCGAAGCGGTACGACACGCATTTGCCGCCGCGCCGGCGCACGGCATCCGTGTGCGACGGATCGATGAACGCGTTCATCTCGATCAGCAGGTCGGTCTGGTGGACGACGGCCGACAGCGGGCGCAGCGCATCGCCGAACGCGTCCATCATCAGCGCCTGCGGATACGTGGTGATGCCGTCGTCGTGCGCGAGCCAGACCTCGCCGATCAGCGGCGACTGCTTCAGCAGCATGTACAGGTATACGCAGTGCTGGTTCGCGCCGTTGTACCAGATCGACTGCGTCGCGTCGCGCTGCACGTTCATCGTAATCGCGACATTCAGTTTCATGACGGCTCCGTGGTGCGGGCGTTGCGCGGCTCAGGGCGTGTAGTTCTGCGACTGGCGCGGGACATAGCCGGTCAGGCGCCAGTGGCCGTCGTCCTCGAGGCGGAAGCTCAGCTTCTCGAACATGATCGAGCCGGTCGTGAGCGTGGTGGCGTAGTCGACGTTCGCGTACAGCCCGTCGGGCGTCGCCGAGGCATTCGTATAGCGGATGCGGGTGATCTGCGCCCAGCCGCGATGACGCACCGTGCCGACCGTCTGGCGCGCACGCTGCATGTCCGACGCGAACTGGTCCTGCTTGATGCGCGCCTTCACGAACGCGGCGGCATCGAGCCACACCGCGTTGTACTGGCCGGCGTCGAGCTGCTTGAACACCGCATCCGAGTCGCGCAGCAGCGCGTCGGCCGATTCGCCGTCGGATTGCGCATGCGCGCCGATCGCGATCGAAGCGACGGCGCAGCCGATCAGCCATCTGGCGCGGTTGAAGGTCGTGCGTGCGTTCATGTCGTAGTCCGGAAAAGGGCGGCGCGTCATGCGTCGCGGTAGAGGGCGGCGATCGCGTCCGTATAGGCCGCGACGTTCGCGGGGTTGTAGATGCTGACCGAGCTGAGCACGTGCCTCGAATGATCGCGGTACGCTTCCAGGTTGGCGTCGTGCTCGGCGAACGCCTTCAGCAGCGCGCGGCCGCCGGCCTGGCAGTCGAAGTCCGGATAGAAATACCCGGCCTTGCCGAGAAACGGCGAGTTGTGGATCAGCGGATAGTCGCCGTACAGCAGTTCGTAGTACAGGTAGTTCTGCGCGTTCTCCCACGTGTGCGACACCACCGCATCGCCGTACGCGGCCATGAACTCGTACACCGC
The DNA here is from genome assembly GCF_000732615.1 of Burkholderia paludis. GTDB lineage: Bacteria > Pseudomonadota > Gammaproteobacteria > Burkholderiales > Burkholderiaceae > Burkholderia > Burkholderia paludis. Next base: position 69,075 of record NZ_JPGL01000051.1, read on the forward strand.
GTAGCGGCTTTCGAACGTCGTGATGCCGTGTTCGACGATGTCGAGGCTTTTCGCGAAGTGGACGAATGTCGTGTGATCCTTGATGTGGATCGTGTTGCACACGCGCACGAATTCCAGGAACGACGGCTGGGCGCGGTAGGCTTCTTCCGTGACCAGCATCGGGATGACGCTCGTCTTCACCATGCAGATGTTCGGCTCGAACATCGTCACGCGCCAGCGCGGCTTGCCGGGCTGGTAGCCGTACGACAGGCCGGCGCCGAGCGTCGCGCGCGCCTTGTCGAACAGCATCGGATGCCAGATGTGCGGGACGATCGTGACCGGCGCGCGCAGGCCCGTCTGGTAGTAGTGCAGGCACGAGCGCTCGAATTCGGGAATCGTCCACACGGCGTCGTACGGTGCGCCCGAGAACAGGAAGCCCGACGGCTTGTTGAACATCGCGCGTTCGATGTCGATCACGTAGTCGTTGCCGACCCGCATCGTGACGACCTTGCCGCCGCGTTCGCGGAACGCGCGCAGGTAGTCCGCGCCGAACTGCGCGCTCATCTCGATCAGCACGTCGCAGCGCTGCAGCGCTTCGTCCATCGACAGCAGCGGCACGTCCCATTCGCCGAGCATCATCTGCGGATCGGCGACCTGTTCGCCGCCGTTCACCATCACGGCTTCCGCGACGAGCGGCGACTGGCGCAGCAGCAGGATCAGCAGCAGGCAGTTCTGGAAGATGCCGTTTTCCCACAGCGACTGGCCGGCGCCGCGCACGAACAGCGACACGCCGACGACGAGACGCTTGCCCTCGCCGGGCGCTTGACGGGCATTGGAGTCCGACATGCGTATTCTCCGGTTCAGGCGACCAGACGCGCGACGAACGCGTCGAGGTTCGCGGGGTTGTCGATCGAGGCCGACTGCAGCAGCCGGCCGGCTTTCGCGCGGTAGTCGTCGAGGCGTTCGTCGTGATGCAGCCACGCGTCGAGCAGCGCGCGGCCGCCGGCGGCGGCATCGAAATCCGGGTAGTAATAGCCGGCGTCGCCGATCAGCGTCGAGTTGTGGATCAGCGGATAGCCGCCGTACAGCACGTCGTAATACAGGTAGTTCTGCCCGTTTTCCCAATGGTGCGACACGACCGCGTCCGCGTGGCGGGACATGAAGCCCGGCAGGTCGAGGCGCGGCTCGAAGGTCGCCTTGTGATGGCGCACCAGATCGAGGCTGTTCGCGAAGTGCACGAAGGTCGGATGCTCCTTCATGTGCAGCGAGTTGACGACGAACATGTGCTGCACCGCGTCCGGCCGTTCGCGGTAGAACGCGTCGCACGCGAGCATCGGGTAATGGCAGGACTTCGCGACCGAGATGTTCGGTTCGAGCATCGCCAGACGCCACGGGCGCTGGCCGGGCCGATAGCCGAACGTCACGCCTTCGGCGGCGAGCGTGGCAATGCGGCGCTCGAGGAAGTACGGCGACCAGATGTGCGGCATCAGGTGCACCGGCGCGCGCAGGATGGTCTGCAGCATCGGCGCGGCGGTCCTGTCGTATTGCGGCAGCAGCCACACTTCGTCGAACGGCGCGCCGTTGAAGATGTGCCCCGACGGCTTGCCGAAGATCGGGGTTTCGCACAGGCCGGCATACACGTGCCCGCAGAAGAACGTGGTGATCTTCTTGCCGAGCGCCTTCATGTGCCGGAGCCATTCGACCGGCAACTGCGCGCCCATTTCGATCACGACGTCGAGCTCGTGCGTGACGTCCGAGGGTTTCACGAGCGGGACGTCGAGGCCGTCGAGTTCGAGGCCGGCCGGCAGTGCGCTGGCGTCGCCGCCATTCAGGAAATAGACCGGGCCGACGCGATCCGAGCGCTTGAGCATCATCGCGAGGAACGCGATGTTCTGGTGGATGCCGTTTTCCCAGATGGCCTGGCCGTCCCGCGCGAACAGCGAGATGCCGACGGCCGGCCGTTGCCTGCGGGTGCCGCCCGAGGCGGCTTGATTGATGTCCGTCACCGGTTGGTTTCCTCTGCGGTGTCCTGCGTCCGGGCCTGGCGTCGAGCGCCTGCCCGGGAAGGGCGCGCCGTGGATTGTCAGGGTTGCATTCGCGCCGGTGCGCCGCGACAGGCGAATCGGGCAACGTGGTTCGCGAAGGCGGCAGCCGGAATCCGGCGCGTCGTCGGGCGCGCCTGGCACGGCACGCGATTCGGGCGGGCTGCCCCGACGACTGTCTGCGGCGATTGTGGCACGGAAACCGCCGGTTTTGGCGGGACGTGACGAACTTTGACATAGCGGCCGGATCACGCCGGCCGTGCGCCTGGAGCGCGGCGTCCGGCGCGCCGGCGGCATGCCGGCGCGGTGCCGGCGAGGCCGGCCGGATCGGGCCGCCGCGGGCGCGGCGGCCGCCCGCTCAATGCTGCAGCGTGATTTCGACGCGGCGGTTGCTGGCGCGGCCTTCGGGGGTCTCGTTGGTCGCGACCGGGTCGGCCTTGCCGCGGCCCGAGACCGTGATCGAGTCCGCCTTCAGGCCGTGCGTCTTCAGGTAGGCGGCGACCGATTCGGCGCGGCGCTGCGACAGCGCGAGGTTGTAGTCGTCGCTGCCGACCGAATCCGTAAAGCCGGTGATCGTGACCAGCGAATACGTGTGATCCGCGTGCTCGCTCAGCAGCCGGTCGAGCGATTCGCGCGCGGTCGGGGCGAGCGTCGAGCGGTCGGTCGCGAACAGCGCGTCGCCCGAGAGGTTCACGTGCTCGACGGTGGCGGCCGCCGGCTCGGCGGCCGGTGCCGGCGTTTCCGGCGCGGCGCCGCACTGGAACACGAGCGTCGCGGGATCGGACTTGTCGCGCAGCGCGCGGGCCGAATCGAGGGTGCGCACGGGCTGGTCGCCGCAAATCTTGCGGGCGGCTTTCATGCAGGTCTGCGGGCCGGACAGCAGGCCGTGGCAGTCCACCTGGAAGGTGCGCACGCCGTCGCGCGGCTGCAGTTCGGATGCGCTGAAGGTCGGGCCGGATGCGCTCGAGCAGGCGGCGAGCGCCGTTGCGGAAAGCGCGAGCGCAATAGCGAGTTTGTTCACGGTTACATCCTCAATACTTGGGTTGACTGAAGCCCGCCACGCACGGCGCGGCGGGCTCGTCCTGCCGTCGGGGCCGCCGGGCTGTCCGGCGAACCGGACGGCCTGGCGGCGCGACGCGTTACTTCCACTGGTACAGCATGCCGGCGCCGATCACCTTCTGACCACCGCTGAAGCCGCCGTTGATCGACGCCTTCAGGTTCTCCGTGATGCGCGCCTGCATGTTGACCGCCATCGCCTTCTGGCCGAGGAAGGTCGACGTACCGACACCCATCCCGAAGTTGGCGTCGCGATCCATCTGCGGGATCGATGCCATCGCGCCGACGGCCGCGATACCTTCGATCGCCATCTGGTTGGTCTGCTGCAGTTGCGAACCCAGCGAGTTGATCTGCGCCTGCTGGCCCGACAGTGCCGTGGACAGCGTCGTCTGCACCTGCGTCAGCTGGTTCACGTTCACCGCATCCGTGCCTTGCGTACCCGGCGCGACGTTGATGATCTGACGCTGCTGCGTGTCGCTGCCGACCGACACCACGTTCTGGCGGCCGCCGTCCGT
>NZ_JPGL01000052.1 GCF_000732615.1 Burkholderia paludis
TGCGTGTTTTCCTTTGTCTATCTCGCGAGCGTGATCTAAATGGCCCATTCGCATTCGTCTCAACTCGAAGAAGGGCACGGCAGCGTCGGCGGCTATGTCGCCGGCTTCATCCTGTCGGTGCTGCTCACGGCCGCGTCGTTCGGCCTCGTGATGGGCGGCGTGCTGTCGCCGCATGCATCGCTGATTGCGCTCGCCGTGCTCGCGTTCGTGCAGATCATCGTGCATCTCGTGTACTTCCTGCACATGAACAGCTCGTCGGGCCAGCGCTGGAACGTGATGGCGTTCAGCTATACGGTGCTCACGGCGGCGATCCTGATCGTCGGCACGCTGTGGGTGATGCACAACGTCAGCATGAACATGATGTCGCGGTAGCGGTTGTCCGGCAGGCGATTCGCTCGGGCAGTTCGGGTTCTATCGTGGCGGCTTGATCCAGGGGCGTTTCGCGCAGTTCAGCCACCCGATGCGCTACCGGCGGCGCCGGCAGGCGCTGCACGGCTTCTCCAGGGCGACCCTGCCGTGGGTCGCAGGGCGCATCAACGGCAGGGTGCGACTGCGCATCCGTTTGTCCTAACGCAGCTCGTTGCGGCGCTGCGCGACGTTTCCAGGAACGCAGGCATGAACGACCGTGCATCGCCCGGGCTCATGAGCGTGGCCGCGATCGGCAGTTTCGACATGCTCTCCGTTTCGTGAGGCCTGTCGCGGCGGCGCAGCGTGATGCGAGGCCGGCTGCCGCCGCGGGGCGCGACGAGCAGGCCGATCGTCAGCGTGCTCGAACGGCCCACGCCGCGATGATGTCGCGGCGCGACGTGCGGGCCCGCCCCTGTTGCGTGAATTTATTTGGCGACGAATTGACCGTAGTAGCCGTGATTCGGGAAAGGGTACGGCGATTGCGGATCCTTGAGCAGCGCTTCCGGGCCCCAGATGGTGACGAGGAGCACGCCCAGCATCGCGACGCCGGCAAGCCATTGGCGCCCGTTCGGGCGCGGTTTGTTCCGCACGAAGTAGACGACGAAGCCGATGAAAAGCGGGAGGTACCCAAGCAGGGCGGTCACGAGGCCCGGGTCGTACCAGGCGGTTTGGCCGCGGCTGCCGAATGCGTTGAGCGATGACGATATGGACAGGGTGTGCGCGACCACTTCGACGGCGCAAAAAAGCATCGCGGCGATGGCTACTGACGCGCGTCCCCCCCACCTCATGACGGCCGCCACGCCCAGGATGAGCACGCCAAAGTTCGTGATCATGTCGGTGAGCTCGTTCATCGGGTACCGGTCGGGTGCGGCGGACCCCGAGATGGTGTTGTAGATGTAGTGGAAGCCGCCCGGGATGACCCACTCCTCCCAGACGTGGGGCACGATCCACACGGCGGTGAGTGCCGCCAGGCGATCTCCCCAGCCCCATGTGTTCCATTTGCGAATGATGAAGGCCGTGAAGGCGATGCCTGTTGCGGTGGCCACCCAGAGCCACACCGACAACCACGAATGGACGAGTCCGGTCATGAATCACTCCCTTTGCTGTAGTCAAGACATGCGATATTCAACGGCGCGCGCGAGCTGACGGACGCGTGCCACAAGTTGCCCGTGTCGATCGAATGCGGTCGTATCGGCGGGTGTCGAACGCACGATGCGCTAGAAGCGCGTCGACAGGCCGATGCGCGCGAGAACCTGAGTTCCGCTCGTCGACGCACTGCCAGGCTGGTTCAGCGCGTTGATCCACGCCTGCGTCACCGGCGCGTCTCCACTCGCGTGCTGATAGATACCTTCCACGTAGACGAAGGTCCGCTTGGACAGGTGATACTGGACCACGCCGCTGACCTGATGCGCCCGGTTGTTGTCCAGCACGGCGTTGCCGTCCATGAATGTGTAGTTCAGGCCGACGGCCCACGGCCCGCCTATGTCCCACTGTGCGCCGGTCTTGTACACGTTGATCTTCGCGTTGCTCGCGGTGTTTGCCGTGTTCGTATACAGCAACATCGCCAGCACGCTGCCGAAGCGGTAATGCGCGCCGAACCCGAAGTTGCGGATACTGCCGTCCCCGCCCTCGAAGAGGCCCGTGTACTTGACGTTGGTGTAGGCCGCGCCGAGCGCCAGTGGGCCATTCGTATAGTTCATCCCGAAGCTCAGCGTCGAATTCGCCGAGAATGAACCCGGGACGCCGCCCAATCCGTAGAGCGCGCCGAACTGCAGCGCGGAATTGCCCGGACTGCGGTACTTGACGGAGTTCGCTACGCGCGACGTCCCGCCCGCCCGGTCGAAGTCGAACGACCCTGTCGGGTTTCCCGGCACGCCAAGCGCGGCGAACGGGCCTTGCCTGAAGTCGTAGATCCCGCCTGCGAGAAGCGCGCCGTCGAAAAAACCGAGCGTGAGCGTCTCGTACATGAAGTCATACTGGTTGCCGAACGTCACCGAACCCAGGCGATCATTGGAGAGCCCGACATAGGACGTGCGGCTGAAGATGCCGCCCGCACCCGGGTTGATCGAACCGTTGCCGAGATCGAACTGCGAGGTCAGTTCGAAGATCGCATGGGTTCCGCCACCCAGATCTTCCGTTCCCTTGAGGGTCAGCAGGTTCGGCGCAAAGATGCCGCTGTCGAGGAACGTCTTCGAACCGCCGTGCTGATTGTTCACATAGGTCACGCCGGCATCGATCAGGCCCGTGACCGTTACGCTGCTCTGCGGAAAAGCGGAACCGGACGCCGACAGGGCAATGGCCCCCACGCAGAGCGGGATATTCTTTCGTTTCATCGTGATCGTCTCCGCTGCCGGCCGGCTTCGCCGACCCTGGCCAATCTCGCGTTGCCCCGGGCCGGCTTGCACGGCCCAGGTGGAAGTCCGGGTTGTTCGTCAGGAGTGCAAGTCAATAACTTGACGACGCCGGAACCGGGTGTCACAGGTATCGTCCGGGAAGCATGGACGGGTGCGGTTTCCATGACGCGGATCGCCGCTGGAAATCTCGTCGCGAGCATGCCGGGAGCGAAGTACATGGCGTGTTCGATGCCGCGGCGCTTGATCGCATGGCAGGCCGGCACCGGAGCGATTTCTCCGCCGGAAGTGAGGGTGGCAATCATGAAGAGGAGCGTCATGAACAGGAATCCTGGATCGACATGCCGGTTTCACCTTCCCGTGGAAATCCGATGATCTGCGTTTTCGGTGCATCGCTTCTTCATGTCCACTCGCATGCCAGCTCGACTGGACGCCAATCGCCGCGCTAGTCGAATCGGGAAGACGTCGCGGGCACGACCTGTTCGAGCGGGCGCTCGGACACTTCCGCAAACCGGTCATGACTATCGGCAAGTGCCAACGGAATCTCGTGCTTCAGGAACTCCACCCAGGCCCGTGTCTTTGCATCGATGAACTGGCGAGATGGATAGATGACGTACAGGTTGAGCGCGCTCAGCTTGACGTCCTGAAGCACGCAAACCAGTTCGCCGCGTTGAAGCGCGGGCAGGGCCGACGCGGCGGGAAGCACGCCGATCCCGAACCCTTCCTGCATCGCGGCGAGCAATGCGCTCTCGTGATTGAAGGAAAGCCGGACGGGTAAATCCCGGATCCGGTCGAGCGCTTCCTTGCCGGCAAGCGTCCAGGTGCCTGTCGGCATATGCGGCGTGACCATGCGCAGGCAGGTGTGCCGTGCGAGATCGTCGAGGTTGCGTGGTGCGCCGTGGCATCGAACATACTCGGGAGATGCACACGCCACTGCCGCGACGGCGCCCAGCGTATGGGCAACCATATCGGAATCGGGCAGCGCGGGGGCCAGCACCAGGGCAGTGTCGTAGCCGCCGTCGATGAGATGCAACGGTGCGTCCGAAAGCACCAGGTCGACATCGATGGAAGGATGCTTCTCCCGGAACCGCAGGACGGTCGATACGCTTTCGCTCTGCCCGAATCCAAGCTGCGCGCATACCCGGAGCGTGCCGGTGGGATCTTCGATCGCCCCTCGGGCTTCCGCTTCGGCCGAGTCCAGCCATTTCATGATCGTCTTGCAACGCTCGAGGTACTTTTCGCCGGCTTCAGTCAGCATGAAGGTGCGCGTGCTGCGGTTCAGCAGTCGCGCCTGCAGATAGTTCTCGAGCTCCGATATCGCGCGCGATACCCGTGATGCGGAAACCCTCATGCGTTTTGCCGCGGGAGAGAACCCTCCCGAGGCAACAACCGTCATGAAGATGCGCATGTTCTTGATCGTATTCATCTGAGATATTCAACCTGGATTCCGCTTCCCGAACATCGAGTCCGTGCCGCCAGAGATCCGGCGGGAGTCTTGCCGCAGCCGCCGGCGGTCGAAGCGGGAGGTCTTGCACCGGTGCCGGCCCGCTTCCGGGCGCTCGCGGCGGCCTGCCAAGCCGTAGTCCGATCGCGTGGATGGCTTGTCGTTCGACGGTCAACCTCTCCGGCCGCGGATGCGGGAATCGCATCCCGGCGGACTGTCGCGCGCGCAACGTCAAGCTGTCTTCCGGCACCGTTGTGATGCCGGCCATGGGCAAGCGGCAACGAATGCGTTGCAGTGTCCAGATTGCGTCTGGTCATGACTTCGCCGGCTCGATCGCCGCGCAGGGGCAGGTCGTCGCACACGCGCCCGGGCAATGTATCGGGCGCGGGGTCGCCGCGCTTCGATTGCCACGTCCGTACCGGCATCCGATGTTTCGACTGCGCGGTTCGCGTACGACACCTGGCTTCCGTCCTGGCAATGGCCGGCGGGTACCCCTGGCTTGAGTCCGCTGCCGTTACCGCTTGCTGCGTCACGTGTCTGGCCCGGGAGCGCATTCACGTGACGCACGTCATGTCAGCCCGGCGCAACGCCCGAGGCGGATCGCCCGGGCGGACGCCGACGCCGATGCTTCAGACGCCATACTCGCGGTAGATCTGCGGCAGGAAGCCGCCGAGGCAGGTGAACTCCGTCATGTCGTGCAGCGCCATTTCGTATGCGAAGTTTTCCAGTGCGACCTTGTCCATCCCCATGCGCTGGATCAGCGACTTCGAGAGATGCGCGCCGCCGGGGAACTTCTTGAAGCGATCGAAGGACGCGTGCGTCCCGATCCAGTAGCGATTGATCATCTCGAGCCCGGCCGGCGTGTCGCGACCCAGGTGGATCATCAGGACGAGCGGCGTATCGCGTGCGTCTGCCGGCGTGATGATCCCGCTGGCATTGAACGTGAACCCGTGTTCCTTCAGGGCAGCCTTGCTGACGCCGAAGCTTTCCGGCGTATCGAAGTTGATGTAGCCGTCGAGGAAGAGGTTGCCGATGTACTCGGTGATGTGGTTCGGGTTGCCATACAGGCGCTCGCCGTAGGACAGCTTCGAGTTGGCCAGCCGCTTCGGGTCTTCCACCGAGTTGTGGATATGCGCGTACGGGAACCACAGCATGTACCGTTCGCTTTCCAGCGGGTGCCACGTGAACCACCATTCGAACATCTTGGCGGTGACGCCCGGAAAGACGTGACGCGACTGCGCGTAGGCCAGGGGGCCTTCTTCAACCAGCGCATAGCCGGAGACCGGTGCGCTTTCGAAGGTGTGCATCATCTTGTCGAGACCTGCAACCGTCGGCGGCAGGACGTATTCCGGCGGCAGCGGGCCCTGCTCGAGGGCGTTCACCATTGCCATCGGTGCGACCAGGTCCTTCGTGAAGTACTTGGCGTATGACTTTTCCTGCACGAGCTGCTCGTTGATCGGCCAACGCTTCTGCATCGGCACCTGATAGTACGTAATCCTCGTCCGATCGGCTTCCGTGCAGCCACCGGCCGCCGCAGGCGTGGCCGCCATCGCCGACGGCAGCGTGTTTGCAACTGCAACACCCGCAAGAAGGGCCGGGGCCGCACCGAGAATCCGTCGTCGTTTGATATCCGTTGTCATCGCTTCGTACCTCATTAGTCGTACATATCACCTGGAACCACTCTCGATCACCCATCCGATGGTGGCCAATCAGAGTCCGGAAAAGACGCACACCGCTCTGATTTGTTCGAATTGCAAGCCGCGCAGCCGTTAGATCCTGAAACGGGGGCGAACCCCTTGTCTGCGCGGAATGCACCGAGACGCGCTGCGCTTCGGCGTTTTTGATACGCCGCAATCGCACCGCTATTCGATACTTGTGTACCGTATAGCGGTGCGATGCAAAGTCTGGCAAAATTTCACCCGGGCGTCAAGGGAGAAATGAAGTGACAGATGACCGGGAAGGTGATGGGGGCGGGAAACAGGTGGTGGCGCGTGCGGTATCGGTGCTGGAAGCACTCGAGGGGCAGGCGTCGGGCTTGAGCCTGGGCGACATCGCGAAGGCGACCGGCCTGCCGAAGAGCACGGTTCAGCGTCTGGTCGGCGCACTCGAGGCCCGACGTTTCGTGGTCGCCGGTGCGGCCGGCGTTCGCTTGGGTTCGGCGATCACGCGGCTTGCCGCGTCGATCCATACGGACGTGGTCGCGATCAGTGCGCCATTTATCGAAGCCGCATCGAGGCGATTGCGCGAGACGGTCGACCTGTCGGTTTTCCGTGGATCGCACGCGATGACCATCTTCCAGTACGCATCCGATCGGGAATTACGGGTCGTCTCGCCCGTCTGGGCGGCGTTTCCGCTCTATTGCACCGCGCACGGGAAAGCCATTCTGTCGACGCTGGAAGACGACGAGATCCGGAGGCTCGTGAGCGGCCATCTGGACGCGCGGAACCCGCGCACGATCACGGACATGCAGGCGCTGCTGGACGACATCGCCTCCGTGCGACGTACCGGATTTGCGCTCGATGACCAGGAGCACGAGGAGGGGGTGTGCGGAATCGGCATCATCCTCGAGTGCCGAACGGACGAGCAGCATGCCCTCTCGATCGCGGTACCTTCAGTGCGGTTCGAGCGGCAGCTGTCGGAGATCAAGGGCACGTTGTTGAAATGCAAGGCGGAAATCGAGGCCCAGTTTGGTTGAGCCGACTCCAAACCCGGCCTAGGCTTGCGGGAGCGGCAGGCGGTCGCAAACGCACGATGCCTGCCACCCGATCGCCGAAGCACCAACTGTTGGACCTTGGACAAATGGGAAGGCGCGGCGCCCGAAACGCCGGCACGCTGCCTGCTGCACGTCGGGAGCGCGTCGGCAGTGATCCGCGCGGTGGTGCGGCCGGCGCGTGCTCATGGTGCTCCGGCGGCCTGAACCCGGGCACTGCGGGAACAGGCTGGTCGAGCCGAAGGCGAGTGCGATCGCGTGGAGCCCGCGAATCCACAAGAGCGATCTTTCGCCGCCTTGCTACACCTTCGTTTCCGCATCTGGACGACATCGAACGGCACCCCAGGGACGATCGCGACGATGTGAACCCTTCCCTGCAACGCGATACCGACGGCCGAACGCGTTCGCGGGGAATGCACGCGCCGGGCCTTCGACAGGCGGTCGACACGGAGGGGGCGCCGCCATGCAGTCATTCAGTTTCTTCCGGGGCGCGTGATTGCGCATGGCGCGGACGCGTGCGCCGCCAGGCGACACTTCGAGCGAGCAGGCGCTGCGCGCCGGCGAAATGGCTGATCGAACCGGCCATCGTGGTGACTTCACGGCCAGCCGGAAATCGACAGGCTCAAGCAACGTGTGGACGCTGCCCGTTGGTAAAGCGAAGGCACGTCGAAGATCCATCGACAGCCAGGTCGGAAACAAAACTCAAGTGGCCGTATTGCGAATGAAACGCCTGGAGGACTTTACGCAACTTAACATTCCCGAACCGTGGTGAACGGTAACCAAGTCTACGATACGTGAATCGACGGTCCCTAAGGTTCGTCAGGTTTCGACCTCGTGCTCCGGCCGTACCCCGATGGTTCACTTGTTTCAATGTCCGAGTTGCGACGACTACCCGTCCGAGGTGCATGCGCGGGTACCGGATTAACTCGCTAAAGAGGCGACTTGCTGGTCTGTATCTGCCATCGATTCCCGGCGCCGATGCACCTTGCAACAGTCAACTTCGTCTTGTCCATGAAATTTCCTCGTCCCTATCACCTCTTTGTCGTAGACGACGATTTCAGTCAGAGAGCCAGGCTTTGTGCGTATCTTGAAAAATACGGATTGTTAATAACGCAAATGAAGACCGGAGAGGAAATGCTGCTTCGGATTCATCGGGTACGTCCGGATTTGATCGTGCTGAACGCGGTCTTGCCAAATATGTCGGGACTTTGTGCTTGTCGCGAGTTGCGTGCGGACGGTGACCGCATTCCCATAATCTTGCTGAACGACCACGGTGACGACATTGAGCGCGTGCTTGCGCTCGAAACGGGAGCCGATGACTGTTTGAGCGAACCCTATACATCCCGCGAGTTGCTCGCGCGGGTGCGGGCAGTCTTGCGCCGCGCATCGTCGGCGCCGGGCGGGTTATGGGATTCCAATGTTCCGATACAAATCGGAGACTACGAATTCAATGTGGCAAGACGAAGCCTGATACGAGGGAAAGATGTAAGAATTCTAAAGACCGTCGAATTCTCGATGCTTGCCGAGCTAACGGTAAATGCCGGGATTTCGGTGTCGCGCGAACGGTTGAGGGCCGTTTCGCACGGTCGTGATGAAGCGATTTCGTTACGTGCCGTGGACGCCACCGTTGTTCGGTTGCGTAAATTGCTCGAACCCAATCCTGGCGCGCCCCGCTATATTCAGACCGTACGCGGGCACGGCTATGTGTTCATAAAGAATGAGCAGAAAGGCTGGCATGAGCGATCGACATAAATGTCCATTGGTGTGTCAGCTCGCCGTACTCGTGATAGGTGCTGCAGCGGTACTGCTTTGCGCACTGGCCATCGATATCGATTCCGATGCTTTGTTCGATGGCTGGTTGGCGTACTCTATTTTATTCCACGATTAGCCTTCGACCTTGCCGCCGCACTAATGTCGGTGCGACGCTGCTGCAAAGGAATGACGACGAGCGTAGTCGAACCGGGTGTGAACTGAGAATGCCGGGAGCGTGTAACTGGCCATCGGGTCACGACCGTCATCAACACGCGGCTTTAATGAAGCAGGCGGGTCGAAGATTATCGACCGCGAGTCCGCACGCAGCCGAACCTTCTCTGACGCAGGCGAATCCGTCAAGGGCGCAGCGCGTGCGAGCGCAACCGGCGGAATCTCCATGGTTCGAGGGTAGTTGCCGGAGCGACGCGCTCTCGCCGTAGGTTGAACGGTCCGGTGCCTGGGGGCGTTTCGGTCTGAGCGTGTCTGATTGATCCATCTTTTCCGGCTTGGGCGTTGCATGACTGCTTCCTGACATAGTGGAATCGACACATGCGTGTTTACGATGAACATCCGAATATCGTATTTGGTTGGCGGCTTCGATGCCCGATCGGTGGGTTGAGGTGTGGTACCCATCAACGCTTTCTCCGGGATGCCGCGGAGATTCTCTTCGGAAATGCAGGCTGTTCGAATATGTTCTCGCGAGCTTCCAGGCGAAGACCCTTTAAGGGCCCGGGCAACTCCCGGGTCCGGGGTCCCGGCTTCCGGTGGACTTTGTACAAATGCACCGACGTTGAAAGCTGTCGCGATCCGGACGAATGATCTCGCTCCAATACATGTGATGGCGCTTCCCCGTTAAAAAGAGGAATCGACCGTTTATGCACCAGTTCGACCTCGACTAAGTACAAGAGGTGACGTCGTGTGACGGATATATCCCTCTTGTGACGTAGCGTATCAGGCGTTTGTGGCGTGGTTGGTATGTCGCGATGCGAGGTTGGCACTCTCGGTTATCGCGCTGCGATCCCGATCCCGATCCCGATCCGGTATTCGGGAGGATGGTCCACGTCACGAATATGGCTGATCAGGATCAAGCTCGACCCACGGGTATCTGCGAATTTTTCTTTCAAAATTTTTGGCAGGTTTTGAATCGCAATTTTTCAATCAATTTACAACAGGACATTCCTGCATATGAGTATCAGAATCGTGAGCTTCATGACTAGATTTGCAGTGGTAGGTACGGTTTCAGTTGCATTTGCCCTTGCCGGGTGCACGCTATTGGAGCCTGCAAAGCCGACGGTTTTTCCGGAAAGTGTGCCGGATATTGAGGTTTCCATCGACTGTGGAGAGTGCGAGGTCCGACCGGCGGTCCCGGAATCGCTACGAAACGGCTACATTGCCGCAGCCGAAAAGGCTGGCGTAAAGATCGATCCTAATATGCATGCGAATATTATGATCAAGGCGTACAAGGAGCGCAGCGTTGCGATGCGATCTGCGACTCTCATCGTTTCCATCATTCTGCCCCCTGTTGCAATGGTGTTGAAGGACGAAATAAAAGCCGATGTGGTGATAAACGGTAAGGTTGCGCAGGTGGAGTATAACTATCGGATACCGTTTTTGGGGGTTGAGTCCGTCGCCCGGAAGGTGGGCGAACTGAGCTTTTACGAAGCTGTGAAGCATATCAATAATCCGAAATCGGCCGATCAGAAGAATTCTCTGAATCAGGGTTTTCACGTCAACCCGGCGGTGAACCTCGCGTCGATACTGTCGCAATCCAATCAGACCCGACCGATGGCGGTCGGAAGCTGATTGGCTTTCCACCCTTTTCCCGGAGGCATCAGCCAAGCTGATGTCATCCGAAGAGGGCAAGAGGGGCAGGGCAAGAAAGCACGTTACCGACGAATCCAGGCGTGAAGCCGCGCGGTGGTGAAATGAGCCTGGTGCGACGGTCATGCAGATCGGGTGAGGCCTGGATATTGGCGATAACGCATCGTGTCTCAGGCCGGTCGGGCCGGGGCCGAATTGCTGAACCGCGAATGGTTTCGCGGTCGCGCCGCCGCCACGGGCACTCTTCTGACGCTGGCGGACGTCCTACAACGAGCGACTCGCAACGCGCGAATCGCAACCCGCTTCCGGCCGCGGCCCATCGGGCCTGGCCGGATTCCGACAATGTCGGTGCGAGACTCACTGCCTGATCGGTCACGGAACGTCGCTGAAGATCAGCCGGTCATTCTCGCCGTGCGCCTGGAGAGGCGCCGGATCCAGTGCTCAAAGTCGTCCACGTACGTGTAGCCGACGGGAATCACGACCAAACTCAGAAACGTCGATGCAAGCAAGCCACCGATGACGACAATCGCCATCGGCTGACGAAAGCTGGGCTCCGCACCGAGTCCAAGCGCATTTGGCAACATGCCGGCTCCCATCGCAATGGTCGTCATCAGGATCGGACGCGCGCGCTTGTGGCACGCGTCGACGAGCGCTTGCAGCCGGCTCATTCCACGCTCGCGTCGTGCGATCACGACGTACTCGACCAGCAGTATCGAGTTTTTCGTGACGATACCCATCAGCATCAGCAGTCCTATTAGCGCCGGCATGGAAAAACTCATGCGCGTGACGAGCAGCGAAAGCAGTGCGCCACCGACCGATAGCGGCAATGCACAAAGAATGGTGACCGGCTGAAGGAAATCGTGAAACAGGAGAACCAGCACCGCGTATACACAGAAGATACCGATCGCCATGGCGACACCGAAGCTGCCGAACAACTCGTCCATGTGCTCGACCTCGCCTTGCTGCACCTGACGGATCGTGGGCGGCAGATACTTGAGCGCTGGCAATTGCTGTGCTTCCTGGCTGACTTCGCCGAGTGTGCGTCCATTGAGTTCCACTGAAAGCGTGACATTGCGATCACGGTCAATTCGGTCGATCTGCGATGGGCCGCTTCCGATCGAGAGCGAGCCGACGGAGTTCAACGTCACACTGCCGTGGGTGCCTGCCACGCGCAGTTGGCCGATTGCATCCAGATCCTGCCGTAGCAAGGGGTCGACGCGCACGCGTAGCGGGATCTGCCGTTCGGGCAAGTTCAGCTTCGGCAGCGACGTGGAGTAGTCGCCATAGGTACCGATGCGCATGGCGTCAGCCGCCGCCTCGGCCGTCACGCCGAGTGCGGCAGCGCGTGCCGGGTCGATCCTGAATTGCACTTCGGGACGCTGCAGCGCCGCACTGGATGAGACGTTGCCGATTCCCTGCAGCGTGCGCAACTGCTTTTCCAATGCAGCGGCCGCCGCCTCCAGCGCAGCGGGATCGCTGCCGGCCAATGTGATCTGCAGCTTCTCGCCATTGCCGCCGTTATTTGCGGAGACGCGTACGCCAGGCAATTCGCGCAGCTTCGCGCGAATGATCTCTTCCACCTCGAATTGCTTGAGGCTTCGCTCCTTGCGAGGCACTAGATCGACGATGAGCGTTGAACTCCGTGCGTCCACGGCGCTGCTTGTCCCGGCGGCAGGATTGCTTGCATCGGTCGAGCGACCAACCGATCCGAATACACCGGCTACTTCCGGCAACTGACCGATCAATCTGCCTGCCTGGAAGACGATGTCGCGGCTTTGCTCCAACGTGGCGCCCGGCTCCAGTTCCAGCTTTATCTGCGTCTGCGATTTGTCCTGGAACGGGATGAACCCGGTTTTTAACGCCGGAATCAGCGCGAACGACAGCACCAGGAATATGCCGACGGCGATTGCTGTCCGTCGACGCTTGTCCAGACATGTTCGGACCCAGCCCAGATAACGCGTCATCATCGATCCGTCGGGCCCTTCGTGCATTGCCGCCTTCATCACGTAGGCGGCCATCATGGGCGTGAGCAGCCGTGCCACCAGTAGTGACATCACCACGGCCACGGAGGCCGTTACCCCGAACTGCCTGAAGACCAATCCGGGAATGCCTGTCATGAACGCCGTCGGCAGAAAGACGGAGACGAGACTGAGTGTCGTCGCAATGACTGCGAGTCCGATTTCATCCGCGGCTTCCATCGCGGCCTGAAAGGGTGGCTTGCCCATGCGCAGATGACGCTCGATGTTCTCGATTTCGACGATCGCATCGTCGACCAGGATCCCGATCACGAGCGAGAGTGCGAGCAGCGTCACGGTATTCAACGTGTATCCGGCCAGATACATGAAGCCGAAAGTGGGGATGATCGAGAGCGGCAGCGCCGCCGCGGACACGAGCGTCGCACGACCATCGCGCAAGAACCACCAAACCACCACGATCGCGAGAAGCGCCCCCTCGACCAGCATGCTCATCGAGCCTTTGTAGTTGTCCTCGATGGGGGTGACGGTGTTGCTTGCCTCGTCGATCCGTATTTGCGGATTCCTGGCTTGGAATTCGGCGATGGCTCGACGTACGTCATGTACCACCGTGACGTCGGAATATCCTTTCGCACGCGTGATCTGCACGCCAATGACAGGCTTGCCGTTGATGTAGGCATAGGTCGTGCGGTCGGCGGCACCATCGCCGACACGCGCGATTTGATCGAGGCGCACGCGACGCCCGTCGCCGGCGGCGATGGTCAGCGCGGCCACGTCCTGTACCGTCCCGATGCCGGCGAGCGTGCGTGCTGCTTGCCGTTGACCGCCGATATCCCCTTGGCCGCCCGAGCGCTCGCGTTGCATCGCCTTGAGCTGATCCGAAACGGTTTCTGCCGTCAGGCCGAGACCCGACATCACCGACGGATTCAGATCGATATGCACCTCTCGATCAATGCCGCCGATGCGTTCCACCTTGGACACGCCTTTGACTGAAAGCAGCACTTTGGACAGGTCGTTGTCGACGAGCCACGAAAGGTCTTGTTCATCCAGCTTCGTCGAGTGCGCTGCGTAGGTGAGCAGTGAAGCCCCTGCGTTGTCGACCTTTGAAACGGTCGGCGCCGCCATTTCGCCCGGCAGGTCTGCGCGTGCGCTGTCTACGGCGTTACGCACTTCGCTCAGTGCGGCTTGCGGATCCTTTTCCAGTTTGAACGTGACGCTGATGCTCACCGCGCCATCGGTGATCTCGGTCGTGATGTGATCGAGCTTCGAAATCGACGTAAGCTTGTCCTCGATCTTGCGTGCTACCTCATTTTCCAGCTGCGACGGCGCCGCACCTTCAAGTGACGCGGAGATGGTGACGGTCGGGAGATCCATCTCCGGAAAGTCCTGCAGTTGCAGGCGTTGAAAGCCAATGAGTCCGAACAGGGTGAGCAGGATAAAGCAAAGTATCGCGGGAACCGGATTGCGAATCGACCAGGAGGAGATATTCACGACGCGCGCCCCCGTTCGGTGTCGGTTGCAGTGGGCCTGGATGGTGCGTTGCCGGGTGATTGCCTGTCGGCAATCACCTTCACGACTACGCCGTCGGATAGGAAGCCGCCGCCGCCGTTCACGACGCGCATCCCGGACTCGAGGCCCGAGAGGATCTCGCTGCGTCCGTCGCGGTGGCGGCCAACGATGACGGTACGGCGTGTAACGGTCGTGCTGTCGGAATTGAGCACGTAAATGTCGGTTCGACCATCGCGCGGCACCAGTGCCGCTTCCGGTAGCGTCCACGCGTTCGTCATGCCCAATTCGATGTTGCCGCCAGCAAACATGCCGGGCTGCGCATCGTGCCCGCTCAGGGCGACGTAGACAATGGCACGGCCGGTGCTGGTCGACACGGTCGGGGAGACCAGTCGGACGTTCCCGTTGACGGTTTTGCCGCCAGGTAGGGTCACGTGTGCTGACTGACCCGCGCGAATACGCGCGAGTTGCCGAGGATCGACTTCCGCCTGCCACTCGACTCGTCCGCCACGAATGAGTCGAAACAGTTCCGTGCCCACGCTGACAACGTTGCCGAGTAATGCGGAGCGTGACGAAATGGTCCCGTCGTCCACCGCGACGATTCGCGTTTGCGACAGTGTGATCCGCGCATTCTGCAGCTCGGCTTGCGCCGAGGCCAGCGCGGCGCGGTCGACGGCCGCCGTGACGCTGTACTCGTCAAGTTTCTGGCGCGACAGGGCGCCGCTGTCCGCGACCAGCCTCGAGCGCTTCACGTCCGCTTCGGCTTGATCCAGGTTTGCACGTGCCTGGGCGACCGCGGCCGTCTGCTTGCGCAAGTTGGCCGTTGCGGTGTCGTCGGCGAGCCGTGCAAGCAACTGGCCGCGCTTCACTGTGCTCCCCACATCGGCGTGCAACTCGGTAATGCGCAAGCTGCCCGTCTCGGCACCGACGATTGCCTCCTGCCAGGCCGCGGTATTGCCATTGGCTTCGATGGTGTCGGGCCATTGCAGGTACTGCGGCATGACGACGCTCACGGACAGCGCGGCCGGAGGCGAACCGGGTTTGTCGGCGGCTTTGAGGCCGGGTCTGATGACCCAGAAGACTCCGATTCCGACGAAGAGGATGGCCGTCCATGCGGACGTGCGTCGACTCAGCTTCACTGTGTTGTTCCTTGGGAGGTGGCGGGTGTGGCGGGGGCCGTCGATACAGCGACATCGGTGTCTTGCCAGCCGCCGCCCAGGGCCTTGTAGAGTGAAATCCAGCTGCGTACGCGATCCCGCCGAAGCTCGATATACGCGATCTCCGTGTTCGTCAGCGAGCGACGCGCTTGTTCCAGCGTCAGCAACGTGTCGAAGCCCGCACGCCAATTGATTTCGACCGCGTCCGTGTAGCGGCGATATTTTTCCGCTGCGCGGCGTGCGTCGTCGGTCCGGCGCGCCGCACCATCGAGGTCGGTGAGTGCCACCTCGACCTCCTTGACCGCGCTGCGTACTGCACTGCGGTATGAGGCGATCTGCTCGTCATACGCTGCGAGTGCCGAATCCACGGCGGCCTTGCGTTTTCCGGCATCGAAGATCGGCGCGGACAAACTCGGTCCGAACGACCATGTTGAAAGCGGACTGGTGAGATTGGTGGCCGAGAGCCCGATCGACCCGGACAGGGACAGGCTTGGAAGGCGCTCCGCCCGGGCTTTCCCGATCGATGCGTAAGCCGACGCGAGTGCGCGCTCCGACGAGGCGAGATCCGGGCGCTGCCTGATCAGGTCGGCCGGTGTCGTTTGCACACTGAAAGCTTCGGGACGAGGCAGATCGGGCGCTCCCGATCGGTCGACGATTGCGCGCAGCGCTTGCTCGTCGGCACCGGTCAGCTCGACCAGAGACTTGATCAATTCTTCACATGTCACTTTCTGTTGAGTAGCGGTCGCGCGTGCGCTCGCGGTGCTGGCTTGAGCGAGATCGCCGTCCGACGCGGGCGTCATGCCGGCTGCGACGAACTTGAGCGTCGCTACTTCCGTTGCGGCATAAGATTCGACCGATTTGTCATAGGCGCTGGCAAGCTGGCGACATGCGCGGTATTGCACATAGTCGTCGGCGACTTCGGCTGCCAGCGACACGCGAGCGTCGTGCCAATCGTCGATGCGGGCTTGCAACTGGGCGCGCGATGCTTCGCGGGCTGAACGCACCTTGCCAAACAAGTCGAGTTCCCACTCGGCGTCGAGCGAGCCGCTTCGCGTGGTTGCCAGGCTTGTTTGGGCGATGCTGCCTGTCGCGAAAGAGGACTCCGCGCGCGTCAGCGTGCCGCTGCCGGTCAAGGAGGGCGAGGCTGCGGAATCGCTGGACGCGAGAGTGGCGCGTGCGTCCGCGATACGGGCTACGGCCTTTGCGATCGTCGGGCTATCTTCCTCTGCGATGCTGATCAATTCCGCAACTGCCGGATCGTTGAAACGGCGCCACCAGTCGACAAGATGCTCGACACTGCCACCGTGTGGCAATTCCGCGTGCCAATTGGTGGCCGAGATGGCATGTGGCGCTTGATATGGCGGTTGCAGCGAGCAGGCGCATAGCGCGAGGACGTACCCAATTCCGGCCGGCCATGCCATTCGCTGCCATTGTTGCCTCATCATTTTCAACGCATGCTCCATGGCTCAACCCGAGTCGAAGGCTGCCATTGTCCCGAGCGGACGATCCAGTGCGGTATGGGTAAGTTAAGTTGCGTAAAATTCGATGCGAGGGACTTTCTCGTCCCGCACAGGCGCGCCATACTGATCCCATGATCAATCCCGACCAATCTTCCATGACCGCGGTGCTACTGGTCGATGACGACGCCGAACTGACCGGTATGCTGGTGCAGTACCTTGCTCATGAGGGTTTTGCGGCTGAAGTTGCGCACGATGGGGAGGCGGGTGTGGCTGGCGCGCTCTCGGGGCGGTTCGCCATTGTCGTTCTCGACGTGATGATGCCGCGCCTGACCGGTATCGAGGCGCTTCGGCGCATTCGCTCGGCGAGCAAAGTGCCGGTCCTCATGCTGACGGCCCGAGGCGATGACATTGACCGCATCGCAGGGCTCAATCTCGGCGCGGACGACTATGTTCCCAAACCTTGCACGCCCGGCGAACTCGTTGCCCGTCTACGGGCGATTCTGCGCCGCGTATCCAGTACGGATGCATCCGGTATCGGTAGCCCGATCCACACTGGCCAACTTGTCCTGTGGCCTTCCAGCAGGCGCGCTACCTGGCAAGGAGCAACGCTCGACTTGACCGGGACGGAGTTTAGCCTGCTCGAGATCCTGGCGCGTCATGCCGGGCGGCTCGTCAGCAAGGAGGACATCTCGCTGCAGGCGTTTGATCGGCCGTTGGCACGTTTTGACCGTCGCATCGATGTCCATGTCAGCAGCATCCGCCAGAAACTGGGGCAACGCGCTGACGGGCAGCCGTGGATTGTGAGCGTACGCGGGATGGGCTATCAGCTTCTCACTGACTAAATGATGCAAATGCCCCTCGGACGCCTGTTTTGGCGAGCGTTTCGCTTGCTGTGGCTTGCCATGGTGGCAGCATTCGGATGCGCGGGCGCCTATCTTTCCGCGACAGGACACAATCCCCCGCCGTCGGGCGCGATGCCTTGGATTTTACTCATCCCTGGAATTTCGGGAGCCGTGGTAGCACTGCCATTGGCTTTCATGATGGCGTGGCATTTGTCAAAACCGTTGCGCCACCTCAGTTCGGCGCTGCGCGACGCGGCGCGGGAGCGATTCGAAGTTCGTGTTTCCCCCGCGCTTGGTGCCCGACGCGATGAGTTCTCGGACCTCGCGCGCGAGTTCGACGACATGGCCGCACGTCTTCAGCAGGCCGCGGTACAGCAACGCCAACTCTTTCACGATGTATCGCACGAACTGAGATCGCCGCTGGCGCGCATTCAAGCCGCGATCGGACTGATGCAGCAAGACCCTCATTCGGCCGAGGCAATGGCCGGGCGCATTACGCGGGAAACCGAACGGCTGGACCAGTTGATTGAAGAACTCCTGACTTTGCACAAGCTGGAAGTGGGAGCGATGAATCCTGTCCGCGAGCGCGTGGATGTCGTGGAATTGCTGGCCGATATTGTGCAGGATGCCGCGTTC
Organism: Burkholderia paludis; assembly: GCF_000732615.1. Classification (GTDB taxonomy): domain Bacteria; phylum Pseudomonadota; class Gammaproteobacteria; order Burkholderiales; family Burkholderiaceae; genus Burkholderia; species Burkholderia paludis. The sequence goes on from NZ_JPGL01000052.1 coordinate 18,061, forward strand.
GAGGCACAGGGGCGTGGTTGTGCCGTGACATTGGACGCATCGGACGGCTTTGTGGCAGATGTCGTTGGGGAGCCGCTCTATCGCGCATTTGAGAACGTCGTCCGCAATGCCGTCAAATACACCGCACCCGGTACGGTCATCGAGGTGTGCGCGCGCAAGCTCAAGCCATCTCAATCTACCCATGATGGCGCGGAATGGCTCGAGGTTACCGTATGTGACAGAGGGCCGGGTGTACCGGTGGAGTTGTGCGAAGAGATTTTTGAGCCTTTTCGGCGTCTTGAGCCGTACCAGCGCGACGAGGCCACCGCGGTGCCCGGGACGGGGTTGGGGCTGGCCATTGCCCGGCGCGCACTGATTTTGCACGGCGGCGATATTCGCGCCATGCCCCGCGACGGGGGCGGCCTCGCCGTAACCATTTCCCTGCCGAGCAAGAGATGATCGTGCGCTGCACTTTTATTTGAGTATCGAACGCCGTGGGTGCTGTTCGTTGATAACTCCGGAATGGTTTTGTCTATTTAAATATATCGTATTAATTTTAATTTCTGACGATGGATGCATCGTCTCCATCTCGTTTTGGAATTCGACTTTTCGGGGCGTCATGGAGCTTTCACATCGGACGTTACGAAATCGGTTCGAACAGCCGGTTCATGCTCGGTAGTCTATTCGAGTCTGGCCGGACCAACCAGGCATAAACAGGACGGAAATGACTCGGAGCTCACGTATCAAGCGCAAGCCCCTTACGAAGGCGCAACTGTTGCCGTTGAGTAACGCGAATGTCAGGACATTGTCGCTGGAGGCGCATGTTGCGCTCGCAGCCGTTCGCAGCGGACAAGGTGGAGCAATTCAGGTTGGACATCTTGCAAGAACAGTCTACGTAACATTTTTTCTTTTGGACTCGACGGCCGAAGGCATGGACGTCGAACTGTTTCAGCGAGCCGAGAGCGTCGTTGACCAATGTATCGAACGCGCATCGAGTCTCGGAAAATGGTTCGTGCCGGAGGAAGATCTTGCGTTGTTTGAGCGATTGTTGAAACTGTATGACGCGCAACTGGAGGCGGTGCCGGCGTACCGGTTCTCCGAGGCGATCGGACAGTTCCAGCGAGCGATGATCGATAGCCTCCGGCGCCCATTTGATTCGGCGGAGCGGGCGAGGCTTGAATTCACGATAAGCGAACTTCGGGCCCAGATGAAATAGTTTGATCGCCTGGTGCGGCGCGAGCAGGTCTGGAGTCGCGCGCCGTCGAATCCTTCGCATGCGTTGCGCTTCCGACTACGGGTCGTCTCGCCTGTCCGGGCGGCGTTCCGCTCTATTGCACTATTGCACCGCGCACGATCACGGACATGCAGGCGCTGCTGGATGGCATCGCGCCCGTGCGACGTCCCAGATACGCTCGATCCCCACGAGGGGGTGTGCGGAATCGGCGTCATCCTCAGTGCCGAACGGACGAGCAGCATGCCCTCTCGATCGCGGTACCTTCGGTGCGGTTCGAACGGTGGAGGGTCGTCATCCCCTTCGATACATTCACGCGATGAATGCCTCACATTGAAACAATCAAGTTGAACCAGGAACATGCCCGGCCCATGATTGCTACTACCAAGGCATAAGTGGCCCGCGCCACCAGATACTGGAGACGGTATTCAAGACTACGCATACACACACCGACCATGTCGGAGCATCTGCAGCTTTCGCCCACGGGAATCACGGAGCAGGCAATCGAGGCTGCCGAGGCCGGGGCGGAGATACGCCATCTGCATGCACGTGATTTCCGTGCTCGTTGCAGGCCGCCACCAAATGTCTCTCCTTGCGGCAGGTGCCGTGTTTGGTGGAAACGTTCGGGTTGACCTCGAAGATGGCCTGTTGCTCGATCTGACCGACGCTTCCGAACGCGGGAACGATGACGGCTGGAACCTTGCAGCGCTGCAGGTCAAAGCCGACCGTTCTTATGGATCCCGGCGTCACGCATCGCACATTTTCGAGATTATTGATAACGCCTTTCTCTGAAAGGCGGTAGTAATTGGGGGCATGGCGAGCGACGCGAAGCAGAAATTTTCCGCTTTCCTGCAACCGTGCCGGAGCGTAATTTCGAAAGCACTAGCGCGCTATCCCGACCGTCTTTTTTAAATGGATGACGAGTTATGATGAAGCTGATCATTGCTGTAAAGAGAAAGCCTGGTTTCACGCGAGAACAATTTATCGAGTATCTCAGTGAGACGCATGCGGCCATTGTTCGAGGTTGCCCGGCAAGTCACCGATATGTTAGAAAATATGTACAGAGTTATGCGCTACAGATCGGAATTGACGGGAAGCCGATGGAGCCATCGCTCCAGGAGTACGATGCCGTATCCGAGCTGTGGTTCGATTCCATTGAAGATGTGAAGTCGTTTTTTTCGGATCCGGAATATTTGGCCTCGGTTCATCCGGATGAGGCGCGCTTCTCGGATAGGGATAAATGCGTCTTCTTTATCACCGAGGAGCGTCAAATAATCTGAGGAACCCCGCTCCGGGTAGCTCGGAAGTGCCGCGAGCGTGTTCGCATGCATTTAAACGAGCCGGATTCCGCGATGCCCGGTACGAAATCGATTAATTTGATATGGAGTTCTTAATATAATTCTGGATTGCGGTGCCGAAAAATGTTTCAAGGAGCGCTGACATGAGCGACAGTGCCGGGCCATGGCTCGTGATCGTCGCTGCGATAGGCGGGTTCGACATGCCGTCGGTATCGTCGGACATATCGCGTCGCCAGAGTGTCACGCGCGACCGACTGCCGTCGCCGGACGAGACGGTCAATCCGACAATCAGCGTGCTCGAACGCCCGACGCCCGACACGGTGATGATTTCGTGGTGCGACGCATGCACCGGTCGCTACGGGTATCAAAAATGGCGGCTGCTCACGACACGCAAGCGCGGCGTCTGCGCCCTGTCGAGACAAGCGATCGCGGTCGGCGACCGCGTCTACGTTCCTCAACTAAGGGGATCCCGCCCGGGCAACGCGGCAGCAATGATACTGGCGTGCTATCTCGACAGGGCTCGGGCGCCCGCGGCACCTTGAGGTCAAGCGACGGGAACTGCCGTTCACGTTCGTTCCAGCGCTCGACTGGCAGGAACTCGCTTCAACGCGTGCGCTTGCTCGACGGCAACGCGCGAGCGACCGATGTGATCTGTTCTCTGAACCACGAAAGCGCCGAATCATGTTGCTGGTATTTGTGCCACTGGATGGTCTCCGTCAGCTTGGGCAGCGGTACCGGGCATGGCAAAACCCTCAACCCATACGACGGTGCGATAGCGCGAGCGAGTCGCGTGTGAAGCGTCGCAATCCTGTTGGTTCCCACCAGCAGCCGCGGAACAAGCGTAAAACTGGGCGCGATCACCTCCCGCCTGCGTTGCATGCCGCGTTCCAGCAGAACCGTCTCGTCGATTGTATGTAACCTGTTGATCCCCCATTGAACAGCGACATGTCCGAGCGACAGGTACTGTTCCTTGGTCAGTTTACCGGTGACTTCATCGTTTCCTTCCCAGATCAGGCAAGAGAAGGTGTCCTCAAAGAGTTTCTCGGAAGGATGGCCTGCGGCGTTGAAGAAGTCCGGGACGACCAACATCTCGACGTCTCCATTCTCGAGCTTTTCGCGCGAGTTCTCGGTGAGTACCGACAGTTCGATCAGCATGCCTGGCGCAGACTCCCACACCGTGCGTACCACGTCGGCCAGCAGGATCTCGATGACGTAATCGGACGCCTCGATTCTGATCCGTTTCGTTGACGTCGAGGGATCGAAGGTCGGTCTTACGGTCGTGATTGCCTGAATCCTGAGGAGTACGTCTCTCACCGGCTCGACGAGTGTCTCGGCGAGCGGCGTCAGCACCATCGACCTGCCCACGTGCACCAGAAGTTCGTCGGAGAAAAACTCGCGCAGACGAGCCAGGCCGTTGCTGGTCGCCGGTTGGCTCAGGAACACGCGCTGGGCGGCCCGCACGACGCTCTTTTCTACAAGCAACGCGTCCAGCAGCACAAGTTGGTTCAGGTCTAACTTGTTGAATCGCATGGCGTCATCCCCTTCGATGCATTCACACGATGAATGTATCACATTGAGACAATCAAGTTGAGTTGAGGGAGTGTCCGGCTCATGATTGTCACCACCAAGACATAAGTGGCTCATGCCACCAGATACTGGAGACGGCATTCATGATTGCGAATACCCCCACCTGATCTCGGCGTCACTCGCCATCCCCTCCGTGTTGCTCTCGAAAAATGGCATGCGTTTCCACGCAGGCCATGGGGCACGTTCGTCTTCAAATTTAGGTCAATGCCATGACTATTATTGGAATCAAATCGCTCGTTTACGGCGTCGAGGACGTCGCGGAATGCACGCGGTTCTTCGAGGATTTTGGACTGCCGCTTGCGATGATCAATGCCGAGCAGTCGATTTTCGATCTCGCGGATGGATCGAGCGTGATTGTTCGGAACCTGGAAGACAAACGTCTTCCGAAGAGTGCTCTTGCAGGTCCAGGCGTGCGCGAAGTCGTATGGGGCGTCGACAACGCCGCGTCTCTCGAGACGTTGGTTGCGAGCCTTGCGGTTGATCGGGAGGTGGTCGTCGACCAGCAAGGAGACGCGCACTTTCTTTCGGATTGCGGATTGCCGATGGCACTGTCGGTTTTCCACAAGCGATCCGTGGCAAACGCTCCGGACCGTCTGAACGCACCGGGCGTCGTCAATCGGCTCAACACCCATCGTAAATGGCGCAAGCGCGCCCATCCCAAGACGATCAACCATGTCGTCTTCGCCGTGAAAGACTTCAAGAAGTCGTTCGCATTCTTCCGTGACAGGCTGAACTTTCGTCTGACGGACTACCAGCGCGGTTTCGGTATCTATTCACGCGCGGCCGGAAGCAACAACCATCACAACCTCTTTCTGCTGGACGCAGCGCTACCGTTTCCCGGGCTCGATGGTCAGCCGAGATTTCACCACGCGAACTACGGCGTCGAAGACATAGACGAGATCATGACCGGCGCGAACTACATGGAGCGCAAGGGATGGCCGAAATCCTATCTCGGGCTCGGGCGGCACCGTATCGATTCCGCACTGTTCTTCTACCTGCCCTGCCCGACGGGAGGTGAAGCCGAGTACGGAGCAGACGGCGACTATATCGACGACGCGTGGGTGCCTCGTGAGTGGACTGTTCCTCTCTTCGGGTACGCACACTTTGTCCATAACCTCCCGGAATGGCTGCGCGATGCCCCGGAGTGGGAGTTCAAGTATCTGAACGCGCGCGGCGAACTGCCCGAATAAACCTGCAGGAGCGAATGGAGAGGTGACGACAGTTCGCCTCCCGGAGGAGATCGATTGTGGAAGATGTCAAGAAAGTCCTGATTGTAGGCGGCGGTATCGCTGGACTCACCGCGGCGGTGGCGCTCAAGCGCCGGAACATCGAGGCATTGGTGGTTGAGAAGAACCCGGACTGGTCCGTGTACGGTGTCGGAATCATTCAACCGTCGAACATGCTTCGTGCATTGCGCAGCATTGGCCTCGGTGACAAATGCCTTGCCGCGGGGCGCGGCTTCAACGGGTGGCGATTTTGTGATCCGGATGGCTGCGTGCTCGCCGAGGCGGCAGAGTTCAACATCGCCGGGCCCGGCTATCCCGCCGCAAACGGAATCACCCGCCCCGCGCTCCACAAGATCCTGACCGAAGCCGTGCTTGAACAAGGCACGGAAGTTCGTCTCGGCGTCACCGTTCAGACTTTGCGTGACGATGGAGAGGGCGTCGAAGTGCTGTTCACCGATGGGACGCTTGATCGCTTTGATCTCGCGATCGGCGCGGACGGTGCCTATTCGAAGATGCGCGCGATGCTCTTTGGTGACGCGATTCAGCCGAAGTACACCGGTCAGGGCGTATGGCGATACAACTTTCCGCGTCCCGAGGGTTTCGACTGGGGCTCGATGTACTTTGGTCGAAAAAGTAAAGCCGGTCTCGTGCCGCTCACCGAGTCGACGATGTATCTCTTCCTGGTGACAGCCGAAGAGGGCAACCCCCGCATGCCTTCCAGCGAACTCGGCGCGTTGCTGCGCGAACGTATGCAGGAATACGGCGGCCTGCTTGCCGACCTGCGTGAGCTCGTCACCGATTCCTCTGCCGTTGTGTACAGGCCGATGGAAGTCGTGATGTTGCCCCGGCCGTGGCACCGGGGCCGGGTTCTCCTCATCGGGGACGCGGCTCACTCGGGCACACCTCATCTCGCCGAGGGCGCCGCCATGGCAATCGAGGATTCGATCGTGCTGGCCGAGATGCTCGAGGGCATGACGGACATCGACGCAACACTGAATGCCTTCTGGGCGCGGCGTGCGCCACGTGCGCAACTTGTGTACGACACCGGCATCCAGCTTGGCGAATGGGAACAAGCCGAATGGAAAGGCCAGCCGCTCGGCGGAGCGGCGCACGAAGCTTTTACCCATGCATACAAGGTTCTCAGCGAACCGGTCTAACCGAACGAGGTAACGATGAACAAAGTCATTGTCAGCTGTGCAGTGACGGGCGCGATACACACCCCGACCATGTCGAAGCATCTGCCGCTTTCGCCCACTGAAATTGCGGAACAGGCAATCGAGGCTGCCGAAGCCGGGGCGGCGATACTCCATCTGCATGCACGTGACCCGAAAGACGGTAGACCAACCGCCGATCCCGCCGTCTTTCAGCAGTTCGTGCCGCAGATTGCCCGGTCGACAAATGCGGTGATCAATATCACGACGGGTGGCAGTACGAGCATGTCGCTGGCTGACCGGCTGGCCTATCCGCTCGTCGCAAAGCCTGAAATGTGTTCACTGAACATGGGCTCGATGAATTTCTCGATCCATCCGGCAGCGAGAAAGATCAAGGATTGGCGCTTCGACTGGGAGAAGCCCTACGTGGAGGGCACCGAGGACATCATCTTCCGCAATACGTTCAGGGATATCCGAAGAATCATCGAACAGCTCGGAGCGTGTGGAACGCGATTCGAACTCGAATGCTACGACGTCGGTCACCTCTATAACCTCGCGCACTTTGTCAACGAGGGGTTGATCAGGCCGCCGTTCTTCATCCAGTCGATCTTCGGCATTCTGGGTGGCATGGGCCCGGATCCCGAGAATCTGAGCGTGATGCGTTCGACCGCCGATCGATTGTTCGGCAGGGAGAACTACCGCTTTTCCGTGCTCGGCGCAGGTCGCCACCAAATGCCTCTCCTTACGGCAGGTGCCGTGTTTGGCGGAAACGTTCGGGTCGGCCTCGAAGACAGCCTGTATCTCGAACGCGGAAAACTGGCGACGTCCAACGCGGAGCAAGTACGCAAGATCAGAAGAATCCTCGAGGAGCTTTCGCTGGAAGTGGCGACGCCTGATGAAGCCAGAGAAATGCTGCATCTGAAAGGTGCCGCGCAGACGTCGTTCTGATTTGAACTTGGCGCCAGCGCACGGCAACGCTTGGCGTCACCATTCTTCCCGACTTTGTAGAGACAGACATGCTTGAATATTTCCCGACCAACTACGTGTGGAACCTTGCCACGAACCTCGCCCTGATGATGGGCGGCAACACCGGTGAAATCGACGTCATTTGCCGCAAGTTGATCGACGCGTCCAAACGCGGGGACGACGACGGTACGGAAGCGTTCTTCGACGCGTGGTGCGCGCAGGCGGACACGCTGGTGGAACTGGCCAATGAAGATATCGAGAAGGGGCGGTCGCTGAGCGCCGGAAAGAAATTCGGCCGGGCCGCGATCTACTATCTCACCGCCGAGCGCGCACAGAATCGAGAATATGCGCCGCGACGCGTGGCCTATTCAAAGATGCTGGAGTCCTTCGACAAGTTCACGAAGCTCAATCAGGAGAATTGCGAGCGCGTCGAGATCCCGTACCGCGGCAAGGTGCTCGCCGGTTTGCTCGTCAAGGCCGACCGGCCCGACGGCACGCCGTCGCCGTGCATCGCGCATTTCAATGGGCTCGACAGCACAAAGGAGATGATCTACGGCGCGGGTATCGCCCAGGCGCTTGCCCGCCGGGGCATCTCGACACTGATGGTCGATCAGCCAGGCGTCGGGGAAGCGCTTCGCCTCCACGACTTGCATGCGATCGTCGAGAGCGAGGACTGGGCCGGGGCGGTTGTCGACTTCCTTCAAACGCGCGAAGAAATCGACGCCAGCATGATCGGCGTGTGCGCCTGGTCGTTGGGCGGCTATTACGCTCCGCGAGCCGCCGCCTTCGAAAAGCGCTTCAAGCTTTGCGTCGCCTGGGGCGCCAACTTCAACTGGGGTGAGTTGCAGCGCCGTCGCCTCGCGCGGGAGGGGGACAAGCCGGTACCCCACTACTGGGAACATGTTCAGTGGGTATGGGGCAAGACATCGCTGGACGAATTCATGGCGTTCGCCCCGAGCGTGACCCTCGAACACGTCATCGACAAGATCACCGTACCGTTCCTCGTCACCCACGGAGCCAACGATCGCCAGATCCCACTCGAGTACGCACATGCACAGTATGAAGGGGCGGTGAACAGTCCGAAGCGCGAGCTGAAGTTCTTCACCGAGAGGGAGGGCGGCATTGAACACGTCAGTGCCGATAACGTCGAAAACGCTCGCGACTATATCGCGGACTGGATCAGCCAGACATTTCGCGAACTCGGTGCGACTGGAGTACGTACATGAGTCAGCGAATCATCGATCTTTCGATCTACCTCGAAAATGACGTGGTGTCGGACCCGCCGATCTATCGGCCCAGGATCCACTACATCGACCACAAGATGTCGGTTCCCGACCTCACCGGTTTTTTCCCGGGGTTGATGCAGGAGGATTTGCCGGATGGCGAAGCATGGGCAATCGAGCGGATTGAACTGATTACGCACAACGGCACACACCTCGATGCGCCTTACCACTTCGCTACTACCATGGACGAAGGAGAGCGTGCGCTCACGATTGACGAAGTGCCATTGGAATGGTGCTTTCAGCCGGGCGTGAAGCTGGACTTCCGGCACTTCGAGGATGGTTATGTCGTGCAGCCCGAGGATGTGAAAAATGAGCTGGCACGCATCGGCCATACGTTGAGGCCGTTGGAAATCGTCCTCGTCAATACCTCGGCAGGCAAACGTTATGGCGAAGACGACTACGTGAGCGCGGGATGCGGGATGGGCGCCGACGCAACGCTGTACCTGCTGGAACAGGGTGTCAAAGTCACCGGCACTGACGGGTGGAGCTGGGATGCGCCGTTCGTGCACACGAAGGAGAAATACGCCGCGACGGGCGATGCTTCCCTGATCTGGGAGGGGCATAAGGCGAGCCGGCTCAAGGGCTATTGTCACCTCGAGAAGCTCCATAACCTTGAGGTGCTTCCGCCGAGTGGCTTCAAGGTCACCTGTTTCCCCTTCAAGATACGGGGCGGCTCCGCTGGCTGGACTCGCGCCGTGGCGATCCTGGAAGAGTGAACCGGAATCGTCTTTATAACTGCATTCCGAATTATTGAATTCGGAATGCAGTTGCAGTAAAAAAATATCGAATCTTTCCGAATCAAGTGGCGGGGAATCTGTTTCCCCTGGCTCCAGGCCAGTCGCCGCTTGAGTATCGGGCGAGAATAAATATATTGGAGACTTTGATGATCAACAGTAAACTTGAAGCGACAGTTGTCGTTTTGCTCGCGACCGCCTGTGCGGGTGCCATTGCAACGGAGAACGGACAGCAAAGCTATCCCCTCGGTGTAAACACGGTTCTGGACGGTATCTTGCCGTATCCAGGGACTACGCAGTTTTATAACTACACCGTGTTCTATACCGCGAACCGGTTTGCAGGTTCGAATGGCGGGAGTTCGATTCCCGGCTTTAAAAGCAACGTATTTATTGATAGCCCACGGGTGCTGCACACCTGGAGTCCGATGTTGGGACCGTTCACCATGACGTCCGGAATCGTGGTTCCGGTGGTGCATGCGAACGTAAGTGTATTTGGATCGAGCGATTCCCGATGGGGCCTGGGTGATGTAGTCGTGCACGCGATGACGCTCGGATATGCGGACCCTGCGCACTATTTCTTTTCGGCGTTTGCCTTCGATTTTGCACTTCCTTCCGGGAAGTTTTCTCCGAACCATGTTGCCAATACCGGCATAAACTCGTACGCGTTCATGCCGAACATCAGTGCGACCTATTTTCCGTTCGAGAAAGTCGAGGTATCGGCGACTGCCGGTTACGAGATCAATTCCCCGGACCGTGACACAGGCTACCACTCGGGGAACGTTGCTTTCCTTGACTGGGTAGCAGGCTACGCCGTGACGTCGAAGCTGCAACTCGGCGTGCAGGGGTATGCGCTGAAACAGACGACGGACGACACTCTAAACGGCGCTGCATACGAGGGTGGATTTCGCGGAAGAGTTTATGCAATCGGTCCGCAGGTCAGATTCGACTTCGCCCAGTACTCAGGCATCGTTTTCAAATGGCAGCATGAATTCGGTGCCCGTAATCGCCCTCAGGGGGACAGAATATGGCTGGAGTTGACTTTCCCGATCGATGGCAAGGTCGCGCAGTCCAGAGGAGCAAGTCAATCCGATTCACGGTGAGGGCGACGACACGTACGTTGCCTATTCAAAGCGACCGGCCGGGATCGAGCGGGGCCGCTTCCGGTCGTACAGCTCGATGTAGTTGCCGATGGTGCGCCGGGTGTGGCCGACCGTCTCGTCGTCGGCTTCGCCGGCGTTCTAGCCGGACGCCGGCAGCTTTGCCGGGAGGGGTTCGGTTGGCGAGAACCAGCCTCCCGTTATTTGCAGAACCCCGTACATTGCCCCAAGAGGCAATGCGCCTTTCAGGATCGCGAGGGAAATCCAGTCATACGTTGTGATCGTCGTGGCGACCTGCATATGATGTACCGGACCCGTGAACAATAGTAATTTCAAGACCACACATATATTCATCGTCGAATGTGCGCCGATGGCAAGCTCGAGGCGTTGATCGCGCAGGCACAAAGCGGACAACCCAAGCGAGGTCGCCAGCATCAGCGTCTTTATTTTCAGATCATATTGTGTATGGAAGGCGGCAAACAGGATGGCGACGAGTGCCGCGGCCAGCGCCGGCATGCGTACATGCTGGCCGATGGTCTGGGTCAGCCAGCCCCGGAAAAACAGTTCTTCCGCGAACGCAAGGAACGGAATGGCGATGATCGCAACAACTGCCGCAAAGATCGCGCTGGCGGCAGGCCGTTCAAAGTGATCGAGGGGAATCGTCCAGGCGCCATATCGCGTCGAAATGTACAGCGACATGGCAGCGATACCGAGCAGGTTGGCAGGCAGGTACAACGCCGCGCCAACGAAGCATCGACGAACGCTGAACGTCAGATCGGTGGAAACCAGCGAGAGAAAAGGGCGTTTCAGGATGATTTTGCACGCCAGCCAGAGCCCGAAGATGCATACGAGGGGATTTGCCGCTCCGCTCACGACGGTGGTGCCGACGTCCGCGAGATGAACATGTTTCAGATAGATCGACCAGCCCGTAAAGGTCAACATGAGCGATGTGCCCAGAACGCTCAGAAGCACGACCAGCAGGATGGTCAGAACAGCGGCCTGCCAGCCGCGTCGCCCCGTTTTTGCGAGATCGATAAAAGCACGCGAAGAAGAATCAAGCTCGAGTCTCATGGATACTGTTCACTTGAAACAACGTTTGTTTCAGGCAGTGCACCTGCGAAGCCCGGTACTTGCCTGAAACGGACGTTCGAAGCGTTCAACGCGGGAGCCATCCGGGCGGGATCGAACCTTCGTCCGAAGGCGCCCGTGGAAACAGGCAGCGCGAGCGGCGCTGCAACACATCGACGCGCGCAGGGTGCCTGCGTGCTACGCGCGACTCAGGTGCAGCATCGTTTTAAGCTGGCCTACATCCGTTCCGCGGAGATTGCGCAGCCTTGGATTGTCCCAGCGGGCGAACGCCGGGACGTTTTCATCGTCGACGAGCCCGATTTCCCTCAGGACGGCAACCGCACTTGCGTAAAGCGCCGACAGATCGCCATCGGCAATCTTGATGGCGATCCCCAAACCGAGGCTCTTGACTCCAATGACGTATGTGCCGTCTACGCCCACCTTGCCGACACAGTCCCCGCCGGTCGCTCGCGCAATCGCCAGATCGCAGCGGCCGGTCCCGGAAACCATTTCCGGGTGCGCTGCCATCGCCGCGAAGATCTCGGACAGGATGGCGTCTTCCTTTGCGCCTCGTCCCGATGCACCGGATGCGAGGCGGGCCCACATCGTCGCAAGCCGTGACAGCGGCATGCCGATGTTGGGTGCGCTGCATCCATCCGTGCCGAACCAAAGCTCCGACGCCCGCAGCCCCGAAAGCTGCTCGATTTCCCGAACGATCCCTTGCTGCAAAGGGTGAGTGTCCGCAACGTAGTCCGTGTGGGTGTGACGATGCAGGCAGCAATACCCGAGGAATCCCGCATGTTTCCCGGAACAGTTGTTGTGTCGTTGATCGAAGCGGCTTCCGGCAGGGGGCAGGTTGTCTTCGCCGTACTGAATCGGCATATGCACCCCGCAGCGTAGATCCTGCTCCGACAAGCCGATCTTCGAGAGCATCGAGTCGACCGCGGCAACGTGGAAATCCTCGCCTGAATGACTACCGCACAATAGCGCCACTTCCGGGTCGGAAAAGCCGAAGTGGGCCGGCCCCTGATCCCGCACGAACGGAATTGCCTGAAAAGGCTTGATCGTGGAACGAGAGAATGCATAGGCATGGGGATCGCCACACCAGGCAAGCAACGCGCCTTGGGCGTCCGTCACTGCGACCGACCCCCAGTGACTGCGCTCGACATGGCCATTGCGCATGGCCGTCGCTAAAAGAATGTGATTTGACATGATGGTGTGTTCGTCGTGCATCGCCGTGAAGATGCCATCGGTCGCTCAACCTGCCCCGGACGCCGATACGTGCCGATTGTCGATGACGATGATCCAGGCGGCAATGTCGAACGGCCTTTCGCAGCCGAATGCCGATGGGTGTGGCTGTCTGTCGCCGACCCTCGACGGTCGCCGGCCATTCTCGTCAGGGCAGCCTTTGGCCGGGCGTTGACATCGCCGCTGCCCCCGGGCCCCGCATGGGGGCCCATGACGCGGCGCCGTCATCGGCCGTTGCGCCTGAAGGTGAACGCGGTGCCGCCGCAGCATTTGCCGTCTTGCAGGTAGACGTCGAAGGTCTTGTCGACGACGGCGTAGCTGACCGTCACGACGTCCACGCCGTCGTTCGGCAGATAGGTGCCCGACATCGCAGGCACGAAATCGATTGCGTCGCGGGCGAGCAGGTAGAGATGCTCGTCATGGACGGTGGTGGCGGGCGACAGCATCTTCAGGTCGTCTTCCACGACGCTGTCGTGGGGCTGGTTGATCTCGTACTGCATGCCCGAATCACGGTAGGGAATCGACAGCAGCACCTTGCCGTCGACGCTCAGACGCACGGCGAGCGAGGCGTCTACCGTGACCGTCATGCTGTTGAGCCGGTGCAGGTCGTCGCGCGTCAGGCTGACGTCCGAGAACTCGCGACGCGCCATTTCGATGGACGACACGTTCGATTTCCAGCGGCCCTTGTCCCGCCACGATTCCCACATGCCGTTGGCGCCCCCCGAGCCGCTGATGCTATCGAGCCGGTAGGTGCCGATCGCCTGCTTGAGAATCTCGCGCTTCGAGCCGATGATGATTTCCGAGGTCTGATGCGCGTCGACGGGCAGTTTCCGGTCGCCGCGGGCCGATGTCCACGTACCGCCGAGCGTGTCGCCGGCCACCTTGCCGACGAAGGTGCCGGTGCGTTTGCCGGTGTCTCCGGTCTCGTCCATCGTAAAGGCGCCGGATGGGTCGATCGTGCCGTTCACGTAGATGTCATTGCGCTTGCCGGCGTAGCGATAGCTTCCCGAAAGCCTGCCGTCGACATTCTTGAGATCCATCGTGAATGCATAGCGATCGCCGAGGCGGCCGGCAAATGTCTTGTGGAAATACTGGGGCGCGGCCAGCGCCGTGGTCGCGGTCATCCAGGATAAAAGCAGGGCGGCGAACCGCAGGGCGTAACGGAACATGGAGCGTCGTCGGTATGGGCGGTGGCCCGATTGTGTCACGCCTTGCCGATCGGTGATGGGTGGCCGCGCGCGGAAATCGCCTGGCCGGGAGGGTTTGCGGGGTAGGGAGCGTCGGCGATTCCGGACCAGGCTTTGCCGGACAGACCGTTTCCGGCCGATTGTCGACGTATGCGTTGAATTTCAGCCGGTTCGAGCATGACTTCGTCACGACCACCCAAAAAAAGATCCATCGCAGACCTGCCGACTATCCGGCCGCCCGGTTCCTCGTGAATCGGATGTGTAGCGCAAATGCCCGGTGCCTCAGGTTTTGCGGAAAACTTCGATTCCCGGAAATCTCCCGCAGTATCTCGTCTATCTCGTCGTCAACGGCCAGACCTTGCTCCAGCCAACCAATCGCCAGATCACACCAGTACGGTAATGGCCATCGTAGCCCTGCCATAACGACTTCACGAGCAGAATCGATGTCCGACGAGAATGCCGCCAGGGGGCGTTCAAGCGGCCTGACTATCGAGGGCGAGTTCATCCCGAAGCGTGATTGGTTTTGGTTGAAGAGGTTGCGTACAAGGCGAGCCTGATCGATTCTCGTTGGTTCAGGCAACCAAGTCGACTGACCGATTGAATCCGCCGCCGGCCTCCGACCGTCGGCACTGCCGCTCTGCGCGGCCGGGGCGGCACCCGGAGACAGCGGGCGCCGTCCCGTTGCTGCCGGTCGGGCCGCTGCAGTTCCAGCGATGGGTGTCGAAGCACAATGGTCACTGCGTTGGCGGATCGGTCGGAGCAACGGAGTGCCGGGCGCACCCCGTGACTGACCTGATTCCAGCCCCGCGCCGGGCGCGACTCGAGACGCCAACGGCAAGCGACGGTCAGAGATCCCCGCGGACTTCACCGGTTCCCAGCTCGCTCCGCTGCCGGTTGACTTCCGCCCAAAGCTCGTCGCTGTCGTTCTCGCGCAGCAGGACCATCCAGTCCAGTTGATCGTCGGTCACGCCGAAGTATTCCAGGATTTCCAGGCGAACCGCATCGACGAACTGCGCGTATTCCGGGGACGCCTGGGCCTGCGCGTGCAACGCGTCGTATGCGGCGTCGTCCGCGCCGCTGCCGTGCTCGTCGATGTAGCGCGAGATCCACTGGTCGCGTTCGTAGTCGTAATCGGCCTCGGCGCGCATCGCTTGCGCAGCCGTGTAGAAATCCAGTTGGGCAAACGCGGCGATCGCCGCCGTTGTCGCCGCGTCGAATGTAGTCGTCATTCCATCTCTCATGTTGATCATGACGCATCATCTCACGGGCCGCACGGGTCGCACGGGCGGCAGGGCGCTCGTTTGGCTGCATGGCAAGCACCGTGATGAAAGCAATCGGGTGCGGTAGATCGCAGAACACGCTTCGAGCGCCAGACCGGCCGCGGGTCGCGAGTGGCTCATCAGGGCCGGGCAATCGTCTCTGGTGATCGATGGAAGCCAACGGTGGATTCAACGCCGGCCGCGCGGCCTCGTACACCGCCCGCCCCCCGTGAGCGGTTGCCTCGAACGCCGTCACTCCAACGTCCGAGGCAGCTCACGCGAGCTTCAGCAAAGCTGCATCGCGATCACAACGGCGCCATCCATCGAACAGAGGCCATCGGGTGACATTTTTCAGGCAAAAGCGATGCTGATCTGAAACGACTCCGAGGCAACCATTTCGATCCGATCCACCTGTCCGGCGCGACACAAATCGTGCTCCACCGATCGCAAGAGCGCCAACCGTTGCGCCGAATCGCTGACGGTCATGCTGGCGATACCCGCTTTCATCGACAGCTTCGATTCCGATTTGGTCCGGCGAATCTCCCGCAAGACATCGGAGACCACGTCGATCGTGGCGACGATTGCCTCCGGTCCGGCGAGCGCCTCAAGCAAGCCGGCGTCCGGCCACGGAGCGCGATGGACCGACGTCGCATTCCACCACGACCAGCTTTCCTCGGCGGCAAAAGGCAGGAACGGCGCGAACAGCCTCTGGAGGACCGACATCGATTCCGCCAGTGCCCGATGCGCGGACGCCGCCCCACCGCCGGTGCCGTGCGCCCGGCTCTTCACCAGTTCGACATAGTCGTCGCAATACCACCAGAAAAAGGCTTCCGTTTGCTCGATCGCCTTGCTGTAGTCGAGAGAGGCCAGCGCAGCCGTGGCGAGTTCGACGACCTTCGAGAGGCGCCCGATCATTGCGCGATCCAACGCCTCCGTGAGACCGTCGCCGGGAGTGCAGGCAAAGCCGAGCGCGAACTTCGACACGTTCAAAAGCTTCAATGCCAGCCGCCGACCGTTCTTCATCTGCGTTTCGTCGAACGCGGCGTCCATGCCCGGACGCCCCAATGCCGCCCAGTAGCGAACGCCGTCGGAACCGTACGTGTCGAGCAGCGCAAGCGGCGTCACCACGTTTCCCTTCGACTTCGACATTTTCTTCCGGTCAGGATCCAGAATCCAGCCGGACAGCATCGCGTTCTTCCACGGCAACTGCTTCGTTTCCAGATGCGATCTGACGACTGTCGAAAACAGCCATGTCCGGATGATGTCGTGCCCCTGTGGGCGAAGATCCATGGGAAACACGCGTTCGAAGCAGCCATCGATATCTTCCCAGCCCGCCGCGATCTGGGGCGTGAGGGAACTCGTCGCCCATGTATCCATGATGTCGGTTTCCCCGATGAATCCCCCGGGCTGTCCTCGTTGAGACGCGATGAACCCCGGCGGAACATGTGACTGAGGGTCGATCGGCAGCGTGGACTCGTCCGGGCAGATGGGCGCGCCAAAATCCGGCAGGCCCAGCGAATCGAGCGGATACCACAGTGGAATCGGCACGCCGAAAACCCGTTGACGGCTTATCAACCAGTCTCCGTTCAGGCCGCCGACCCAGTTCGCATAGCGGCTTCCCATGAAACCGGGATGCCAGCCGAGCGCCTCGCCCGACCCCAGAAGCTCGTCTCGCAGCGCGGGGTCACGGCCGCCATTGCGCAGATACCACTGGCGCGTCGCGATAATCTCGAGCGGGCGGTCACCCTTCTCGAAGAACTTGACGGTGTGCGTGATCGGCCGCGGCAAACCGGTCAGATCGCCGCTCGACGCCAGCATTCCGACGATCCGGCGACGTGCTTCCGCCACCGTGCAGCCGGCGATTTGCAGGTACGATGCACGACCCTCCGGCGATTCGATCCAGTCGGGCGCGCCGCGCTCCAGGCGGCCGTCCTTGCCGATGACGGCGCGGGTCGGCAAATTCAGTTCGCGCCACCAGATCACATCCGTGAGATCCCCGAAGGTACAGATCATCGCGAGGCCCGTTCCCTTCGCGGGGTCGGCAAGCGCATGCGTCATCACGGGGATGTCGATCCCGAACAACGGACAACGGACCCGGGCGCCGATCAACCGGCGAAAACGCTCGTCCCCGGGATGCGCAACCAGCGCGACGCATGCCGGTAGCAGCTCCGGCCGGGTGGTGGACACGATCACGTCGTTGCCGTCGACGTCGATAAAGCGGAGATCGTGATAGGCGCCGGCGATATCGCGATCTTCGAGTTCGGCCTGGGCGATTGCGGTCTGGAACGTCACGTCCCACAGGCACGGAGCCTGCTGGCTATAGAGCTCGCCGCGTTTCAGATTTCGCAGCAACGCACGCTGGCTGGTGCGCTGCGCACGTTCGTCGATCGTCGCGTAGGCGAGGCTCCAGTCGACCGAAATACCGAGGCGAATGAACAGATCGCGGAACGCGACCTCGTCGATCTTCGTCAACCGATGACATAGTTCAAGGAAGTTGCGCCGGCTGATCCGGGCAAACAACGAGCGCTGCGACGGTGCGACATCAGGCGCGCAATAGTCCGGATGATATTCGGCTTCCGGATCGCAGACGACGCCGTAGTAGTTTTCGACGCGCCGCTCCGTCGGCAGGCCGTTGTCGTCCCAGCCCATCGGATAAAAAACCGTCTTGCCCGTCATTCGCTGGAAGCGGGCAATGATGTCGGCATGGGTATAGCTGAACACGTGGCCGACGTGCAGCGAACCTGAAACGGTCGGAGGCGGGGTGTCGATCGAAAAGACGGATTGACGGTCGGCCTGCCGGTCGAACGCGAACGTGCGATCTGTTTCCCATTGCCGAGTCCAGCGGGCTTCGATCCCGTCGAGTGTCGGCTTGTCGGGAATGCGGTGGGTCGATGGACGCGGCGATTCCGGAGAAAGTAGTGGGCTCTTCATTGTGTGTCGGCACAGATAAGGTGACGAGTCCACGTTTGCGCAACGACCGGTGCGACTCGCGACATGAGCGAGCGCAGCGCAGGCCGGTACGGCAAACGGGGCGGGCGGTATTCAGGAACGTGGGGCAGACTGCACGCCAGCAAAGGCCGTCGTCAGCGAAGGCTGGACTGGCTTGCGAAAACGGCGCGCAACGGCACGAGCGACTGCGATATCGGGCGACGGAGGGAAGAGCCAGCGACGGAAAAACCGGCTGCAAAGAGATCCAATGAACTTGCGAGTGCCACTGGATGAAGCAGTGCGCAATGACAGATGCGCTTGAGGCGGGATTGGGTGAAGCAGTGACGCTGTTGCAGCGCTTAGCGCGTCGCTACGTTTAACGGTGACATAGCATCCTCCGGAGGTAAATGGGAGAAAAGGATTGTTCCGGCTTGTGGCGCGGACGTATTTTTATAACCGATTCCCGTCATTCCCGCAACAGCTGCGCCTCTTGAAAGGTGTGACGAAAGTCAGCGGCGGTGAGTAATGGCGCGCATCGTCGCGCTGAACGAGGATCTCTACGGCAATGGATGCCGGGGGATGGGGCAGAGGACGACAGGAAGCGATGCCGACGTCAGGCGGGCTCTACGGCGGTTGCCGGATCAAGCCAGGATTTCGTCGTAAGGAAAAGCGATGCGCTGGGTTATAAGCGTGGCAAACAAGCTTCCGTCCGTATGGGGCGCCGTCGATATCGCGGATATCGAATTAAAAGAGCGCTACGGAGATAAGTGGAAGCGCGCTGCCCTTTCCCTGATTCAGCGGGTGTTTCGGACAAGTTCGAAGATTGGGGTAATCCCGTGTTGCCGTCTTATGGAGATAAAACGCGGGATGCGAGGGGAGAAACATGAATACGTTGATTCTGTACACCTCAATAGATGGCATAATAAGCGGCATCGCGCTTCGCGATCAACGAAACAGGGAGATCGATTCATGGCAACGAAAAACTACAAGGAACTGAAGGACCAGCTTGCGAAGCTGCAAGAGGAAACCGAGACGGCACGTGTCGCTGAACTGGAAGCCGTGGTTGCCGACATTCGCGTAAAAGTGGCCGAGTACGGCATTACGGCCGAGCAGATCTTCGGTCGTCAACGCGCAAGCAAGGGCAAGACGGTTTCTGCGCCGGTTGCCGCCAAGTACCAGAACCCCAAGACGGGCGAGACGTGGAGCGGGCGCGGGCGAGCGCCTGCCTGGATCAAGGACGTGAAGAATCGCGATCGCTTTCTGATCGCATGAGCAAAGGGAGCTGCGGCTCCCTTTTTCTTTGGGCGTGCGATCGGCGGCAACCTGCTGCCTTGATAAACGAACGCAAACTGCGTCGCGCGGATCGGCATGCGGCCTGCTGGAGTCGGCACCGCCGCGCGAACGAATCAGGGCGCGGATCAGGCGAGGGCATAGGTTGCTTTCCACACTCGAATCGCGGATGATTTTCGGGTAATGCGAATGCAAGGCCAAACCTGTTTCGTCGTTTAAAAAAATGGAATCCACCGACCTTAATCTTCTGCTTGCGCTCGATGCCATGCTGACTGAAGGCAGCGTCACCGGCGCAGCGGAGCGTCTGAATCTCAGCGTACCGGCCATGAGCCGAACGCTCAATCGCGCCCGGAAGATGGTCGGCGATCCGCTGTTCGTCCGGGCAGGGCGCGGGCTCGTGCCGACGCCGCGCGCCGAAGAATTGCGCGAAAGCGTGCACGACGTCATCCAGCAAGCGACCTTGTTGCTGCGTCAAACCGATACATTCGACTTCAGGAATTTGCGCAGGACCTTCACGATTCGCGCGGACGACGGCGCGATCAGCACGATCGGCCCCGATGTCCTGAATACCCTCAAGACCATCGCGCCGCTCGTCACGCTCAGATTCACGGCGCAAGGCAGGCAGGATGTCGTCGCGCTTCGCGAGGGCATGATCGATCTCGACATCGGAGTCATCGACGACCTGGGGCCGGAGATCGTCCGGCAGACGTTGCTGCACGACCATTTCGTCGCGGTCTTTCGCGCCGGCCACCCGCTTGCGAAGCTCAAGCGGCTCTCGCCGAAGGAGTTCGTGAAGTATGAACATGTCACGGTCTCCCGTCGCGGTCTGTTGAACGGGCCGGTCGATATCGAACTCGGCAAGCATGGCCTGTCCAGACGCATCCAGTCCGTGGCCCCCACCTTTATGGAAGCGCTATCGATCGCGCGACATACCGACCTCGTCGCAACAGTTGCTTCGCGCCTCACACAAAACGCGCGCGCCGACATGGCGTTTCGCGAGCTGCCGGTTCCCACGCCGCGCATCACGATCTCCCAGGCGTGGCACCCGCGCTTCCAGGCGGACCCGGGGCACCGTGCGCTGCGCACCCTCATCCATCGCATCTGCCAATCCGGAAACGGACGAACGCCGCCGGCGCGCTGACTGTGCGCGCATGCAGCCCGTCGCGCCACACCGTCGGCGACGTGCGGGCTAAGCAGGCACGGACGAACACATCTCGTATATGACGCGCCGCAGCCACCGATGTGCCTGATCGCTCTGGAGCCGGGGGTGCCATGCCTGGACGATAGCCACCGGTTCGAGCGGAACGGGAATGGCAAACCTGCGGACCCGCACGCCCATTTGCTCGATACTCCACGCGACGTGTTCCGGAATCGGCAGGATCAGGTCGGACGAACACAGCGCGAAAATCGCCGAGTAGAACGTCGGCACCACAAGCGACACGCTTCGCTCGAGGTTGCATTCAACCAGCGCCGTGTCGATCGGCCCCGCGGTGCGGCCGCGGCGGGACACGCCGATGTGTTCGTAAGCGACGAAGCGCCCGGGGGTGATCGCCTCATCGAAGATCGGATGATCGTTGCGTGCAAGCCCGACGAAGCGCGTCGAAAATAACGACTGGACATGCACGTCGGCGCCGGGTTGCCGCATCGCGTCGATATGGAGATCCGCCGTGTCGTTTGTCAGCACGTCGACTTCCGCATCGGTTTCCGGCATGAACCGCAATACGCAGTGCGGCGCCTCCTGCTTCACCCGGTCCAGCAATCTGCCGCCGAACGACCCGGTAAACGTATCGCTCGCATAGAGGTTGAAGTGGCGCTGCAGCGCGCTCAGCTCGACCTGGCGATCCGGCTGCAGGATCCGGGTCGCCGTTCGGACGGATTCCCGGACCTGATCGCGCAGCGCGATCGCCTTCGGCGTGAGCACCATGGATCGGCCCACCTTCACCAGTATCGGGTCACCGACCACGCGCCGGATGCGTCCCAGCGCACGGCTCATCGCGGGCGTACTCAGCTCCGTGCGGCGAGCGGCACCGACGACCGACCCCTCATCGAGCAACGCGTTCAGGGCAATGAGAAGGTTCAAGTCCGGCAGCGGCATGGCAGTTCCTCGTCGATACGCAGATCGCGCTGCGCAATGTGTTGCGTGTTGCATGTCGTGCAAAGCTGCGCTGCGCAAGACGGCATTTACCCGGGCGCACGCGTGCGCGGAAGATGATGCGTCAATCGGCTCGCCCGCCTCGTGGTCGAAGTCGGTCAGCAAGCAGCCCAAAGCAATGCGTCATGAAACACGATCCATTTTCGGCCGTTCATATCAGAAAGGTGCCTCGTCAGCGGCGCTCCTCCAACACGGTCGACCTCATCCTCGCGACCGCGCGCCGGCTCTGGTCGGAACGCGGGCCGCGAGGCTACACGACCAACGAAATCGCCCGCGTCGCGGGTATCAGCGTCGGGTCGCTCTATCAATACTTTCCGAACAAGGACGCGGTCCTTCATGCGCTGGTTCAGCAAGAGCTGGAACAACTGATTGACGCACTCAGTTCACACCATGCGTGGCAACGCGAGGGTTCCGGTCTGCACGACCTGATACTCGCGCTGGTCACGCATCGCGGCCGCTTCGTCACCGTCCAGAAAATGCACTGCGCGTGCGCTGACGCATCGGGTCCCGCACACGTCGGCGAACTGCTCGCCGGGATCCACGACGTTTTCGTGAGCGCCCTCGAACGCGACGAGTTCGTGAGCGATCTCGAGATTCGCACCGTCGCTGTCGATATGGTCGCCATCATTCATGGCATGCTCCGAGCCGCGAACCCGAACCCTGCCGACGACGCAACGCAGCTGGTTGAACGGATCGGGCGAGCGGTGTTCGGCTATCTGGAAGCGTCGCGGCGATGATCGACGATCGGCCGGCGCGTGAGCGCCGTACGCGACGCGACAAAGCGACAGGCTTTCGGTAGCGAAGGTCGGGGGAGCGCAGCAGCAACCGGAGCCCCGACCGTGAGCGGTCAATCCCGGTGGTCGGCCGCGCCTACTTTCCAGTAACCCTTGCAGCTCAGACGCTGGCGGTCCAGGAACCTGCGCTCGAGCCAATAGGCGCGCCAGCTCTTGACCCATTCCGCTTCGCCCGCCACCCAGACCTGCCCCGGCCCGCCCAGCGCGTCGATCGTCGCGATTGCGTCGTCCGACGCGCGAAGCGACTCCGCACGATCGAGATCGTGACGCCACAGGATCGTCAGGTCGGCGTCCGAGCGCACCACCTGATGGTCCGACGCGTCGTGCACGACAAACAACCCTGCCGCGTATGTCTCTGCCGGCAGGCTTTCCAGAATGGACAGTGCGGCGGGAAGCGCGCTTGCGTCCGCCGCGAGCCAGACCCAACGCGAGTCCGGCAGCAGCGCGAAGCCGCCATTGCGCGGCCCCGCGATGTCGACCTGGTCGCCGCGTCGCGCGGCGCGGGCCCAGGCCGAGACCGTGCCGCCATCCCCCGCGTCGCCATGCAGGACGAAATCGATGTCCAGGGTGCCGGCCGCCGCATCGACGCGACGGATCGTGTAGGCCCGGCCGGCGCGATCGGGCGGAAACACCTTGACCCACGCGGCCGGCGAACGGACGCCGTCCGATTCGAGCCATGCCGCCAGGTCGGGGCCGCCCAGCACCAGGCGACGCATGTGAGGGGTGATGTCGAGCGCGTCCAGCACGATGGCGCTGATGCGGGCACGCGGCGAACGGCGAAGAAATTGAAGATCCATGATTGCGTTCCGTGAATGAATTGACAACGATCGATAGTGTTCGATACGGACACCTTGTGAAGTCGGCTATCCGGGTTTCCTGGGCGACCTCGCCATCCAGACGATCGCGATCGACAACGTGAAGCCGAACGTGGAGAGCACGAAGAAATCGTTGAGCGACAGCATGTCCGACTGCACCAT
This sequence comes from Burkholderia paludis, assembly GCF_000732615.1. Taxonomy (GTDB): domain Bacteria; phylum Pseudomonadota; class Gammaproteobacteria; order Burkholderiales; family Burkholderiaceae; genus Burkholderia; species Burkholderia paludis. The sequence continues at coordinate 41,516 of NZ_JPGL01000052.1, forward strand.
GACGTGACGCCAGATCACCGCCCACGACTGGTGTTCGGTCAGTCCGCCCTGTTCGAGCGTGCGCAGCCCATGCGCCACCCGGTCGGAGAACGGAGTCAGCGTGTCGACCAGCGTGTTTTGATAGAAGCGCGAGCGCTCGTCCCAGAAGGTCTGCCCGAGCGACGCCACGAGGCTGCCGGACATCATCCGTATCGAAGTCTGGAGCCCGGATGCCGCGGCCAGGCGCTCCGGCGGCAACCCCGCGAGCGACAGCGCGACCAGCGGCGTCAGGAACAAGCCGATGCCGATCCCTTGCGCGAGACACGTCAGCGCGATCGTCGCGGCGTTGACCTCGGTCGTCATCGACGCGCGCCACCATGCGACCAGCGCCCACGCGACGAACGCGAGACTCGCGAAGACGCGGGCATCGCCCCGCTGCACCCACTTGCCCAGCAGCGGCGCGAGCAGGATGCCGAACACGCCCATCGGCGCCGTGACGAACCCTGCCCAGGTCGCGTTGTAGCCCATGTCGGTCTGCAACCAGAGCGGGATCAGCACCAATGCCGCGAAATAGAGACCGAAGCCGACCGCGACCGCGAGCGTTCCCATTGCGAAGTTGCGGTGGGCAAACAGATGCAGGTCGATGATGGGGTGCTTCTCGCCCAACTCCCACACGACGAGCAGAATGAATCCGAGCACCGACAGGATCGCCGTCGTGCAGATCACCGGCGACGAGAACCAGTCGAGGATGCGCCCGCGGTCGAGCGTGATTTGCAGGCAGCCGATGGCGACCGCGAGCAACACCAATCCCGCCACATCGACGGGCAGCTTGGTGCAAGGCGTGTCTCGTCCCTTGAACAGCATCAGTGCGGACGCGACGACGAACAACCCCACCGGCGCGTTCACGAGAAAGATCCACGGCCAGCTGTAGTCGTCGGTGATCCACCCGCCGAGCATCGGCCCCGCCACCGGTCCGGCCATGTTCGTCATCGCCCACATGGCCAGCGCGAAGGTGCGCTTGTTCGCGGGAAAGATCGCGACGAGCAGCGCCTGGCTCAGCGGCACGATCGGCCCGGACACCATGCCCTGCAGTACGCGCGCGGCCAGCAGCGATTCGAAATTCGGCGCAAGGCCGCACATCACCGAGGCAATCGTGAAGGCCGCGACCGACATCACGAACAGGCGAACCTGGCCGAACCGCCGGGACAGCCATCCCGTCAGCGGAATGCAAATCGAGTTCGCGATCGCGAAGAACGTGATCGCCCACTCGCCGATTTCGGAGCTGACGCCGAGATTGCCCGAAATCGTCGGGATCGACACGTTCGCGATCGTGATGTCGACGACCGCCATGAACGATGCGAGGCTCACCGTGATCGCGGCGATGATCAGCATCGGCCCCGACAGCGGCTCGATGGGCTGGAGTGCGGCGCGGGTCACGGTTGTTCTCCCCGGCCGTCGCCGATCGCGGTTGCCGCGTGTTCGTCGGCGCGCTTCTGCTGGTCGGCGTACAAGGCGGTGCGCTCCACCGTCGCGGCCCGCTTCAGGTCCTTGCCCGAAACGCAGGTGGACGTGTCGATGTCGACCTCGGTCGACATCCCGATGCGCAGCGGATGCTTTGCCACTTCGTCAGGATTCAGCCGGATCCGGACGGGTACGCGCTGGACGACCTTGATCCAGTTCCCCGTCGCATTCTGGGGCGGCAGGAGCGCGAACGCCGACCCGCTGCCCGCCTCGATGTCGTCGACCGTGCCGTGATAGGTCACGCGGCTGCCGTAGATATCGGCCTTCACGACCGCCGGCTGGCCCGAGCACACGCCGGCGAGCTGAACTTCCTTGAAGTTGGCGTCGACCCACACCTGGTCGAGCGACACGACGGCCATCAGCTTGTCGCCCATGCCCACGCGCTTGCCGAGCTGCACGGTGCGCTGAGCCACCATGCCCGAGATCGGCGAGCGGATGGTCGTTCGCTCCAGCGCCAGCGCGGCGGCACGTACGCGCTCCAGCGCGACGCGGACTTCGGGATGATCGTCGACGTCGGTGCCTTGAATCTGCGCGAGCGCTTCCGCATGCGCTTGCACGGCCGCGTCGAGGGCCGCGCGGGCCGTCTTGACCGTGTCGCCGGCATGCCGGGTCTCCTCGGCCGTCACCGCGCCCTGGTCGACGACGCGCTGCCGCGCGGTCAGGTCCGCGCTCGCCCGGTTGAGTTCGGCCTTGCGCAGCTCGATCAGCGCGGCTGTCTGCGCTTCCGATGCAAACAGCCCCTTCACCTTGCGAATGGTTTTCGCGAGTTCGGCCTGTGCGGCATCCAGTGCGATGCGCGCATCGCTCGAGTCCAGTTCGACCAGCGTCTGGCCGGCCTGAACCCGGTCGGCGTTGTCGGCCAGGACGGCGGACACGGCCGCCGCGACTTGCGGCGTGATCGATACAACGTGGCCGTTCACGTAGGCATCGTCGGTAGAACGAATCGTGTCGCCGGACAGCAGCTGCCATCCGCCCCAGGCCGCCGCCGTCACGGCGAGTACCCCGGCGATCGCGAGCAGGCGGCGGCGACGGGCCGCCGATTCGGGTGTGTGGTTGGATTGGGTGTCGGTCATGTTCGATTCCGTTAATGGGTAGTAGCGGGAGAGGGCGTCCATGCGCCCCCGAGTGCCCGTATCAGGGAAACCTGCGCATCGGCCAGCTCGGCGTCCGTCTCTGCCACGCGCCGCTGGCTCATCAGCGAGGCTGTTTCCGCCGCGAGCAGATCGCCGGCATCCGACAGCCCGCTGCGCTTGCGCGCGCGCTGCAGGTCGACGACGTGCAGCCGTTGGCGCTCCGCCACCGTCGCCTGCTGTTGACGAATCCGGGCTGCCTTGACGGTCGCGATGCCGTCCGCCACTTGCTGAAGCGCCACCGCAATCGTTGCGTTATAGGCACTCACGGCCGCGTCGTATTCGGCCACCTTGCCTTTCAGGTTGGCGCGAAGCCGGCCCCCTTCGAAGATCGGCAACGTGATGGCGGGGCCCAGGTTCGCCGTCGTGCTGCTCGCCCGGAGCAGATAGCCGATCCCGAGGCTCTGCATGCCGGCGAACGCAATCAGGTCGACGTCCGGATAGAACGCGGCCTTCGCCACGCCAATCTCGTTCGCGGCGGCCTCGACGGCTTCGCGCCGCGCCGCGACATCGGGGCGATAGCCGAGGAGCAGCGACGTGACGTTCGACACCGGCGCGGGGTCCGCCAGCGCCCGAAGGTCGGGCCGCCGCAATTGATCGGCGAACGCGGGCGTTTTGCCGAGCAATGCCGCGATTTCATGGCGCCGCCGGGCGATGTCCGCGTCGTAGCGCGCGATGTCCGCTCGCGTCTGCGTGGCGGCATCGCGGACTTCGATTGCATTGAGGTCGGTGGACAAGCCGGCGTCGATGCGCAACGCCTGCAGCTTCAGTACGTCCTCGCGCCGCGACAGTCCTTGCGCGGCGACATCTCGCAGCTTGTACGTCGCATCGAGTTTCAGATACGCCGCCGCCAATGCGGTTTGAAGTACCAGCCTGGCGTCCTCCGCTTCGAATCCGGCCGATTCGGCGCGAAAGCGGGCGGCATTCGCAGCCTTGCTCCACTTGCCCCAGAAGTCGACGTGATAGCGCAGGTCGAGACCGAGCGCGCCTCTGCTGCCGGTGTTGTCCGCATAGGGCGCGGAATACGTGTCATGGCCGGGGAACCGGTTGGCGCTGACCGATGCGGTGCCGTCCACGGTCGGCAGCAGGCCGGCCGCCGCGACTGCGCCGGCCGCCTCGGCTTGCTGCAGGCGAGACTCGGCGATCTGGATCGACGGTGCGTCACGGGCAGCCTGTTCCATCAGGGCATCGAGCTGCGCGTCGCCGAACGCTTGCCACCACATGGGGGCGGCGATGACGGGCTCGGCGGAACGCTGCAACGCCGAGATTTCCTTTCCGCTATCCAGCGTGTCGGGGGAGAGCGCGACGCGCGATGGTTGCATCCCGTTGCCGCTCGCGCATCCGGCGAGCACGGCGACCATGATGGCGGTGAGCGAAGCAGCGATGATCCGGCCGTCGATCGAGCGGCTGTCACGGCTGCTGCGGGAGCGGCACCGTCTCGTCGGCTCGTCGAGCCGTTTGAATAAGGAGCGGTTGATTTTGAGTCTCCGGTTGAGTGCATGGCTCGTATCCTGGAGGACTCGGTGAGTTGCGTGAATGATCTGTGCGATAAGTTAAACTTGCGTTTTTTGCAAGTGACGGATGTAACGGCGAGCGATCCGGGGGACATCTGGCGAGCTACATGGGAATCCTGCAGGCGGATGTTTTCGGCGGGTATGACAGGCTGTATCGCGACGGCACGAACATCGAGGCCGGGTGTATGCGCGGCGCAAGTTCCACGACCTGTGAAAGATGGATGGCCCATCAATTGCCCCAACAATAAGGCTGAGCGTGCGATCAGGCCGGTGGTTCCCGGCAGGCAAATTTATCTGTTCTCAGGCGCCGACGGCGAGGGGCCAAAGCTCGACGGTGATCTATAGCCTGATGCACGAGTTCGTCTTCAGCGAAGACAGCTTGGGTAAGCCGGGTGATTTCGGATTCCATATCGATCAATCGATGATCGATGAAACACGCATCACGCTGGCGAGGGCGATGGGACGGATGAAGTTCTACGACTACGGTGACGCTGGCAGCCTGGGATAAAGGTCGAGAAGGCGCTGGTGCTCGTTCCAGGCAGACGTCGATCGCCGTGCTTGGGTAGGCGGAATGCGTGTCCACAGGAAGACGTCGATGGAGTGCGAGGATATGCCGACTTCTTCTGAGCGATCGCCGATCGGACGCTTGGTGTGGCGGCAGATTCGATCCCGCCGTGGCCGATCTCGTGCTCGCGAATCAGCGGTTCTCGGAGGTCAAGTTCCAATCGTCGAGACGGCGTTGGATTGACGCTTTCCTTCGAGCGTCGGCGCGACATTCGTCTTGCGTTGCTTTCCTTGGCCGCTGCCGTTATCTGTTCGCGATTTGCGGATGCCCCGTGTCGGCGAACCGGAATACCTAGTAATTCACATTGACGGTCACGGTGTCGGAGTAGGTGTCGGGGGTGTAGTTTGCGTTGGGTACGGTCGCATAGACCGTGAGCGACTGGCCCTGACCGCTGCCGCTACCGGATTTGCCGTTGCCTGCCGTCGTCGACGTAGCCGTGTTGCCCCACGGCGTTCCGCTCGGACCGGGCGTGGAACTGAGCTGGTACGGTACTTGATCGGTGTTGCCGCTCAAGGCCCCCTTCATGACGCCGGCGCCCGCGGTGTTGCCATTGGAAGGCGCGAGACCCACGAAATAGGGCGTGCCGTTGGTGCAGCTCACGTTAAGGGTATTGCTGGCGGTTGTGTTGACCGAGGTCGAGGGAACCGTGCCAAGGTTGACGTTGTTCGCCGTAACGACGCAGGCCTTCTGTACCGTCGCGGACGCGACAAATGACGCACTCCCGGCGTTGAGTGTGTTCGGGCCGCTCGAACAGGAACCCGGCGGCGTGCTTGTGTTCATGTTGTAGGAACCGCTGACGGTCGCGGAGAGCGTGCTCGTGTAAGTGCCGACCGGGGCGGTCGTCTGTCCTCCGGGTAACTGCGCATAGAACGGAGTCTGGCCCGTGACCGTGGTCGTCAGGATCAACCCGGCCGGAATGGCGACGGAAATGCTCAACGGTATCGGTGTCGCCGAGGTCGCGGTGGAACCCCATATCTGACTATCCGTCGCATTGGCATAAAGCTGGTATTGCAGGTTGCTGCTGCCGTTGTTGAGCAGGCGCGGGTTGGCCTGAGTCCCGCCGGTGCCGGTATTGAGATTCAGGCACATCACGATGTTTGCCTGCGGCGACAGGACGACACCCAGGATCCCCGTGCTGGTGCAGGACCATCCGATCGAGCCGCTGATGTTGACGGTGCCCGACGTGAAGTCGACCGTGCCGAACTGAACATTGCTGATGGTGGGGTTGGCGCAAGTGACCGTCTGGGCGTCGGCCGGGCGCGGCAGGGCAAGGCCGCCGATCAGCAGCGTCAGGATAAGGAGCAGCATGCGCTGATAGTGCCGGCTCATGGGGAGGCGTCCTTGCGACAGCGTAGTGGCCCGATCTCGGGAATGGTCCTGCTCTCGTTGTGATAGTCGAAACTCGCCTCACATGTTCCGGTGGGCGTGTGGACGACGAGCGTATTGTGTTCGTCCAGTGTGTCCAGGTAGACCACGCCGTCGAAACCGGTCATGGATCCACTGTCGGCGCGGTCCTTGATCGTCACGCGGCTGCCGAGCGGCAGGGGCTGGCCGCTGTCGTCATGCAGGATGATCGAGGCAGCGCGTATCGGTGCGATGCCAAAGCGCACCAGCGCTCCGGCGCGGTCGGTGGGGGTGGCGAGCGCCTTGACGCGATCGATTCTCACGTTCGCCGGAAGATCCATCGGATCGATGCTGAGCAGATTGTTCTGATAGGCATTCAGCGGCGACACCAGCAGCATGCCCCGGCTGTCCGTCGTGCCGATCGGATTGTTCTCGAGCTTCACGGGCACATCGGCGATGCCATCGGTGGATACCACGGCGAAACCCGTACTGATCTGCCGTGCGGCAAAGACGTCGCCGCTCATCAGCACCAGCGCGCCGGTGGCGCCCGCATACCCGTAGCGGGTCTGGCCGACGGAACTGACGCCTGCCTGCAACTGGCCGTAACGCCCCAGATAGTCGATCTCGCCTTGCGCGCCATTTTGATCGTTGCCTTGACGCGCCGCGGCGCGCCAGCTGAAGCCGCCCTCACTGGGTGGCGACTGGCTTGCGTTGACGACGAAGCCGGTACTGTTGCCGTTGCGCTGTACGCTGCCGCTTACGGTCATGTTGTGTTCCAGCGCGATGGTGGCCACCAGAAACATGCTTCGACTGGCCGCATTCCCTATGTTCTGGTTGAAACTGAGATTCAGCGACAAGGAACGCCCGAGGGATTTGAACCAGTACACGCTGGCAAAACGGGTGGCTTCCTGCTGCGGGTAGCGCAATTGGACGTAGCTCGCGCCGAAGCTGCCGAGATGCGTCGTGCTGTAACCGGCGGTCGCCTGCCCGCTGAGGTTGGGCGGAGGCGGCCCGTAGAGCGTGGCCGCATCACTGTAGTCGCCACGGGTATGAACGCCGCTGGCACTGAAATTGAAGCGGTCGTTGCGCCAGCTGTAGCCCAGCCCGTACTGCGATCCGCTATGACCGGCGAATGCGCTCTGCGCCAATGACGCGGACACGACGCCACCGGCGCTACCCAGCAGCAAGGCGCCGCCGCCGCCGCCGTTGATCACGCGGCTGGTCGCTTCGGCATGAGCTTCGACGGTGAGGTGGTCATTGACGCCGTAGCGCCACGTACCGCTGCCGACGGGGTCATGGCCGTAGCTGAACGAGGTCAGCCCGTAGTTCTCGCGCACGACACCGAATTCCGCCGACCAGTCCGAGAGGCCCTGCTTCAGCAGTTGCCGTTCATCGTACAGCGAGAAATCAAGGGTGGTGGACCGGCCCAGTGCATCGGTCAGCACGACTTGCGCGTTGCCGGCGCCGTTTATGTTGGGGATCGTATTGAGCTGGAACGGACCGGCCGGCACCTGGCCGCTGTATTGCTGCAAGCCGTTGATGAACAACTGCACATTCGAGGGCAGCGTGGCCGAACCGAGAAAGGACGGTAGTGGCGCGGTGACCAGATAGGGCTGTAACGTGAAATTGGTGCCCAGCTGCACGCCGGCGATACGAGTCGGGCGAGACCACGACAACGCGTCAGTCAATGTGTCGCCGATCCGCAAGGTCGTCAGGCTGTCTGGAAACGAAGTGCTCCAGCTGGTATCCAGGCGGACCGAGTGGTTCTGCCAGCCGCTGCCGTTGCCGTGGGTGGCCTGCGAGAGCGCGGTGGAGCTCAATACGCCACTGCTGTCGAACGCACGCAATTCCGTGAATGCACTCAGGCTGCCGGCCTGCGGGCCCTGAGTCCCGAACAGGTTGTAGTTCAGCAGGATGCCGGGCGAGGCGGTTGCATGGGGACGACTGTTGTCGGGGGCATTGAGCACCGTCGTGCCCAGCTTGAGCATGCTCAGGGGGGCGATGACGGCCACCGTCTGGCGACGGGTATCGTAGTTCGCCTGCACCCCGTTCAGGCTATTCAGGCGTACCGGATCGGGTACGCTGGCCGGCAAGATGAAGCCGAGTCCACGCAAGGTCGCGGTGCTGGCCCATAGCTCGCCGTCGAGGTAGATGAAATGCGCCAGACCGCCCTGAGCATCGTTGACGGTGACCTCGAGGTACAAGTCGGTGCCACCGAGGCGGCTCGCACTGTCACTGCTGTCGACGAGCGGTGCGGTATCGGTCGGGGAACCCGTGGACGTAGCCGTGCCGGCGGCATGGCTACCGGACACGAGCAGGCTCTGCAACAGGATGATCTCAGTGAGAACGGTCGGCCAGCGACAGGTTCTGCGTGACCTTCTCGCCATTCACCATTGCCTCAAGAGTGCCGCCAGATGCAAAGACCGCGGTGGATGGCTTCAGCATCCAGCGCATGGTCGCGCCCGGTAGCACGTAGCCCAGTAGTCCCGCGGTGATGTCGGTACGGTGTCCCGTGGCGTCCACATAAGCCAGGCCTGCCAGTTGGGTATGACTGCCGCCGTGATTGCTCACCTGCAGCATCACGTGATTGCCGTCCCGCAACAGGCTCCACTGCAGTTGTGGCGGAGCGGCCGCTACGCCGCCCGGCTGAATGAACACAGGTACCGAGTAGTGCAGCACAAACTGCAACCCCGGCTTGCCTTGCGCATCGATCGGCAACTCGTCGATCGACAGCCGGTAGGCATCTTCCACCGCGCCGACACCATTCGGCGGCGCATCCACCCGGATGACCCGCACCAGTTGGCGATCGCCGACCGCCAGCTGCAGCATCGGCGGGCTGATCACGAGGCCGTGAGACTCCGCGAGTCGATCGCCCTGGCTATCCTGTGTCCAGTGGTATACGCGAACCTGTGCATGCACCACGCTGTCGCCGGTATTGCTGAGCCACAATCCGTCGGCGTTTTGCGTGGCCTTCAGGCTGAGGGTGGTGGGGGCCACCTGCAAACCGCTTGCATCAGCGCTTCCGCCTGCCGCCAGCAGACTGACGAGCAGGCCGCTGCATAGCGCATGCAGCCACCGTGTGTGCTTCATGGCATCGGTTAGAAGTTCACGTTGACGGTAACCGTATCGGCATAGCTGTCAGGCGTGAAGTTGGCACTGGGGGCGGTAGCGTATACCGTCAGCGATTGCGCGTTTCCCGTACCTGTGCCGGCCACGCCATTGCCCACCGAGGTCGAGGTTGCGGTATTGCCCCAGGGCGTACCCGACGGACCCGGGGTGGAGCTCAACTGGTACGGCACCTTGTCGGTGTTGCCGGCCAGTGCGTCGGCCGTGCTCATGGCGCCGCTGCCGGTGGTGGTGCCGCCGTTGGCGGCCGACGGCGCAAGGCCGATGTAGTACGGCGTGGTCTTCGAGCAGGTCACGCTGATGGTGTTGCTGCCGGTGGTGTTGACCGCAGTGGCGCTCACGGTGCCGAGGTTGATGTTGGAGGCAGCGCCGGCCGTCACGGAGCACGCCGTCTGAATGGTAATCAACACCTGGAAGGTCGCCGTGGCAGGACTGGCGGCGGTGGCGGGAAGGGCCGCCAGGCCGGCAGCGACGAGCAGGCTGGTGGCGAGCAGGGTTTTATTGAGCGACATGAAAGCATCTCCCGATGAATGAATTAACCGAAAACTCCAGGCAATATGAGGCGGCGGTTGTTAAACCACGGGGCGTATCTCCGGTTTTTTAAAATTCATCACGCGAGAATTATCGGCATTGCACGTAATTGAGGCCCCGGCAGCCACTAATCTTGAGCATGCCAGCCTGTCGAGCATCGCACTCCGCTTGCGGCTGCATACCCTCATCAGAGGCTGATTGTCGAGTAATTCCTTTTGTTTTGCTGTTTTGATTCGGACTACTGTTGATTTAATGTAACAAAAATGAATCTGTCAGCTTCGTCAGTCGTATGAAATCAAACGGATGCTCACTGCGCGACGCAGATGCTACCGAAAAATTTTCTCGCTTAATGTTAACAAATGATAGTACGAGTCGAACACTCCGTAAAAGTATTGCCGCGTCAGCGGAGCAGGTTCACGTGGAGCCTGATGGTGCCTATTGATTCGTGATGCAGATGGAATCTGGATGATTTCGGTGAATTCACACCATGTCGAGAAACGTGCGCCACGGCGTTTTCGATAGCGGCAGGCGCGCAGCAGATGCCGCTTCGAGGTATGGCCTTCGCGTCCAGTCGGACGCATCATTCCGGGTTTCTCGACCCTTGAACCGGACTGTTTCTCGGGTTCGGGGCAGGTCAGGGTTGCCGGCGCGGCGTATCCGACAACGCGCACTTCGTTCCTACTACGAGTAGCGCGTTCCTCGCAATCCCCGAAAGACGATCGATTTCCCGCGTTTTTCGGGAAGCTGGCGCGCCTGGAGGTACTAGCATGATGTCGATCCAATCTGGTTCCATCGTATCCGTCCTGAAACAAGGCAAGGTTGAAAGAGCGGAAAGGTACAAGAGGTCAAGCCATGCTGAAAAACGCCACGACACGCGGGAAACTGCTTTCCGGGTTCGGTCTCGTTCTGCTGTTGTCTCTGATCGCTGGAATTGTGGCGCTGCTGCAACTGCGAATATCCAACGACAACCTGAGCCGGGTGGTGGTCGACGGCAACACCCGACTGGCCCTTGCCAAAGACCTGTCCACGCAAATCCGGATCGGCCTGGCGTCGATTCTGACGACCGTGGTCGTGACGGATGCGGAAGCCGCGAAGTCCGCGATGAGCACCGGCCTCGCTGCGGAGCAACGATTCCTGAAAGGGAGGGAAGAGCTCCGCAAGCTGTACCGGGGCGACGCCGAGGGCAGCAAGCTGGTCGACGTCTTCTTCGACGTCGAGGACCACCGAACGAAGCCTGTTTTCTCGCACTACGTTGAGCTGGCGCAGCGGGGGAGTCGGGAGGAAGCCAGTGCCTGGCTGGTGTCGCGCACGCTACCGTCGATGCAGCTCCTGCAGGATTCGATCACCAGTATCGTGGAATACCAGAGCCGCCAGATCCTGCAGATCCAGGAATCCAACAATCGCGACTACGGGCTTGCGATCTGGATGACCGTCGGCGCTCTGGCGTTGTCGCTGATCGGAGGTGTCGCCGTAGCCGTCACCTTTTCGCGCAGCCTCTACAAGGAATTGGGCGCGGAGCCCAGGGACCTCGGCGCCGTCGCCAAGAGGATCGCGCAGGGTGATCTGAGCCAGGCCATTGATGCCGGCCATGATGACGTCAGCAGTGTGATGTCCAGCATCGCGAGAATGCAGGCCAATCTATCCGACGTGGTGGTCAAGGCTCGGATCAGTTCGGAAAGCGTCGCGTCCGCCAGTGCGCAGCTCGCGATGGGGAATACCGATTTGAGTCACCGTACCGAAGAGCAGGCCAGCGCGGTGGAAGAGATCGCGGCCACGACGGAACAGCTCAACAGCACGGTGCGCAACAACACCGACAACGCCAGGCAGGCCAGCCAACTCGCTCAAGTGGCGGCCGACGTTGCGACACAGGGCGGCGCGGTGGTGGGCCAAGTGGTCGGCACCATGCAGGCTATCAGCGACTCCAGCCGCAAGATCGGCGACATCATCGGCGTCATCGACGGCATCGCCTTTCAAACCAACATCCTCGCCTTGAACGCCGCCGTGGAGGCCGCTCGAGCCGGTGAGCAAGGTCGCGGCTTCGCCGTGGTCGCAGGCGAGGTGCGCAGCCTGGCGCAGCGCAGCGCAGTGGCGGCCAAGGAAATCAAGAGCCTGATCACTCACAACGTCGGGCAAGTCGGCCAGGGGACGACCCTGGTGGACCAGGCCGGCAAGACCATGCGCGACATCGTCACGTCCATCAAGCGGGTGAGTGACATCGTCGAGGAGATCAGCACGGCCACTCAAGAGCAGAGCAACGGTGTCCATCAAGTCGATGGAGCCTTGGGAAAACTGGACCAGACGACTCAACGTAACGCGGCCCTGGTGGAGGAGAGCGCCGCTGCAGCCGAGAGCCTGAAGGTTCAGGCGCAGCAACTCGTTCAGGTCGTTGCGTTCTTCAAGCTCGCCAGAGGCATCGGTATCAACGCCGAACAATCGGGATGACGAAGGGAATTGAACCGCATCGGGGTTAGTCGCGGCTCCGGCTCTTGAGGGAACAGAGCCATGAACGCGAAACCGGGCAAGTTGCCTCCGGATGTCCGGGAGCACGGCGCGTATCGCGATCAACTTTCCGCCAGGGCCCGTCGAGCCGGGCTGGATTCCGACAATATCGACGCGAGATTCGCTGCCTTGTCGAATCCGTCTCCCGGAGGCGGCCAGCGTGGCGAATACAAGGACCGGAAAGTTCAAGGATTGTCATTTCCTGATCGTTTCCGTGCGTGGTCGGGGGGTACGACATTCACGCTCAGGCAAGATCATGCAAGAATTCCCGGCTGCTTCGCCGGTTAGGATCGATAGTAAATAAAAAGCCTCCCACGCTTGTGACAAGGGTTCGATTCCTTTCGCTTGCTCCAGTGAAAGCATGATCGAGGAGCGTGGGCGAGCAGGTTTTCAGGTGAGTCGCAAAAAACGAAAGCGAAGTATTGTGATGCTCAAGATTGACGAAAAGCTTCCGATGGGAGCGCGCATTACCAATCTCATGTCGGACGGAGGTGAGTGGACCGTTACGGAACTTCGCCGATCGTTGGACCTGACATCCATTCAAGTGCGGCAAGTAATGCGCAAGTTGGCTGAAAATGGAATCGTCAGCGTTACTCACTGCCTTGTCGCGTCGCGCGCGCATGTCTATAAGCTCGCCGACGCCGAAACGTATGGCCAGGAGGACAGAGAGGCCGCTTTGGACCGAACTCACCGGTCGTACAAAGGATGGCCCGATGCAGACCTGAACGTATCCGCTGCCATGTATGCACTCGTGCGCGCAAGCGACAACGTTGAGGTCGGACTCGAGGATCAATAGGAAACAGTCGGCACCGTCATGTTGCCGAGGGGTATCGCAGGATTTCGGGACGAAGAAGGCGAAATCGCGCGATCGCGGCCATCCGTTTCAAGTGGCGGCCGTCGGCCTGGCCGCGCTTCAGCATCGCAAGACGTCGATTCGCATCGAAGGCGGCCCGGAATCCGCCGTGCTGCGTTCCGTTCTCGATCGCATTTTTCGATGATCGGTCCGCCTCAAAACACCAGGATCTGGATCGCGGCGGGCGTCACCGATATTCGATGCGGCTTCAATTCGTTGGCCGCGAAGGATCCGACACGGCCAAGGCGATTCGGTATGCACTGAATCGCTGGCCAGCGTTCGTCTACTGCTGCAGCGATGGGTGTGCCGAGATCGACAACAGGATCGCCGAGCGAGCACTGCGAGGCGTCGCTCCCGGAAAGCGGAACTATCTGTTCGCTGGCGCCGACTCCGGCGGCGAACGTGCCGCCACGATGTACAGCCTGATCGGCACGGCAAGCCTGAACGGCCCCGATCCCGACGCGTATCTCGCCTGCGTGCTCGAGCGCATCGCCGATCGTCCGGCCAACCGCGTCGGCGAACTGCTTCCGTGTAACGTGGCGTCGTCGCTGTCGCCAACCGCTCGCGTCGAGCCCATTCGATAGCGCCGCGAATCTCGGTCTTCAACAACCAGCACTACGGTACTGCCCGGGTGCTTCCGCCCCTCGACTAGAGACAGAAATTGGAAAGCACCCGTACTGGACCAGGCTGGAGCAGGTATGTGCCATCAGGGGACCTCTGCGCAGTTCCCGGTAAGGCACCCGCGATTTTTCAAAACACAGGTTCCCAACTCGATCGCTACCACTGCGCGTCCAGCCCCGAATCACAGCAACTGACCGAGCGGGCAAGACTTCGTTCGTCAGTGGCCCGCATGCGACACTCCGGCACGGCCGTTGCGACGGCAACACCGGCTCGATCTTTATCTAGAGCGTGCGCATCGAGGTTCGAGCGCGTGATCCGAACATAGCTGCGATGATCAGGCAAAAATGCAACCCAAAGCATGTTGCTGCGGTCCTCGTTCGTGCCTCTGTCGGAGAGCTCCCTATCCGGCCCTACCTCGTAGGCCGGCATCGCTACTTTGGCCCGATAGCACTCGTACATATTCGTTGCTGCGCCATCCGTGATTGGTTCAAACCAGGCCAAGTTCATTTTTCCGCCGGACCGACCATCGGACGGCACCACGGCAATGTTGACAAAACCACCGCGTCCACCCTCGTATTCAACTTCACGGACGACATTTGGAACCTGCTTTGTTCCCGCCTTGATTCTTCCCATTTCAGGGAACATGCCGTCCTCACGCGGCGCCACGAAAGATCCGTTCCCCCACCAATTCGCAACCGAAATTCCCGTGAGAACGTACGCGTCCACACTGGGCTGCGATGTTGGCCTGACGCCATGCATGGAAAGATTGCGGATCTCGCCCTCGCCGGCATTGAGCACTTTGACAGTAACAGGCATGGGTGCCCATGCGCCCTGCGTCTCCTGAGAGGGGGCGAGATCGTGCACCGCATCCCCCTCGCGTTCATGGCCAAGCCATCGAACGCGCAGACGATTGCCGGGGAGAAACGTCAAGGACAAGATCGTGCGCGTAATGCCCAATTTTTCAGGCAAGGAAATCGGTGCCGTCACGCTGTGCACCTGCGACGTACCTTCAATTCGCTGCGACACCGACCACGTGACATGCAGAATGTCCTCGCCAGGTTGGGGCGGTATATCCGGGTGCACGGTGAGAGTCGGTTGGTCATCGCTCCAGTACGACTTTCCGGGACTAATGCCGTACTCGAGTATGTTCTGTCCATCGACGTGATGCAATTTGCAGCTCGGGTAACATGCCCGCTCACCAGACACTGAATACAGGGCTGGAATTACCGTGACTCTGAACACCTGATTGTCACCGGCTTCGTCCAGCGCGTTGTGTGCCTCGGCGAGTATTTCATGCGCGTTCGAGCCTGACTCTGCATTTGAAAGGGGCGTCGGTAGCTGCACGTCAGCAGGGTTGCAAGCAACCATCGCAGGCAAGACGAGTGCACTAACGATATTCGTGAATAGTCTGTGCGCAATCGGTTTCAGACGTGCTAAAAATGGCGTCATGCTGGTTAATAGGGCTTCGAAGGGGATTATGCAGAGGGGCCAAGGTGGGCCGATCATCACATATCAACTACGGCAGGCCAATCGAACGGCACTTTTGCGGGACCGCTTCCGGCCCGAACATGGGCAGCGGGCCACATTTCGTTTGAGTGCTCGCGCGCCGACAAACTTGACTACCTCTTCGCTGCCGCCGGTTGCTCACGTCGAACTCATCCGGGGGCATCGCGTATCACTCATTGTCAAAGGCCTTCGCTACGGTAATGATCGAGCGCTTACAGTGCTCCTGCCCGGCTCCGTGCAAGGTCGTCACCGCCGGCTGCGCAGTTGTGCCGCGGCCAGACCCGAAGTAACGGAGCGGGGCGACGCAAAGTATGTGTTCGTCAGGGCCAGTGCCAAGGTCAACAACCTAGCACAGAAAACCATCAGCCCGCCGGTGGACGTGAGCGGCGCATGCGCGGATTTCGTGCCTCGAAGCACACACTCACGCTAGTCGCGCGATCGTCGACCGATCCGTTGGCGTTTCGCCTTGTAGCGGTATCTGCTGCGTGCCTGCCTCCATCGCAAACACTTCGGCATACGTTTTTCGACATCGCGACACTTCGTCGATGTCGCCCGGAATCCGTCTGCGGCATGAAGCAATCGGCCGCTTTCACGGTCCTTGTGAACCTACTCAGTTGGCTGACAATTCGGCCGGACGATCTTACGGGCGGTAAGCGTTGTCAAGCATTGCAAAATCACCCGTACGGCGCTTGTCGACTGAAATGGGATCACGCAACATGGATTCCATAATTTGCCGAACTTGGTATTCGGCAATCACGGTGTTATTTCCGATTCGATGGGTTGTATGAAATATGATGAAACAATTATCAATCGCCATTCGGCTGCCGGACTATGCACGTTACGTGCTGATTGATGCGGCAAAGTTCGGTATCGATCGAATCGATCAGGTTGCAGAAAGATTGCGAGCGGAATATCCCGACGCCTTTCATTCCGAGGAATCTCTTCCGGAGCGAGGCTTCGTGCACCCGCCGATGACAGGGATTCCACACCGCCGGCACACATACAAGCAATTCCCGCCGTTACTTATTTCCAGGCCAATCGTTCCGTGATGTCGGTTCACGTTTCCAATAATATTCAATAATTATTCTTTGTCGCATTAATTAAATATATTAAAAAATACGGGAAAGCCAGTATATTTCTGAAACTTGTTGTGTGCTGGTTGATGAATCGCTCAAGCTGGCAGAGCCATATCCGTTATGGAGGGTTCGGCGCATTCAGGCTCCGGAAACCTCTTGCGGCGCCTGGCTCCGTGGTGTTTCGCATCTCTGGCTGTCTATCCGGTTATTTCAATGCAACGCCAGTGAGAATTTGCAGGTATACACGGGTTTGGATGCCATAAATCGTTCTCTTTATCCGCCGTGCGCCAGCGGAAATCAATGTGATCGACTATTCCCCAATTGTCGCTATCGGTTGAATAAGGCCACTCAGTAGATATGTGTAATTTGTTTGCGGAAACACGGTAATACGTGTCGCCCATGAAGTAACCGCGTATGTGCTTGAAATAGTGCTGACCATTCTTGGTTCCGAGATACCACAATCGATCGTAGCGGCTATCCGGCTGGTTTTTTCGTCGACCCATATCGGCCAGCATGGCGTCCAGTGTGAGCGGACGACTGATGTAACCCGATGACAGCCAGACGGCTCCACCCATTATCATGTTATCCAGGATTGGCAAACGGCTGAGGAAACCAAGAGACGCGAGTGCGACCACACACCAGCAGCACAGCAAGAAGCGCTTGCCAACGGGTTTCCCATTTCGTGATTTTGGCGATTTCATGATGTTATGGATTGGGCTGAACGTTCAGGCCACTTCGTTATACCTGTCTCGGGGCTATATGTGCCCGATTTGCCGCCCGGCCCAGTGCGCGGGACTTTGCCGCAACCGAGACGCACCGGGGCAACGGTTTTGCGGGCGGCGGGCACAACCGGCGAAGCATTGTCGCACGGGGCCTAGAACAGTCGACGGCATCCACCGTCGGACTGGTCGGCTAGCTGTAAAGCCTTGCCGGATAGGGGCGTGACTTTCGGTACGGTGCGTCCTTCGTCGGAGCGATTGTTGACGCTTCGACGTTGGAGGCGAGCGACTGCTTCCGGCCGCTCACCACCCTATACCGGAGCGTGACAATCGCTTCGGGTGTGCGCTCTCGTTCAATCGGCATGACCGGTGGTTTCAAATTGTCGCGCCGTCAAGGTGGCGCTCATAGTGAATCTGGTCATGCCAGGTTCCGTGAAGCCGCATGCTGCGTCGCGAAATTCCGTACGTAGCGAATCCGTTGCGCTCCAGCACGCGAGAAGAGGCCTGATTATCAACGCGGACTTGTGCTTCGATTCGCCATAAATCCAGGTCGACCAGGGCCGTTCGCAATACCAGTCTGACGGCCTGAGATGCATATCCGAGTCCGGCGTAGCGCTCACCGATACGATAGCCAAGAGAAGCTTTGCTGAAATAAGGTCGTACTACGCCGGTGAGGTTCACCCTGCCAACAATCACTCCGTCTTGCTTCAGGAGATGCTGATAGGCTCTGTCGTTTCGGGCGTCACTCGTTGCTGCCGCGATTGCATTTCGCACCGACTCGATGCTGTAGTAACTGTCATCCCGAGCTTGAACCCAGCGTTCAAACCATGCCCTGTTGTCGACCTCGAACTGCAACAGGGGTACCGCATCGTCTAGCGTCGGGTGGCGGATTTCCAGCATTTTTTGAATGAGGTAAGAGCGGCTCGTTTTCCGGGAAGATGGATTGCCTGTGCTGTCGGACAGGGCTCATCCGACGATTGTCGATGATTTATCCGGTGCTGTCGAACGTCTCGACGTGGCGGATCCGGTCAGGTGTTTGGGCGGCACCGATACAGACTCGCATGGCCAAGCTCGTACTCCCGGAGCGGGCCAAGTCGAATCTCGTCGGCATTCAATTGGCTTGCGAGCTTCACATATGCAAACACGGATATCGATTTCGGGTTCGTGATATCGGCCGGTCTCACGTCGATTGATACGCGCCTGTAACCATCCGGCTGGCCGATGCGTTCCAGTAGATCCATTGCTGCCAATGTTTCCACGTCGACCTCGAACACCTGCCCCTTGACATGCTCGCCCCGGCCGGCGTGCAGGACTAGCCATGGCGAGTGACGTTCGCCCACGAGATACAGCGGATAGAGATCTTCCGTCTCGAAGTTGCCGCCGAGGCGAGTGCCTTTGTTGACTGCGAAGTTGGGGAAGCCCTCTTTCAGCGTTCCAAATACAAAGATTCTGTGCGTGGCGTTTGACATGGCGGCGTGCTCGATTCGCAAGTCGATTGCTCTTCGGTTCAGTTGAATCCGAAATCGGAAGACATGACTATGTGTTGTCAATATTCGGGCGTCCAGGAACGGCGCTGGCGGACCGGCGGTTCGAAAATCATTCGCTATCGATTGGCGTTGATTGCCGATTAGCCGACAGTCGCCGACTGTTGCCAGACGCGATCGTCCGCTGTCGACTGCGGACTCGACATGAGCGATCAATGATCGACATCCCTCAGAGAAGCCGGTAGACGGGTACTCGACCCCGTCGCCTCGGCCGAACCGTGAATTTGGGGGGGCTAGGCGGGTTAGTCTGGCTTTCAGGTCGGTTCGGGGCGTCGCGCTATCCGCAGACACACCCGAGGCGATGCCAGACATGCACGACCATGCCCACGCTCCCATATTGACGCCTTCCGACGGTTTGTATGGGAGATCCTTCGTCTCTGTTTCACTGCCCCGTTGACGCTACGCAGCTTGACGCGCGTTGCATTGACGGGTGAATCTGCTGCCGTGCGGAAAAATACATCGTCCCGAAGCAGTTTTCGGCGTGAGTAAAACACGCAAGATGCGCGGCCTGCTTGAGATATCAGGCAAGATGCCAATTGCCCGCGTTACCGGCCGAGTTGGACTAGGAATTCGTCACGGAGTATCGCAGCCAGCTTATCGACATCGTTCCTCTCGTCGTCATGGTAAATGACACCCATTCCGAGTGCACGAGGCGCAACCAGGTTTTCGGGATTGTTGTCGATGAAGACACTTTCTTCCGGTTTTACTTCGAGGCATCGCAAGGCGTGTTCAAACACAGCTGGGCCGTCTTTTCCTGATCCGAATTCGGCTGACACGACTATCGGGTTGAACAAGGAATCGAGGTCTTGCGACTTCCTCAAGCAATCGATTCGATCTTTTTTATTGTCGGTGATAATTCCGAGCCTGTAATCGTGTCTCAGCCGGTGCGCCAGCGCGAACATGGAATCGTTTGCCGGCGTGCTGAGAAACGCCTGTTCGAGCAGGGCGAAGTCAATCGTGCAATGCATTTCCTCGCAGATAGCGTCCCAAATCTCGCCGTGCGTGGTCTTCCCGACAAGTAGCGCCTGGTTGTATGGTGCGAATGCCCGTCGTAGCGTCTCGAATTCGACCGCCGTCATTTTGCTCAGATGCTTGTTGGTTGTCAGCGAGCCTGTCTTGTCCGTCGTCAACACGCCATCGTAGTCGAAGAATATTGCCTTTATCACGTGCGTTCTTTCCTGTCGAGAAGGGAGGCCGTCATTCATGGTTACGCAGAGCAAGTCATGCAGCTCAAACGTATCGGTTGCTCGTAGGGTGGGCGTGGTCGCCGCAGGGATGCGGCGTGCTGCACGACAATTGTCAGCGATCTCTGCGGTAGTGTCGAATGTCCCTGCGTGGCAGGGGTAGCCGTCGGTCGTGACCGTCAAGGACACTGCTAAACTCGGGTGGCCAAAGTAACTTTTCCCGGTCACATGAGCACGCAACCCGCGGCAGCACCTGAGGCCATCCCCCAAATTCCGCTGCAATACCTGCGTATGACCCGATAAGGCGTCGCGTCCACATGCGTAGTCAGTTGCGCATTTTCATTCGATGAACGTTTGCTGCCTGAACACAACATGCACGGTACAAAACTATCGATAGCGCCACTCACGCATCAGTTTTTTGAATCGGCGTTGGTCTTGCTGGATGCGGCGTTCAAGGAAGATCCTACGCTTGCCTGGTGCCTGTTCGCCGAACACTGGGGATTCGACGAGCGCCGGACAAATTATCCAAGAAGCTATTTGAGCTATCACCACGATGTCCTCATGCCTGCCTTGGGCGTGTGGCGTAACCGTGACCTCGTTGCCGCGAGTTACTTCGCCCCGTCATCCTGCACCGAATCTGCCGGCAAGCTCGCCGAGCTGGGGCGCCAGATCGCGAGCGGCTGTGGTGAACTGGCGTTGGGGAGAATCGATTCGCTTCGCGAGAGTCCTGACTTGCACTCCCGTGATGCGAATTCGAGCAGGATCGAGTTCATCGGAGTATCGCCGATGCTGCAAGGCGAGGGGATCGGGGCCACGCTCCTGAAAGCGACGTTGGCGCATCTTCGCGAGATTGAACCATGCGGGCCGATTTCCCTGGAAACGGCGGAGCCGCGCAATATTCCGTTCTATGAGCGCCATGGATTTGCGGTCGAGGCGCGCATCGAGCGTGCGGGACTGACGCAGTATCGCTTGTCGATCGGCTAGTTGCCCCGCTGGCTCGGAGTGGAAGACGAGCGTCACCGTTGGCAAAGGAGCGACGCCACTTCGCCCGACAACATCGCAATCCGGCTGACCAAGCCATCCTTGCGCGTTGAAGAGGGTAGCTCTTCGAACATCAGCTTATAGTCCTGGGAGAAGTGGCCGAGGTGTCGGAAACCCCATCGCCAGGCGACGTCCTGAACCGACAGCGGTTCCGCGGCAAGCAGCGCACGACGACACGCGCTCAGTCGGACCGCCTTCAGGAAGTGCGCGGGAGATTTGCCAACCACCGACGTGCAGTAGTTTTGCAGTGTCCTGCGGGTGACGTGCAGATGGTCGCACAGGCGCTCGAGCCGCACCGCCTCGTCGACGGAGTCGCAGTCGTCCAATACCAGCGCGCGTGCACGTATGACGACATTCAATCTGTCCCGAAAGCGACGATCTTTCTGAAACGCGGAGTCCCCATCGCACACTATGCACAGCATGTCGAGCAACTGGTCGAGCATCCCGTCCAGCATCGCATGTTCCGGCGGCGTCCCCTCATCGCCGGTGCGCAGGATGGCCTCGATCAATGCCGTCAGTTCGCGATGCGTCTCGACGGACATTGCCGTTGCGTGCAATGCCGACCGATGCATCGGGTTGAGCCCGAGGCGTTCGCGTCGCAGCATCCACTCCGATTGCTCGATCAGGACACCATAGATACCGAACTTCTTCGGCGTGGAAAGGCTGAACATCTCGTTGTCGGTGGCATTCATCAACATCGGTGCGGCGTCGGTCATATCGTGGCCGCAAAATCCAAGGTCCCGATATGCGCCATGGTCCGGTATGCCGATCCAGATCGACCCGCGCCACGGCATGCATTGCTGAAAGGTCAACTGCTCCGTGTATTCGTGAAATACCTGAGTGCGAGGGGCATCGCTCCAGATTTCCCGTAGAGACCCTGCAAACCGGCCTCTGGAAAGCTGATCGTATTCCTGCGACCAGTCATGAATCGAATCGGCGTGTTGATGCACGTCGCTGGTGCGCATTCGCCGATATTGCACTCGACTGATGCGTGGGCCGGGGGGGCGGTCTGCAGCGTGCGCGGTGCACGCAGTGGCGTCTGGGGGGCTCGGGAAGGAATGGGGCATCATTTGGCTCTCTCGACAGATACACCTGACCGAGCAAACGTAATGCCAGCTCGTTTGCCCCGCTTATCCCGTTCCGGAAAAAATCTCCGTCGCCATCGATATTGCCGGATCCGGATAGGTGCTTCGTTCGTTGCGTAGGTCAAATGCAGTCATCGGAACCCATCCAGCGGAACCCGCCCATGACTCCATCTACCCTTGAACATCCCCGCACGCTTCAGGCGCTCGAGCGAATTCGCAGACTGCCGTGCTGGCGCGGCGAACCGGAAGCCGTAGAAGCACTCGCGGGCGGCATAACCAACCAGAACTATCGGGTCAGCGCCGACGGAGCGACCTACGTGGTGCGTCTTGGCGGCAATATTCCCGCCAACCACGTGATGCGCTTCAATGAGCATGCAGCGAGCCAGGCCGCGGCTGACCTGGGATTATCCCCATCTGTTCGATACGCGGAAGATGACGTACTGGTCATCGACTATCTCCCCTCCCGCACGCTGAAGCCCCATCAGATCGGCGATCATCTGCCGGGCATTCTTTCATTGCTGCGGCGCACACACGCCGGCATGGCGAGCAGACTGCGCGGCCCCGCGCTCTCGTACTGGTTGTTTCATGTCATTCAGGACAACCTGCACACGCTTCGCGAGCACCGGTTCGACGCCGATCTGGACACGCTGGAACGTCAGGCCCGCCAATTGGAGCGCGCAGTGGGCCCCGTCGACCTTCGCTACTGCCACAACGATTTGCTCGCCGCGAATATCCTGGACGATGGCGAACGGCTGTGGCTGATCGACTGGGACTACGCCGGCTTCAACAGCCCGCTCGCCGATCTCGGCAGCCTCGCATCGAATAACCACCTCAGCACCGAGCAGGAGCACTGGCTGCTCGAGCACTATGACGAATGCCCGCCGAGCCCGGCTCGCTGGCGCGCGTATCTCGCCATGAAGACCGCGTCGTCGCTCAAGGAGACGCTGTGGAGCATGACGTCCGAATGCATCTCGTCAATCGATTTCGACTACGCCGCATATAGCCGAACGAACCTGGCCGGCTTCAATCGCGCCTGGGAAGAGTTTCTGCAATCCTGATCATTTATATAAATCGGAGTGTCAACATGTCGACGCGTTCAACCATCATGGACACCAACAGCTTCCGTGCCGAGCACGCGGCCGCGCTCGATGCCGGCTCACGCGCGCTTACGCAACGCCGCGCACGCCTGCTGGGCGATTCGTATCGTCTCTTCTATCGCAAACCGGTACATCTCGTACGCGGCCTCGGACAGTATCTGTGGGATGCGCAGAATGTAAAGTATCTCGACGTGTACAACAACGTTGCGAGCATCGGCCATTGCCATCCGGCCGTCATCGAGGCGGTGAACGAGCAGATGCAGGCCCTGAATACGCACACCCGCTATTTGCATGAACGCATTCTCGACTATACCGAGGACCTGATGACGACGTTGCCGTCGGAAGTCAGTCGGGCAATGTACATGTGCACGGGATCGGAGGCGAACGATCTCGCCATGCGCATCGCGTGCGCGTACAGCGGCGGCACGGGCATCATCGTCAGCCGGGAGGCCTACCACGGCACGAGCTACCTGACCTCGGGGGCATCCCCGGCGCTGGGCAGCAATCAGCCGCTCGCACCGACGACGAGACTGGTTCCCGCGCCCGACCGCTATCGGGTCGACGCGCCGGACCTCGGCATCTGGTTTGCCGAACAGATCCAGCTGCAGATCGACGACATGGTTGCGCACGGCATCAAGTTCGCGGGATTCATGGCCGATTCGATTTTCTCGTCCGACGGGGTGTTGCCCGGCCCGGCCGGCTATCTTCAACCGGCGATCGACACCGTACACCGCAATGGCGGTATCTTCATCGCGGATGAGGTCCAACCCGGTTTTGCCCGAACCGGCGAATCGTTCTGGGGGTTCGGCCGCCACGGCGTCGTGCCCGATGTCGTCACGACGGGCAAGCCGATGGGGAACGGCATTCCGGTGTCGGCACTTTTTGCGCGGCCCGAAGTGCTCGCCGCCTTCAGCGACGAGATTCCGTACTTCAACACCTTCGGCGGCAATCCGGTCTCGCTGGCCGCCGCGCAGGCGGTGCTGAACGTGATCCGCACCGAGCGTCTGCAGGAACACAGCCGTCGGGTCGGCGGCCAGTTGCTGAATGAGCTTGCCAAGCTCGCGGACCGGCATGAATGCGTCGGTGACGTTCGCGGCGCCGGGCTGTTCATCGGCTTTGAACTCGTAGCGGATCGTGCGGCGAAGACCCCGGACAAGGTCCGGGCGCTCAACGTGATCGAGGAGTTGCGCGAGCGACGCGTGCTGACTTCGGTGGCCGGCCCTTACGGTAACGTGCTGAAGTTGCGCCCGCCGCTGGCATTCCAGCCTGCCGACATCGACTGGCTCGTCGGCGCGCTGGATGAAGCGCTGAGCGCGACCGCACACCACTGATCTTGACGGTTTTGCGCGGGAGCGGGGCGGTGAAGCCGCCCCTGTTCCTGCATGGCTTTCGTATTGACTTCGAGATTGGTCTGATTCCGGTCGGTGTTCCCGATTGCGCACGGCACCCAGGGCGCGACGAGCACCTTCTTCGCGCGAACCTCTTTGCTGCGGCGGGTGCGTGACAGAAAGCCGGATGCACGGTGATAGTCACAAATGGTCTACGCGCGGTGGGCGACATCCGGGACGCGCTCGTGCGTTTTTTTTCGGATGAGGGTCTGCGTCGGGTCTTCATCCGCATGCAATGGCCGGGGTACGTTGCAATCGCACCTCGGTAGTTTGCCGAAGCGCCGGTTGAAGTTGACGATCAAGGAGGAGGGCACGCAGGGCGACGCGCATTCTTGCATCTGCGAGAGGACTGGCGACGTCAATACCACCGAAGCCCGTCCCGGCGAAGACGACATGGAGCGCGGCCGGGGCATGCGGGTTGAAGTTCTTCGTCGATGCCGAGATCGCGATCGGGTTCGATCGAGGTCTGCGCGTGTCGCGGCCGACCAGTCGCGCACCCATGCGTCGTTGCAGGCGTGCGCGTGTGACCGGTCGTGCCCTTCACAGCCTGGATCAGTTCAGCTTGTACGACTTTGCGCCTGTCCCTGCGAGTACTCCGCCATCAACGATGAGATATTCGTCGCGGATCGGCGTACCGCCGAAATGGTTCTCGAGGACTTCCAGCGTGCCGGCCGCATAGCGCGCCTGCGCGGAGAGCGAGGTGCCGGAGATGTGCGGCGTCATGCCGTTGTGGGGCATCGTGCGCCACGGGTGGTTGACCGGTGCCGGCTGCGGAAACCATACGTCACCGGCATAGCCCGCGAGGCGGCCGGATTCGAGCGCGCGGACGACGGCGTCGCGCTCGACCAGCTTGCCGCGTGCGGTGTTGATGAGATAGGCGCCGCGCTTCATCTTCGCGAACATCGCGTCGTTGAAAAAATGCTCGGTCGAAGGATAGAGCGGCATCTGCAGGTTGAGAATGTCGACCGCCTTTATCAGCGATTCTGCGTCCGGGTGGAAGGTCAGGTTCAGCTCCTTCTCGATCTCCGGGCTCAGGCGATGCGGATCGGTGTAATGGAGATGCAGGCCGAAGGGCTTGAGCCTGCGCAGCACTGCGAGGCCGATCCGGCCTGCCGCAATCGTGCCGAAGTGCATGCCTTCGACGTCGTAGCTGCGCTCCACGCAATCGGCGATATTCCAGCCGCCATTCACGGCGAACTCGTGCGAGGGCAGGTAGTTTCGGACAAGCGAAAGCACCATCATCACCACGTGTTCGGCTACGCTGATACTGTTCGATCCGGTGACCTCGGCTACCGTGATGTGGGCACGCGCTGCAGCCTCGAGATCGACGTGGTCGGATCCGATGCCGGCGGTGAGCGCGAGCTTGAGCTTCTTCGCCTTTGCGATCCGCTCCTTCGTCAGATAGGCGGGCCAGAAGGGCTGGGAGATGACGACTTCGGCGTCGGCCAGGTGTCTTTCGAATTCCGAGTCCGGGCCGTCCTTGTCGCTGGTCACGATCAGTTCATGACCAAGCTTCTCGAGATACGGGCGAAGGCCCAGCTCTCCCGATACGCAGCCGACCAGTTCGCCGGGCTTGAAGCCGAGGGGGCCTGTCGGAGCAGGCGCGGTCTGGCCGTTGGCGTAGCCGGTGATGCGGGGAATGTCGTCGCGTGCATAGGCAGGCGGATAGCCGGTTACCGGATCGGGATAAAGCACACAGAGAATCTTTGCCATGGGTCGCATCTCCTTGATTGCGCAGTTGCCGCCGCGGGCTGTCCCGCAGCGGTGAGGACAGAATGCATCGGCCCTGCGGTGCGGCTCCAATCGTTTGTGCGAACCTCTTCATAACCCCGGTCTATCAGGCCGGCCGGAACGCGGGGTTGTCGAGGATGGCGGCCAGGTCGAGCTGGCCGGCAATGCGCCAGGCGGCCTCCGAAAGCGCGGGCTGAACCTGGCGCCGGAGTCTGACGAGGCAGACGCGCTCGACGTGCTCCGGCGTGACCGGATGCACGTGGAGACCTTCCACCTCCTGCCCTGCCGGCAGCGCACTTAGCGGCAGGACGCTGAAGGCCCGCCCGCTGCGCGCTTCGGCCAGCAGGACGCGCATGGAGTTGGTCTGCACGACGACATTCGGCATTGCGCCGGCTTGCCTGAATACCTCCTCGAGCATCTGTCGATTCTGCATGTCCCGGCTAAGCAGGCACAGCGGCATTCCGGCAACTTCCGGCCAGCTCAACTGATGCGGCAGGCAAGCCCGATCGCTCGCGACGAGCACGTAACGCTCCGGGAACAGGGGAAGCACGTCATGATCGTCGCTGATCACCGACCGGTCGTAGACGATCCCCAACTGGAGTTCCTGCGATTTCAGGCGTTGAAGAATATCGGGCGTGGCGAGCGACATGACTTCGAGCGTCAGCTGCGGCAGCCTTTCCCGGTAGTGCGTGCTAAGCAGGGTGGCGCCATGGCTGGCGGTGGGAATCACACCGATGGCGAGATGACCCTGCGGCACGCTGCGCACCAGCTCCGCTTCCTGCCGCAGCCCGTCCAGCGAGCCGAGCACCTGCCGGGCCCACTCGATGACCCGCTCGCCTTCGGGCGTGACACCCTCGAAGGTCCGGTTGCGCCGGATGACCGTGATGCCGAGTTCCCGTTCGAGTTCCCTGATGCCATTGGAGAGTGCGGGCTGCGAAACATGGCAGCTTTCCGCCGCTCGCCCGAAGTGCCGGTGCCGGTCGAGGGCGATGAGGTAATTGAGCTGGCGTATGAACATTCAGGAAACCTGATTGATGTGGTAAAGATGCGGGTTTGCGCTGCCCGAATGCGAACCGGTTCCTGTTTCGGACCTCGATGGCGGAAGGCTGTTGCCAGCGGGAAACCTCTGGTTTTCCGGACGAGCGTGGCGAGCCGGCCCGTTGCGCCCCTCAAGGTTGTACCGGAGGCGGTCCTGACCGTCGAGGAACGGGCCAGACAGGAGTCGGCAGCGTACGCCGCAGATCGCATGAGTGCGTGCACGGGCGGATGCCGGTGCGGTCTTCCGCCGAGCATCCGGATACGCGTATTCGTCGATGACGCCGGCACCCAGGCCGGGCATGTCTGGTTCAAGCGCCGGTCGCCAGCTGCTCGAGCCGATCATCGTGCGCGCGGGCACGTTCTCGACGATACCGGCATCGGTCGCGAACGGCAGTTTTCCTGCACCGTTGCTGCTTGCTTCCTCGATGAAGGGACGCACGATCGGTTCCGCAGGCGCCAAGATGGACCCACGCCGCATGACATGGTCGCGCGACGCAACCAGCTTGTGCCGTATGCGGCCCGGCGGATAGGCGATGATCGCGCCGTGACCCGGCAGGCCCATGCGGAACGAGAGATCTACCCCTTCCGTGACGACGGCAACGGCCCGTTCGCTCAGAACCCGATCCACGTGCATTTGCGGAAAACGAAAGCTTTTCGACATCAGCCTGTGGCCAACGAACTTCTCGAGCCATTCGATGTGCTCGCTCGACGCCGGCCGGCCGGGTCCCGGATCGAGCCCTGCGATGGAAATGCTGCCGTGTTCGACGGCGCTCGCATCGATCCGCATGGTTTCCGGAAGGTTCATCTGCCCAGCCCCTCAGGCGGTGAGTGACGCCCGCTCAGGCGATGGAGAAAACAGTCCACGAACATTGCCCTCGATAGATTGAAAGAACTCTCCGGGATGTATCGATCGACGCAGCCGATGGAGCGAGATTAAGTCCCGCGAGCGAGAAAACCGGGTACAAACGGCCCGAATCGCATAGGGTACAGTTTGCGTTCTGGTCAATCCGGCGTCGGTGTTCCCCTCGGGCTGCCGAGCGAGCGGCCCAGGCCCACGAGGTTGTTCCGGTTGAAAGTGGAAAACGCCGGCATGACGTTGTTGTCTGGACCGGGGAGGTCGTGCCGTGAAGAAGGGAAAGTTCACCGACGGGCAGATTGCATGCGCGGTGAAGCAGGCTGAACCGGGCGTGCCGGTCGCGGAGGTCTGCCGCAAGATGGGGATGGGCGATCGGCGAACCGCTCACGACGCTATCGCCGTTCGTCCCGTTCGATGCAGGCGTCCCGCTACGCGCGACCGCCGACTACATCGAGCGCGCCCATGCCCGGCTAAAAGCCGCGTTTCCGTCGGCTTCGCACCTCTTTTCCGGGCATCCGGGTGACGGCAACCTGCACTTCGCGAGCGGGCCGCATGCATGCGAGGCCGATCAACTGAAGGTGGATGAAATCGTCTACGGGCTTGTCGCGGAGATTGGCGGCAGCATCTCGGCGGAACATGGCATCGGCCGGATCTGGAAGCCGTTTCTGCCTTTGAGCCGCGGTGAACTCGAACTGCAGTTGATGGCTCGGCAGAAGGCAACGCTCGATCCGACTCAGCGTCTGAACACGGGGCGAATGCTCTCGAGCTGACGAACGAGCCGCTCGCTACGCCGGGATTGGAGGGGGGGACGCGTTTGGCTGCGAGTGAATGGGGCGATGGGGAGCACAAGCGTGTATGGAGGCGTTGTCGACCGTGTCTCGGTACCCGCTGGAGATGCGCGGCGGCTCTCCCTTCGAATATGAAGCGCACAACCCGACTCAGTCCGGCGCACGGTTTCCGACCCGGGACATGTCTATCCGAACGCCTGCGCCGGATATCCGGCGCAGGCTTTAGAACAGGCGCAACTTCCCCGTCGGCTACCGTTCCGGCCACCTTTTACGCGGCGTTCAGCCAGGGCATTTCCACGGGCGACACGACCAGTTGCCGGAATTCGCGTTTCAGATCGAAGATGAACCCGACCAGGATCATCGAGTCGGCGTAAGGAATCGGGAAGACCTGCGGATTTTCCGGGGATCGCAGGGGGCGCTCGGGCGTCTCCGCGGTCGCCGCGGCGTTCTCGCGAATGCTTTCCAGTTCGTCGGCCATGGGCAGGCCACCGGTTTTCAGCACGCGACTCCGCAGGTCGCTGAAGGGCTCGATGCGTGCGGCGTCTTCATGGTATTCGGGCACTTCGTATACGAACCAGGACATTGTCGGCTCCGATGAAAGGGGCGCTATTCTAACGCTGCGCGAGGGTCCACCGCGCAGCGACCGTGCGGTGCGATGGCGGCGGTTGCCGCGAAGCAGTCTGTCAGTCTCGTCCGGAACCGATTGTCCGGCACGATGCTGAATCGATCGTATCGTTCCCGATCGACCGTCTTTCCCTCCCGCTTCGCTCTTGCCCGTCGACTACTTTTATAGCATTCCAGGCGTGATAGGGAGCGGCGACGGTGGCAGGCTGTCGGCGGACCTGGTCCGGGCTGCGGCGCGGCCTGAGCAAGACGCTGCGTTGGCGGGGAGGGGGGATCGGGCAGCAGCCCGTGCCGAACGACCGGGCGAATCCGCCGCCGAACCGATCCAGCCGATCCAGCCGATCCGGCATGTCTCCTTGATCCAGTCCGGGTTTTTACGCCCGACGCACGCGGCGGCATCCGGAATGCGGCTAGTATTGGCGGGCGGTGTGTCTTCGAGCAACGATTCCCGTTCCCGCAGAAACCTGAAAACGCGCTTTGCGGCGCCCCATTCCCGCGATGAAAATACAGGCCGTGTTCTTCGACGTCGGCGAAACCTTGGTCGACGAAACCCGCGACTGGGACGAGTGGGCCGACTATCTCGGCGTTTCGCGACTCACGTTTCATGCGTCGCTCGGGGCGGTCATCGAGCGCGGCCAGCATCATCGCCGGGTGTTCGACCTCGTGAGGCCCGGTGTCGATTTCGCCGCGCTGCGTCGAGAGCGGGCGTCGGCCGGGCGCGTCTACGCGGTGAGCCCGGACGATCTCTATCCCGATGTCGTGCCGTACCTGAAGCGGTTGCGGGAAGCCGGAATCCTGGTCGGCATCGCGGGGAACCAGCCCGTCGAGACGGAGCACGCGCTCCGCGCGCTCGGCGTGCCGGCGGATATCGTCGCGTCGTCCGCATCCTGGGGTGTCGAAAAGCCGGACGCCCGCTTTTTCGAGCGCATCATTGCCGAGACGAATGGCATCGATCCGGCGCGGATCGCCTACGTCGGCGATCGCCTCGACAACGACGTGGAGCCGGCGCGGCGGGCCGGCATGGTGTCGGTGTTCTTGCGGCGTGGCCCGTGGGCGCTGATCCAGTCGAGTTCCGGACGGTTCGCGCCTCCCACTCACGTCATCGAGGATCTTGCGTCCCTTCCGGATCTGCTGTGTGGAATATAGGGGCGCGTTGGCCCCTGAGAATTCGCGCCCGCGATGGGCGTATGCCCGCCGCGTGCCGGAATCGTCCGTCCGCAAGCGATGCGCGCCATGGTGCTGGCGGTGCGGCGCGCCAGATGTCGCCGCACGAGCGGGGCTGCCGCGTCGTACCGGCAAGACACGCCGGTCCGCCCGCCAATGTCTCGGCGCTGTCGGAAACCGGCTCCGGTCAAACCCTTATCCGGCCGGCCGCTTCCGGCCCCGGCCATGCATCCCGTGGCCGGTTTTGTCACCAGGTGGGCCGAATATGACAATGGAAACCGGCTCGCACGGCATTAGGATGGGTCACCTCGCCGCCCGGTGCTGGCCGGTTTTGCCGTATCGGCCCTGTGGCGCACCTCATTCACCGCCTGATTGGAACATCGACCATGAGCTATAACGCCCCCGTCAAGGACATGCTGTTCGTGCTGAAGGAACTCGCAGGCATCGACGCCGTTGCGCAGTTGCCGGGCTTCGAGGATGCCGGCTACGACACCGCGCAGGCCGTGCTCGACGAGTCCGCGAAATTCTGCGGCGAGGTGCTCGCGCCGCTGAACGTCGAAGGCGACCGCAACCCGAGCAGCTGGAAGGACGGCGTCGTGACCGCGACGCCGGGTTTCGCGCAAGCGTTCCGCCAGTTCGTCGAGGGCGGCTGGCAGGGGCTGCAGCATCCGGCCGAATACGACGGCCAGGGGCTGCCGAAGCTGATCGCGACGCCGTGCATCGAGATGCTCAACGCGGCGAACCTGTCGTTCGCGCTGTGTCCGCTGCTGACCGACGGCGCGATCGAGGCGCTGCTGACGGCTGGCACGGATGAGCAGAAGCAGCGTTACGTGCCGAAGCTGATCTCGGGCGAATGGACCGGCACGATGAACCTGACCGAGCCGCAGGCGGGCTCGGATCTGGCGCTGGTGCGCTCGCGCGCCGAGCCGCAGGGCGACGGCACGTACAAGGTGTTCGGCACGAAGATCTTCATCACGTGGGGCGAGCACGACATGGCGGACAACATCGTCCACCTGGTGCTGGCGCGCACGCCCGATGCGCCGGAAGGCGTGAAGGGCATCTCGCTGTTCATCGTGCCGAAGTTCCTGGTCAACGAGGACGGCTCGCCGGGCGCGCGCAACGACGTGCACTGCGTGTCGATCGAGCACAAGCTCGGGATCAAGGCGAGCCCGACGGCGGTGCTGCAGTACGGCGATCACGGCGGGGCGATCGGCTACCTGATCGGTGAAGAAAACCGCGGCCTCGAATACATGTTCATCATGATGAACGCGGCGCGCTTCGGCGTGGGGATGCAGGGGATCGGGGTGGCCGATCGCGCGTACCAGAAGGCGGCGGAATTCGCGAAGGAACGCGTGCAAAGCCGCCCGGTGGACGGTTCGGCCAAGCAGTCGGTGACGATCATCCATCACCCGGACGTGCGCCGCATGCTGGGCACGATGCGTGCGCTGACCGAAGGCGCGCGGGCGCTGGCTTACGTGGCCGCGGCGCACAGCGACATTGCCCACCGCCATTCGGACGAGGCGACGCGCGAGCGTCATCAGGCAATCTACGAGTATCTGGTGCCGGTGGTGAAGGGCTGGAGCACGGAGATGGTGAACGACGTGGCGAGCCTGGGCGTGCAGGTGCACGGCGGGATGGGGTTCATCGAGGAGACGGGCGCGGCGCAGTATTACCGCGATGCACGTATCCTGGCGATCTACGAAGGGACGACGGCGATCCAGGCGAACGACCTGGTGGGGCGCAAGACGATGCGCGACGGCGGCGCGGTGGCGAAGGCGCTGATCGCGGAGATCGACGCGACGGTGGCGGCGCTGGGCAAGCTGGACGGTGCGGCGGCCGCATCGGTGAAGGCGCAGCTGGAGAAGGGCGCGCGCGCGCTGTCGTCGGTGGTCGATTACGTGGTGGCGAACGC
>NZ_JPGL01000053.1 GCF_000732615.1 Burkholderia paludis
TCTCACGCCGGCAAGATGGCCTCAGTCTTTTTTTGCGAGCGCCTCCGCCACGATCTCGGCCTTGATCTTCTCCTCGACGTACATCTTGCGCAACCGAGCATTCTCGGCCTCCAACTCCTTCATCCGCGCGATCAGTGAGACGTCCATGCCACCGTACTTCGAGCGCCATTTGTAGAACGTCGCCGTGCTGATGCCCAGTTCCCGGCACAGGTCCGGCACCGACAGCCCCGATTCCACGCGCTTGAGCGCGTCCATGATCTGGCTGTCCGTGAATCTCGATTTCTTCATGCTGTAGAACTCCCTCAACGAGAAAATTCTACTTCTGATCACACCGGTCTTTTGGGGGGGATTACCGATGCACCGAAGCTCGACCAACCTTTCGAGCCGGTGGCAATGAAGAACGGATACCCGATCCAGGCAGTGAAGGACGGCGACAAGGCGGTGAGTTTCTTCAACGAAGGCAACGACCCGCCTGCTTCGGACCGAGATATGAACAAGGCCGCGGTGAACAAGCGCGGAGGAGACGCGATTGACCAATATGATGGGTCTGCACCGGCAGAAGGCAATGCAGCGAGTGAAGCCGGGCTTCGATACGAGATGCATGCGATCGTGCGTCAAACAGCTCGCCGCGACCAAGACGCAGACGGCCCGATGTTCGGTCCGAACGGCAGCGT
Source organism: Burkholderia paludis (assembly GCF_000732615.1). Classification (GTDB taxonomy): domain Bacteria; phylum Pseudomonadota; class Gammaproteobacteria; order Burkholderiales; family Burkholderiaceae; genus Burkholderia; species Burkholderia paludis. Next base: position 675 of record NZ_JPGL01000053.1, read on the forward strand.
GATCTCGGAAACACCAGGTTACAACGCAGCCGATGATCGCACGCGATATGCGAATAGTACGGTTACGGCCTACCTCAAGAGCACTGAGAAGAACAACCCGACGAACCATTCGATAACCATGACGAACCCGATGCATGCGGAAAAGGCGCTCGCGTATGATCTGGCAATCGGCGTGTGTCGATTGACGTCGCAAGACTGGGCCGATCTGCGCATTGAGGCCGATTGGCGATTCAGCGGAAGCGTTAGCCAAGGCAATTCAAGTAAGAAGTACTCAGAGTATTTCAGTAAAGGAACAATGTCGAATGCCCCGCTCGAGGCGTGGCTCAAGACCGATCCAGATGCTGCAATGCCGAAGCGCATCTCGGACGAGCGGGATCCGTCGTGGATGCTCGATGTGGCCAAGTTCGTATGAACGCGCTGCTTTCGACATGGCCACGCAGGATCGGCGCGATAGCGGCACTCCTGCTGATAGCCTTTGGTGTGGCAACGGTTTCGCTCTACTATTCGACTCGTGGTGCCAGCCAACCCTTGACCCGAGGAGAAGTAATGAAGCAAATCTTGGTGCTGCCGATCCTGATCATCGTAGCGATCGTGGCGCTCAGTGTCGCATTTACGAAGTCGCGTTCGCCCAAAACAACGACTCCTGAGGCGATTCCCACTGCTGCCGCAGCATCGACGCAAAACAAGCCGTTTCGTGCACAGGTAGTCGGTCTCGCGTGGCTAAACCCACTCCAGCGACGGGACTACCCGACTGAATGGCAGTTGCTGTGGACCTTGGGTCTCGTCAAGCCGAACGAGCAAGACGATATGGTTAAGGCCGAGCCTCAGAAATTCACCACGCTACAACCGATCGTTGGTATTGCCGACGGCAACAACGGGCGAGAAACGTTCAGCGGTTTTTACGAAAAATACGTCGATCAGCTCCTCGCCCTGTTCGGCGAAATCTATGTCATGAGCCCGGTGTATTTTTATACCGTCCATTCGAAGAACCCAAAGGAATGGCGCGAACTCGCTGGCACACATATCGAGTTCGCCATCCCTGAAAAGCGCCTTGATCCGGAAGAGACTCGTAAATATTTGGACAAGGAATTTGTCTCCACGTTCGAGATAGGAAACAAGTACTTTCCGGATCTGTGGAGCAAAGATACGCCACCTGACATACACATCACTGCCGGTGGTGCAAACGCAGGATTTACATCGCTTAACCGCGCTCTCGACTTCTTGCAGGCCCATCCGGACCAAAGCGTTTGGGTCATGAACTGGGACGCGCCGAGCTTCCCGCCCAAAGATGGGCAGATGAACGAGAACATGGTGCTGTTGGTGCTCACGGGGCCCGATTTCAAGACCGACCGCGAACCACTCGCGTGGCTTGGTCGCGCTGCTGTTGGGAACGTGAACGACTTCGAGAAGAAAGCGGGTACGACACGCGGAGTCGAGGCGTGGAAATCAACCATCGACCAAGCGGCCCAGAATGCCGGCGTGACGACTACAGACCTGCACTATGTCATTCATGACGCCGGCAAGGGCAGTGACGCCGCGTCCGCCCGTCTCAGCGCGCTGTCACAGACGTTGACGGAAGTTCTACCCGAGTACGATTACCAGAAGCAGACGTTCAACACGTCGGCGTTACTTGGCGAGATGGGCGCCGGCACCGCGCTGACCGACGTGGCACTAGCCATCGGTCGTGCGAATCATCTCGGCGGCAATACGTTAGTGGCCGGCACAACCGATGCCGATCACCCAACGGCAGTCGTCGTTGCGCCTCCGACAAAGCTTAATTCGGTTGATCCGAAAGCGCCGTGGTTCCGCGCACGTGGCGGCGGATCGGCCTTTCTACCTTGGTGGGGAAAACGCCATGACATCGACTACAGCCGCTACGAACAGGGCTATACATTTTAGAGGCGCAGCCGAAGGCGCTTGTCCGATTCGGTGTCGCGTAGATCGGCACCGCCGGCTATTTCGGCTCGCGGGGAAAGTATGAATTCGGGGGTGTACAAACAGTCTCGCCCTCACCGTTTCTTGGCGTGGGGTGCCGGGATGCTTGTCGCGGGATTCGGCCTCTTCTCGGTCTTTTGCATATCCCTGGCGATCGGTGTGTTCGATCAGCTTGGGATCACGATGGACGACGTTTCATTTATTGTCATCGTCGCAGTCCTGATGGCGGCGATCGGACTGATCCTTATCGTTGTGGGGCTCGTGAATGCATTCCGAGCGCGCAGATCTGTCAATCAGGCCGAAGTCCGTAGATGATCGTGACGTTGATAGTTCGACGGGATCGTAGGCAGAATCCGCGCCGAGCTTGAACCAGGAGTAGGAGCTTTTATGCGCGGCGTGATTCGGGTAGGAGACGTGCACAGTCACGGCGGCCGTGTCGAGTCTGGTGCACCGAACAGCGAGGTCATGGGGCGACCGGTCGCGAGAATCGGCGATCGCTGTACCTGCCCGATCCATGGAGAGTGTGTGATCGTTGAGGGCGATACGGCGTTCGACGTCGAGGGAAGCTTCGCATCGTTCGACGGTCACAAGACTTCGTGCGGTGCAGTGCTGATCACATCCCTCCCTACGTCCGGGCGAACGTAGGCTCACCACACAGGTGCCGACCGCCTGTTCCGACCACAACGACCCGGTGTTCGCGCTATTGGTCTCGCGCGGCCACTACGGGCGAAAGTCGCACCTCCAGAGATCAATATGAGCGTGTTTCCTGACTTCGCGCAGGAGATTGCAGACGCGGCGCGAGTGACATATCGAGCCCTTCTCGCGGCATACCCGAACGACCATTTTTACGCGTTTGCACTCTTCACTGACGGTGGTGCGATGACCGTCGTGCCGGCCGCAAATTCTGATGAAGGGCTGAAGCGGGTCCGCGAGCTGATGGAGGTCGGTGAAGATGAGGATGCGCCCGAGTTTACATGGGCGCCCGCCGAGTGGGCATATGAATCAGCCGAAGCAGATTCGTTCAATTCGCTTTGCAAGAGGCTGGCCGATACGGTACTGAGTCCGAAATTTCAAGAAGCCAAGTTCGGCGAGTTTTTCAAAGACCTTCAACACGACATGATCGAGGCACTCAGGCTGCTCGATCAGGAAGGGTTGTTCGGTACGGGGGCGGAGCGCGAGAAATTCACGCTGTTCGTCTCGATCAGTGATGACGACGGCGCCGTGCAACTGGAGAACGAATCCGCCAAGGTCCTGAATCCTCCTGCCGCATTCGATCGCTTTATCAAACGCTACGAATAGAGGCAGAAAGGCCGACACGAGATGTTGACGGGATTTTGCAAACGGCAAGGTGTGGTGCCGACGGTCATTTACTGATCAGCAGGATGCGTGAACTCGTCGGCTTCACAGAAGAAATCTCGTTGACCGGGTGCCGATGACGTCGGTCGGCGCGCAGCGCGTGGCCGCGCGTGCCCTGCCCGTTTCAGCATGCGCGCGATTGCCTGCAATTGCACCCAAAGATGGTCGGCATCCTCCACAGACAAAGTATCCGCTGCAGCTTCGAGTGCAGCCACAATCGCTTCGAATTGCTGCGGGGCGCCGGCAAGAACCGGCATGGCTCGCGCACGGGCCTGATCTTCTCGATAGAGAAACATCCAGCATGCGAGCGTTCTGCGCTCATCGCGAGATAGCTCGTCGAGCAACTCCGCTGGTAATGGCTCGTCGATACGAAACGACCCGACGTACTCCGCGGCCGCCAGGCCGCGATCGCGCGACTGCGCCGGCCCCTTTCGACGGTTCGATGCGCACCAACTTGACTAGGCGTCCCTGTTTGCGAATCAGCATGGTGTGATGTCTGGGTTGATCCGCTTTAGGAATTCTGGACCAATCTGAGAGCGAGTTTTGCGGCAAACTTGACCCTGAACCAGGAGGTGGTTTGCCATGAAACGGAAGCGCTTTTCGATCGAACAGATTGTGGCCGTACTGAAGCAAGCAGATCCGGCGAGAATAACGCAAGCTGTCATCAACACCGTCTGCTTCCATGGAAAATCCCCGACTGGGCGATTACCGAAGCTAGAGGGGCAGATAACTATTAAAGAATAGAACCGTTTGACGGGAAAGCAAGTCCGCCCCCTCCGCGATGTGTCAGGAGGGCGTGAAAGTTACAAAATTGCTTTTCTCGTACGGCGAAGGAACAATTTCTCCAAGAATTTTATAAAGAAAAATTATTCCCATAATAGGATAAAACGCCCGATCCATGCAAAAACGGCAGGAACCAAATTACTTAAACGGACGATATCCGTCTGTTCAAGTAATTTGGTTCCCGGCCACCTCACCGAAGTGCCGAACTGCACGATCGAGCAAGTAATCCGGCTCTATGCGTCGAACCGGATCGCACCGTTCTCGATGACAGCCTGGCTGCCGTATTGCCAAGTGATGTTTCGGTGTTCATGTCCGATCGGCAAGCCCGAATATATTGGCAGATCGAGGGCGCCCAGTACGTCGACCAGCATCTGCTCGAGCGTGAAATCTGCGCCGTCCGGAATCGGGCAACGCGTGAATTGCCCGAGCACGAACGCGCGAGCTCCGTCGAAAGCACCGCTCAGTCGCAGTTGCGTCAGGCTTCGGTCGAGCCGATAGCCGAATTCCGTCACGTCCTCGAGTAGCACAATCGCGTCGCGCGAGCGAAGCGGCCAGCGTGTACCCGCGATGCTCGCCAGCACCGTCAGGTTACCGCCACACAGATGCCCCTGCACCACCCCGGAGTCGCCGGACAGGTGCCGCAGGTTCTGTACGGCGCGTTCGTCGCCGCTAAGCACGGCGCGGATATCGGCGCGCGTCGCATCGTCGACCTTAGTCGCCAGACTGTGAAATGTCGGACCATGCAGCAAACGCACGCCGGGCCGATCTGCGAGTGCGCAGAACAGCGACGTTGCATCGGAAAAGCCGATGATCGTCTTTGGCGTCGCGATCTCGTCGGGTAAGTGCTCGAGCAGATGCGCGCACCCGAATCCCCCTCGTGCGAGCCACACGATCTCGATCGACGGATCCATCAGGGTACGCCGCAGGTCGTCTGCGCGCTCCTCGGCGGTACCGGCGAAATAACGGTATCGGCTGCCGAGATGCGCGCCCGCCCTGACTTCGAAGCCCCAGCTTTCAACTAGCGCGATGCCACACGCGATGCTTTCCGGATCGGGAACACCAGCAGGCGCGACCACGCCCACCGTCTTGCGTCGTGATTCCATTGAATGGCTACCTGGACGATGGAGAACTCGCTGAATATACCCGCACCGCCCGCTAACGACTCAGCCTTGCAACGCGGCGTCAAGCGCGCGGAAATCACGATCGCCGGAGTCGTAGAGCAAAATGAAGTCGTCACCCTCTGCGAAGCAAAAATGTCAATTCGCCGACCGTTTTCGAGCGAGGATGCGAAACCCTCGTGAATTCACAACCATCCCTGATCAGCCAACCAGCTGGATGCGATCATATTGCACCGCGCGCACGCGCTGCCATGCACTGCAAGACGCCAGGCGGCGCTGAACTCTTTTCCACTGGAGCCTGAACAATGTCGTCGATCGATACCCCGATGGATACCCGGATCGATACCGTTACGCGGCGGTCCATCGTCCGCGCGAGCGCCGATTCCGTCTGGAAGCGGGTCACCGATCCAGCCGGCATCAACGACGAGCTTTTTCCAATCCTGCGCATGACCGTGCCGGCATCCATCCGAGGCAAAGTCATCGAGGAGATCCCGCTCGGCGTACCGGTCTGCCGCAGCTGGTTCCTGCTGTTCGGGGCGCTGCCGATTGACTATGACGACATCACCATCGCGCGCTGCGAACCAGGCCGGCAGTTTCGCGAGGAATCGACGATGTTCAGCATGCGTTCGTGGACCCACGAGCGCGTATTGCGCGACGTGCCAGGAGGCTGCGAGGTCACCGATACGCTGACCTATCGGCTGCGTTTTCCGTTGCGCTTCAAGCGATGGCTGATTCGCGGTGTCCTCGGCTATTTGTTTGCGCACCGTCATCGCCGGCTTGCCGAATGGTGCGAGAGACAGCCGCAGCAACCTCAAGCCGTCCGCGAGCGATAGCGGGCGCAGCGTCCGAGTAACGTCGCCGGCATAGCGTGCAGAATGGAATGCGCCGTGATCTACGTGACGCAATGGCACCATGGAAAAGCCAGCCCGACACACCTACCCGCCCGATACTGGCCGCCACGCCCGGACGATTCATCGCCGGTTGCCTCCAGGGCTGACGCCCATCCGCTGCCGATACATCTCGATAAAAGCCGATGCATTTCGATAACCCAGCTGATATGCAACCGCCTTCACGGACACCCCTTCGTCGAGCAGCGTGACGGCCCTGACCAGCCGCAACCGCTGTCGCCACTCGTTGTACGACATGAACAGGCCGCTTCGCCAGCGCCGCGATAACGTGCGCTCGGTCGAGCCGATCTGGTCGGCCCACTGGGCAAGCGTACGCCGATCGCCGGGGTCGGCTTCGATCGCCCGGATGATCGGCAGCAGCAACGGATCGTCCGTCAACGGCAGATACGTCGAGTAGCGCTCCGCGGCAACCATCTGGTCGATGACAACCTCGACCATGCGTCGATCCGCCGGCGTACGGGGATGCCCGACGCCACGCTTCGTCAAATCGAACACGAGCGTCTTGATGACCTCGCTCAGCTCGAGCGTACAAGGATTCCCCGGCAGATCGACACACCGGTGACTTGCGAGGTGAACGACCACAAACTCGGTCTCCGATGTCGTGACCGACTCATGTTCGACCTCAGGCGGAATCCAGATCGCGTACGCGGGCAGCGACAGATAACGCGCCCCCGCAATGCTGAACTCTACGATTCCGGACACGGCAAACAGCAACCGCCCCCACGGCTGACGCTGCGCCGGCACCGACATCTCCGGCCCGAAACGCGCGCGACGCAGCCAGACCGGATCCGGAGCCTCGCCGAACAGATTGGTCACGGGAGTACCCGTCGCAATATCGATATTCATTGTCCGATTACCGGCATTTACACAGATAAAGACATCATCGATCATAACTGCGTGGCGTGGTTGACGTAAATCACCCGCCCTCTCCCACTCATCACGAGCATCCAACATGTCCAGAAAAATCATCGACTTGTCCGTCGCCCTCCAGGAAGACATAGCCTCGGATCCCGAAGCATTTCTCCCGCGTATCGACCGCGTCCTTCATCGGCAAGGCGCTCGCCAGCTGGCCGATTGCTTTCCTGGCCTGGAGCCGGCGGCGCTCCGCGACGAGGAAGGCTGGGCCGTCGAGTTCGTGCAGATGAGCACGCATGCCGGAACGCACATGGACGCGCCGTTCCACTATCGATCGCATCAGGACGACGGCACCCCTGCGTTGACCATCGATCAGATCCCGCTCGACTGGTGCTTCGGACCTGGCGTGAAACTGGATTTCAGGCACTTTCCGGACGGATATGTCGTCACGCCGGCCGACATCGACGCCGAACTTGCCCGTATCGGCCACACACTCAAGGCCGGTGACATCGTTCTCGTGAACACCGCGGCCGGCGCACGCTACGGCCACGACGATTTCATCGACAAAGGGTGCGGGATGGGACGGGACGCGACCTTGCATCTGACCCGCCAAGGCGTGCGCATCGTCGGAACCGATGCCTGGAGTTGGGACGCCCCGTTCCGCTACACGAAGCAACGATTCGACGAGACCCGCGATCCATCCATCATCTGGGAAGGACACTTCGCCGGCAGCACCGTGCCGTACTGCCAGATCGAGAAGCTTGCCAATCTCGAACAACTCCCGGCCCACGGCTTCGATGTGATCTCCCTCCCGGTCAAGGTGGCCCGGGGATCCGCCGGATGGGCGCGCCCCGTCGCCGTCATCGACGCCTGAACGTCACGCCTCGAACTGGCTTCCCGCCTCTTGATTTTTAAACAGGACTCCATAATGTCACGCATCGAAATACCCTCCATTGACACACTTTCCGTCGAACAGAAGGCTCAGTACGAACGCTTTCCCGCCAACCTCACCCTGGCACTGCTGCGCACGACCAGTTTGACGTCGGGCTATCTGACGCTCGGCGGCGCTTTCCCGCGCGGTGCGATCCTCGACAAGGATCGGGAGATGGTGATCCTGCGCGTGGGCGCATTGAGTTCCAGCCGCTACGAAAAGATGCAGCACGTTCCGCTTGCGCTCAAGGCGGGATGGACCGAATCCGAGATCGAAGACATCGAGCACGGTCGCATGTCGGACCCGCGTTCACAGATCATTCTGCGGTTTGTCGACGAATGCGTCAGGGACATCAAGGTCACGTCACAAACTTTCCAGGCAATCCGCGGCTATTTCACCGAAACCCAGGTCGCGGAACTCACCTTGTTGGTCGGCCACTACATGATGACGGCCCGGTTCCTCGAAACACTTGAAGTACCGCTGGACGAAGCGGCAACATCCTGGGACAACATGTAATCCGGCGAGGCTCCACATGACCCATATCCAGACCGCCAGAGCGCCCAATCCATTGAAGGGCTGGCAAGTCGGTCCCGATGCAGTCAAGACGATCGGGCATGATCTGCAACGCCCCGAATGCATTCTTGCCGAGCGCGACGGCACATTATGGGCAGCGGATGCCCGAGGCGGCGTCATGCGTATCGATGCCGACGGTGGGCAGACGCTCGTCACGTCGCGCGTCGACAGTCAGTTCGACCTGCAGGCCAACGCAATCGGCAGCCTCGTGTCCGGGACCTTGCCGAACGGTCTCGCGTTTGCGGACAACGGCGACATCCTGATCGCCAATTTCGGTACCGATCGACTCGAACGAATGACGCGTCGAGGCGAAACGAGCGTGCTCGCCGACAGCATCGACGGCAAACCACTTGGCAAGGTCAACTTCGTGCTCCGCGATTCGAGGAATCGTATCTGGCTGACCGTCTCGACGCGCGTCAATCCGTGGACAGATGCCGTCTGTCACGACCTGGCCGACGGCTATATCGCCGTGCTCGACCAGCATGGCTTGCGGGTCGTCGCGGACGGCCTGCACTTCGCCAACGAAATCCGCTTTGACGCACGCGAAGAGTGGCTGTATGTGGCGGAAACCACTGCCAAGCGGGTTACGCGATTCCGCGTACAGTCCGACGGAGCGCTGACCGAACGACAGGTATATGGTCCGCGCGATCTGGGTCCGGGCCTGATCGACGGCATCACCTTCGATAGCTACGGCAACCTGTGGGCGACGATGATTTTCGCCGACCGACTGATCGCCATCACGCCGGAGGGTGACGCGCTCACGCTGTTCGCCGATGGCGATGAGCAGGCTCAGGCCCGGTTCGAAGCCGAATTTGCGAGCGGCAAGGCCGTCACCGACGAGACGCTCTTCGCGACGGGCGGCACCCTCTGCACATGGATGGCGAGCGTCACGTTTGGCGGTCCGGATCTGACGACCGTGTTTCTCGGTGGATTGCGCGCCAGCGCGATTCCTTGCTTTGACGCACCTGTCCGCGGTTTGCCGCCAGTGCACTGGTAAGTGAAGCGGACGCGCCTCATGTGTCGTCACGGTGATCCGGGTGTTCGCTCCGATCATCGCGCGGATTTTCATGGGCAGCGTCGCCGCTCGCGGCTGCACCGAACCCTCGTTTCAACCGGCGGGCAACGGCGACGCATGCCCTCCCCGCTGCATTGACGCTTTGCGCCGGCAGTCCGCAAACAGGTTGCCGATATCGGTTGCCCTCGCAACCACCCTGCTTCACTGCACGTTCGCCCGGGATGCAATATATTTCCCCCGTGATCGCGACATGTCCCGGCAACCGGGCCAGGAAATTCATCGTTGCCGGAATGCATCGTGTTCATTTTCATTGACCGGCGCCTGAAGCCATCAGGGGCATCCGTATCAGCAACCCATGTTCTCGACCAGATTCCGCATCCTCATCGCGGCCAGCGCAATTTTCGCGGCCCATGCATCAGCACAATCCACCGCGTCCGCGCCGGTTCCCGAACAACTGCCGTATGACATCCCCTACGGCCCGCCCATCACATTGACGCAGGCCCGCACCATCATCGCGGCAGCCGAAACGGAGGCGCGACGCCGACACTGGCAATACGCGATTGCTGTTGTCGACAGCGGCGGGAACCTGGTGTCGTGCGACAAAATGGACGACACCCAACTCGCGTCGCTTGAAATCGCGGAGGCCAAGGCGCGCGCGTCGGCTCGATTCCGCCGACAGACGCGGGATATGCAAAACGCCATCAACCACGGCGCGACCGGTAACCTGAGTATCCCGGGGATCCTCGCGGGCGAAGGCGGCATCCCGATCGTGATCGACGGGCGCCTGATAGGCGCGATCGGCGCCAGCGGTGGCGCGGGCGTGCAGGATAGCGTCATCGCTGCCGCAGGCGCCGCTGCAATCAGGTAAGTCGCGCCCGGCCATGGCTACTGTCGCAAACCCGAACCATTACCGATGCTCGCGTTGCCGACGCCCAGTTCATGCCATCGAAACAACAGTCGAATTCTGACGTTTTAATTACGATTTTCTTTCCATTTCGTTTTAAGCCGGTCTCGGTAAGCCGATAACGCGTCGAAAATACGCGATTCGACCGATATCGATACACTTCCCCCTGCAATGAACAATTTGAACGAGTTACTGGACGCCCGAATGGAACCGGTTCCATAATCTCGCATCGGCCGATACCGGGCAGGAACGGATAAAAACTGCTGCATGCGGCACGTGCAATACTTTGAGCCATCGGTGATGGTCGTTTGCCGGTGCGCTCGAACAGGTAACGCGGCGCCGCGAGGGAACGCATTCGGGTCGTTTCAGCCCGGTGCCGCGCTCAACGCAGACCATTCGGAAGAAAGAAAACAGGCGAGCAAGCGCTCGCGAAAAAGACGAAAACGACATGCCCCCAAACGATCATGAAAAGCGCGCCATTGCGCGCGGCGGCGTTACGCGGAGAACGGCGCTGAAAGTGATGGCGGCAGCACTGACGCAAGTCGGGCTGTTTACCGCCGCTCCCGGATCCGCATTCGAGCAGCAGCCGTCGCTCGACGGCAAGAGCTTCCTCGCGCTGTCGCAAGCACTGACAGGCCACGCGAACCTCGATCCGACGACGGCCTCGCGCCTCGTCGACGCATTCCACCGTACCGACCCGGGCTTCGCCGCGCGTGCGGCCGCGCTGGCGCAACGCGTGCGCGCCGGCCAGACACCCGCGCAACTGCTGGCCGATGCCGACGCCGCGGGCCTGCACGACACGGCGCTCGCGATTGTCGCGGCGTGGTACACGGGCACCGTCGGTCATGGCCAGAAGGCCGTGATGGTCACCTATGCCGATGCGCTGATGTACGACACGGTCCACGACGGAATGAGCGCGCCGACCTACTGTTCGAACGGCCCGCTGTGGTGGACCGCCGAACCGCCGCCGGCCGATGTCGCGCCACCCCGCAAAACGGTTGCGCCAGCAACTACCTCGCACCCGCAACAGCACGCGTGAACCTCATGAGAACTCCTGTTTTTGAATCGAACGGCGACGTATCGGCCGATGTCGTGATCGTGGGCTCCGGGGTGGTGGGCGGCCTGATCGCCGACCAACTGGTCAGCCAGGGCCATTCGGTGCTGATCATCGAATCGGGCCTGCGCATCGAACGTGGGCAGGCGGTCGAGAACTGGCGCAACATGCCCTTCGACAATCGCGTGGGCTCCGACTTCCAGGGGCTCTACCCGCAGGCGCCGAATGCCCCTGCCCCGCTGTATTTTCCGAAGAACAACTACGTCGGCCTGAGCGGCCGGGACGGCCAGAGTTTCCAGCAGGGCTACCTGCGCACGGTCGGCGGCACGACGTGGCACTGGGCCGCCTCGAGCTGGCGGCACCTGCCGGTCGATTTCCGGATGAAATCGATGTACGGCGTCGGCCGCGACTGGCCGATCTCCTATGACGATCTCGAGCCGTACTACTGCCGCGCGGAAGACGAGATGGGCGTCGCCGGACCCAGCGACCCGGCGATGCAGTCGCCGTCGCAACGCAGCCGCCCGTATCCGATGGACATGGTGCCGTGGGGCCACGGCGACCGGCGCTTCGCCGAAATCGTCAACGCGCATGGCTACCGGTCGATCCCGATTCCGCAGGCGCGCAGCACGCGGCCGTGGCAAGGCCGCCCGGTCTGCTGCGGCAACAACAACTGCCAGCCGATCTGCCCGATCGGCGCGATGTACAACGGCATCCACCACATCGAGCGCGCGGAGCGCAAGGGTGCGAAGGTGCTCGCGGAATCGGTCGTCTACAAGATCGACACCGACGCGAACAACCGCGTGACGGCCGTGCACTGGTACGACGCGTCGCACCAGTCGCACAAGGCGAGCGGTCGGATGTTCGTGCTCGCGTGCAACGGCATCGAGACGCCGCGCCTGCTGCTGCTCGCCGCGAACGAGCGCAATCCGCACGGCATCGCGAACGGCTCGGACCAGGTCGGCCGCAACATGATGGATCACTCGGGTTTCCACTGCACGTTCCTCGCGAACGAGCCGATGTGGCTCGGCCGCGGCCCCGCGCAGAGCAGTTGCATCGTCGGCCCGCGCGACGGCGATTTCCGCGGGCAGTACTCGGCGAACAAGATGATCCTGAACAACATCTCGCGCGTCGGGCCCGCCACCCAGCAGGCCCTGAAGCTCGGTCTGGTCGGCAATGCGCTCGACGAGGAAATCCGGCGCCGCGCGATCTACGGCGTCGACCTGTCGATCAGCCTCGAGCCGCTGCCGGATCCGGACAACCGGCTGACGCTCAGCAAGACGCGCTTCGATCCGCACGGCCTCGCCTGCCCGGACATCCACTACGACGTCGGTGACTACGTGCGGCGCGGCTACGACGCGGCCTGCAAGCAGCTCACGCACATCGGCAGCCTGTTCGACGCGGTCGAATTCAACATCACGACGACGCTGAACGCGAACAATCACATCATGGGCGGCACCATCATGGGCTCGGATCCGAAGAACTCGGTCGTCGACGGCGACTGCCGCGCGCACGACCATGCGAACCTGTGGCTGCCGGGCGGCGGCGCAATGCCGTCGGCGTCGGTCGTCAACACGACGCTGTCGATGGCGGCCCTTGGCCTGAAAGCCGCGGATTCGATTTCCGCGAGCCTGGCAAAGGGTTGACGCGATGACACACACGATTCAGCAAGACCGTCGCGCACGGCGCGGCGCCGGGTATCGCGCGGCCATTGCAGCGGGCCTTCTCGCGCTCGTCGGCGGCGCCTCCGCGTACGCGCAGGATGCGGCTGCCGGCGCGGCCCCGACATCGGCCGACGCAGCGGTGATCGAAAAGGGGCATCAGCTCGCGATCGCGGCGGACTGCATGGCTTGCCACACGGCGCTCGACGGCGGCAAGCCGTTCGCGGGCGGGTACGGCATCGCGTCGCCGATGGGGCAGATCTATTCGAGCAACATCACGCCTTCGAAAACGGCCGGCATCGGCAACTACACCGAGATGCAGTTTGCGCGGGCGCTGCGCGAAGGCGTGCGCGCGGACGGCGCGCACCTGTATCCCGCCATGCCGTATACGTCCTACAGCGGCCTCGGCGACGACGACGTGCACGCGCTTTACCGCTATTTCATGCAGGCCGTGAAGCCGGTCGACGAACCCGCGCCCGCGACGAACCTGCCGTTCCCGTTCGGCATGCGCAGCGCGATGGCGGGCTGGAACATGCTGTTCCTGTCGAACCGGCGTTTTGAAGCCGATCCGGCCCACGACGCACAGTGGAATCGCGGCGCGTACCTGACCAACGTGCTCGCGCACTGCAGTGCGTGCCACACGCCGCGCAACGCGCTGATGGCCGAAGACTTCGGCCGCAACCTGGGCGGTGCCCAGCTCGGTGCGTGGTATGCGCCGAACATCACGTCGGATCCGGTGAGCGGCATCGGCGCATGGACCGACGACGAGCTGGTGGCATACCTGAAGACCGGCCGCGCCCCCGGCAAGAACCAGGCGGCCGGCCCGATGGCGGAAGCCGTGCAGAACAGCCTGCAGTATCTGTCGGACGCGGACCTGAAATCGATCGTCACGTATCTGCGCAGCACGAAGCCGATCCGCGACGAGCAAGAGACCGCGCCGGCGTTCACGCACGGGCGCGCGGTCAGCAGCGAAGCGACGCTGCGCGGCGCGTCCGCGCTGAACGCGAACGGTACGCTGACGAGCGGCGCGGCGCTGTTCAGCGGGTACTGCGCGAGCTGTCACCAGGTCAACGGCAAGGGTAGCCCGAGCCAGGCGTATCCGTCGCTGTCGAACAATACCGCCACGGGCTCGCGCAATCCGTCGAACCTGATTGCGGCGATCCTGTACGGCGTCGATCGCGAAGCGGGCGGCCAGCACGTGCTGATGCCGTCCTTCGGCGAAGGCTCCTACGTCCAGCCGCTGAAGGACGATCAGATTGCCGCGATCGCGAACTATGTGCTCGCGCAATACGGCAATGCCGACGTTACCGTGACGCCCGACGATGTAGCCGTCGCACGCAACGGCGGCCCGGTTCCGCTGCTCGTGCGGGCACGGCCGCTGATGCTGGCAGCGCCGGTGGTGGTCGTGCTGCTGGTTGTCTTCGCCATCATGGTCCGGCGGCGACGAGCGCGTCGTACGGCACGTGCGGGCCTGACGTCCGGCAGGGCCGGATGATCGACGGGGCGGGCATACTGATCCGGGGCGCTTCTTGCAGCCCCTTGGCAAGCGGGTTCTCTTTTGTCCTGGAGGCAGGGAGAACCCGATGAAGACCGGAGCACTTGTGCCGACGACGTTCGCCCGCCCGATTCGAATATCGACGCGATACCTGCTGCCTGATTCGCCGCGACATTGCGCCTCGCGTCACCTGCGGTGATTGCCGGTTGGAGCAGACTGGCTAACGCAGATGAGGAAAGCGTGGCTTCACGACGGCGCCAGGCAGCATGTCGTAGGGGTGCCGCCATCCCGGTTGCCGCGCAATTCGGGCGCGCCATGCGGCGATGTTCGGGTGAGTCTCGTCCAGGTTGTAACCCGTCTCCTCGACGGGGAAGTACAGATAGCCGATCAGCGAAAAGTCCGCAATGCCGAGTCGGTCACCCACCATGAACGCATGACGATCAAGATGACGCTCCACCACATCGAACGCCGCGTCGATGCGCCCGCGGAGGAATGACAAAACCTCGGGATGCGGGGCTGTTTCGTCGAACGAACGCAGCCAGCGATACGTCACGAAATAGCTGGTGAACTTGTGATTGTCGAAGAGTATCCACCGCCAGATTTCGCGTTGTTCGTCGGCGGTTCGGCCACCGAATTGCCCCAGGCATTCGGCGAGGTACGTCAGGATCACGCCGGACTGCGCGAGGGTTTTGCCGCGATGTTCGAGGACGGGCACTTCCCCCATCTCGTTGACCGAGTCTCGCCATGCCCGGGTGAGCGTCACGCCACTGAAAAAATCGACGAACACGGGCTGCCAGTCGGCCCCGGCACAGGACAGCATGAGGGCGATCTTGTAGGCGTTTCCGGACTGGGCAAAGCAATGCAGTTTGAATTCGGACATGGTCATGGGCGACTATCGTCGTTCGGGAGACGATACCGATTCTGGCCACGCGATCCGGATCCCGAAAGTGGGAGAATCGGTCAATTCCGTCAGGATGATGCCAATGATGAAATCCGACGCACCGTTGGTGATTGCACTGGCCTACGACGATCTGTGCCCGTTCGAGTTCGCCTGCGCAGTGGAAGTCTTTGGATTGCCCCGCCCCGAGCTGGGTGCGAACTGGTACCGCTTCGCCGTGGCGGCGGTCGGGCCCGGCGTCATTCGCGGCATTGGCGGCGTGCGTATCGATGCCGACGGCGGGCTGGAATTGCTGGATCATGCGGCGACGATCATCGTGCCCGGCTGGCCTGGTCCGGACAGGCCGGTTCCCGATTCCCTGGTTCGGGCCCTGCGCGCGGCACATGCCCGAGGATGCCGCCTGGCGTCGATTTGCGCCGGCGCATTCGTGCTGGCGGCAACCGGCCTGCTTTCGGGGCGTCGCGCAACGACCCATTGGCATCACGTCGATGATCTGGCGCGACGGCATCCGGACGTGACTGTGGTACCCGACGTTCTGTACGTGGACGAGGGTGCGCTGCTGACGTCGGCAGGCAGTGCCGCCGGGCTCGATCTGTGTCTGCATCTGGTACGCCGGGATTTCGGCGCGCAAATGGCGAATCGGGTCGCGCAACGGCTCGTTCTGCCCGCGCACCGCTCCGGCAATCAGGTTCAGCGCGTCGCCCGACCCATTCCCGCCCGCTCCGGAATAGCGCTCGGCGCGTTACTCGACCATGTGCGCGCCGATTTATCGCGTCGCTGGACCGTAACCCGCCTCGCATCGGACGCCGGTGTCAGTGTGCGCAGTCTTCACCGTCACTTTCGGGAAACGACCGGTCTCGCGCCAGGAGAGTGGCTGATTGCCGAGCGGGTTTCGCGAGCGCTCGAACTCCTGGAGGAAACCACGTTGTCGGTCGAAGACGTTTCGATCGAGGTCGGCTTTGGCAGCGCATCGACGCTACGCGCACATTTCCGCAAAACACTCGGTGTGCTGCCGTCGGTCCGTCGAAAAAACACGTCGAATCAACCGGACTGAGCCGGCGGTCTCCGAAAGACGACAATATCCGACCCGGTCGTGCCGTCACGGATTCGCGAAACGACACGCCGTCGTGCGAGGCGGCGCACCAGTCGCATCTCGTCCAAGCCATGCCCGCTCGAGACTGCGCTTGCCCCCACATTGCCCGCCCCGCCCTTCCGCTTGCGCCGGACACCGCCGACAACCAGAGCCCGACAATGAGCCGGCGTCGATTCGACTCCGTCCAGGCCGGAGTCGTCAGAATCCGTCAGCCGTTTGCGCGAGACCTCCGGTAAAGACACCGCTCTATGAGTGAAGCTTCCTGGAAAGTCTCTGGCCGTCCCTCAAGAAGCCATGTCGCTCGTAGAAACGGTGGGCAGCCGGTCGGTGGTCGCCGCTCGTCACCTCCAGCTTTACACATCCGACCTGCCTGAACCAGTGTTCTGCCGCGGCGATCAGTGCGCTACCCACTCCGTTTCCGCGGTATCGCTCGTCGACGACCATGCTGGTTATGCGCCCGAGATTGCCCGGCGCGTGGAAGAGAGGAAGTGCGTGGAGGCTGATGCTCCCGACGACCTCATCTCGCGCGGATGCCACGATGATTTTGTCGGTCGGGCTCGGGAGCAGCGCTTCAATCTTCTCGAGGACCAGCGCCGGCGTTGTCTGGTAACCGAGTTGCTGCAGCAAGCACGCGATTGCGGCGTGATCCGACGCTCGCGGTTCGCGGATGAGGATGTCCAATGGCGTCATCAGGTACAGCGCTCCAGGATCAAATATCTTCGTAGTCCATGATAGTTGCCGCCATCGGCAGCCCCCTTGGCAGGGAGATCAAACAGCAAAGCGGATCGATGCCGAGAGAGGTTCGTCAGTCTGCAACGACGGCGAAATGGCAGCCGGGTGCACTTACAAACGTCCAATGCGCAGCCACTGGATGGCCGGATGATCGCCGGCGACGACTTCCGGGGCGACTGCATGGACAAGCCGCATCCCGCGCGCCGAGTTTGCGAACCATACGACAGCATCCCGGGTCGCTCGATTGGCAAGGACGAACGCCCGGAATCCGGGGCTATTGCCCCAATGAAAGAAACAGCCCTGAGCGGGTTCGAGCCCCCAGCCCAGCCCCCAGGCAACACGAAGATCGGGCGGGTTGTCGCCTTGCAAGTCTTCCGCATCGTCACCTTGGCGCGTGTGGACGCGCGGCAAAAACCACTGATCGTAGCTCGAGCCCGACAGTCCCCGGCCTGCGAGCACATTCCGTACGAACGCGAGATAGTCGGAAGCCGTTGTCAGAAGGGACCACGAGGCCTGCGCCGTGCTTACCCGGCACTTTGGCACGGGCTCGCCCTCCCACTCATGCCCCTGCGCATGATTTTCCGAAAAGCGCTCCTGCCATTCCAGGCTCGAACGACTCATCCCCCAGGGCTCGAACACGCGCTCACGCGCGAGTGCCTCGAGCGAGCGTCCGGTCGCCGTTTCCATCGCCCGTTGCAGCCATGCGAACGCGCTGCTGCCGTAGCTGAATCGCTCGCCCGGGTTGAAATATGTCCGCAGCGGAGCCTTGTCGCGCACGATATTGGGGAGGCCGCTCGTATGGGTGAGGACGTGGAACGCGCTTATCTGCCGCGATCCTGGATCGCCCGGCACATACTCTCCGCAAATGTCGAAGAGTGATTGCCGGAGGTCCAGAAGCCCTTCCTCCGCTAGCTGAAGCGCGACAAAGGAGACAACCGGTTTGGTGAGGGACGCTGCTTCAAAAACCGTTTGAGCATCGACCGGGGCGCGGTCATGCTCGCCCCGGATCCCGAAGTGGTATTCGGTGTCTTCCGTTCCTCCGCGAAGCGTGGCGAGTGACACGCCAGGAATGGGGCCGGTTGCCGTCACTGTCGCGAGAAATTTGCCCAGATCGGTCATCTGATTACCCTTCGGGTAATTGCCGGGACGGAAATTGTACCGACCGCGCCTCTGCCCGGGGAGTCGGGGAGTCGCGGGCTGGCGTCCGAGGCGATGTCAGCAACACGCATCGGTAATCCCCTCGACGCACGCCAAGCCAACAGTCGAAGATTGCAAGGCCGTTGTCGGCCGATTGAATGAATAAGCGCCGTTATGCCTTCGCGATTATCCAGCGCCCGGATTTTACGATATCGATTCAAACAACATCGATCATTTCCAAAAACCGAACAACCCCCTTCCCCATAAACATTTTCATAACCACTCCAAACTCTTCCTTGCGGAAACATAGTCCATCTGCTTTATTTACTCATACTCAATCAGGATAAAACGCTATCGGGGTATCACGGCTATTTTGCCATTCATGCCTGGCGAATCGGCACCGATTCGCCACGGCATCCCGCGCACACTAAAAACGCAGCCCCCTTTACCAGAGGGCATGCCACGCCAGTTGCGGGTGTCCTCACCACTCATGGAGGCGATCGAACGACCGCAGGCCTGCCTATACCTGTCGATTAACGCTTTCAAAACGCCAACCATTATCTGAATAAAACGAATCCGCTTGAATTCGAGTTCCGACCACCCTTTTCATCACCTGTTCGCATTCAAACCCTGCCGGCCAAACCGCAACGTCACCCAAGAAGGACATTGGACACATCATGAATAACGCACCCGGAATCAGAGTTCGTCCGTCGATCGAATCGTTGCAGGTCGAATATCGGAAAGGCAACAAGAAGCCGCTGGAAGACGTGATGCGCGCGTGGAAAGGCATCAAGGAATTGCCGCCCGACGATCCGAACTCGTTTTTCATGATCGGCGGCTTCCACGGCGAGCCGTTCCGCGGCGCCGGCTGGGGCTCGGCGTCTTACTGGGGCGGTTATTGCAACCACGGAAACGTGCTGTTTCCCACCTGGCACCGTGCCTATCTGCTGCGGCTGGAACAGGCGCTGCAGAGCATCCCCGGTTGCGAGCACGTGATGCTGCCGTACTGGGACGAAACCAGCGAAGAGTCGCTGACGAAGGGCATTCCGTGGGCACTGACCGACCCGGATTTCGAGCTCGACGGCGTAAAGATTCCGAATCCGCTGACCTCCTTCACGTTCAACAGGGCGATCAAGGACCACATCAACGGCGACGATCCGAACTACAGCAAGCCGCTGCCTTACGTCACGGTTCGCTACCCGCTATCGGGGCTCGTGGGTACTCCCGAGGACCAGGCCGCCACCAAAGCGCACAACGACAAGTTCCCCAACGCCAACGAGAACGTCATGTTGCTGAACCGGAACATCGTGGACTGGCTCACGTCCTACATCGTCGTGAAGGGCAAGGTGGTGCCGACCAACGTGAAGAGCTTGTTCGAGCGGTGCCTGGACGCGCCCAACTACACGCTGTTTTCCAACACGTCGTCCGCGGCCCAGTGGAACGACAATGTTCCGGAAGGCACGATTCCCGTCGTCTCGCTCGAGGAGCCGCACAACAACATTCACCTTGCGGTCGGCGGGTTCGACATACCGTCCTACGACCGCTCGCCGATTCCGGGCGCCAACGGCGACATGGGCGAAAACGACACGGCGGGCCTCGACCCGATCTTCTATTTCCACCACTGCTTCATCGATCGCGTGTTCTGGCTGTGGCAGAAGCGCCATGGCTTCACGCAGCACCTCGACGTCATCGCCGAGTATCCGGGCACCAACTCCGTCGACGGGCAGGGGCCGACGCCGGGCACGGTGCCCAACTCCTGGCTCACGCTCGAATCGCCGCTCGATCCGTTCAAGAAGAGCGAGAACGGCAAGGAGCGCGCCTATACGTCGCTCGACTGCATCAACATCGAGGAACAGCTCGGTTACACGTACGGCCCCGGTTCGCTGGAAAACCTGCCGAAGCTTTCGCTGGCGGCGATGACCGTGCCGGCGGGCAACAGCAGCAAGGTCGTGCGCGTCTCCGGGCTGAATCGTGCGCCGATTGCCGGGTCGTTCCTGGTTTCCGCGTACGTCAACATCGACGGCAAGCGGCAACTGCTCGGCACGCACGCCGTGCTGAGCCGCTGGAGCGTGCAGTCCTGCGCGAACTGCCAGACGCACCTCGAAGTGAGGGCGTTCTTTCCGCTGAACCAGTTCACGGAAAGTGCGGTGGAGGGTGCCCAGTACGAGGTCGAGGTCCATACGCGTGACGGCGTGCGCCATCAGACGCAACCCGCGTCGTCGCCCGTTACGCAAGCCGTCGCCGGCGCGGCCGCGCAAGCCGCACCGAAACTGTTCCGGCTCGAGGTCCGGTAACGACGATGCGGGACGAACCGGCGCCGTCGCCCGGCGCCGGTTCGCTGCGACACTTCGACGAGGGAGAAACCCGAGCATGAGCTACACACCCGAAACCGGCAGCCTCGTGGGCCAGTGGACCTATCGCAGTTTCCTGAACGATCCCGACCCGGCCACCGCATTCAACGACCTTGAATTCGGCCTCGGCACGATCGAGATCGCACCGGCCCCGGCGGGCATTTTCAAGGGGCGCATTTTCGGCCCGGGATGGGCGTTGCAGCTCAACGGCTGGATCACTTACGGGAACCCCGGCACCGTACGATTCCAGGGGCGCGGCGTGGTCGACGGCGAGGAATGGGTGTACGACTACGTCGGGTACGTGAGCGCGCCCTGGCCCAACGGCATCGACCAGCGTCCGGCGCTGACCGGCTCGATCGTCCGGACGGTCCCGCATGCGAGCGGCAGCGGCGGCGTCGCGCCGGCCGGTGTGGTGTGCTCGTGGTATGCCGTCATGAGAGACGCCGCCTGAACGGCCATGACCGCTCCGACCGCACCGCCTGCCGACACGGCCAGACGTCCGACGAGGACGGCGGACGCGATCCGCGCATGCGTCGGGTTCGGGCGCGCGCGGATCGCCCGCCTTGCGGCGTCCGGCCGGATGCGCGGCTTGGCGTGGTTCGCGCTCCTCGGCTACCTGACGTGCGACTTGCCGACGAGGCTGCACGGCGCCAGCCCCGGCTGGTTCTGGCCTTGCATCGGCGCCATTGCATGCGGGTTCGCCGGCTATTCGACGAGAGACGGATCGTCAGGCAGGTGTGCGCGCCGGTCGATGCTCCGGTGCATGGCCGCCATCTGTGCGGGATTGACGCTCGATGCGCTGCGCGCGCCCCTCGATGCGATTCTCGACATCTGCGGCGGAACGCTCGCGGCGGACGCCGTGTGGAATATGCTCGTGCTCCATCTGCGCTGGTTTCCGATGTCGATGCTCGCCATGCTGATGCTGCTGATCCTGCGCGAGGCTGAACGCACGGACAGGCGGCGACGCGGCACGATGCGCGTGCTCGTCGTGCCGCCGGTGCGGGTCGCGCTCGAAGCCGCGGCGATGTTGCTCGTCATGGCGCTCGGGATGACCGCGATCAAGGCCGTGGCGTTCAGTCTGGGAATGCGCTGGGACACGAGCGGCGTCGCTTTTGCGATGCTCGTCAGCATGCTGGCGTTCTACGCATTGATCGATCGCGCCGTGCCCGGAAGGGTGTCGTCGGCAGCCCGCTCATGAAACGGCGACGGCCGCCTGACTCGGGATGACGATCCACGCGGCCCGAATCCCGTCTTGAGCCGAACACCCGGGCGCCCTGCCGACCCGCCGCGCCGACGCCCCGGGTTGCCGGCGGGCCATCAATCCCCGACCGCTTCCGCCGGACGATCGTCGCGCCCGGCCGCCACGACACGCCGGCCGCGTCGCCCGGCCGATGCCACGACCCGGAACGCCACCGGTGCGAACACGAGCCCGAACACCGTCGCCGCCAGCACGCCTCCGAACGCACCGGTGCCGATCGACCGGCGGCTTTCCGCGCCCGCGCCCGTCGCCAGCACGAGCGGCACGACGCCGAGCAGGAACGCCATCGACGTCATCACGATCGGCCGGAAGCGCGTGGCGGCCGCATCGATCACCGCCTGCCGCAGCGGCACGCCGCGCGCCGCGAGTTCGCGCGCGTACTGCACGATCAGGATCGCGTTCTTCGCCGCCAGCCCGATCACGGTGATCAATCCGACCTTGAAGTACACGTCGTTCGGCATGCCGCGCGCGAGCGCCGCCGCGATCGCGCCGATCATGCCGAGCGGCACGATCGTCAGCACCGACAGCGGAATCGTCCAGCTTTCGTACAGCGCGGCAAGCGCCATGAACACCGCGAGCACCGACAGTCCGACGAGCAGCGGCGTTTGCCGCGCGGCGACCTGCTCCTCACGCGCCGCGTCGACCCAGTCGAAGCCGATCCCGGCCGGCAGCGCGCCGGCGAGCCGCTCCATTTCCGCCATCGCCGCGCCCGAACTCGTGCCGGGCGCCGCACGGCCGCTGATGTCGAGCGACGGATAGCCGTTGTAGCGATTCAGCATGACCGGGCCGATCGTCCAGTGCGGCGCGGCGATCGCCGACAGCGGAACCATGTCGCCGGTGCGGTTCGGCACGGTCAGCGCCATCAGTTGCGCATCGGTCGCGCGCGCGACCGGATCGGCCTCGATGATCACCCGCCGCATCCGGCCCGACGCCGGAAAATCGTTGATGTAGTTCGAACCGAACGTGCCGCCCAGCAGCCCCGCGATCCGCTCGAACGGTACGCCGAGCGCATACGCCTTCGCGCGATCGACGTCGAGCTCGATACGCGGCGCGTCCGGCAGGTCTTCGAAATGCACGGCGGCCAGCAACGGATCCGCCTTCGCGCGTTCGGCAAGCTGCGCGCGGGCCGCCTTCAGTGCATCGAGCCCGACTCCGCCGCGATCCTCGAGCCGGAACGTGAATCCGTCGGAATGCCCGATGCCGCGAACCGAAGGCGGCAGCGTCGCCTCGACGTCGCCGTCGAGGATCGCGCCGAAGCGCCGGTTGAGCCGGTCGCGCAACGCCATCGCGTCACCGTCGCGCTCCGCCCAGTCCTTCAGCTCGACGAACGCCATCCCGACGTTCTGCCCGCTGCCCGCGAAACTCCAGCCGATCACGCTCGTCACGTTCGCGATCGCCGGCTCGGCGCGCAGGATCGCCTCGACCTGCTCGACGACCGCGTGCGTGCGCGCCTGCGTGGCGCCCGCCGGCAACTGGATCATCACCTGCAGCTGCCCCTGGTCCTCGGTCGGCAGGAAGCCGCCCGGCATCATCCAGTACAGCAGCGCGCATGCGCTCACGAGCGCCGCGTAGACGGCGACGACGAGGCCCGTGCGGCGCACGGCAAACACGGCGACGCCGCGGTAGCCGGTTTCGGCGCGCGCGAAGGCCGCGCCGAACCGGTCGGCCAGACGTGCGCCGATGCCGCGCCGCGTCGTCCGGCCGGTTTCGCGATCGGGCCGCGCGACCGGCTTCAGCAGGTTCGCGCACAGCGCGGGCGTGAGCGACAGCGCCATGAACGACGACACCAGCATCGACGCGATCATCGACACCGCGAACTGCCGGTAGATGCCGCCGACGCTGCCCGGGAAGAACGCCATCGGCACGAACACGGCCGTCAGCACCGCCGTCACGCCGACGATCGCCCCGCCGATCCGCTTCATGGCCCGGCGCGTGGCATCGCGCGGCGACACGCCCTCCTCCATCACGCGATGCACGCTCTCGACGACGACGATCGCGTCGTCGACCAGGATGCCGATCGCCAGCACCAGGCCGAACATCGTGAATACGTTGATCGACAACCCGAACGCCCACAACGCGACGAACGCACCCATCAGCGTGACCGGAATCACGACGGTCGGCACGAGCGTGTAGCGCAGGTCGCGCAGGAACAGCCACATCACGCAGAACACCAGCACGACGGCCTCGACGAGCGTCAGCACGACTTCGTGAATTGCGATCCTGACGAAATGCGCGCCGTCGAACGGAATCTCGACCGCGACGCCCGGCGGCAGCGTGCGCGACAGCTCGGCGAGCCGCGCGCGGATCGCGTTCGACGTTTCGAGCGCGTTGCCGCGCGGGCCGAGCTGGATGCCGACCGTCGCGGCCGGCCGGCCGTTCAGCCGCGAATAGAACGAATAGTCGTCGCGACCGATCTCGATGCGCGCGACATCGGCCACGCGCACCGCCGAGCCGTCCTGCTTCGACTTCAGCACGATCCGGCCGAACTCCGCGGGCGACGCGAGCTGCCCCTTGACGACGATCGTCGCGGTGAGCTGCTGGCCGCGCACGAACGGCGCGTCGCCGATCGCACCGGCCGTGACCGTCGCGTTCTGCGCGCCGATCGCCGCGATCACGTCGTCGGCGCCGAGGTTGTATTCGCGCAGCTTGTCCGGATCGAGCCAGATCCGCAGCGCCTCGTCCGCATCCCACAGCTCGGCCGCGCCGACGCCCGGTGCGCGTTTCAGCTCGCGCAGCACGTAGCGGTTCAGGTAATCGCCGAGCTGCGCGGAATCGCGCGTGCCGTCGGTCGACGTCAGCGTGACGAGCATCAGGAAGGTGTTCGCCGCCTTGAACACGCCGATCCCCTGCTGGACGACCTGCTGCGGCAGCCGCGGCTCGACCTGCTTCAACCGGTTGTTGACGTCGACGAGCGCGATGTCCGGATCGGTGCCGGGCGAAAACGTCACGTCGATCTCGAGGTTGCCGTGGCCGTCGCTGCTCGTCTCGTAGTACAGCAGCCCGTCCGCGCCGTCGAGGCTTTCCTCGATGATGCTGCCGACGTCGGCGTCGACCGTCTCGGTCGACGCGCCCGGGTAGGACGCGTCGATCACGACCCGCGGCGGCGCCAGGCGCGGATACTGCGCGATCGGCAACTGCGGAATGGCCAGTACGCCCGCGACGACGATCGCGAGCGCGACGATCCATGCAAATACGGGGCGATCGATGAAAAACGACGGCATCGGCAGGTGTCGTCGATACGCGCTACAGCGTCAGTTCGAACGAGCGTGCGAGCAACCCCGGCAGCTTCGCGCCTCCGGTGGCGCGCTCGCCATACGTGCTGTCGTTCGCGAGCAGCGCCGGCGCCGCGCCGAGCTGCTCCAGCTCCGAACCGAACAGCCGGTAGGCGCTGTCGTCGAACCGCATCGCATCGACCGGCGCGACGATTCGCCCGCCTTCGACCCAGAACGTCGCGAAACGCGTCATCCCCGTCATCCGGCAGGCGATCGGGTCCGAGAAGTTCAGGTACCAGAGGTTGCCGACGTAGAGCCCCGTATCGAGCGCGGCAAGCACGTCGGTCTCGGCGAGCGTGCCGCCGGCGATCGTCAGCGACTGCGGCGATTCGCCGTCGTCCGCGCCGTTCGGCGCTTGCCCGTGCTCGCGGGCCGTGCGTGCGCACACGAGCTGGCCGGCGCCCCGCCCGGCGACGACGAGCGGCACGCTGTCGCGCCGGTAGCCGTCCGCGTTGAACGCCGGCGCGATGCCCAGCGAGAAATCCTCGGTGATCGACACGCGCGGGTCGAGCACGACCTCACCCGCGTACAGGCGGTGCAGCGGGCTGCGGGCGCTCGCCAGCGCGCGCGCCGAAAAGCCGCTCCAGCCGAGCAGGTTCGTCATTTCGTGCACGGCGTCCGGTGCGAAATACGCGCGGTAGCGCCCGGGCGCGAGCGCCTTCGGCGTACGGCCGAGCACGGGCAGCCGCGCGGCGGCCGCATCGACCCGGGCCGCAAACGCCGCATCGCTCCAGTCGTCGCCGGCATAGACGGTCTTGATCGCGCGTCCGCTCGGGTCGTACAGCGACCAGCTGAAATCGAAATTCTCGACCTCGTACCAGCCGCGGCTGCCGGTCGACGACGCGAAACCGCGCGCCTGCGTGCCGCCCGCGTAAAAACCGACGAAGTCGAGACCGCGCGCGCATTCGGCCACGACCCGCGCGAGCCCGTCCGCATCCGGCAGGCGCCCGGCCCGGCGCGTTTCCTGCACCCACGACGAGGTGTCGAACAGCAGGTGCGGATCGTCCGGCGCATCGCGCAGGCCGTCGCGCAGTACGGCCAGCGCGGCCGCCAGTTCGGGCAGGTCGGCCGCCGGATCGCCGCAGACGGTCAGCGACGAGTGCGCCTGCCGCGCCCCGTCGACGAGCCGCACGGACAGTCGCCCCTGCATCACGCGCCCGGTCTGGCGAATCCTGCCGCCATTGAAGCGAATGAAGTCCGACGTCTCGCAGGAAAAGCCGAGCAGCACGGTTTGCGCCGGCGCGATCAGCCGTTGCGCGTCGTCGGCCAGCCGGGTGAAATGCGCACGCCAGTCGATGCCGGCTCGTTGCACCATCGAATCGATTGCCGCCATCACGCGCCTCCGAATACGTCGACGCCGGCGAATACGCAGGCCGGCGCTGCGTGGCCGACGCGGATGATCTGCGCCGGTTCGCCTTTCCCGCAGTAAGGCGTGCCGTAGATGCCGAACGTGCTCGCGTCGCCGACCGCGCGCAGGCTGCGCCAGAACTGTGCGGAGATGCCGCGGTAGTTCGGGCGCTTGACGACCTGCGTCAGCCGGCCGTTCTCGATCAGCTGCCCGAATTCGCAGCCGAACTGGAATTTGTTGCGGTGGTCGTCGATCGACCAGGACGTGTTGGTGCGCATCAGGATGCCGCGCTCGGTGCCCGCGACCAGCGCGTCAAGCGACTGGTCGCCGGGCTCGACGTTCAGGTTCGCCATCCGGTCGATCGGCGCGCGGTTCCAGCTCGAGGCGCGCGAGTTGGCGACGCCCGGCAGGCCCGCGCGCTGCTGCGACAGCGCCCCGCCCAGCAGCCGTTCGAGTACGCCGTTGCGAATCAGGTACTGCTTGCGCGCCGGCGTGCCGTCGTCGTCGAACGCGTAGGACGCGGCTTCGGCGGCCGGTTCGGGATCGAACGTGACGTTCAGCAGCGGCGAGCCGTACTGGTAATGGCCGACCATCTCCGGCTTGACGAAGCTCGAACCGGCGAAGTTCCGCTCGTCGCCGAGAATCCGGTCGAGTTCGAGCGGATGGCCGATCGACTCGTGGATCTGCAGCATCATCTGGTCCGGCATCAGCAGCAGGTCGCGCGGGCCGGTCGGGCAGTTCGGCGCGGCGAGCAACTGCAGCGCCTCGTCGGCGACGCGCGCGCCGGCGCCGTCGAAGCCGTAGCGCGCCAGCACGTCGAGCCCGCCCTGCGCCAGCGTGCCCGATTGACCGAGCGAGCGCATCTGCGTGTCGCCGTCGCCGTGGGCGACCGCGCGCAGCTCCGGCATCAGGAAGCGGAACCGCTGGTCGATCCGCACGCCGTCGCTCGTCACGTAACACTGCTCGGTGCGCACGATCATCACGCTCGCCGCGCGCTCGACGATGCGCGCG
This sequence comes from Burkholderia paludis, assembly GCF_000732615.1. Taxonomy (GTDB): domain Bacteria; phylum Pseudomonadota; class Gammaproteobacteria; order Burkholderiales; family Burkholderiaceae; genus Burkholderia; species Burkholderia paludis. Next base: position 28,360 of record NZ_JPGL01000053.1, read on the forward strand.
CCGAGATTCGCCGCCGCGCATTCGTGCGCGAGACGTTCGATCCATTCGGCCCGGGACGGCAGCGCCGCATCGACGTCCGGCGACGCGTACTCGCCGCTCGCCTGCGGCCGCGCGGCCTGGCGATGATCGACCAGCGCCCACGGCGCGCTCGCCCGCGCCCGCGCGGTCGCGATGTCGAGCGCCGCCTGCAGCCCGGCCGCAGACAGGTCGGGGGTCGCCGCATAGCCGGCGCCGCTGCCGGCCCAGGCCGTCAGCATCGCACCGCGCTCGCGCGCACGGGAGAACGGCTGCGCGACGTCGTTGCGCACCGCATGTTCGTCGATCGTCTCGTCGACGATGCGCAGCGACCAGAAATCGGCGTCGCTGCGCAACGCCTGCGCGGCCTGCACGGCTCGGGCGGCCGGCGCCCGGTTCTCGTCAATCATCGGTTCTCTCTTGCCTCTCCCGCGGGCCGCGCCCCGGGCCCGGCATGGGCGACGCGAGCAGCACCAGCGGATACGGTTGGAACGACGCGTGCAGCACGTCGGGCGTAACGCCTCCTCGACCACGCACCCCGCCTTCGTCGCGATGACCCGGCGGGCCGTCGCGCGCATCGCCGCCCGATCGCGGGCGATGAACAGGTAGCCGAGTGTGTACTTCTTTTGCGGATTCGTCAGCAGATTCGCCGCCGGCCTCCGGATCGACGCGGAAAGGATCGGCGGGGCCGAGGCCGGCGGCGCGCGCCGGCTCCCGATCGGGTGCTGAAGATAGCAAGGAAGAAAATTTGCCGTCAAACTTTATTTGATGGCCGGGTGCCTGGCATGGGCGCAATGCGATGGTCCGGCAAGCACGCACCCACCTTTCATTCATGAAGGTGGATCGATTCGCATGCGTGCGAAACCGGGTATCCCGCCGTTGCGGCGGACATATCGGCGCGATTTGCCGCACCGCATCAAAACGATGCCGCCGCGGGGACGACGGGCCGGGTGTCAGCCGGGTGCGAGCCGCATCTCGTCGGCATCGATCGCGGACATCCGATACCACGCTCGCCGGCACTCCGAGTGCCTCTCGTCGCGAAGCATCCGGCAAACGACAGATACGCGAACCGTTTCGCTTCGATCCGGTGCAGGTCTCGAACCGCGCATTCCAACGGGAATTCACGGCCCATATTTCGCACAACGAATCAGTCGAATCACGCACTTCCCGCCGATGCCGCGCGCAACCCGGTCACACACGCATCGGCAAGCAAGCACGCGCCGCACGCGTCACGAATGCATCCCCTGCATCTTGTGCGAGAAATGCGCGCGCTCCGCCGTCTCCATCAGCATCAGGAATTCATCCTGCATCATGTGGATGAGCGCTTCGTGGTCGCCGGCCTCGAAATACACTTCCGGCTGCTGCGCTAGACGCTCCTCGAGGAACGTCTTCATCCCGTAAGCCATGCAGACCGGCGGCAGCGCGCCCATGTCGCAATCCTTGAACAGCTCGCGCAGTTCGACCTCCCGGGCGAGCACGAGATGGCGTCCCGTCTTCACCCAGAGATCCGACAGGCGCACCGCGTGCGTCGTCGGCAATACGGCGGCGACGTAACCCTCGTCGTCCTCGAGGAGCACGGTTTTCGCGAGGCGATCGCCGGGAATGTGCGCGGCGGCGGCCGTCTCCATGCTGGTATGGCTATAGGGGTGGTACACGACTTCGTACCGCGACGACTTCTGGCGCAGGCAATCCTGCAGGGTGGCTGAGACTGGCATGACACACCTCGTCTGGGCGAATCGGGCGAACGGAGTTCGCACCGGATTCGTTCAGCATAGGTCGCATTCGGGCCAATGGAAACGCCTTCGCGCGGCGCCCGCTCCGGTGGCCCGATGCCCGGCTCCGATCCTGTTCCGGTCCGGCCGGCCGACGGCACCGGCACGTGAAATCCGGCGCCGGAATGCGCCGGGCGCACCCTCTTTTCCTGCAGGCAAATAATGGGCACTGCGATGGCGGTGCGGCGACGCACAACAAGGTGCCGACGTTGGCGCGATAGACCGTTAGTTGCGTTTATAACGTGACCGACAAGAATCTGCCCTTTATCAATCCGCGCCCGACACCGGCTGACGGCTGACGGCAGGGACGCGAACCCGCGCCGCCCGACGCGGCACGGTGGCCTATACTGAGCCGGCCTGCCCGCCATCCGGAGACGGCAGCCATTCCTGGAGCGACCATGCATTACCAGTTGACCTACGAACTCGTCGACGATTACCTGACCCGCCGCGAACCGTTCCGCGCCCAGCACCTCGCCCTGGCCCAGGCCGCGACCGAGCGCGGCGAACTCGTGCTCGCCGGCGCGCTGGCGGACCCGGCCGACCAGGCCGTGCTCGTGTTCGAAGGCGATTCGCCGGAAGCGGCCGAATCGTTCGCCCGCGCCGATCCGTACGTGCAGAACGGCCTCGTCAAATCGTGGCGCGTGCGTCCGTGGCGCGTCGTGATCGGCAAGCACGCGCCGCGCTAGGCGCGCGGCGCGATTACAGCCACCCTGCCCGCCTGAACCGCCACCACAGCGCGAAGTCGGCGACGACCATCACCGCGATGCAGCCGTAGAAACCGTATTTCAGGTGCAGTTCGGGCATGTTCGCGAAGTTCATCCCGTAGATGCCGGCGATCATCGTCGGTATCGCGAACAGCGCGGCGAACGAGCCGAGCCGCTTCGTCACTTCGCTCTCGGCCAGCGAGATCATGCCGAGATTGACCTGGATCGCCGTCACGACCATCTCGCGGCGTCCTTCGATCGTCTTCACGATCCGCTGCAGATGGTCGTACACGTCGCGGAAATACGCGTCCATCCCGCTGCAGACCTGCGGAACGCGACCGCCGGTGAGCTTCGCGAGCGGCTCGATCAGCGGCGCCGTGTGCTGGTACAGCATCACGAGCCGGCGCTTCAGCGAATAGAGATCCTCGATGATCGCGCGCGACGCCGCGGGCGTGGCCTTCGCGAAGATGCGGTCCTCGAGCGCCTCGAGTTCGTTGCCGAGCGTTTCGAGGATCGGAAAGTAGCGGTCGACGACCTGATCCATCAGCGCATAGAACACGAACGCCGAACCTTCCTGCAACAGATGCGGCTCGCGCTCGCAGCGCTTGCGCACTTCGCGGAAATCCTGCTCGGTGTGGTTGCGGATCGACAGCACGTAGTTCGGGCCGACGAACACGTTCAGTTCACCCACCTTGAATTCGTCGTCGTCGTCGAGCTCGACCGTATGCAGCACCGCGAACAGCGAATCGCCATACTCCTCGATCTTCGGCCGCTGATGCCCCTTGCGGGCATCCTCGAGCGCCAGCTCGTGCAGCCCGAACTCCTCGCCCATCAGGTCGATTTCCTCGGGCGTCGGATCCTTCAGCGCAACCCACACGAAACATTCGGGCTTCGACACGTAGTCGCTGATGGCCTCGATATCGATGTCGGCCAGCTTGCGGCCGTCCTGGTATGCAGCACAGTTGATCAGCATGTTGTCCGTGATGTTGCGGTTTGCGCATCAGTTTACCGGTTTGCTGCGCGGGCAGCCCGGCTTGCGCGCCACGGCGATATTGGTCATGATCGGGCTGCGTGCGCCGCCGCACGCGCACCGGGGTACTTCGCAGGCACGCGCGGCCTGGATTGCGCAACGCGCAATGGCCATGCGGCCCAACCGTCAAGGAGACAGACCTATGTGGTATTTCTCGTGGATACTCGGCATCGGCGTGGCGCTCGGCTTCGGCATCATCAACGCGATGTGGCTCGAGGCGGAGGTGTTCCCGCGCGGCGACAAGCGCGGCGACACGTCGAAACAGGGCGCCGGGAGCAAGTATTCGTGACGCACCTGGTGTTCTTCTGCGGTCACGCCGGCACCGGCAAGACCACGCTCGCGAAGCGGCTCATCGGGCCGCTGATGCGCGCAACCGGCGAGGCCTTCTGCCTGCTCGACAAGGACACGCTGTACGGCCGCTACAGCTCGGCCGCGATGGGCGCGCTCACCGAGGATCCGAACGATCGCGACAGCCCGCTCTACCTGAAACACCTGCGCGATCCCGAATACCAGGGCCTGCTCGACACGGCCCGTGACAATCTCGCGCTCGGCATCGGCGCGCTCGTGGTCGGGCCGCTGTCGCGCGAAGTACGCGACCGGCGCATCCTCGATCGCGCGTGGCTCGGCATCGGGCCCGACGTCACGCTGACGGTCGTGTGGGTCCACACGGCGGAAGACGTCGCCCACCAGCGGATCGTCGCGCGCGGCAATCCGAACGACGCGTACAAGCTCGCACACTGGGACGAATACCGGCAGCGACGCTTCGTGCCGACCGGCCACGAATGCGACGGTATCGTGATGTTCGACAACACCGCGCCGTCCGACGCGGAAGTCAACGCGCTGCTGTACCGCATCGCGCCGCCTCCGCCAGCAGCAACGATCGTCCCGCCGCTGCCGGCCTGACCGGCGCCCGGCCGGCTCTCCAAAAAACAACGCCGGAAGCGCTGCTGCGCTCCCGGCGTCGCACGGCCCTCAAGCCGCAGGCTGGCTGGCGCTCAGGCCACCGCGTGCATGCGCTCCATCGTGCCGCCGTCGTACAGCTTGCCGAAGCGGTTCGACAGGAACGCCTTCAGCGACACCTTTTCCTGCGGGATGAAGCCGTTCTGCGGCAACTTCTTCTCGCGGAACAGATCCAGCACCGCGCACATCGCGCCGGCCGTCGTGATCTGGATCGCGCTCATGTGCATCCCGCACACGTCCTTCGCGAAGATCTTGCGCGTGAACACGTCCTGCACGAGCTGACCGTCCTTCACGCCCGTCACCGTGACGAACACGAGCACGACGTCCTGCTTCGTCGACGGCACCGCGCGGCGCATGATCGACTTCAGCGTATCGCGGTCGGTCGACAGGCGCAGGTCCTCCAGCAGGAACTGCACGAGTTCGCGATGGCCCGGGTAGCGCACCGACTTGTAGTCGAGCGTCTCGACCTTGCCCGACAGCGTCTCGCACAGCGTGCCGAGGCCGCCCGACGTGTTGAACGCTTCGTATTCGGTGCCGTCGAGCGAGAAGTGCTCGAGGCCTTCGAGCGGCTGCACCCACTGCTTGCGGCCGTCGCGGATCGCTTCGCACGGCTGGCAGTATTCGTTGATCAGGCCGTCGACGCTCCACGTCAGGTTGTACTTCAGCGCGTTGGTCGGATACTCGGGCAGCGCGCCGACGCGCATCTTCACGTCGCGCACTTCGCTGAAGCCGTTCACCAGCTCGTGGGCGGCGATGCCGATGAAGCCCGGCGCGAGGCCACACTGCGGCATGAACGCGCGGTCGGAGCCGTCGGCCAGTTCGCGGATCGCGTGGGTCGCGCGCACGTCTTCGGTCAGGTCGAAGTAATGGACGCCGGCCGCCTTCGCAGCGGCCGCCACGTTCACCGCGAGGTAGTAAGGCAGCGCATTGACGAGTGCGTCGAAGCCCTTCACCGCTTCGCGAATCGCGTTCGCATCGGCCGAATCGACCCGTTGCGTCGCGATGCCTTCGCGCGACAGCTTCGCGAGCGCATCGGCGTCGCGGTCGAACGCGACGACCTCGTAGTCGCCCGTTTCACGCAGCATGTGAGCAATGGTGTGGCCGATCAGACCTGCGCCGACGATGGCGATTTTCATGCGCTTATCTCCTGATGATGGGTTGGTGTTGTGTACGGCGTCGAGCCATGAACACAGTGTAGGGACGCGCAAAATCAGTTCCAAGACGAAGAATGATGCGAAACGACCGATAATTTCGACGGAATGACGATGCATTTGGTCTGAACGACCAAATCATCTAAAAATCGTGTAGATGCGCCGCTGCGTGCGGGCCGTTGCAGGCCGCATTCGGGAGAAGGACAAAGGGAGATGAGTGGCGCGGCACCGTACGCGCGTCATGAGCGACACGCCGGCAAGGGCCGATGCAGAAGGATCGCCGGCGCACGGCGCCGAATGAGACGGAAAGCGCGACCGCGAGCGCCGCGCCGTTCATGAAATACGGCGGCGTCGCATGCGAAAGCCCGATGCGCGCGCATGCGCCGGACACACGCAAACCGGTGCGCCCGCAACGGCGAGACGGCCGCTGCCACGCATGCGCCCGAGCGAGCGGGCGCGGCGGCGCACGCGCCGGACGTCAGCCGCCGACCGTCCCGCGATCGATCTTGCGCGACAGAATGATCGACGTGGTCGTACGCTCGACGCCTTCGAGCATGCCGATCTGGTCGAGCAGGTCGTTGAGCCGCTCGGGCGAATCGGCGCGCAGCCACGCGACGTAGTCGTATTCGCCGCTCACCGCGCACAGCAGCTGCACCTCCGGCATCCGGTCGAGCTTGCGCAGTACGTCCTTGCCGAATTTCGGCGTGAGGATGATGCCGACGTACGCATAGATGCTCGCGTCGAGTACGTCCTGCCCGAGCCGGACGCTGTAGCCGGCGATCACGTTGGTCCGTTCGAGCCGCGCGATGCGTGCGACCACCGTCGTGCGCGCGACGTCGAGCTGGCGCGCGAGATCCGCGACGCTCGCGCGCGCATCGGCCTGCAGCAGCGCGACGAGTTGCCGGTCGAGATCGTCGAGTTGGTCGAGGCGAGGTGGACGCATGAGGCTGGGCCGGAGCGCGACGCGCCGGCTGAGTGAAAGGTGACGCGATGATAGCGCCGAACGCCGGCGCGCCCAAACGGCACCGTCCCGAACCGATACGAACCTTTCAGTTTCGATTCGTATCGGATGTAAGCAAGTGTCGCATTCACTGCCGCATCGCACGCAACGTGCTACTAATAGCGGGCGACGCGAGATGCGCGCCTGCGGCCGTCGCCGCCGCGCCCGCTCGCAAGACACTACCCCGGAGAGCCAACCATGAAGAAAATCTCGCTCACCCTCGCTACGCTCGCCGTTGCAGCCAGCGCGTTCGCGCAAACCCCGGCGCAGCCGCAGGCGCCCGCCCAGGTCGCGGCCGCCACGGCGTCGGCCCCGAGCGCCGAGCAGCGCGCGGAGCGCCGCGAGGCGCGCGTCGAGCAACGCATCAAGTACCTGCACGACCAGTTGAAGATCACGTCGGCGCAGGAGCCGCAATGGAAGGCGTTCGCCGACACGATGCGCGACAACGGCGACACGATGGGCCGCCTCTATCGCGAGCGGATGGCGAAGCACGACGTCTCCGCGCTCGACGACATGAAGCAGTATGCGGAACTGTCGCAGGCGAACGCCGACGGCGCGAAGAAACTCGCCGACGCCTTCGCCCCGCTCTACGAGAGCTTCCCGGCCGACCAGAAGGCGCTGGCCGACACCACGTTCCGCAGCTGGCTGCACAACGGCGGCGAGCATCGCGGCAAGGGCAAGGCGAAGGGCAAGGACGGCAAGGCGGCCGCCGCCCAGGCCGCCAGCGCACCCGCGCAGCCCTGATACCCTCCCCGCCGGCGCCGCGCCGCCCGTCCGGGCCGAACGGCGCCGCGCCTCCGCTGGCGAGCGGCGCGCCACACGGCGCGCCGATTTCGAGATAAGCTCCCGGCTTTTCCCGCACTTCCCCCGCCATGCTCGAACTCAAGCACATCGATCTACGCACCGATCCGCAGGCCCGTCGCGTCGTCAAGGACGAAACCGTCGCCGTTGCCTTCGCGGAAGCCGACGGCGAACTGATGAGCCTCGAAGGCCCGAACCGGTATGTCGCCGGCGACGCGCTGATCACGGGATCGACCGGCGACCGCTGGGTCGTGTCACGCGCGCGCTTCGACGCCAAATACCTGCCCGCCGATCCGGCGCTTGCGCACGGCGCCCCCGGCGCCTACCGCAACCGGCCCGCCGTCGTGCTCGCCCGTCGCATGGACGAGCCGTTTACGATCGCCCGCTCGGAAAACGGCGACACGCTGCGCGGCGTCGCCGGCGACTGGGTCATGCAGTACGCGCCCGGTGACTACGGTGTCGTGCAGGCGCAGCGCTTCGCGCAGGTCTACCGCGACGCGTAAGGCGGTGCGCCGGAACCGCGCCGGCGCGAACGTTCACGCGAAGTCTTCGTCGAGCTCGAGTTCGGCGTCGCGCTCGACGGCCTCGCCGGCCGCATGGCGCTCCTCGAGCGACCCCAGCATCGCTTCCGTGTATGCGTGCAGCACCGCATGGCTGCGCGCGCGCTGCATCGGCTTGAGCGCCAGATAGCGGGCGAGCGCGGCCGGCACGATGCGGATCGAGAGCGTCATCCGTTTCGGCGCCGAACCGAAACGCATCGCGAGCCAGTGCACGGCCAGGAACCGTCCACGCGCGTCGCTGTTTTCGGCGAATCGCGTCTGCTCCGGAAAGAGATCGCAGATCACGCGCGCGAGCGCGTCGAATTCCGCGCTCTGGCATTCGATCAGATAGTCATCCATCCCGTCTCTCCTGTCAGGCCGCCGTGCGCGGCGGCCGGCACACCTTCACCAGCACGACCACCAGGACCGCGGCCAGCACGAAATGCCCGGCCTCGACCCACGCGGCCGGCACGGCGCGCACCTGGTACAGCAACGCCGGCGCGGCCGCGAGCGCATGCAGCACGATCGCGACCGGCAACACGCTCGCCCGGCCTGCGCGCACGCCGCGCCACACCAGCACCGACAGCGCGAGCTGCAGCACGAATGCCGCGCAGCGCTCGAGCAGCAACAGCAGGATCGACTGCGCCGACAGCGTCGCGAGCATCACGTGCAGCCGCACGACCGTATCGCCCGGCAGATCGGCGAGCTGCGCCTCGAGTTGGCCGCGGCTCGCCAGCCACGCAAGATACGACCACTGGCCCCATACCAGCACGCCGACGAACCATGCTTCGGCGCCGGCGTGACCGATCCCGTAGCCGATCCCGCGGCTGTCGCCGGCCGACGGGCCGTAGCGGCGGTTCAGGAAGCGCATCCCGAGATAGCGGCCGACTTCCTCGAACACGGCGGTCGCAAGCGCGCTGTATGCCACGAACGCGAGCGGCTGCGTCAGCCAGCCGTCGGGCGGGGTCTGGCTCAGCACGAGCCCGTGAAATGCGCGTTCGACGATCATCGCGAACAGCGTGAAGACGGCAACGCCGACGATCGTGTCGCGGCGGTTCAGCGCAAGCGGCTTGCGCAGGATGCGGAAGAGGACGAGCGGCAGGAGCGCGATGATCAGCGTGGCGGCGATCAGCACCGCCAGCGTGACGGGAGCGACAGTCATGTATTTCCTTGTTCGGGGCAGCGCACCTGGCGCGCTGCGTGCCCCGAATGATACTCAGCTTGCGGTCGACGCGCGCGCAACCAGCTCGCCAGGCAGCAGCGAGACGCGCACGTCGCCCGCCGCGCCGTCGATCCGCTCGTGCACGAATTCGACGGCCTTGTAGCCGATTTCGTAGGTTGGCTGGCGGATCGTCGTGATGCCGATCAGCTCGGCCCATTCCGGATCGTCGATCGACAGCAGCGCCGCCTTCTGCTGCCATGCGGCGCCGAAGCGCGCGCGCAGGTGGCGTGCGATCGCGAGCGCGACCGGCGCGTTCGCGGCGAACAGCGCCGCCCGCACGCCGCGCCGTGCCGCGTCGTCGATGCGGGCGTCGACGTCGGCGAGCGCCGCCTCGGCCGCGTCGGGCGTGTTCAGGTCGAGCACCACCGTCGACGGCACCGTCAGGCCGCGCGCGGCCAGCGCCGCACGGAACGCGGCCTCGCGCACGCGCCGCGAGCTGACGCGCTCGAACGGCTGCACGACGAAGTGGATCGCGTCGAAGCCGTGTGCGATCAGATGCGCGAGCGCCACCTCGATCGCGTCGGCATTGTCGAGGCCGATCAGGTCGGCCTCGAAGCCCTCGACGGTCCGGTCGACGAGCACGGCCGGGATGCCGGCGCCGCGCAGCGGGCGCAGCACGTCCTCGTCCGCGCCGAGCGCGTTGACGATCAGCCCTTCGACGCGATAGGTCGTGAGCAGCTGCAGGAAGCGACGCTCCATCTCGACCTCGTTCGCCGCGTGACAGATGAGCGGCATGTAGCCGAGCGCCTGGCATGCGGCTTCGACGCCCTGCAGCACTTCGATGGTGTAAGGATTGGTCAGGTCGGCCGCGAGCATGCCGAGCAGCCGGTTGCGGCCGCGCTTGAGCCCGCGCGCCATCTGGTTCGGCCGGTAGTTGAGCCGCGCGATCGCCGTCTCGATCCGCTGGCGCAGATCGGCGGACAGCACGTGCGTCTCGCCGTTCAGGTAGCGCGACACGCTGGTCTTGCCCGTGCCGGCCTCGCGTGCGACGTCGCTGATCGTCGCCGGACGCATCGTGGTAGGTTGCGAATCGGTCACTGTCGTGCCTCGCGACGTACGATCCGCGCCGCTTCGTGAGCAGACGGACCTTTGTTGTTGGAAACGTAAGCCATCCGGGGGACTCTCCTGTCGGTCAGCGCGTGGCAGACCCATGCTTCGCGGTCGGTCAGCGTCCGCCCTCCGGCGCTTGCGCTGCTCCCTTGCTTCACAGTCGATCCACCGAAGCCGGCGTGGATGTCCATCGCGCGACGCCGCCGGCAGCACTGCCGAACCGTCGACGCGACAAGCGGGCGATCATAACGCAGCCCGCCCGCCAGCACCACGATCATGAACTCTAACAGCGCCGCCGCCCCGCCGGCAGCCTGTCGTCCGCCGCCACTCAGGCGCGCGCGAGCACGTCCGGATTGACCAGGTTCGTGCGCAGCGTGCCGGCCAGCGCGCCGACCAGGTTTTCCGCGGCGCAGCGCGCCATCGCGTGGCGCGTCTCGTGCGTCGCCGAACCGATATGCGGCAGCGCGACGACGTTCTTCATCTGCAGCAGCGGCGAATCCGCCGGCAACGGCTCCTTCTCGAACACGTCGAGCCCCGCGCCGCGGATCGTGCCCGCACGCAGCGCGTCGACCAGCGCCGCTTCGTCGACGACCGGCCCGCGCGATGCGTTGATCAGGATCGCGCCGCGCTTCATCTTCGCGAATTCGGCCGCGCCGATCAAGTGGTGCGTCTGCGGCGACAACGGCACCTGCAGGCACACGAAATCCGACTGCGCGAGCAGTTCGTCGAGCGTGACGCGCCGCGCGCCGTACTGCGTCTCGGCGTCGGCATGCGCGGACCGGTTCGCGTACAGCACCTGCATCCGGAAGCCGAGCGCCGCGCGTCGCGCGACCGCGCCGCCGATCCGGCCGAGCCCGACGATGCCGAGCGTCTTGCCCTGCACGTCGGTGCCGTACAGGTCGGGGCCGATGCTGCGCTGCCAGTGGCCGGCCTTCACCCACTCGGCCAGTTCGACCACGCGGCGCGCGGACGCGAGGATCAGCGAGAACACCGTATCGGCGGTCGACTCGGTCAGCACGTCCGGCGTATGCGCGAGCAGGATGCCGCGCCGTGTGAGATCCGCCACGTCGAAGTTGTCGTAGCCGACCGAGATCGTCGACCACGCCTTCAGCCGCGGCGCGCGGTCGAGCATCTGCGGCGTCACCTTCAGGCTCGCGCCGATCGCGCCGTCCGCGTCGCCGAGGGCATCGGCGAGGGCGTCGGGGCCATCGGCCTGCACGACGTCCGCGTGCTCGCGCAGGTAGGCGAGAACGTCATCGGGCAGCGGCTTGTACGCGACGATACGGGGCTTCATCGGTTTCATTTTCCTTGCAGGGGCGCCGCGAGCGAATGCGTGTCGGGCGCCTGGGGTTTGACGGACAGCGTGAGGATCACCGCGGCGACGAGGGCGGCGCTCATGAAGGCATACGACGCGACGGGCGAGCCGGTCGCCCCGTTCAGGTAGCCGACGAAATACGAGCCGACGAACGAGCCGAGCGCGCCCATGCTGTTGATCAGCGCCATTGCACCGCCGGCGACGTTCTTCGGCAGCAGTTCCGGCACGATCGCGAAGAACGGGCCGTACGGCGCGTACATCGCGGCGCCCGCCACGACCAGCAGCGCATACGAGATCCAGAAATGCGACGAGCCGAGTGCGTACGATGCGGCGAACGCGGCCGCGCCGATCAGCAGGAACGGCCACACGAAACCGCGCCGCGAGCCGACCTTGTCGGACGCCCACGATGCGGCCACCATCGCGATCGTCGCCGCGAGATACGGCAGCGCGGACAGCCAGCCGGTCGCGACCATTCCGAGGGCGGAGCCGTTCTTGACGATCGACGGCAGCCACAGCACGAAGCCGTACACGCCGATGCTCCAGCAGAAATACTGTGCGCACAGCTTGATCACGGCCGGCGAGCGAAACGCCTCCGTATAGTTGCGCACGGGCTTGATCGCGGCCTGCTCGGCTGCGAGCGCGGCGTCGAGGTCGCGCTTTTCCTGGGCGTTGAGCCACGGCGAATCGGCCGGCTTGTCCTGCACGAGGACCCACCAGCAGAAGGCCCAGATGATGGCCGGCACGCCTTCGGCGATGAACATGTGGCGCCAGCCGAATTCGTGCACGAGATAGCCCGACACGATCGACATCCACAGCACGGTGACCGGGTTGCCGAGAATCAGGAACGTGTTCGCGCGCGAGCGTTCGTTCTTCGTGAACCAGTTGCTGATGTAGATCAGCATCGCCGGCATCACGGCCGCCTCGACGACGCCGAGCGCGAAGCGGATCGCCATCAGCGACGGGATGTTGCTGACCACGCCCGTGAGCGCCGCGCAGGCGCCCCACAGAATGAGGCTGACGAACACGAGCTTCTTCACGCTGCGGCGTTCGGCGTAGATCGCGCCGGGAATCTGGAAGAAGAAGTAGCCGAGGAAGAACAGTGCGCCGATCAGCGACGACAGGCCTTTGCTGATGCCGAGGTCCTGGTTGATGCCGGCCGCGGCCGCGAACCCGTAGTTCGCGCGGTCGAGGTAGGCGAGGCTGTACGTGATGAAGACGATCGGCATGATCGTCCACCAGCGTCGGGCTGCGAGAGTGTTAGCCATCAGAATGTCTCCTGTGTCGATCAGAGTTAGCGCTTTAGCGCTTACTCTGATCCCATGCTTCGCGGTCGATCAGAGTTGGCGCTTTAGCGCTTACTCTGATCCCATGCTTCGCGGTCGATCGGAGTTGGCGATTTAGCGCTTGCCCCGATCCCATGCTTCGCGGTCGACCCGAGTCAGCCCTTTTGGCGCTTACCCGGGTCCCATGCTTCACGATCGACCCGAGTCAGCCCTTCAGGCGCCGACCCAGGCCCCATGCTCCGCATTCGACCGGAACAGACGCCTCAACGCATGTCCCGGCCCCGTACGTTGCCGTGCGCGTGCACGACAAAATGAGTCCGCGGATTGTGCCGTGTCCGGCCTCTCATTGCGCGGTGAAGGTTTCCTCTAAGCGATCGGCGCGATTGCTGACGTTTTCGAACCGATCAAGCGCTTCGCGCGTCGGCAGGCCTTCCGAATCGCCGATCACCTGGACCGCGAGCGCGCCGATCCGGTTGCCGCGCGCCACCGCCTGCTCGATCGCCTTGCCTTCCAGCAGCGCGCTGACCACGCCGACCGCGAAGCCGTCGCCGGCGCCGACCGTATCGACGACCTTGTCCACCCGCTCGCCGGCAACCGTCCCTTCGCGGCCGTCGGCCGTGCGATAGTACGCGCCCTGCGCGCCGAGCTTGATGACGACGCCGCGCGCGCCCTGCGCAAGATAGAAGCCCGCGATGTCCGCCGGCGTGTCGTGCCCGGTGAGCTGCCGCCCTTCGGCAAGGCCCGGCAGCACCCAGTCGGCAAGCGATGCGAGCGCGTTCAAAGTCGTCGCCATCGCATCGGCGGACGGCCACAGCGTCGGGCGCAGGTTCGGGTCGAACGAGATCGTCTTGCCGGCCGCGCGCATCTCGCGCGCCAGCTTGAAGGCAAGCTCGCACGACGTCGCGGAGATCGCCGGCGCAACGCCCGTCAGGTGCAGGTGGCGCGCGCCGAGCACGTAGTCGGCCACGTAGTCGTCGCACGACAGGTGGCTCGCGGCCGAGCCCTTGCGGAAATATTCGACGGTCGGATCGCTGCCGTCGTCGTTGCGCGACTTCAGCTGGAAGCCGGTCGGGTAACACGGATCGACGGTCACGCACGACGCATCGATGCCTTCGCGCGCCAGCGTGTCGAGCACGTAGCCGCCGAACGAATCGCTGCCGACCCTGCTCATCCAGCCGACCCGGAAGCCGAGCCGCGACAGGCCGATCGCGACGTTCAGGTCGGCGCCCGCGATCCGCTTCGCGAATTGCGTCGCGTTCGCGAGATGGCCCGGCTCGGTCGCGACGAACATCGCCATTGCCTCGCCGTAGGTCACGACATCGAGTGCTGCTTTCATGAATGCATTCTCCAGGAAGCGTCCGTCGTCATGCGGTCGCGAGCCACGCGACGCGCCGGCCGGCATCGCCCGCCAGGTCGGCCGCGTCGAACGGAAACTCGATGCCCCGCGGCGCCTGCCGCGGCAGCGCCGCGAGCACGCCGGTCACGAGCGGATCGTTCGGCGCCGGCGCGACGGCAAAACGGCGCGCGCCCTCGCCTGCGACCGCCTTGCAATGAATGTATTCCACATGCGGCGCGAGTACCTGCGCGCAATCAAGCGGCGCTTCGCCCGGCCACTGCCAGTTGCCGATGTCGAACGTCATCCCGAGCGCATCGGGCAGGCCCGCCGCGGCCAGCGCCTCGAACAACCCGCGGAATTGCGCGAGCGCGCCGCCGACCGGCAACTGGCCGTTCTCGACCACCAGGCGGGCCCGCGCGCCGCGCGACAGCGCAACGATCTCGGCCGCGTGCGCGTCGCCGACGAAACCGCCGAGCTGGAATTTCACGAAGCGCGCGCCGAGCGCGTCGGCTTCCTCAAGCGCGCCGCGCAATGCGTGTGCATCGAGCGCGCCCGTTTCCGTATACAGCGTGGCCGGCGTCGAATAGACCGACCACATCCCGTGGCCGGTCAATTGCGCGCCGAGCGCGGCCAGCGCGCCGGGTGTCGCGTCGTCGTCCGATGCGAACAGTTCGCGCCGCACCTCGAAACCGGTCGCGCCCGATGCCGCCGCAGTGGCGACGAATGCGCCGTGGCCCTCCTGGCGCACGCGGTCCGTCCCGAATGCGCTCGCCACGATCACGATGTCTGTCATGGTGTCCCTCTCACCGGATTGGAACCGGTTCCATTTACGTGAAGCGGATGGTGCGCTTCGCTTCGGACGCACGCCATAGAGGAAATCCCTAGGGCCGGACCCGGCGCAAACGCGCACCCGGGCCCGCTTCGCCGGTTCAGGCGACGTCGTGCGCGAGGCTCATTTCGAGGAATTGCGCGGCGACCCGCGACGGTGCGCCGCCATGCGGCACGAGGATGGAGAAATGACGCGTCAGCGGCATGGGCGCGAGCGAGCGCAGGACGAGTGCCGCGTCGTCGTGACGCAGCGACATCGCGGAGACGAAGCCGATGCCCATTCCGGCCCGCACGGCCTCCTTCACGGCCTCGACGCCCGCGATCTCGAACGCCACCCGCATCGGCGCCGCGCCGTGCGCGAACGCACGCTCGACGAGTTGCCGCACGGCGGAGCCCGCTTCGCGCAGCACGAGCGGATGGGCCGCCAGCGCGTCGAGCGTCACCCCCGGCGCGTATTCGGGCGCCGCCAGCGGATGGCCGGTCGGCACGATCGCCACGATCTCGTCCTCGCGCCACGCGTGCACCGCGGTCCCCGGCGGCAGCGCCTCGCCGGGCGGCCCTTCGATCATCGCGATATCGAGCGTCGGCAGCGCCGCGACCACGTCGGCGGTATTGCCGCTCATCGTCTGGATCGCCACGCGCGGCGCGCGCGGCTGGAACGCCGCGATCAGGTACGGCAGCAGGTAGCTGGCGGGCGTCGTGCTCGCGCCGATGCGCAGCGTGCCGGCCTCCAGCCCGCGCACCGCATCGCGAAACGCGCGCGCCTGCGCGAACGTGTCGCGCTGCGCCTTCGCGTACTGCGCAAGCTGTTCGCCGACGGGCGTCAGGCGGATGCCGCGGCCGTCGCGCTGGTACAGCGGCTCGCCGAATTCGTCCTGCAGCAGCCGCAGCTGGCCCGACACGGCGGGCTGCGACAGATGCAGCGCCACGGCGGCGTGGCTGATGTTCAGGTGTTCCGCGACGGCGGCGAACGTTATCAGTTGATCCGGGGTCATGGGGATAAATTATCGGCTTTCCGGATAGTTTACGTCACAAATCACAATTTTTCATATCGATATAACGAAATTAGGATTACACCATCGCAACGACGCTCCTCACGGTGCTGCCATGTCCACTGCCCCGACTCAACCTCTCAACCACGCCGCGCCGTCGATGCGCGGCCAGTTGAACGGCGTCCTGTTCGTCGCGCTATTCGCGGCCGCCGTCACCAGCCTGTCGCAACTGCCCGCGATCGCGGGCCTCGGCCTGTCGCCGCTGATCGTCGGCATCGTCGCCGGCGCGCTGTACGGCAACGCGCTGCGCGACGGCATGCCGGCAAGCTGGGCTGCCGGCGTCAACTTCTCCGCGCGCAAGCTGCTGCGCATCGCGGTCGCGTTCTTCGGGCTGCGCGTGAGCCTGCAGGAAATCGCGCAGGTCGGCCTGCCGGGCCTGACCGTATCGGTGCTGGTGGTTGTCAGCACCCTCGTGATCGGCACCTGGGCCGGCATGAAGATCATGAAGCTCGATCGCGATTCCGCGCTGCTGACCGCCGCCGGCAGCGCAATCTGCGGCGCGGCCGCCGTGCTCGCGTTCGAATCGACGCTGCAGTCGAAGCCGCACCAGAGCGCGATGGCCGTGGGCAGCGTCGTGCTGTTCGGTACGCTGTCGATGTTCCTGTACCCGGTCGCCTATCACGCCGGGCTGCTGAACCTCAACCCGGCCGGCCTCGGCCTGTTCTTCGGCGGCACGATCCACGAAGTCGCGCAGGTGGTCGGCGCCGCGAGCGACATCAGCCCGCAGGTCGCCCACATCGCGACGATCGTCAAGATGACGCGCGTGATGCTGCTGGTGCCGGTGCTGCTGGTGCTCGGCTGGTGGCTCGCCCGCTCGGCGCGTGCGACGGCCGGCGGCGCGCAAGGCAAGCGCAAGGTGGCGGTGCCCTGGTTCGCGCTCGGCTTCCTCGGCTTCGTGATCGTCAATTCGCTGAACGTGCTGCCCGCCGACGTCACGCACACGCTGAACATGCTCGACACCTTCGCGCTGACGATGGCGATGACCGCGCTCGGCATCGAAACCCGCGTGGCGCAGATCCGCGCCGCCGGCCCCCGGGCCCTGATGACCGGCCTGATCCTGTACGTGTGGTTGATCGTCGGCGGCTACGGGATCACCTGGGCCGTGCAGCACTGGCTTGGCTGAGCTGCCCGCCCATGACACTTCGCGCGCCGCGCCCGACGGGATGGTCCCGCGGGCGCGGCGCAGTGCTATGCTTCGCGTCGTTTTCCATCGCCCTCTTTCAGCCGTGCTCTCGTTCCTGCTGAAGCTGCGCACTCGCGCCCAAACGCTGCTCCGCCTGTCGGACGCCCATACGATGCTGATCTGGTCGGCCATCGTCGGCGTCGGCGGCGCCTTTGCCACGATGGCGTTCCGCGAAGGCATCGACCTGATGCAGCACCTGATCTCCGGGCAAAGCGGCAGCTTCGTGGAGATGGCGAAACGCCTGCCGTGGTACGTGCGGTTCTGGATGCCGGCCGCGGGCGGCTTCCTCGCCGGCTGCGTGCTGCTGCTCGCCACGCGCGGCGACAAGCAGGCCGCCAAGACCGACTACATGGAATCGGTCGCGCTCGGCAACGGCGTCGTCCCCGTGCGGCAGAGCCTGTGGCGCAGCGTGTCGTCGCTGCTGACGATCGGCAGCGGCGGCTCGATCGGCCGCGAAGGCCCGATGGTGCAGCTCGCGGCGCTCGCCGCGTCGCTCGTCGGCCGCTTCGTGCATTTCGACCCGCCGCGCCTGCGCCTGCTGGTCGCCTGCGGGGCGGCGGCCGGCATCACGTCCGCGTACAACGCGCCGATCGCCGGCGCCTTCTTCGTGTCGGAAATCGTGCTCGGCACGATCGCGATGGAGAGCTTCGGGCCGATGGTCGTCGCGTCGGTCGTCGCGAACATCGTGATGCGCGAATTCGCCGGCTACCGGCCGCCGTACGAAATGCCGGTGTTCCCGGCCGTCACCGGCCCCGAGGTGCTGCTGTTCGTCGTGCTCGGCGCGCTGTGCGGCGTGCTCGCGCCGCAGTTCCTGCACCTGCTCGACGCGTCGAAGAACCAGTTCAAGCGGCTGCCCGTGCCGCTGCCCGTGCGGCTCGCCATCGGCGGCCTTGTCGTCGGCGTGATCTCGGTATGGATTCCGGACGTGTGGGGCAACGGCTACAGCGTGGTGAACCACATCCTCCATTCGCCGTGGACGTGGCAGGCGCTCATCGCGGTGCTCGCGTTCAAGGTGATCGCGACCGCCGCGACCGCCGGCTCCGGCGCGATCGGCGGCGTGTTCACGCCGACGCTGTTCGTCGGCGCGGTGTTCGGCTCGCTGTTCGGGCTCGCGATGCAGGCGCTGTGGCCCGGCCACACGTCGGCGTACTTCGCCTACGCGATCGTCGGGATGGGAGCGTTCATGGCCGGCGCCACGCAGGCGCCGCTGATGGCGATCCTGATGATCTTCGAGATGACGCTGAGCTACCAGGTCGTGCTGCCGCTGCTGGTGTCGTGCGTCTTCGCGTATTTCGTCGCGCGCGCGACGGGCACGACGTCGATGTACGAAATCACGCAGCACCACTACCAGGACGCGCAGGAAAAGCTGCGGCTGCGCACCACGCAGATGCGCGAACTGATCCAGCCCGCGCAGACGGTCGTGCCGCTCACGGCGAGCGTCGCCGACATGACGCGCGTGTTTCTCGAATATCCGGTGAAATACCTGTACGTGACCGACGACGCCGGACGCTTCCGCGGCGCGGTCGCGCTGAAGGACATCACGTCCGACCTGCTCGACAAGCGCGACACGACCGACAAGACGGCCGCGCACTACGCGCACACGCCGTTTCCGCTCCTCACGCCCGACATGCCGCTCGCGACCGCGCTCGAACGCTTCATGGCGTTCCAGGGGGAACGGCTGCCGGTGATCGAGAGCGAAGCCGAACCGACGCTCGCGGGGGTCGTCTACAAGACGTCGCTGCTCGACGCCTACCGGCGCATGACCGGCGAGCGCTGACCGGGCGGTTCACTGACTGCCGCGCGAGCGCGAACCTCGAGCGAGCGCGAACCGGACCGCCGGCCCGATCCGGTTCAATCCGGCGCACGCCCCAGCACGACCCGTGCGAAGAAGCCGGCCAGCACCGACTCGGCCACCTCGGCCGACACGTGCTGCGGATCGGCCGTGTAATACGACTGCACACCGTCGCACAGACACATCAGCCCGAACGCGAGGGTCTCCGCCGGCAGCAGCAGCGGCGTGCCCGAGCGCTCGGCGAAACGCCGGATGAACTCGGCCATCTGCAGGCGCTTGCCGTGCAGGAACTGGTTGAAGCGCACGCGGAATTTCGCGTCGCGCGCGGCCTGCAGCTTCGCCTCGCCCCACAGCAGCGCGTATTCGTCGTCGTGGAACAGCGTCCGGTAATACGCGAGCGTCATCGATTCCATCTGCTCGCGCGATCCGCCCTCGTCGAAAATCGCCTGGAAGTCGGCCTGCACCCCCGCGTGGTCGCGCTCCAGCAACTCCAGCAACAGGTCGGACTTGCTGCGGAAGTTCGAATAGAACGCGCCGCGCGTATAGCCGGCCGCCGCCGCGATGTCCTCGACGCTCGCGGCGACATAGCCTTTCTTCAGAAAAATCCGGTGCGCGGCAATCAGCAGACGTTCGCGCGTCTGGTCCCTGCTCTGCTCGCGAGTTAAACGCTGTGGTTTCATGGCGCGCAGTCTAGCACCCTTTCGCATTCGGATTCACCTTTGCATTCAGATACAGGTGTGTATTAGAATCCACCGCAGTTTCCGAAAGATGTTGTCCGTGCGCCCATGTCGGCGCCGCTCGGGGCAAGTGCGCGTCGCGCTTGCCGGCTTCGTTCCGCTTCACCTCACCTGGGGGTTTCGTGAATCGCTCCGGTTCCCGCGCCGCGCTGCTGGTCAGCGCCGCGTTCGTCCTTGCCGCCTGTCATCCGAAAGAATCCGCGCCGCCCTCACCGCGCCCCGTCGTCGCGCTGCCCGCGCGGGCCGACACCGCCGCGGCCGCCCGCACGCTCCCCGGCGAGATCCAGCCGCGCTACGCCACCCCGCTGTCGTTCCGCATCGCCGGCAAGATCGTCGAGCGCAAGGTGCGCCTCGGCGATACGGTCAAGGTCGGCCAGGTCGTCGCGCTGCTCGATCCGTCCGACGTCGAGAAAAACGCCGCGAGCGCGCAGGCGCAACTCGATGCCGCGACGCACAGCCTCACGTTCGCGAAGCAGCAGCTCGATCGCGACCGTGCGCAGGCCCGCGAAAACCTGATCGCGACCACCCAGCTCGAGCAGACCGAGAACAGCTACACGTCGGCGCTTGCGCAGCGCGACCAGGCGCAGCAGCAACTCGCGCTCGCGAAGAACCAGCTCCGCTACGCGACGCTCGTCGCCGATCACGCGGGCTACATCACGGCCGAGCAGGCCGACACCGGCCAGAACGTGTCGGCCGGCCAGCCCGTGTACCAGCTTGCGTGGTCGGGTGACGTCGACGTCGTCAGCGACGTGCCCGAGGCCGCGCTCGCGTCGCTCGCGCCCGGCCAGGCGGCGACCGTCACGCTGCCGTCGCTGCCGGGCCGCACGTTCGCCGCGAAGGTACGCGAGATCGCGCCGGCCGCCGATCCGCAAAGCCGCACCTATCGCGTGAAGCTGACGCTCGCCACGCCCGATCCGGCGATCCGCCTCGGGATGACCGCCGGCGTCGCATTTGCCGGCGCCGCGGCCGCCGGCGACGCGCCGCCGGTCACGCTGCCCGCGACCGCGCTGTTCCACGACGGCGCGCAACCGGCCGTCTGGGTCGTGCGCACGAAGGACGACACGCTCGAGCTGCGCCGCGTCGACGTCGCGCGCTTCAACGAGCGCACGGTGACCGTGTCGCACGGGCTGCAGCCGGGCGAACGCGTGGTGCTGCTGGGCGTGCACACGGTCAGCGCGGGCGAGAAGGTGCGCCCGATCGCGCCGCTGCATCCGGAGGACTTCGCATCGTGAGCGTCTCCCACGAAGAAGGCCGCTTCAACCTGTCGGCGTGGGCGCTGCGCCACCAGGCGCTCGTCGTCTACCTGATCGCGCTCGCGACGCTCGCGGGCATGCTCGCGTACACGCGGCTCGCGCAATCCGAAGACCCGCCGTTCACGTTCCGCGTGATGGTGATCCGCACGTTCTGGCCCGGCGCGTCCGCGCGCCAGGTGCAGGAACAGGTGACCGACCGGATCGGCCGCAAGCTGCAGGAAACGCCGGCCATCGACTTCCTGCGCAGCTATTCGCGCCCCGGCGAATCGCTGATCTTCTTCACGATGAAGGATTCGGCGCCCGTGAAGGACGTGCCCGACACCTGGTACCAGATCCGCAAGAAGGTCGGCGACATCGGCTACACGTTGCCGCCCGGCGTGCAGGGCCCGTTCTTCAACGACGAGTTCGGCGACGTCTACACCAACATCTGGACGCTCGAGGGCGACGGCTTCACGCCCGCGCAGCTCCACGACTATGCGGACCAGCTGCGCACCGTGCTGCTGCGCGTGCCGGGCGTCGGCAAGGTCGATTATTTCGGCGACCCCGACCAGCGGATCTTCATCGAGGTGAACAACGCGCAGCTCACGCGCCTCGGCATCTCGCCGCAGCAGCTCGGGCAGGCGATCAACGCGCAGAACGACATCTCGTCGGCCGGCGTGCTGACGACCGCCGACGATCGCGTGTTCGTGCGGCCGGGCGGCCAGTTCGACAACGTCGACGCGATCGCCGATACGCTGCTCCGCATCAACGGCCGCACGTTCCGGCTCGGCGATCTCGCAACCGTGAAACGCGGCTACGACGATCCGGCCGTCACGCAGATGCGCGCGAACGGCAAGGCGGTGCTCGGCATCGGCGTGACGATGCAGCCCGGCGGCGACGTGATCCGTCTCGGCAAGGCGCTCGACGCCGAATCGAACGACCTGCAGGCGCAGCTGCCGGCCGGCCTCAAGCTGACCCTCGTATCGAGCATGCCGCACGCGGTGTCGCACTCGGTCGACGACTTCCTCGAAGCCGTCGCCGAAGCCGTCGCGATCGTGCTGGTCGTGAGCCTCGTGTCGCTCGGCCTGCGCACCGGGATGGTCGTCGTGATCTCGATCCCGGTCGTGCTCGCGGTCACCGCGCTGTTCATGTTCCTGTTCGACATCGGGCTGCACAAGGTGTCGCTCGGCACGCTCGTCCTCGCGCTGGGGCTGCTCGTCGACGATGCGATCATCGCGGTCGAGATGATGGCCGTGAAGCTCGAACAGGGTTACACCCGCGCGCGCGCAGCCGCGTTCGCCTATACCAGCACCGCGTTCCCGATGCTGACCGGCACGCTCGTCACGGTGTCGGGCTTCCTGCCGATCGCGCTCGCGAAATCGAGCACCGGCGAATATACGCGCTCGATCTTCGAGGTGTCGGCGATCGCGCTGATCGCGTCGTGGTTCGCGGCCGTCGTGCTGATCCCGCTGCTCGGCTATCACATGCTGCCCGAGCGCAAGCGGCACGCGCACGAGGCGCACCTGCCCGACGACCACGAGCACGACATCTACGACACGCGCTTCTACCGCCGGCTGCGCGGCTGGATCGACTGGTGCATCGAGCGGCGCTTCGTGGTGCTGCTGATCACCGGCGCGCTGTTCGTCGTGGCGCTGGCGGGCTTCTCGCTGGTGCCCCAGCAGTTCTTCCCGAGCTCCGACCGGCCCGAGCTGCTGGTCGACCTGCGGCTGCCCGAGGGCGCGTCGTTCGCGGCCACGCTGCGCGAGACCGAGCGCCTCGAGAAAGTGCTCGACAAGCGCCCGGAGATCGACCATTCGGTGAACTTCGTCGGCAGCGGCGCGCCGCGCTTCTACCTGCCGCTCGACCAGCAGCTGCAACTGCCGAACTTCGCGCAATTCGTGATCACCGCGAAATCGGTCGAGGATCGCGAGAAGCTCGCGACCTGGCTCGAAACCGAGCTGCGCAACCAGTTCCCGGCCGTGCGCTCGCGGCTGTCGCGGCTCGAGAACGGCCCGCCGGTCGGCTACCCGGTGCAGTTCCGCGTGAGCGGCGACAGCATCGCGACGGTCCGCTCGATCGCCGAGAAGGTCGCGGCGACGATGCGCGGCGACGCGCGCACGGTCAACGTGCAGTTCGACTGGGACGAGCCGGCCGAGCGCTCGGTGCGCTTCGAGATCGACCAGAAGAAGGCGCGCGAGCTGAACGTCACGTCGCAGGACGTGTCGAGCTTTCTCGCGATGACGCTCTCCGGCACGACCGTCACGCAGTACCGCGAACGCGACAAGCTGATCGCGGTCGACCTGCGCGCGCCGAAGGCCGACCGCGTCGACCCCGCGAAGCTCGCGGGCCTCGCGCTGCCGACCCCGAACGGCCCGGTGCCGCTCGGCTCGCTCGGCCGCTTCGAGCCGACGCTCGAATACGGCGTCGTGTGGGAGCGCGACCGCCAGCCGACCATCACCGTTCAGTCGGACGTGCGCACCGGCGCGCAGGGCATCGACGTCACGCACGCGGTCGACGCGAAGCTGGACGCGCTGCGCGCGCAGTTGCCGGTCGGCTATCAGATCAACATCGGCGGCTCGGTCGAGGAAAGCGCGAAGGCGCAGAAGTCGATCAACGCGCAGATGCCGCTGATGGCGATCGCGGTGTTCACGCTGCTGATGATCCAGTTGCAGAGCTTCGCGCGCGTGCTGATGGTCGTGCTGACCGCGCCGCTCGGGCTGATCGGCGTGGTCGCCACGCTGCTGCTGTTCGGCCAGCCGTTCGGCTTCGTCGCGATGCTCGGCGTGATCGCGATGTTCGGGATCATCATGCGCAACTCTGTGATCCTCGTCGACCAGATCGAACAGGACATCGCAGCCGGGCACGGCCGCGTCGACGCGATCATCGGCGCCACCGTGCGGCGCTTCCGCCCGATCACGCTGACGGCCGCGGCCGCCGTGCTCGCGCTGATCCCGCTGCTGCGCTCGAACTTCTTCGGGCCGATGGCCACCGCGCTGATGGGCGGCATCACGAGCGCCACCGTGCTGACGCTGTTCTACCTGCCCGCGCTGTATGCGACGTGGTTCCGCGTGAAGCGCGACGAGCGCGATCCGCAGGACGGCCCGCCGCATGAAGGCGGCACGCCGGCCGCCTCGCCGGGAGCCTGACCATGGATCGATCGATGAACCTGAAAACGAAAGCCGCGCGGGCGCTCGCGGCCGCGAGCCTCGCCGGCCCGCTCGCGGGCTGCGCGTGGTTCGCGCCAAGCAGCGAGCCGCCGGCGATGCCGGCGCCCGCGCACTACGGCACCGCGCCGCAAGTGCGTCAGACCGTGTCCGCGCAAGGCGTCGCGCAGCAGTTCGAGGTCGGCGCGCAGCCGGTGCCCGACTGGTGGACGCAGTACCGCTCCGATGCGTTGAACGCGCTCGTCGACGAAGGGCTGCGCAACAGCCCGACGCTCGGGGCGGCGTCGCACTCGCTGGATGCCGCACGCGAGCAGTTGCGCGGTCAGATCGGCAGCTCGATGCTGCCGTCGATCGACGCGGGCGGCCAGGCGGCGCGCCAGCGGGCGCTCGGCGTGCCGATTCCCGCGCTCGGCGCGCCGACGCTGCTGTACGACTCGTTCGTCGGGCAACTGCAGGCGAGTTACACGATCGACCTGTTCGGCGCCACCCGCTTCGCGAACCGCGCGCTCTCGAAACGCGTCGACGTCAGCGCGTTCCAGCTCGAATCCGCGCGGCGCGCGCTGGCCGCGAACATCGTCACCGCGTCGATCACGGTGTCGGTGCTGAATGCGCAGATCGGCACGACCGAGCGGCTCGTCGCGCTCGCCAACGACCAGGCGCACGACGCGGAGCGCCGCTTTGCGCTCGGTTCGGCATCGCGCAGCGACGCGCTGAACGCGCGGCAAAGCGCCGACACGTTCGCGGCGAGCCTGCCGGCGCTGCGCCAGCAGCGCGACTCGGCGCGCCATGCGCTCGCGGTGCTGATCGGCCGCACGCCCGACCGGCCGCCGGCCGATCTCACGCTCGCCGATCTGCACTTGCCCGAACAGGTGCCCGTCGTCGTGCCGTCGGATCTGCTGCAAAGCCGTCCGGACATCCAGGCGGCCGACGCGGGGTTGAAGGCGGCCGCGGCCGAAGTGGGCGTCGCGACCGCGCAGATGTTCCCGCAGCTGTCGCTGTCGGCGGCGATGGGCAAAGGCGGCTTCAGCTGGCCGGCGATGCTGTCGGGCGCCGGCGCGATCTGGAACGTCGGCGCGTCGCTGAGCCAGCCGATCTTCCACGGCGGCGCGCTGCTCGCGCAGCGCCGCGCGGCAAAGGCGACCTACGAGGCGGCGGTCGACCAGTACAAGCAGGCCGTGCTCGGCGCGTTCCAGAACGTCGCCGATTCGCTCGCGGCGCTCGAGCACGACGCGGAAGCGCTCGACGCGTCGTCCCGCGCCGCCCTTTCGGCGCGCGGCGCGTACGACGACGCGGCGGCCCGCGTGCGGCTCGGCGCGCTGCCGCCGTCGGCCGCGCGCGCCAGCGAGCTGCAGTACCGCAATGCGCGGCTCGACGAGATCCGCGCGACCGGCGCGCGATTCGCCGATACCGCGCGGCTCTACCAGGCGATGGGCACGCCGCCGGCCGGACAGGCCGGCACGGCCGCCCCGACCGGCAACGCGACCGGCCAGCCGGCGCACGCCGATACCGCCGCCCGCGCCGAGACTCCGCCGTCGCCGCAATAGGCCGGCCCTGCCGTCGGGTGCGCACCGGGCGCCCGACGGCCGATCTTCCGCTTGACCCTCACGTAGCGTAACGTTCGAGACTCCAGGGTGCGCACCGAACGGAGGGACGAATGCGACTGAAGGTGGGAGAACTGGCGAAACGCAGCGGGCTGACGGTCCGCACGCTTCATCACTATCACGCAATCGGTCTGTTGACGCCTTCGGCGCGCGCCGACAACGGCTACCGGCTGTACGACCGCGACGACGTCGCCCGGCTCCACCGGATCCAGGCGCTGCGCCGCTTCGGCCTGTCGCTCGCCGAAATCGGCGACCACCTGAACCGGCCCGGCGCCCCGCTCGCCGATCTCGTCGCGAAGCAGATCGCCCTGCTCGACCGCCAGCTTGCGCAGACCGCGCAGCTGCGCGAGCGGCTCGTGAGCCTGCATGCGCAGCTCGCCGCGGGCGCGGAGCCGGAGCTGGCCGACTGGCTCACCACACTGGAATTGATGACCGTGTACGACAAATATTTCTCCGAGGAAGAACTCGCGCGCCTGCCGATGTACCGGAAAAGCCAGGCGGGCGACGCGGAATGGATCGCGCTCGTCGGCGAGGTCCGCGCGCTGCACGACGCGGGCGTGCCCGCCGAGGACGCGCGCGCCCGCGCGCTTGCCGCGCGCTGGATGGCGCTGCTCGTGCGCGACACGAACAACGACCCGCGGCTGCTGGCGAAGCTGAACCTGATGCACGAACACGAGCCGGCGATGCAGTCGAAGGTCGGCATTTCGACCGCGCTGCGCGACTATGTGCTGCGCGCGTCGTCGGAAGCGAAGATGCGGATCTTCGAGAAGTACCTCGCCCCGGACGAGATCCGCTTCATGCGGGCGCACTATGGCGAACGCGCGATGGAATGGCCGCAGCTGATGGGGGATGTGCGCGACGCGATCGAGGCGGGCGCGCAACCCGGTTCGCCGCAGGGCCGCGCGCTCGCGCAGCGCTGGCTCGACCTGTTCTGCAGCTACGCGGGCCACGATCCCGCCACGCACGCGAAATTCCGCCGTGCGCTGGCCACCGAGCCGCTGCTGACGCAGGATTCGTGGGCCGACGAGACGCTGATCGGCTTCGTCCGCGAAGCGATGGCGCAGCTTGCGCCCGCGAGCTGAACGCATGAAGGTACGGGGGGCAGCCGGGTTTCCCGCGTGCCGCCCGTCTCACCATCGGCAGCCGGTGTCGCGAACCGCATCCAGCGCGAGCATCGGCAATGCGAGCAGGCCCGCGCCCGCATGCGCTTGCCGGCAGTCGGCGCGACGGGCGTCCGACATGCCGCCGGCCAGCCTCGCATCGACGGTGTCGCGGCGCGGCGCAAGGCCGCCGGACGACGTGCCCAACGCACCGACCGCCGCCTGCGCCGGGCTGCGCGCGACGGCTTGCCGCGCGCCGATGGCATCGAGGTCGCGCTGCCAGTCGACCTCGGCGTCCGATGCGGTCTGCACACGGTTTTCATCTCCGCTTGCGACCGCGCCTGCAGGTGTCTCGCGTTGTCGCGGCGGATCCAGCACGCGCGGGGTGTCGGACAGCGCGCTCGCATGCAGCGCCAGGCGCGAGGTTGCGATCGCGGCGGATCGCTGCGTCGCTCGCCCAGTGCTGCGCGCCCCTTCGGACGGGCCGGCTTCACCATCGGCCGGCGCATTCGCCACGAGCGCCGCACGCGCGAGAATCAGCTCGACGCGCAGCGCGATCCCCGGCCGCGCACCGGCTTTCGGGCCGGCCGCCGATAACGCCCGTTGCAGCACGAACCATCCGGACAGGTGAATCGAGACGGAGGCCGCGACGGCCAGTGCAACGATGCGCGCCCGTCGGCGTCGCGCCGGATCGCCCCGCTGCGGTCGCGATGCGTCAGTCCGACGCGCCGCCGCCGTCATCGCTGAACGCGAGCAGGTCGCCCGGCTGGCAGTCGAGATAGCGGCAGATCGCCTCGAGCGTCGCGAAGCGGATGCCCTTGACCTTCCCTTGCTTGAGCAGCGACAGGTTCTGTTCGGTGATGCCGACGGCCGCCGCGAGGTCCTTCGAGCGCACCTTGCGCGTTGCGAGCATCACATCCAGCTTGACCACGATCGACATGGCGCGCCTCAGACGAACTGCCGATGCTCGGCATCGAGTTCGCTCGCCTGCCGCAGGATGTGCGCGATGACCGCGATGCACGCCGCCGTGAACAGCGCGACCACGTACGGCAGGCTGAAGCCGATGCTGACCACGCGGTGGCCGACCGGCTCGCGCAGCGTCGCCCATACGCTCAGCAGCGGCTCGCACAGCAGGCTCAGCAGCACCCACAGGCCGATCGCACGGCCCGTCTTGCCGAGATGGCCGGCCGCCAGCACGGAGAAATAGTCGCGGCGCGCATAGGTGCGGAACAGCGCGCGCAGATGACGCAGGCCGTTGGCAAGCGCGATCAGCGGGATGCTGGACAGCAGGATGCCCACTGCCTTCTGCCACCACGGGAACGCGTCGACATCGACGCGCAGGTTCGACATCACCGAATCCGTCAGGCCGAACACGAGACCGGGCCCGGAGGCCGCGTTCAGCGATGGAAACGCCCAGCACGCGGCGTTGAGCACCAGCATGACGACGATGAAACCCAGCGTGACGGTGGCCATCCGCTGGCTGATACGGGCGATGCGATCGGAATGCATGCGAAGTCCTCGACGAAAGTGAACGTGCGCCGATTGTACGCCATGAATTATCGTTAAACGATAATTAATCGTCGCATCTCCACCATTTCTTATCGCATGACAGGTTCACCCGGCATCGACGGCCGCGCGCCTAGCGATAGTCGTGCAGGCTGATCCCGCGCCAGTGCTTCGTCATGTAGCGCAGGAACACGGGATGGGCCTTCAGGTCCGCATTCGGCACGGGCGCCGCGCCGCCGTCCATGAACTTGCCGTTGACGGTGACGGTTTCCTCGCCGCGCAGCACGTACTTCCTGCCCGCGTCGATCAGGAAATACTTGACCTGGTCGGCGCTGACGTCGCCGCGGCAGCCGATCTTGTATGCGAACAGGAACTGCTTGCGGCCGTCGCCGAGCAGGTCGCGCATTTCGATCGACGCGGGCACGACGTCCAGGATCACGTCGACCGGGCAGGCGTTCACGTAGTCGTGCACCGTCCAGTCGGGGCGGCCGTCGAGCGTCGCGGCCACCTTCAGTTCGACGTCGTCGCCGGATGCGGTTCTGGCAAGCGTCACCGCATGCACGCCGGCCGCATCGGTCCACGTGTATTCGGCGGCCCGCGCCGGATTGCACAGCGCTGCGGCGGCGAGAAACAGGCAAGGAGAAAGGAAACGTCGGAGCATCGGCGATGGGGGGCTGGATCGAATCCGCCATTATCGGCAAGGCGGCCCGCTGCCGCCAGTCGCGCGCCCGCTCAGCGCCCGCGCATCCCGAGCCCGAGCGCCTTCATCCGCCGGTACAAGGTCCGTTCGCTCATCCCGACCTGCTCGGCAAGCGCCTTGCGCGTGCCGTCGAACGTGCGCGCGATGCGCACGAGTTCCGCGTCCGACACGCCGCGCACCTCCGTCGCGCGGTCCTGCGGCGCCGCCGCCGCGGCGACCAGTTCGGCCGGCAGGTGCTCGACGCGGATCGTCCCGTCGTCCGCGAACAGGCACGCGCGCTCGAGCACGTTGCGCAGCTCGCGGATGTTGCCCGGCCACGCATAGGCATCGAGACACGCGCGTGCGCGCTCCGTCAGCACGAACGGCCGCGCGCCGGCATCGCCCGCGCTCACGCGCGCATTCGCGATCCGCCGCAGGATCGATTCGGCCAGCAGCGCAACGTCCCCGCGCCGGTCGCGCAACGCCGGCAACGGAATCGGAAACGCGTTGATCCGGTAGTACAGGTCCTGGCGGAACCGGCCGTCGTCGATCATCTCGCGCAGCGGCTTGTGCGTCGCCGCCACCAGCCGGAAATCCGCGCGCAGCGCCTCGACGCCGCCGACGCGGCGGAACGTGCCCGATTCGATCAGCCGCAACAGCTTCACCTGCATCGGCAGCGGCACGTCGCCGATCTCGTCGAGAAACAGCGTCCCGCCCTGCGCGGTCTCGACGAGGCCCGGCTTGCGCTGGTTCGCCCCCGTGAACGCGCCCTTCTCGTAACCGAACAGTTCGCTCTCGAACAGCGTCTCCGCGATCCCCGAGCAATCGACGACGACGAACGGCCCCATCGCGCGATCGCTCGCCTCGTGCAGCGCGCGGGCGAACAGTTCCTTGCCGGTGCCCGATTCACCGAGCAGCAGCACCGGCAGCATCGACGGCGCGACGCGCTGCAGCGCGCCGAGCGCCGCGTTGAACGCGTCGGCGCCGCCGACGAGACCTTCCGCGCTCGGCTGCGCGGACGCGCTGCGCACCGTCGTCAGCCGCTCGACATACGCGATCACGCTGCCGAGCGCATCGAAGATCGGCCGCAGCTCGACGTCGACGTGCTCGGGGCCGCGCGGCGTGTGGTGGATGTGCAGCACGCGATTCAGCCCGCGCGATTCGAGCGCCTGCTTCATCGGGCAATGCTCGCCCGCCTGATCGCACGGCACGTCGTAGTGATGCGACACCTGGAAGCAGTGCCGGCCCACGTGCTCGACGCCCGCGACGCCGAACTGGCGCCGGTAGGCATCGTTCGCCGCGAGGATCCGGTAGTCGGGATCGACGACGATCATCGGCTGCGGATCCTGCTCCAGGTAGGCGACGAGCGCACGCACGTCGGGCATGACGTCGTGGCGCGGCGCGGCGACGATCGGGATGGTGTCGTGCGGATTCATGCGGACGTTCGAAAAAGGGACAGCCTGACGGACTGCCAGGCTGACTGCCAATTCTGCCACGACACTGCCAGATATGGCAGTTCGCATCCGCGTACCGGATGCCGCCGACGCCCGCGGATCGCCTCAGCCGCGCAGAAAACCCGAGCCGAATCAAGTCCCTGACCGATTGGCCGGTGCGGCGGCGCCGGCTGGCATGCTTCTTGAATAAACCATATCGATGCAGGATGCAGAACCCGATCAAGGACACCCCGTGAGCCATGCCCCCGCCCTGTCGGTCGAAGGCTTTTTCGACCCGGCGACCCACACCGTCAGTTATCTCGTGCTCGATACCGCGAGCCACGCGTGCGCGCTGATCGACAGCGTGCTCGACTACGATCCGAAATCCGGCCGCACGCGCACGGCCAGCGCCGACCGGCTGATCGCCCGCGTCGCCGAACTCGGCGCGGACGTGCACTGGCTGCTGGAAACCCATGTGCACGCCGATCACCTGTCGGCCGCGCCGTACCTGAAGGAACGCGTCGGCGGCCGGATCGCGATCGGTTCGCACGTGCGCCGCGTGCAGCACGTGTTCGGCACGCTGTTCAACGCCGGCCCCGGTTTCGCGCAGGACGGCCGCCAGTTCGACCGGCTGCTCGACGACGGCGACACGCTCGCGCTCGGCGGCCTGACGATCCGCGCGCTGCATACGCCGGGCCACACGCCGGCCTGCATGACCTACTGTGTGGACGACGCGACCCGGCGCGCGGCGTTCGTCGGCGACACGCTGTTCATGCCCGACTACGGCACGGCCCGCTGCGATTTTCCCGGCGGCGACGCACGCACGCTGTATCGCTCGATCGCGCGCGTGCTCGGCCTGCCGCCCGACACGCAGCTCTACCTGTGCCACGACTACCAGCCGGGCGGACGCGACGTGCAGTTCGTGACGACCGTCGCCGAGCAGCGCCGCGCGAACGTGCACGTGAAGGACGGCGTGACCGAGGACGATTTCGTCGCGATGCGCACCGCGCGCGACGCGACGCTCGACATGCCGGTGCTGATGCTGCCGTCCGTGCAGGTCAACATGCGCGCCGGCCACCTGCCCGAGCCCGAAAACAACGGCGTGCGCTACCTGAAGATTCCGCTCGACGCGATCTGAGCCGCGCGCCCCACCCGGAGAACCCCGACATGACCATCCGCAAGCTGACCGACGCGCTGTCGGTCTCGCCGCAGATCGCGGCGGCCGACCTGCCCGCGCTTCGCACGGCCGGCATCCGCGCCATCATCTGCAACCGGCCAGACGGCGAGGGCCCCGACCAGCCGACCGTCACCGAAATCCGCGCGGCCGCCGCGTCGCTCGGCATCGATGTGCATTACCTGCCGGTCGATACGGGCAAGGTGACCGACGACCAGGCCGCGCAGTTCGGCGCGCTCCTCGCATCGCTCGAAGGCCCGGTGCTCGCGTACTGCCGCAGCGGCACGCGTTCGGCCACGCTGTGGGCGCTGTCGCAGGCGGGCTTGCGCCCGCTGAACGACATCGTCGCGACGGCCGACGCGGCCGGCTACGACCTGCGCGCGCTCGCATCGCGGGTCGCGCACGGCGGCCGGCAGGCGACGCCGGGCGTCGACGCGCGCCACGACATCGTGATCGTCGGGGCGGGCGCCGCCGGCATCGCGGTCGCGTCGAGCCTGCTCGCGCGCGATGCGTCGCTCGACATCGCGGTGATCGATCCGGCCGACGTCCACTACTACCAGCCGGGCTGGACGATGGTCGGCGCGGGCGTGTTCAAGCCCGAGACGACCGCGCGCCGGATGACCGACGTGCTGCCGCGCGGCGTGCACCGGATCCAGGCGGCCGTCGCCGGCTTCGAGCCGGACGCGCATGCGATCGTGCTCGACGGCTGCCGCCGCGTCGGTTACCGCAAGCTCGTCGTGTGCCCGGGGCTCAAGCTCGACTGGCACGCGATCGAAGGCCTCGCCGACACGCTCGGCCGCAACGGCGTCACATCGAACTACCGCTACGATCTCGCGCCGTACACGTGGGAACTCGTCCGCGCGTTCCAGGGCGGCAACGCGCTGTTCACGCAGCCGCCGATGCCGATCAAGTGCGCGGGCGCGCCGCAAAAGGCGATGTACCTGTCGTGCGACCACTGGCTCCGCACGGGCCGCCTCGAGGCCGCGAACGTCGAGTTCCTGAACGCAGGCGCCGCACTGTTCGGCGTCGCCGACTATGTGCCCGCGCTGATGGAATACGTGAAACGCTACGACATCGCGCTGTCGTTCGGCCACAACCTCGTCTCGATCGACGGGCCCGCCCGCCGCGCGACGTTCGCCCGTGTGCTGCCGGACGGCGCGAAGGAAACCGTCGTACGGTCGTTCGACATGATCCACGTCGTGCCGCCGCAGAAGGCGCCCGACTTCGTCCGGTCGAGCCCGCTCGCCGACGCGGCCGGCTGGATCGACGTCGATCCGGCAACGCTGCGTCACAAGCGCTTTCCGGACGTCTATGCGCTCGGCGACGCGACCAACACGACCAACGCTAAAACGGCGGCCGCTGCCCGCAAGCAGGCGCCCGTGGTCGCGCACAACCTGCTCGCATCGCTCGGCCGCGCGCACGGCGACGCCGCGTACGACGGTTACGGCTCGTGCCCGCTCACCGTCGAGCGCGGCAAGATCGTGCTCGCCGAATTCCTGTACGGCGGCAAGGTCGCGCCGACCTTCCCCGCATGGCTGATCGACGGCAAGCGCCCGTCGCGGCTCGCGTGGCTGCTCAAGGAACGCGCGTTGCCGCCGCTCTACTGGAAGGCGATGCTCAAGGGCCGCGAATGGCTGGCGAAGCCCGCGGTCGCGCGTTGACCGGAGCGCGATGACGTCATGCTGATTTCCCTTGTACTGGGCGGCTTCGTCGGCGCCGTGCTCGGCCTGACCGGCGCCGGCGGCGGCATTCTCGCGGTGCCCGCGCTCGTCGTCGGCATGGGCTGGCCGATGCAGCAGGCCACGCCCGTCGCGCTCATCGCCGTGGCCGGCAGCGCCGCGCTCGGTGCGCTCGAAGGCTTCCGCCGCGGGCTCGTGCGCTATCGCGCGGCGCTGCTGATGGCCGTGGCCGGCGTGCCGCTGACCACCGTCGGCGTGCGGCTCGCGCACATCCTGCCGCAACGCCTGCTGCTCGCGCTGTTCGCGCTGACGATGCTGGTCGTCGCCGGCCGCCTGCTGCACCAGGCGTTGCGGTACGCGAGCGTCGATTCGGAAGCGTCGCCGCTGTGCGTCGGCCGCGTGAATCCCGATACGGGCCGGCTCATCTGGTCCTGGCCGGTCGGCCTCGCGTTGGCGTCGACCGGCGCGGCGACGGGCCTGATGACGGGGCTGCTCGGCGTCGGCGGCGGCTTCGTGATCGTGCCGATGCTGCGCAAGTTCACGAACGTGTCGATGCACGGTATCGTCGCGACCTCGCTGATGGTGATCGCGCTCGTCGGCACCGGCGGCGTGTTCGCGACGCTCGTGTCGGGCACGCGCGCGCCGCTCGACGTGACGCTGTGGTTCGCCGTCGCGACCGCGCTCGGCATGGCCGCCGGCCGCGGCGCATCGCGGCACCTCGCCGCGCGGCACGTGCAGGCCGGGTTCGCGGCCGTGCTCGTGTGCGTTGCGCTCGGGTTGCTGGCGAAGGCGGCATTCGGCGCGTAAACATCAACGCCCGGGCCGGGCGCGGCGGGTGTGCGCCCGGCTTCCCGAATCAATGCTTCCGCGCCGCCACGCCGACATAGTCACAGGGCGCGGTGGCCCACAAACCCGGCATCACGAACGAAAGGCCGCTGCTTCCTTCGTGAAGGGGCGACGCAAGCCCGACGACCGACAAGACAACACTTGGTCAATCCCGCACCAGAAAACCGATCTGGCCTCGTCTTTTTCGAGTTCAATCATTCGCAGTCCACATCGAAAGATTGTCGACATGCCACCCGGCAGCGCCAATCAACGACAATCACCCACACGGTCAGCTCACGAAATTGCCGGTGCGGCATCAAAACGGGAATGCAGGGTTCATCCTTTTCCTGTGCTGCGCTGCGCCGCACCGCGCCGCCAATCAGGCGGGACCGCAAGATCCGGAAGAAAAAACAAAACGGGCGGCCCTTCCATCGAAGAACCGCCCGTTCAGGCAATCGGGCACGGCCGGCGCGATGTTACGCCGCCGCGGCCCCCGCCATCCGCTTGCGCTCCTGGCGCAGCATCACGAAGTTCGCGATCACGACGCCGGCCGTCACCGCGACGATGAACAGCGTCGCGAGCGCATTCATCTCCGGGTTCAGCCCGAGCCGCACGCGCGAGAACACCACGAGCGGCAGCGTCGTCGAGCCGGGGCCCGACAGGAACGCGGACAGCACGAGATCGTCGATCGACAGCGTGAACGACAGCAGCCAGCCCGCGATCAACGCCTGCGAGATCAGCGGCAGCGTGATCGTGAAGAACACCTTCAGCGGCGTCGCGCCGAGATCGAGCGCGGCCTCTTCCAGCGACGGGTTCAGCTCGCGCACGCGCGACTGCACGATGATCGCGACGTACGAGATGCACAGCATCACGTGGCCGAGCCAGATCGTGAACACGCCACGCTCGGCCGGCCAGCCGATCCATTTCGCGAGCTCGATGAACAGCAGCAGCAGCGAGATCCCCTGGATCACTTCCGGAATCACGAGCGGCGCGTTGATCATCCCGCTGAACAGCGCGAAGCCGCGAAAACGCCCCATCCGCGCGAGCACGAAGCCCGCCCACGTGCCGATGAACACCGACGCGAACGCGGTCAGCACGCCGATCTTCAGCGACAGCCAGGCGGCCGTCAGCAGTTCGTCGTCGTCGACGAGCGCCTGGTACCAGCGGAACGAGAAGCCCGACCACACGGTGACGAGCTTCGACTCGTTGAACGAATAGACGATCAGGCTGATGATCGGGATGTACAGGAACGCGAAGCCGGCGAACAGCGCCGCAAACTGCAGGTAACGATTCGGCTTCATCGGCGGCCCCCTTGCTCCTTCGCCTGGAAGTGCTGGAACATCGCCATCGGCACGAGCAGCAGCAGCACCATCGCACAGGTCACGGCCGACGCCATCGGCCAGTCCGCGTTGTTGAAGAACTCGTTCCACATCACGCGGCCGATCATCAGCGTGTTCGCGCCGCCGAGCAGCTCGGGAATCACGTACTCGCCCACCGCCGGGATGAACACGAGCAGGCAGCCCGCGATGATCCCGTTCTTCGACAGCGGCAGCGTGATCCGCACGAAGGCCTTCCACGGTTTTGCGCCGAGGTCGTAGGCGGCTTCGAGCAGGCGCAGGTCCATCTTCACGAGGTGCGCGTAGAGCGGCATCACGAGGAACGGCAGGTACGAATACACCATCCCGATGTACACCGCGTAGTTGGTGCGATACAGCTCGATCGGCGTATGCGTCAGGCCGATCCACATCAGGAAGTTGTTCAGCAGCCCGTTGTTCTTCAGGATGCCGATCCACGCATACACGCGGATCAGGAACGACGTCCAGAACGGCAGCATCACGCCCATCATCAGCAGGTTGCGGGTCGCCGGGTTCGAGCGCGCGATGTAGTACGCCATCGGATAGCCGATCAGCAGGCACAGCAGCGTCGTGATCGCGGCCACCCACACCGAGTTCACGTAGGTCGCGAAATACAGGCTGTCGGTGAACAGGAACGCGTAGTGCGACAGGTTCAGCGCGACGTGCACGACGCCGTCGGTATACGACGCCAGCTCAGTGTAAGGCGGGATGCCGAGCTGCAGTTCGGCGAAGCTGATCTTGACGACCAGCACGAACGGCACGAGGAAGAACAGCACGAGCCACGTGAACGGCCCGGCGACGACCGCCGTGGCGCCCGTCAGGTTGAAGCGCCGCACCGGCCACTCGAGCAGGGACTTGAACGCCTTCATGAGGTCAGCACCACACCTGCGGTCGCGCTCCAGCGCACGTAGATCTCGTCGCCGAGCGCCGGCGTCTCGAGCTCGGAAATCGCGAGGCTCGACACGTTCGCGATCACCGTCTTGCCCGCGTCGAGCTTGACGTGATACAGCGAATAGCCGCCCATGTACGCGACGTTGCTGATCCTGCCGCGCGCCCAGTTGAACGCGCCTTCCGGCGGCTTGCGCGTGAGCGCGATCCGCTCGGGCCGCACCGACACCGTCACCGGCATCCCGAGCGGGCCCGAGATCCCGTGGCTCACGTACAGCCGGCTCGGCAGCTCGGGCGACTCGATGTACACGTGATCGGGCTCGTCCTCGACGGTCAGGCCGTCGAACAGGTTCGTCGAGCCGATGAATTCGGCCGAGAATCGGCTGTTCGGATATTCGTACACTTCGTTCGGCGAGCCGATCTGCACGATCTGGCCTTCGCTCATCACCGCGAGGCGGTTCGCCATCGTCATCGCCTCTTCCTGGTCGTGCGTGACCATGATGCAGGTGACGCCGACCTTGTTCAGGATGTTGACGAGCTCGATCTGCGTCCGCTGGCGGATCTGCTTGTCGAGCGCGGACATCGGCTCGTCGAGCAGCAGCAGCTTCGGCCGCTTGACCAGCGAGCGGGCCAGCGCGACGCGCTGCTGCTGGCCGCCGGACAGCTGGTGCGGCTTGCGCTTCGCGTACTTGCCCATCTGCACGAGTTCCAGCGCGGAGGCGACGC
The DNA here is from genome assembly GCF_000732615.1 of Burkholderia paludis. GTDB lineage: Bacteria > Pseudomonadota > Gammaproteobacteria > Burkholderiales > Burkholderiaceae > Burkholderia > Burkholderia paludis. The sequence continues at coordinate 65,492 of NZ_JPGL01000053.1, forward strand.
GCTCCTTCAGCTCGGCCTTCGGCGTGCCTTCCTGCTTCAGGCCGAACGCGACGTTCGATTCGACCGACATGTGCGGAAACAGCGCGTACGACTGGAACATCATGTTCACGGGCCGCTTGTACGGCGGCATCTGCGCGAGATCCTCGCCATCGATCAGGATCTTGCCCGACGTGACCGTTTCGAGGCCCGCGAGCATCCGCAGCAACGTCGACTTGCCGCAGCCCGAGCTGCCGAGCAGCGCGAACAGCTCGCCCCGGCGCACGGTCAGGTTGACGCTGCGCACGGCTTCGGTGTCGCCGAATTTCTTGACGACGTCGACGATCTGGACAAAGTTCTCGGCGCGCGCATCGGCGCCGGAGGAGGAAACGGAGAACGGCGCGCCCGCAACCGGCGCACCCGACTGGCTATTCATGATGTGCTGCTTCTCTCCTGCGTTAGACGAACAAAGCCCCCGGGGGTGCCAGGGGCTTCATGACTGCCGGTTCACTTCGGCTCGCGTCAGCGGCCCGACTTCAGCTCGGTCCACAGACGCGTCTGCAGACGCTGGATTTCAGGCGGCAGCGGCTTGAGCAGGAACAGCGTCTTCACGACGTCGGCGGGCGGGTAGACGGCCGGGTCGTTCGCGACGTCGGGCCGCACGTACTTGCGGGCCTCGGCATTGGCGCTCGGGTAATACACGGCGTTCGTGATCGCCGCGTGCACCTTCGGATCCTCGATGTAGTTGATCCACTGCAGCGCGGCATCCTTGTTCTTCGCGTCCTTCGGAATCGCCATCACGTCGAACCACACCGGCGCGCCGCCCTTCGGAATGTAGTACTCGACCTTGTACGGCTTCTTCGCTTCCAGCGCGCGATGCTTCGCGATCACGACGTCGCCCGACCAGCCGAACGCGAAGCAGATGTCGCCGCCGACCAGGTCGTTGATGTAGCCCGACGAGTTGAATTGCGTGATGTACGGGCGGATCTTCTTCAGCACGTCCATCGCGGCCTTGTAGTCGGCCGGGTTCGTGCTCATCGGATCCTTGCCGATGTAGTGCAGCGCCGCGGCGAACATCTGGTCGGGCGCGTCGAGCACCGATACGCCGCAGGTCTTCAGCTTCGACAGGTTCTCCGGCTTGAACAGGATGTCCCAGTTGTCGAGCGGCACCTTGCCGAGCGCCTGCTGCGCCTTGGTCACGTTGTACGCGAGGCCGGTCGTGCCGTACGCCCAGGGCACCGCGAACTTGTTGCCCGGATCGGCGCCGGCGACGAGCGCCATCAGTTGCGGATCGAGGTACTTGAGGTTCGGCAGCTTCGACTTGTCGAGCGGCGCGAAGATGCCGGCGGCGATCTGCTTGCCCGCGTAGTTGCTGGTCGGCACGACGATGTCGTAGCCCGAGCTGCCCGTCAGCAGCTTCGCCTGCAGCGTGTCGTCGCTGTCGTAGTTGTCGTAGCGGACCTTGACGCCCGATTGCTTCTCGAAGTTCGGGATCGTGTCCTTCGCAATGTAGTCCGACCAGTTATAGACATTAAGCTGCGTATCCTTCGCCGCCGCCGCCGATGCACCCACGCACAGCGCGAGCGCTGCGAACCGGCCCACTACCTTTGCTTTCATCCCGTTCTCCCTCCGACCGGACACGCTGCCCGGCTGCCGTCTGCCTCGTCATGACGGCGCATTCTGGCGCGCCGCCCCTCGAAAACCCCGAAAACTACCATCATTCGCGCGCCGTCACAAAAAAATCATGCCGGTGTCGCGCAAACGGAACAGATTCCCGCCGCCGGCCGATCGAGCTGCCCGTGCGGCGGGGTGTTCCCGGGGAATTCTATCGGGTAATCGGCGGCTGTCCACCTGGAAAAACGAACGGCGGCGAAACCGCGCTCGCGTGCCGGGCGCGCGACCGGACAGTCGCGTGCGCGCGGCCGGACAGCATGCCGGCGGACCTCGCCCGACCGAACGGGCACGATGGATTAAAATGGCGGCTGACGATTCAACTGCGCGAACCCTTCCGATGGCCTCCAATCTCCACGACCTGCCCGACAGCCCCTGCATCGGCGTATGCTCGACCCTCTTCGACGAAGTCTGCAAGGGCTGCGGCCGCACGGCCGCCGAAGTGTCGAACTGGGTGTTCCTGAGCGACGACGAAAAACGCGCGGTGTGGGAGCGCATCTCGCGCGAAGGCACCGCGATGCGTTTCCAGTACGACAAGCTGTAAAGCCGTCGCGCAAAAAAAAAGCGGCATGCAGACCGCCATGCCGCCAACCCCAACTCTGTTCTTTTTCCGCTGCGTCTAGAACTTCATCCCGACGCCCACGCCGACGATCAGCGGATCGATGTGCAGCGTGCCGATGCCCTTGTCGCCGAGCGTCGCATCGGTGCTCATCCAGATCTTCTTCACGTCGACGTTCATGAACACCTTCTTCGTCAGCTGCACGTCCACGCCGAACTGCAGCGCCGGACCGAAGCTGCTCTTGTTGATCGACACGCCTTCGCCGCCGACGTTGAGACCGTTGTTGTAGAAGTACGTGTAGTTCACCCCCGCGCCGACGTACGGACGCACCTTGCCGGCGTGGTTGAAGTGGTACTGCAGCAGCAGCGTCGGCGGCAGCACGCCCACGCCGCCGAGATTGCCGACACTCGACGTCAGCTGGTGCCGCGACGTCGCGAGGATCAGCTCGACGCCGAGGTAGTCGCGGATCATGTACGTGAAGTCGAGCTCCGGCACAATCGCGTTGTTCACGCCGACGTTGAGCGCGCCCAGCGTGTCGCTCGCGCGTTCGTTCGGCTGGATGCTGATCGCGCGCAGGCGCACCAGCACGTCGCCCTGGTTGATGCCGTCGCCGGGCGAAGCCGCGTGCGACAGCGAAGGCAGCATGGCGAAACCTGCCGCAACGGCGGCAGCGGTGACACAAGTACGAATCGTTTTAAGCATGGTACGGACCCCCAAAGAATGGTTTCCATTCTCCCTGTAGGGTCTTTTCCGCATCTTGATATCCATCAAGCCAGCGTAAACGTGGGACGGTTTGCCGCAGGCTCCGCCGCACTGCCCGTCAGCAGCAGGTCGAGCAGATCGCGCACGCTGCGGATCGCACGGCCGAACGGCAACGCTTCGCGGCCGCGGAAAAACAGCCCGTTGGCGACGTCGCCGCGCAGCGCGGCCGCCAGCCGCGTGTCGATGCAGAAGTGGCCGAACTTCTCGATGCCGTCGCGCAAGCCGCATACGCTCAGGCATTCGAGCGAGGTCGGGCAGCGCTGCTTCAGCGCGCCGAGCTTGGTGCGGATGCGCGTCTCGTTGCGCAGGTAACGATCGAGCCACGGCGTCTTCACCGCGCGCGCGGGCAAGCCCGTCACGCTGACGAATTCGACGATGTCCTCGGGCGTCGCATCGGTCAGCACGCGCTTGAAGTCCGGATGCGCGTCGCCCTCCTCCGTCACCGCGAACGGCGTCCCGACCTGCACGGCGTTCGCGCCGGCCGCGAACGCCGCGCGCACCGTGTTGTGACTATTGATCCCGCCCGCAACGATCAGCGGGATCGTTTCGCGCTCGAGACCGAGCGACGCCATCACCTGTGCCGTCTCGTCGAGCACGCGCGCGAAATCGAAGCGCCCGTCGTGCATGTCGTCGATCTGCGTGACGCCGAGGTGCCCGCCCGCATGCGCCGGGTGCTCGATCACGATCGCATCGGGCAGGCGCCCCTTCTTCATCCACTTCTTCAGCACGAGCGCGATCCCGCGGCTGTCCGACAGGATCGGGATCAGCGCGATGTCGCAGCCCTGCGTGAGATCGGGCAGGTCGAGCGGCAGGCCCGCGCCCATCACGATCGCGTCCGCGCCCTGGTCGCACGCGACGCGCACATAGTCGGCGTGCGCGCTCACTGCCTTCATCACGTTGACCGCGATCATCCCGCGCCCTTCGCTGTAGGTCTTCGCGAGGCGGATCTCGCGCGCCAGCGCCTCGAGGTTCGCGGCTTCGAGCGTCGCGCGGTCGGGTTGCGCGCGGCAACGCGCGAGCAGGTCCGCATGATGGTGGCGCAGGTCGATGCTGGCGATCGTGCCGACCGCGCCCTCGCGCGCGACGCTGCCCGCCAGCCGGTGTGCGGAGATGCCGACGCCCATGCCGCCCTGCACGACAGGCAGCAAGGTGCGGCCGCGAATCGTCAGCGGCGGAAAGGAAGTGCGTACGGTCATCTGAAACCTCGTCGGAACATCGGAACCGCGATGATCGACGATTCACCGACGCGCACCTTGACGCCCGTCAATAAAAAAACGGCACGCGAGCGTGCCGTTTCCGGTTCGGGTCGCGCGGCGCGCTCAGTCCGGCTTCGACGGCTTGAGCTGCATCGACTTGTACTCGAGATACTCTTCGAGCCCGTACACGCCGTTCTCGCGGCCGTGCCCCGACTGCTTGTAGCCGCCGAACGGCGCGGCGGCATTCCACGTGCCGCCGTTGATGTCGACCTGCCCGGTGCGGATGCGGCGCGCGATGCCCATCGCACGCTCGTCGGTGCCGGCCCACACCGCGCCGCCGAGCCCGTACGGCGAATCGTTCGCGATCCGCACGGCCTCGTCTTCATCGCGATACGTGATGATCGACAGCACCGGCCCGAAGATCTCCTCCTGCGCGATCGTCGAGTTCGGATCGACGCGGCCGAACACGGTCGGCTTCACGAAGAAGCCTTTCTCCCGCCCTTCCGGCAGGCCCGTGCCGCCCGTCACGAGTTCCGCGCCTTCGTCGATCCCGCGCTGGATGTAGGCCTGCACGCGCTGCTGCTGAATGGCAGACGCGAGCGCGCCCAGGCGCGTCGTGTCCTGCCGCGGGTCGCCCGCGACGTACGTTTCGGCCGCCGCCTTCGCGAGCGCACGCGCCTCGTCGTAGCGGGCTTCCGGCACCAGCATGCGCGTGTGCGCCGAGCAGGTCTGGCCCGCGTTCAGATAGCACGCGTTGACCGTGCCCTTCACCGCGGTCGCGAAATCGGCGTCGTCGAGGATCACCGACGCCGACTTGCCGCCCAGCTCGAGCGCCACGCGCTTGACGCCCGCGGCCGCCAGCTCGGCCACGCGCTTGCCGGCGCGCGTCGAGCCCGTAAACGACACCATGTCGACCTCCGGGTCGCCGGCCAGCACCTCGCCGACCACCGGGCCGTAGCCGCATACGAGGTTGAACACGCCGGCCGGCAGGCCGGCTTCGTGAATCGCCTCGGCAAGCATGAACGCATTGAGCGGCGCGACTTCGGACGGCTTCAGGACGACCGTGCAGCCCGCCGCGAGCGCCGGCGCGACCTTCAGCGTGATCTGGTTGAGCGGGTAGTTCCACGGCGTGATCGCCGCGACGACGCCGACCGGCTCGCGCACGACGAGCGAATTGCCGACCTGCGCCTCGAATTCGAACGATTCGGCAAGCTTCGCGTACGCCTTCCAGTTATAGAGCGGGCCGCCGACCTGGATCGCGCGCGACAGCTTGATCGGCATCCCGACTTCGCCGGTGATCGACTGGGCGAGTTCCTCGCTGCGCGCCTGCAGATGCTCGACGATCTTGCGCAGGTAACCCGCGCGCGTCGCGGCCGGCGTGGCCGCCCAGGCCTCGAACGCCGCACGCGCTGCGCGGATCGCGTCCTGCGCGTCGGATGCGACGCCTTCCGGAATCCGGCCGATCACGGCCTCGGTGCCCGAATCGATCACGTCGATCGTGCCGGTTCCGGCCGGTTTGCGCCATGCGCCGTCGATATAGAACTGGTCGTAGATTTTCATCGTGTTTCGTCTCCTGTCGGCCGGGGCCGGCGCGTCAGCGCCCGCCCGGGTCCCATGCGTTGCGGGAAAGCCGACATTCTAGCGAGCCTTGCGGTTGTCCGGCGTGACGATTGACAGCCATTGGAAAGGTCTTTAGCCTCGGCGCCTCATTCATCATAAGAAAGGAGAATGCCTTGAGCATCCTGACCAAAATCGAGGGCGGCTATCTTCAGGTACTGCGCGTGATCGTGCTGTTGTTCGCGACCGTGGTACTGATCGGCGGGGGCATTTTCGGCGCGATCGCACTCGATGCGCGCCTGTCGAAAGCGCCGAAGGTCGATTCGGCCATCCAGGTCGATCCGGCCTCGTTCGCGTGGCAGAGCGACGCGCCCGCCAAGACCGAGGCGGCCGCGAAGGACGACAGCGAGTCGCCCGCACAGCGCCTGTCGACGCAATTGTCCGGCATCGTGCAGAAACACGGCCGGGCGGCGCTGTCGGCGGATTACGCCGTCGATCGCGACGCATACGAGCCGTCGTTCCAGAACGTGCTCGGCGACGAGGAACATCCTGACATCGCTTACTACCAGCAGCAGATCGCGTATCTCGACAAGGTGCTGTCGCGCGCCGACGTCGCTGCCAGCATCAAGAAGAAGGTTGCCGGGCATGGCGACGAGTATGCGCGCGAGCAGGCGTACACCGACATCGTGTCGGCGGTCATGCGCGACTTCTCCGAGCGCTACGAGGCCCGCCGGACCGCGGTCGAGAACGAGAAGAAGGCAGCGGAAGAAACGGCTGCCGAGCACGACCAGACCGCACGCTACGCCGGCATCGCCACGCTCGTCGCGCTGTATTCGTTCGTGTCGCTTGCCGTGCTGATCATCCTGGTGCGCGTCGAGCGCAGCATCCGCTCGATCGCGCGCACCACCCACACCGCCACCTGAAGACGTTCGTCAGGCAGCCCGCACGCCGGGCTGCGGCGGGTCCGGCAGCGGGCCCGCCCAACGGCGCGAGCCACCGCCCCCCATC